>PAPD01000061.1 GCA_002708765.1 Gammaproteobacteria bacterium | reverse complement strand
TTTACTCGGAAAAAGAGTTATTTTCGCCAGTACCGAAGAAGGTGTCACCGAAACTCTGGCGCGGTGCATCGCGTGGATCACGGGGGTTTCCATGGAGCGGGTATACCGGTCGGACCCCGAGGCGCAGCAAAAGCTGAAAACGACGCTCGGTCAATCCGGGGTCGGAGCTATCGCGATGGAATACCTCCCTCAGGGGTCGCACTGCTCTCACTTGAACGCGATGGTGGAGCAGGTGCTGGCCGACCATCCCCGCTTTGAGGGGGGGTATGATCTCTTGGTCGTGGACTACGCCGACAAAATGGATGGTCCCGGTGACAATACTTATGACCGATACCGCTCCGTCTACAACGGACTTCGCCAGATTGCGGTGGATGCTCGGGTGAGGGTTTTGACCGCGAGTCAGATCAAGGACCTCGAAAACAAACGGACACCGGGAGCCGGAGATCTCTCGGACTCTCGGTGGAAGGGTCGGACGGCCGACACGGTCATCACGATGTGGAAGGACGAAGACGGGGACGCCGAGGAACGGTACTTTCACGTTGCCAAGCACCGGGGTCCCGGTGTTGGGACCGTGGTCGGTCCGGTGCTTACCGATTTGGCCCATGCTCGTATGGGCCCCCTTCCCGCCAGTCTCCTCGACGACGATGACTTGGATCTCTGATCTCCGAGAGGCGTGGGAATCCCAGGGGGTGTCCTCCGGGTACACGCGTCTGATCTGTCCCGCATGTCCCGAACGCCACGGCTCACCGGATCGACGCCGGTCGGTGTCGCTCAACCAGGATAATGGCTGGTGGAAATGTTGGCGGTGTGGCTGGCGAGGCCGTTTTGACGGGCACGAGCCCGAAGAAGATCACTTTTTGTCGGCTACTTCCGTCCAGGTGGAAGACCCCAGTGATTTTGTCCTCTTGAACACTGTAACCCCCGAAACTTTACCGGCGTGGAAGTTTCTCAAACGCCGTAGAGTATCCATGGAAGTCACCCAGCAAGCGGGTTTAGGTTTTGCTCGCATGGGAGAGCACCAGGGGCGGATCATTATGCCTATTCCGGGCCCGCGGGGGGATTGGATCGGGTGGGTAGGCCGGGACACTCGTCCTAAGCCGTGGATCCCCTACTGGACCGCCAAAGGCATGGATCGAAGATCGGTATTCTTCAACGACGCGGCTGTAAGAGAAGACCGCTCATTTCCGCTCATTCTTACCGAAGGTCCGCTCGATGTGCTCCGACATTGGCCCCATGCGGCGGGATGTTTGGGAAAGCCTGCCAAAGGACAGATCGCGCGACTCGCAAAAGTGAAGCGCCCCATTGTGGTCGCCTTGGACGGGGACGCATGGAGGGCGGGCCTGGGATTAGCGCGCGCTTTACGAGTGAGGGGTTCACCTAAAGTTTGGGCCCTTAGACTCCCCCCAAAACGAGATCTGGACGATCTGGACGTGGGCGAAGTTCGCGCCGCGGTGGACTACGCTGTAAAAAATGAAACTGACACAGTGCTTTAGCGCGCCCTCGTGGGGGGTCCGCGGTAAAGGGGTCATGCCCGAAAAATTGAGCCAGTTTTCTTTCCATCCTCTTTCCGATAACGAGGAAGACGGTTATGCCGTCACCTTTGTTTTGACCGGCGTCACGGATCTCGCCCCGTACCTGGATTTTATCCGAGGTAAGGGTCCGCTTTATCAACCCCAGGACTTTTCTTCAGATCAAAAAGCTGAAAAAAAAGTCTACCCCGTTCGCGACCAAAAGACGGGAACGGTCTCAGTTGTGGAGACTCCTGAAAAAGCGCAAGAACTCATCCACAAGGGTGCCGACCCCGTGAACGTGCCTGCTACCGTGACCCCCTCCGAAGACCAAAAAGCGGCGGCCGAACTGGATCGTATCCAAGCGGCTCTAGAGGGTGCTCGCGATATTCCCCACCCCAACACTCAACCTGTCCACACCACAGTCAAATACGAAGCGGTGGGGCCAGGCGACACGCGATGGGGCTCCCCGGTTGTACGCGTCCAGCGGAGTGCCAGAACTCCGAGGGCCGTGGCGGAACTCCAGGACGGGACTCGTATCAAATTCCATACGCAGACCATGGAAGTGCTCGCCACCAAAGAGCCCCCCCGGAAGGATCCACAGCCCAAAGTTGAGGGTGGTCCCAAGGAAGCCAACGGGGACGCCACCAGCCCCGAAGGGCAGAGCAGTGCAAAAATGCCACAGATAATGGAGGGATTGCAGTCCCGGCTAAGCGCCAAGGATTTTGAAAAAATCCAAACGCTGAAGTCGTTGAAACCAGCCCTTATGATCCTGGACCGAGCCGTGGGACGTGATTCTCTCCAAGAAGCGGCGCATGCCTACCGCCCGCTCATCCCCGCATTTTCCAATGTAGACGAGCGCGCATTTTCGACGCGCGTCAACCGTGTGATCGCTTCCCTTCCTGTGGTGTAGGTCGATTATGGAGGTCCAGATCCGAGCTATCATGGAGGTCCTCGGGGTGTCGGATCTATCCGACATCCAAAAGGTATCACTCCAGAGGATTCTCGAATCCACACGTGACCGAGACACCGTGGCACGAACCGCGGCGAGTCAACAAAGCGCTTATGCGGGGTCTTCGATTTCCGCCTCTCTTCACATCATAGCCGGGGTGATAAGCGCCATCGCCGGCAAAACTGAAGTCCTCAAAGAAGAGGATCTAAAACTGCTCGTAAAAGAAGCCCAACAGAACGCTTATGGACGTACCAATCAACCCACTACAGGATGATCTTTTTTCTGCCCCTTTGGGCGACCTTGCCGACTCGGAGGTCGCCAAACTTTTTCTGCGAGACTACCTGCCGACTCCCGGTTGCGTGTTAGTGGTCCTGGGGCCACCCCCTACCCCGGTAGCCGACAGTCCAAGGTCGCCCGCAAACAGTGAGCTGCGTCTTTTGCGTGGAGTCCAAGCGGCTTTCCCCGACGCCGGGGTGGCGGCTTGCCGCTCCCATTCTCGGGCGGGGACCGAAGACGCATGGAGAAAAGAGCGTCCGATGCTTCATGCAGCTTTCGCGGAGGCTCTCCCGTCCATGGTTATTTGTGCGGGTAAGATTCCCACCACCGCGGTCCTGGGCCGCACAGCGAACCCCCAGCGCCTCCGTTTGGGCATGGGGTATCTCGGGGAGACCCCGGTGTGGTGCTTTCCTCCCGCCTCCGCACTCGCTTTTTCCCATGCGCATCGAAAATGGGTGAACGATGACTTGCGCTGGATCGCTAAAACCGGGGCTCCGGTATGGGCTCTTCCCGATACGGTATGGGCAGAATCCCTCACTACTATAACATCTCATACAAAACTACACCAGTTCGTTCAATCCTGTGAAGGCGCAGAGGTAGTCGTTGACGTGGAAACATTCGGGGCTCAGCACACCTCCGAACACAAGATCGTGGTGTGGGTAGCCGCCATTCTCAAAGAGGGAGAAGAGCCCGATCTCTACTATGCCCGCGGAGATCTACACTCAGACTCCCCGGTCGTGGCTATGATCAAAAAGGGGTTGTCCCGAGCGTCGCGAGTCATCGGCCAAAACGTCAAGTACGACCTCAACTCTATGGCTCAAGTGTGGGGATATTACCCACATGACACAGAGATCGGTGACACGATGCTTCTCGCAAAAGTGCTCGATTCACAAGGGCCCGGAGGTCTCGACGACCTATCTCATCTCGTGGGCATGGGGGGCCACAAGGGTGAGGGAAAAGCACACTTGGCCAAAGCTCGGCGGGTTCTACTTAGGGCTCGGTCGATTGCCGAGGAGCCCTACGTTGAAACGTACCGTGTGGAGACGCAGGTATCTACAACTGGACGGTCGATTGCCCGCAAAGTTCCCGACCGCGTACGGCCTGCCACCGACCAAGAAAAAAGAGAGCGGCTGCGTGAGGAATGGGTGCGAGAGCGTACCATTGATCACGAGCGGACTACCTTTGAAGATCTCGCGGGCCCTCTATCGGAAGATTGGTTTACCGCTATTTTTTCCTCTAAGGACGTTCCGATTTACACGTACGGTCTCATAGACCAGGAAGTGTGTGCTCAATACTGCGCACGAGATGTGTATTCCACCGCTCTGCTTTGGCGTCTTCTCCACAGCCGGCTCCCCGTGGCCGCCAGTGCTCTGCGCCGATCTCATCTAGACGCTGTTCCCGAAGCCGTCGGAGCGATGGAGCAGTGGGGACTTCCGGTTTCCAACGAGCGTGTGAATGTGCTTCGCACCGAGCTGGATGAGTTCAACGGCAACATCGAAAGGGAGATCCGCACGTGGATCCCGGAAGACGTACAACTCGCATCTACGAAGCAACTGGGTGAGTTTCTATTTGAAAAGCTCAACCTAAAGGTGGTCAAAAATACGGCAAAAGGAGCGCCATCTCTCGACCGAGAAGCGCTCCGGGAAATGCAAGACCAACATCCGGTCATCCCCCTACTACTTCAGTGGAGAGAGGTCACAAAGTTGCGCAGCGCGTACGTGGACGGGCTTCTGGGGCACGTAGGACCAGACGGTCGGATCCACTGTTCTTTCAATGTCGCCGGGGCCGCCACAGGCCGTATGTCCTGCACGCGCCCTAATCTCCAGACCATCCCATCCCGAGGCCGCTTCGCCAAAATGGTGAAGTCAGTTTTTTGCGCTCCGAAAGGCTACACCCTCGTCCAAGCGGATTATCGAGCTTTGGAGGTTCGGGTGGCTGCCATGCTATCGGGCGACCCGGTGCTGATCGATGTCTTCGACCGAGAGGGGGACCCTCACCGGGAGACAGCCGAGGCGATCTCCGAAGAACTCTGGGGCAACGACTTTGCCACCTGTGGAGGTCTCCAGGGAGACGCTCTGGCCGACGAGCAAAAGCGACGGCGGTCGGTGACGAAAGGTGTGGTCTTTCAGACTCTTTATGGAGGTTCCGAGCAGGCACTCGCATTCATGCTCAATATCAGTGAGCGCGCTGCCAAAAAAGCTCAGGCTGCTGTAATGGCTCGATATCCGGTACTGAAACGCTGGATTCGTCAACAAGTCCACCAAGCTAAACAGGACTATTCGACCTGTACGTTCTGGGCGGGACTACCCGCACGAAAACGACCTTTGCCCGATCTAGGACTCTCCGACACGAAAAAATCGTCCCGAGCCGAGCGCCAATCCTACAACACCGCGGTACAAGGTACGGGGCATGAGTATTGCCTCGCGTCACTGGTAAAAGTTCGCCAATGGATAGACGAGACGGGGATCGACGCCAAACTGGTGCTGGCAGTTCACGACTCTCTATTGCTAGAGGTTGCAGACGATGACGTAGACGAAACCATCTCTTGGGTAAAAAAGATCATGGAAAGTCATCACACTGATCACGGTATCCGTCTTTCCGTAGACGTAGAAACCGGGAAATCCTGGGGAGAAATGAAACCGGCATGACTCTTATTTGGTGGCAGTTGCACCCCCGGATTACCGGGTTCCTGATTGGCGCCCCTATCTGGTTCATGATTGGATTTCTAAGCAACAACCCCTTTTTATTCCCTTCACACTTCCCGCAACAACGACAAGAATCGAAAAAAGGAGAATCCACAATGACTGAAACAGAAAAAGAAGGCAGAGACCCTATCGAAGATCGATATGGGATAAACGAGGCAGATTTGCATGGGGAGTACGCTCGGCTGCCCCCTGAAATCGCTAGAGCATCCTTTGCGCTGGCCGAAGCCACAGGGGTGGCTCTCCGCGCTAAAGCTCGGCTAAAGGAAACTGAGGCCGTTGTTTATTTGACCGCTAAGAAGCTCGCAGAGCAATCCGGTCAAAAGATGACGGAAGCTCGGCTTGCAGCTTCCGTCGAAGTAGACGAGACCGTCGTAGCTTCACGTGAGGATTTTCACACGGCCGAAGTAGAAAAAAAGATGGCCGAAGGGGTCGTGGCGGCCCTCGCGGCGAAAAAAGAGATGTTGATTTCTTTAGGTGCATCGGTGCGTAAAGAAATGGACACCTTCCGACACTAGAAAAAAACAACGTAAGGAACAGAACGATGACAACAATCGCAAAATCAGACTTTCTCGAATTCGACATGAGCGCCGCAGCGGAAGACTTCGAAGCTGCGAAGGAATCCAGCAGTGAAGATCTTTTTCTCAAGATCAAGCCGGGAGAAAATGTGCTTCGCATCCTCCCTCCGCCAGTGTCTTGGTTGGAGTGGTTCCAGCAGAAAGGCCAACGCCCAGAGCCATTTTTTGTGCTGTGGAAGCACTTTTATGAGTCATCCCACGAGCCCGGGAAATACATTGCCGCCCCGTGTCCTGAGAAGATGGGGATCGGGAGGTGCCCCATCTGCGAGGAAATCCGGCGTCTTCGGGCTTCGTCCGACCCTATTGACCGCGCGTCGGCTGACGACATGCAGCCGAAACACCGCTTTCTCATGAACGTGATTGACCGGTCGTCGCCTACGGGGCCGAAGATCTACGAGGGTTCCTACCCCTATCGCAAGTTCCAAGGGAAGTCCGCGTATGAAAAGATCCGAAAGCTCATGGTTGGAGTCACAGGCGTCAATCTCGTGACTCCCACGGCCGATGGGAGGGACCTTGTGATCTCCAAGGAAGGTTCCGGTCGAGAGGGTACGACCTACACATTTCAGGCTGACCCCCGGGGTGGCCGACCTCTTTCGGACAACTCCTCCCAGGCGCTCGAATGGGTGAACTCTCAGCCGGACCTTCGGAAGTTCATCACACCCCCCACCGAGGAGCAGATTCTAGACATCATGGCCGGACGGCGCCCTGGTGAATCCGCTGGTCCCGTGGTTCAAGTCAAGGACGCTCCCCGGGAAGCTCTACCCGCTGCGTCGGCCATGGATCATCTTCCGGGGGACCCTGACGACGATCTGGCGTTCTAATGCCGAAAAAATCATCCAAAAAAGCCGGAGAGACGCACTCTCCCTTTGATGCGGTGCGCGCCAAGTACGGAGAGGGAGCTATTTTTACCTCCACCTCCTTGGCGACAACTTCCGAGGCTGTAGTACCCACCGGATCCCTAACGCTTGACCGGGCGTTAGGGATCGGGGGGCTCCCTTTGGGGCGCATCATCGAACTCTATGGACCGGCCAGCGCGGGGAAGACAACCCTAGCTCTGCACGTGATGGCTGAAGCACAAAAAGAAGGCATACCCACCTTTTTCATTGATGCCGAGCACGCTTTCGATCCCACTTATGCCGAAGCCATCGGCGTAAACCTTTCCGAACTTGCTGTCTCACAGCCGTCGTTTGGAGAAGAGGCCCTCGGAATCTCGGAAGCCATCATTCAGGCCGCGGAAGAGCCTATGGTGATCGCCATAGACTCCGTGGCGGCGCTCACCCCCAAAGCGGAGATTGAGGGAGAGATCGAGCAATCTCAACCCGGAGTCCAAGCTCGGATGATGTCGAAGGCGCTCAGGAAACTGTGCGCTATTGCGAACCAGAAAAAGGTCATGGTCCTTTTCATCAACCAGATTCGCATGAAGATCGGCGTCATGTTCGGCAGTCCCGAGACGACGACGGGCGGCCGAGCCCTACCCTTCTACGCCAGCATTCGTCTCGACATTCGAAGGAAGGCGTCCCTCAAAGAGGGTGAGACGGTTGTAGGGCAAGAGACCAAAGTCAAAGTGACCAAGAACAAGTGTGCCCCTCCTTTTCGGGAAGCACTTTTTGACATCTCTTATGGCCGAGGGATCGATCAAAACGCGGAGATCTTGGACTTAGCCGTTCAAAAGGGCGCATTGAAACGGTCGGGAGCGTGGTATTCGCAGGGTGACGAAAAACTCGCGAACGGGCGCAAGGCGATGCTGGAACGTCTCGCCAGCGACGAAACCCTGAAGGCCGCCCTCCGGGAGGCAATCTCGTGAGAATCGCCATCGTCGCCGACGTTCACGTGGGGAACCACCGCAAGCTGGGAGGCCCTATGGTCAACGGGGTCAACCAGCGTGCGCACTACGCACTCACGTCTTTAGCAGGGGCTTTGGGGGCAGCCGAAGGAACGGATTGTGAGACATTTTGGGTAGCCGGAGATCTCCTGGATTCGGCTAACCCCTCACCCGCGATATTAGCCCGCACGCAGGCGACCCTCCAAATGGCTACGATGCCGGTTCACCTTCTAGCCGGCAACCACGAGCAAGTTTCGACGAGCGCAGGTCACCACTCTTTAGCGCCTTTAGCGCCAGTGGTGGAGAAAATATGGGATGAACCAGATTTTTTCGAAGGGGTCGCCGTGTTCCCCTTTTCTCCTACAGGCACTTCACTAGCCCGAGCCTTTCCTCACCTTGATGACATGGTGAAGGGTGGCGAAGTACGGGGAATCATAGGCCATTTTGGAATCCGCTCGCCTGAGAGCCCTCCGTGGGCGCACCAATCGGCCACGGCAGTAGACGTAAGCTCCGTCGAGCATCCTTACCACCACTGCCTAGCACCCGGACTACCCCAGCACTTCCTACACTGCTTTGCGGGAGACTGGCACCGTCATAAACGCCATCAGCTACCCCGTGGAGACGCGGTTCAAGTGGGGGCCTTGGTCCCTACAGGTTGGTCTGATCTCAGCTCCCGCTTAGATGCAACAGATCTCTATGGCTCTCTAATCGTATGGGATACCGAGACTGGTGAGTGGTCACGCAAGGTGATACCGGGACCCCGTTTTTTCACGGTTCCCAGCTTATCCGACGTAGAACACTGGCTAAAATCTGAGGCTCCCACGTCTCCCTACGGCTACGGTTTTTTTAGGATTCGCTGCGATCCACAGAGCTTCCAAACCCTCAGTAAACAAGCCAAGGACTTTGAGAACTCCTATATGGATGACCCTCACAGTTTCCAGGGCAACCTGGGTGGCATCCTAGTCGAAATCGAGCCCCCTCCAGCCGCCCACCTGCAAAACCTCGCCCAGGATGTCCGGGCCGCCGACAACCTAAACGGAGCGCTGGAGAGCTACGTGATCCGAACAGCCTTTGCGGGAGAGCCCGATAAAAAAGAAGTAGTGGAGCGCTCGCGTTATTTTTTACGAGAAGCCGGTTCTGAGGCAGGCTAGTTATATGGACCACCCCACGCTCACTCCTGACATTTTGCTGAGCCTTTACCGGGAGGCGCGCCAACTCCACCCTGGAGACGACCGAGCAATGGCCAAGGAGTTTGGAGCATTGGTAGAACTCCGTGCGGCGACCGAAAGAGTGGGCTCGGATCTAGGGCTCGGCCCATTGATGTCCGGCTACCACCACGCACTACGAACGGCGTGGGAGCTAGCCGAATCTCTCCGTGCGGCGGTCAACGTCGTGGACAACGGTCCTAGCGGGAGCCTTTTCGACGTAGGCGAGGCTCGGGATAGGCTGCGTTCTTTTGACATGTCATTCGTGGAAGAAGGTGACTAATGCGCATTGAACACCTCCATTTGTCTGGAGTCATGGGTCTAAAGAAGAACTTTTTTGCCCTTCCAGACACGGGAATTGTGCTCATTCAGGGAGAAAACGGGGCGGGCAAGTCTAGCGTCATCGAAGCGGTCTCTATGGCGGCGTATGGGCGGGGGGTTCGCTCCAAGTCTGTCTGGAACCCCACCGCCACGTCTCCCAAAATCAATCTGACGATTCAAGAGGTGCCCCTCGCCATTCAACGTCATGGACCCGGGGGACCCCGAGTAAAGCTCTCTTTTGGGGACGCGCCCTATGAGAGTACAACGCACGCCCAAGAGGCTCTGAACAAGGCTTTGCCCCTCACGTGGAGACAATGGAGAAAAGCGTGCGTTCTCTCGTCGTCGGACAGTGCGGCTTTTACGTTGGCTTCAGACGCCGATAGAAAGCGCGTTATTGAGGACGTTATTGGTCTCACGGCTCTAGACCAAGCTCACAAGAACGCCCGGGAGGAATGCCGCAAAAAAGAAGCCGCACTAGCCGAAGCGGTCCAGGCCAAGGCCCTGGTGGAAACGCGGATCGCAGAGATACATAAGCGACTCCTGGATGGTCTTCCGCCGGATGAACTCGCGCCCCCTCTAACTTCAGAAGAGCGCTCAGAGCATTCTCAAGCACAAATCGCTCTCCAGAGTGCCCGTGCCGATAGGGAAGGCGCGTGGAAGGCTCTACGTGAAGCGCAGGCCACAAGTATGGTCGAGGGGGAAGCTCAACTCTTGGATCTGCGCACGCAGCGAAAGCGCATCGGTGACGGCAAATGCCCCACTTGTGGCCAAGACGTAGGAGAAACTCTGTTATCTCATCTCCACGCACGGATTCAAGATCTGGCGGCGGTCGTAGAAAAAAAGAGAGCCTCCTATGATGAGAAGGTGGCTCTTATCTATGAGGAGGTTGCGGCCCTCACGGAAGAAGAAAGAAGCTACCAGCGCGAAGTAGACCAAAACCGAAAAAGATCCATGGAAGCCGAGCAGGCCGAGCTTTGGGGGAAAAAAGCGGAGTCCATAGCCGCTGAAGCGGGGCGTGACTTGGCCGAAGCTAAGACAGAGGGGCTCACTCTCGACGCTCAAATTCACGAGTACACCCAGGAGATTTCGGTGCTTCGTGCCTGTGTTCAAACACTGTCCACCCGAGGAGTACGATCCCTTTTGGTGGCGCAAACAACCAAAGCCCTAGAAGAATCCGCTAACTATTGGCTCTCCCGTCTTGGTGGAGAACTCTCCCTCGAAATATCTCCTTACACGGAAAAAAAAGATGGGACGGCAAAAGAAGCCATCTCACTTACCTATTCCAAGCGCAAGGCCGAGGCCGCGTCCAGTGCATTGCTGGCGCTTGAGGGAGACGAACCACCAGCCTCCACACACTCTCCCTCGGTGTTCAATCTCCCTTACGTATCGGCCTCTGGAGGCGAGAGGCGAAGAATTGACATCGCGCTCACCCTCGCCTTAGGCCAGATCTCCGAAGGGGGACACGGCCAAGGTACGTCTACATTGTTTTGTGACGAGATTTTTGACGCTCTGGACACCGAAGGTATGGACCGCGCCGTCGCAATCTTGGAGGAACTCTCAGCCCATCGAGCGGTGATAGTGATCACCCACCACCCCACGCCGTCATTGCTACGAGCCGCTAAAACGCACTTCTACGCGAAAGAAGGGACCCTCAGTGTCCCCCTTTCCCAGAAAAATCAATCCTGACATGCTCTCGGCGGATTGTGCGGCGCTAACATAAGAAGACCGCACAGAATCAACAGAAAAATAAGTTGTAAAAATCATTTTGCTTCGGAACCCCTCTGCCCACCAACTTTTTCAGAGCTACGGAAAGAGAGAAAAATGTCAAAGATTGCTCGACTATTCCCGGACCAGGCACCACCTGATGCCACGATGCCCGAGATTCTCTCTCAGCTTTGTGAGCTTTTGAATCATTACCCAGACGGCGTGCAGATTCACGTAGCTCCCCCTCTGTCTCCGGTCGCGGTTCGTCGGCTCACCAAAAAACGGGGAAAAGACTATTTTCCCATTATGACGGCAACCGCAGTTCTTTGGTACGAGGATGACAGATTTTTTGAGGACGCAGAGTGGAAGGCGCTGGTGAGAGTGGGTGATGTAGACGAGGCTATAAAATGGGAAATTATTGATAGGCACGAACCTGTAGAATACATCTCAGTTTCGAACTATCAGATCACGGCTGTCGCGACTCCTGATTCGATCATCAAGCGTCTAAAGGTCGATTTGTAGCCCTCAGGGAGAAAGGACCAAACACTATGCGTACTCCCCCGAGAGATCGTTTTTTTTCCACCCCTACTGACCATCTCCGCGATGTGAAGATCGGTGAATGCTTCTACTCTGGAACCGATGCTGGACTCTGGTTTCGCACTCATCACGAGAGTCATTGCACCCATCGGGGACCAGGCGACTTCACGGTTGAGAAGATCACGTACCTCTGCGTTCGCCTCCAAGACGGCCGGATCTCTCATTTCGACCACGACACCCCCGTGCGACCCGTAGAGCACGAGGTTATCGAAAGACTCGCTACCGATTCTTGAGTGTCATACTCCCCCTTTCTTTGGTTGTGGGGGAGTGGCGATAACCGTTAGTTGCCGAGTTACGGTTACGAGTGGGTGGAAGGCCCGCACGTGGGATGGCAACACGATAAACTTCGCCGCGCTGGCAATCCCGTGACAGGATGCCTAGAAACTTGCGAATCAAAGCAGTTTACGAGCGGGTGAAAGGCCCGCACCTTTTTACTGGCGGTGAGGTCTATTGACTCTCCCACCTTTTCCTGGGCAGCGTGGTGGGGAGCTGCGCGCTTGGGGTCGGTTACTCCTGGCTCATCTTAAGGCCCCGAGCGCCGCTCTTTTTCCCAGTTTACGAGATCGTTTGACTTCACCAGTTGGATCGTACGAGAAGGCCGGTTCGGATCAGCGACTCGCCGCGCTGAAAGTTCTCCAGAACGGATCGCATTGCGTATCGTTTGAACCGATACTCCGGCTTTATCAGCGGCCGTTCCGAGGCCCATCGACGAAGACCCCACCATGACCGCTGGACGGTCACGCGACAACCCAGGGGAACCCGTGTTCGTGGGAGGGCGCTTCCCCGTCTTGTAGTTTCCACGCCCCAGGAGATCCTTGAAACCTTCAAGCTCTCGCTGGTCAACTAGAAGGGGCACCCAGGCCGCTCCGTTAGTGAGAGCTTCCTGGTGGCTCCTGTGGCCTCTGGTGGTGAGCCGAACCGGATGCTCACTGGAAGCCCCACGCAAGGTGGCTCGGATCCCTGGAAGGGCTCGGTCTAAAGTAGGACCGCCAGCCGTAGAAGAAACATCCTTTTTCTTCACTAACTGCCCCATGACAGCGGGAGAGACCCAGACGATTGTCTCGGTGGGCTGTCTTTTTTTACGCCGGAGATCCCACGACATCTTTTTGACTGTAGTCGCGTCTCGTAGTCCCTCTAGTCGATCAATCTCTTGCACCACTTGACGCCGAACTTCGGAGACCTCGTTCGGAGGTAGTTGATCGATCAAACGCAACTTTTTCTTCAAGTCTGGAAGAGTGTCGCCCTCCACCGGCTGGGGCACCGGGAGAGGCTTACTTCCCGCTGGCTTATTCTTCCAGGCGTCCAGAGATTCAGCCGTGTACATCGGTCTGCGCTCTCCATTGACGATCACCCACAATCCAGCGATAGCCCCAGCCATAGTGGCTTTTTTTAGATCTTTTTCCGCCACCCCGGCGTAGAAAGCGGCTTCACGTGGAGTATAAAAACGCGTCGTACCCGGGGCGTACCGTTCCAAGGTCTCCTGAAGTGTCCCTAGCTCAGCCCATTCTTGTTTTAGCGCCCTCTCCGAGCCCTTGAGCCTATTGTACCGTTCGTCGAGGATCTTGCGTTCGTAGCCCCCTAGATCTCCCATCGATCTTCGGGCGGCCTCAACTGACCGAAGCTGCGACGCAATGGTGACGAGCGTTCCTGTGATGACCGTACGACGTAAAGTGATCAAGTTGAGAGGTTTTTTTCTCTTCTTAGTGAGTCTCTCATAGACCGGCTGCGCTTCTTTATTTCGAGCCCCAAGAAAGTCGGGCTTTTCGTCCACCTCCCCCGCGTCTTCCGAGTCCTGGATGTACCCCTCGTCATCGCCCATGAACTTAGTACCGTAGCTGGCTCGCCAGGGGACCACGATCTCGCGGTCGTTGGGACGGTTGGGAGGGGCCATGTACTCACGGCCAAACCATGCGTCATAGAACGGTTCTTTGACGGGTCGCGTCTGGCCGTGGAGCATCACCGAGTCTTTACCTGTGCGCCAGTCGAAGGTCGCGACCAGACGCTTCATCATGGGATTTTGAGGGGTATCCTCCTCCTCCAGGGCCGCCAGAATAGTTGCGTTGTAAGCCGCACTCGTTTCTGTGCGAAGGATGCGATCAACCATCCACTGATTGTGGCCCACCACATTTTTAGTGGCTTCCCAAACTTTCTTTCGGGCGGCAGTCCAGGGCTCTCCGGCCATAATCGCTTTCGCGATCTCATCCTCCACAATGGAAACTGTGCGTGCTCCGTATCGAGAAAAGGACTGCGTGAACTCTCGCAAGCGCACCGTGGATCGATACTTCGCTTGGTTCTCCACCCAATCCACAGCGTCAAAGCGGAGGGGTTGCACCACTCCCCCATAGGCCCGATCCAATGAAGTGAGAGTCTGAGCCGCGTCTTTTACGCTACGCTTGGTGACTCGGTTCAAGAAACGACGTAGAAAGCTCGTTTGGTCCCGTGATAGCTCCGTGATTGCTGCCTGAAGCTGGACCATGGTGGCCGAACGCGAAGCGGCTCCCCACGATCCGAGCTGCATAGCACCAAGCTCTTTTCTTATATCTCGGAGCCGATCCTGAGTGAGACGAAGGGCCCGCTTGCGTGCTCCAGCGTTGAGCTGACGGATGGAGTCAGCTTGGTGTTGGAGCATATCCCTCATTAGGGCGCCTTACCCTTGTCTTTTTTCTGAAGCGCTCGCTGCTGAGCCTTGATCCCGTGGATCCGGCACTCGGCGGGATTGGGGTGGCTACATTTACCCAGAGGGGTCATCGTCACTTTTTTCTTAGGCTTGGGCTTCCCCAAAAGTTTATTTTTTTCCTCATCCTCTTCCCGGGACCCTTCCTCGTCATCAAAAGTGTCTTCCCCATCCTCTTCGTCGAGCGTGTTTTGAACCTTCCCCAAGTTCATGAGTTGCCCCATTTGATGCTCCCCCTCTTCCCCCATGAGCTTCACCTCTTCTTCAGGGTCGATGTTGAGCATCTGTGCAATCTTACGCGTTGCACTTTCCTTGGTGATCACAGGCTTGCCTTGCGTGGCGACCCCCATGGCGTTTGCCATCTGCATGACTTGCTGTGGAGTGGGGCTCCAGTAACTCGGCCAGTCCAGTTCGATGTACGCGTTCGCGTTACCCGGTTCATGGGGAGCCCATGTGTAGTTGGGCTTGGCCGCAAGTTCCGCCGGCCCACTATCCATCGCGGGACCCTCGGGTACGCGCTGGAGTAGCTCACTCGGCACCGTCGTCTCGACTTTTCTGGGAGGTAGCAAAAGTCCGGCGGTCTCTTCCGAACTTCCCCGTGTTTCCACGTTGGCCACTCCATGCACTTCCGCCATCTTTAGGAAGTAATAAGAGATCTCTTTGATTGCTGCGCCCAGAGTCGTGCGAAGACGATTCGCACGTGACTCCATAGAACGCCAAAGAAGCTGCATGGCTTCACCCGATTGGTAGGCCCTCGCATACTCAGGATCGATGACCACACACTCCACCGTGGTGAGAATCTCCCGCACCAACTTGTCGATGGCTTCTAGACCAGCACCCACGCTAGAGCCGGCCATCTCCAAGTAATCAGCCGAGCCCTCGTTCGAAAGTGCAATAACGTGATTAGACCCCTTTTGGATCAGCCGATTATCCCCACGTCTTTGTGCGCGATTTTCTTTGATCACGAGAGTGGGATCCGCATTGGCAATAGCCGCCTTGTAGACCTGACTCTGAAGACGGTCGAGTTTATCCAGTAGCGGCCACGCTGTCGCACAATCGGGCTGACCGTCCGGGAGGCGAGTGGAACGCGTGTTCTGATACCACACCACTGGACACGACCCGAGACCGTGCTCCACGCGTTCCCGAACCGGAATCCCAGTTTCGTGTGCGTCTTCTACAGGAACATCCTCGTAATAGACGATCTCGGTGGGGGTCCACGCCCGCGTGCGCCAGTGTGGCGTAAGTTCTAGCTCGTGAGTCTCGGGGTCGATACGTTGTTTATTGATCGTATACTGCTCGACCACGTACTGAGGGGACCATCCGGGGTAGTCCGGTTCCCATGCGGGAATCCACAAATCCGCGGGGTTGAGCCCCTCTCCGGTCAAGTGCCCGCGTGAGACACCGAGAGCAATAGCCGCCGATCCACAGGAGCCGGCGAGGTCCCGGGCCTCCGATAGTACATCCCACATATCGGACTCTCGGAAGCACGCGTCCAAGTAGTCTTGAGTGGCGGGATCCGAAAAGCATCAGATGGTTGGGGTGCGCCCCTCGCCGAGCAGAAGTTCCGTGAAGCGCGAGATAACCTGCCGCGCAAGGGGAACGGGCGCGTCTGGCTTGCGAGCCTCGATCCACATCGACGAGTTGACAGGAACGAACCCTTGGGGCTGGCGCCTTTCCCACATGTACCCGACACCCGGGTCTCTAGGAACGCCGTTCCACGTCAATCCAAGGTGACCGTGCTGAGACCCGTCATAAAATGCCTGGCAATGCTTTAGATGCCGACACCGCTCGTCATGGGCAAGGTTGAGCACCCTCATGCCATATACCCATTGCTCTACGAGCCGCTGGTGGAGTAGTCCCTGCTCTCCCAGCGTGACGGTCTGCCCGTCCTGCATGACGCCAGAAATGCCCCCTTTTTCCAGATGTGCGGCCATACTTGACTCTTTTCTAACGCGAAAGCGTGTCTACTTGGTAGAAGTTCTCATCTTCTCGGTAGGTCCACGAGCCGCCACTATACCCCGCTTGACGAGCACACTCACGCGCAATCCACGATGCCATCAAGCGGTCTCCCGTGTGCTCCGTGGGTATGTAGGCTTGGCATTCCCGAATCCACCTAGCGATCTCTTCCCCCGGCACAAGGTTCGCGTCGCACGGGATGATCCACCGCGCCTGATCCATCTCTGTCCCCAAAGATTCAATCCCGAAGGCGAGAGAGTGCTTGTTCGATCCCGTGGTGTGGCGGCGCAGAGGAACCGTGGCCAGATGACCCGCAAACTGTACTAAGTAATCTTGAGCTGCGTTATTCTCGACCATGACGATAGAGCCGAAGTTCCGGTGAACGTCGAGCAGCTCTTCAAGGATCTGTGGCCCCGTCCATCTTCCAGAGCGAATGTCAAGAATGCGGCGAGAACCATCGGGCAAAATAGTAATGGTAAAAAGACACGCGAGGTCCCCTCGGTCCGAAGTGGCTACGGACAAGTCAACTCCCGTGAAAGTGGGAGAGTCCGCCGGGTTCCAGTGAGGCGCTAAGCTCAAACCTCTCCCCCGGGCCAAGCACTTCTCAATACTGGACTGGCGAATACGCGCCTCGTCATACGCGGGGATGATGTTGCGCAGCATATTCGGAGCCAAGCGCCCAAGCTCCTGTTCTCGCCGTTTGAGCCCGTCTACCGTCCACATCTCCGGGATAAGGGGCACTTCGCTCTCCCCGTCGTCGGAAGGCTGAAAGGCTGAGTATTTGATAGTGTGGTAGCTGGGGATTCGAGATAGACGGTGCATTACGTCTTCCCGGTGCCACACGTGGCCTACAGCCCATACTCGACCGCTGGTATCGGTCGGGAGTCGAGAGAGAACCTCGCCGGACACCCACTCCCACATCTTTTCACGGGAATGCTCCGTGAGTGTGTTTTCGAGATTGGAAATGTCGTCGATGACGATCAGGTCGAGACGAGATCCGAGGATCTTGCCGTA
>PAPD01000060.1 GCA_002708765.1 Gammaproteobacteria bacterium | reverse complement strand
TTCTTTGGTTTGTTACCTTCTATTACTTCCTTTGTACCATATCCCTTGGGGTTCTTCCGCACGATGAGTGCATCAATATGTCTGTTACACTTATAGTACGCTTTCTGTGCGATACCAATGACAAGTGGATCCGCACCTAGTGTTAATCCACCAACAGCAACGGATTTATCCTCAATATACTTGATCATCACGTGTGATAAGAGTGCGTTACCTTCACATGAGAGTGTGACAGGTTTACAATTGACATAATGCTCACTCTCTTTTCCTGATGATAGAGTATACTGTCCTTTACGGTACGCTCTCTCCTTCAACAGTTGTAGTAGTGTATCCTTATGTTTAATATCCTCGTGAGGAACACTGAATTGTGTATCAAATTTCATGTTTTACGTTCCTCCCAGAGATATACACAGTAACATCCTAGTATTACCCAGAATGTGATTTCAAGTCCAAGTCCATTCATGTTCTTAATCGTGATTATGTTTTGGGTAATCCTGTTTTACTCCTGTCACATAAGCTCTCTTACCCTCGTGCCCATGTGCTATGCCCAATTCATGCATCTTTGCATGTTCATCAATCTCATCTCTAAGTCCTTCCTTACCTGCACCAAAGGTCATGTATATACCATAACCCATTAATGCAATGACAACTACACCAATAAGAATTGGTATAGCAAGACCTGCTTCAATAAATGGTTGTTTCTCCCATGTACCAGGTAATGTGTACACCGAAGGTTTAGCTAAAAATAGAATCATGATTGGGTTGTGTAATCAATTTCTAGGTCATATGTAGCAGCATCATCGAAAATGTAACCATCTTCTTGTGCTTGCACTTGCATCTCTTCCATTAACTGTTCGTTGTCCATGGTAGTAGTGACATAGTTGATACTAATTATAACACATGGACTACTTTTTATCAAGTGGTATGGTAAATTGATAACGTAATGTTTCATCACCCTGAGAGTTCTTAGTGTAAATGGTTTCACACTTAACACTAAGCACTTGTTCTAATGCTTTAATCAGTTGTTCTTTAGACATGTTATTTGACATTAGATTTGTCTTTCAACCACCAGTAGTTCACATAACATTTGTACTGGTGTGACTTGAGTTTATGTTTACGTATGTGATTTATCATACGTTCCTCACCATAATACTCATCAAACCATGCTAAGTTCAATCTATCTTGTATTTCAGGCATTGGTTCAAACCTATATGGAAACTTATACATTCCCATCATAGGAAACAAATCCTTCTTACGTGATTGAGTGATCGTGATCTTGGTTGAGGTTCTCTTCTTTGAGGAACTCGTTGATCGCTTGCTCTTTGTATTCAAAGATGCTAAGTTGTCTTTCAACGCTGCGTTGGTGCGTGATGTCTTCTTTACCATTTAATTTACGTGCATGTTCCATGAAATGCTTATCCTATCCTCCTTAGTGTTATTCTTTGAGACACGATGTGTTAGATGAGATGGGAAAATGAAACCACACCCTTCTACAGGATTTAACCACATAGATGTGAATGCGATCATACTCTCCTTGATATTTGGTTTCATCGCATCTAATAGTTTAACCTGATTGAAGTAGTTTGGATTTTCAATCTCAAGTCTACCACAATCACCCTCAGGAACTTTCACATAGAATACAGCAGCAAGATCACAGCATGGATGAGTATGCTTATGATTGAATGATCCCTCACTATTCACATTGAACCACACATTACCAATACTGTACTGTAATTCCTCATTAAGGAATTGTGTCATAATACTATTGACACTCTTGAACAGTATATTTGGTGTTGGACTTTGTTTTGGAGACTGCCACCCACCCTCATTTGAATAGCTAACAGACTCAGTTGTTTCCTTTATAGAGTAAATGTTCCGTATTATCTGATCACGTTGATCAGGAAATCCATCAACACCAAATTGAAGAATAGGACAAGGAAACGCTGATATACAATTAACTGTCATCAGTTAGTTTCCTCATAGTATTGATCTTGTGTAAGATAACCTCTGCTTCAGCATGATTACCTTTATTACACTGAGTCATGTACTCTAGTATCAATGACTTCATAGTGTCATCAACCTTGGGTGAGTTCTTGGTAGAGTGCTTTGAGTTCATTAGCATCAAAGAATAAGGTTTCCTCATCATCTAGTTGGTTAGGATCTAACCATTCAAAATACTCATCAGCAAAGCATAGTGCATCATCAACACGCTCCTCTGCCATAAGAAACTTGAAACGTGATACTACCCACTCATAAATGGCGTCACGTCTCTGAGAAATGAGTAGTGCTTCTTCGTTGTTCATTTTTTAAGAAGGGTAAGTTTATTAGAAAGGTGATCGTAAGATACAAATTGTACGTCACGAGGCAGCATACGATTTAATGCTGCAGCAAAATCATTAGGAAACTTAGAGAATGCTCGCCAGTAGCGTTGCACACCCTCATCATCTAAATCAACACGTGGAGTAACAGTAATACTATATTCTCCTTCTTTGTAGCGATGGGAGAATGGTTCTACTAGAGTAGAAATGTATTCTGCTAATGGATTGGGTTTACTCATTTAACAAAGACCTCATGGTGAAATTCGTGGGTTAATGCTTGTGCCTGTTTAAGGTTTTGGCACATATGTGCAATATACTCAAGTTCGTCTTCTTCAAGATGATCGCTAAAATCATAGCTATGCTCCCAATCAACGGAATTATCCTTATTGACTGGAGCACCGAATGCGATACCGTTGTCGTCTAGTGCGTATGCGTTGCCATCGGCAACAAGATAAAAATCAGGAATTGGCATGAGAGGAAGAGTGGGTGACCTATGTAGTATAATTTATAAATGGTTATTTGTCAACGCATGTAAAGATAACCTCCTGCCCAGTCGCAACGCTCTAAGATGTGCTCACGACTAGCGGAATCTAGTAGTTGACCACGGACGTGCTTGGCAGGAGACTTCCATCCTGCTGGTTTGTAAAGTTTACCTGTCTTTTTATCAACAAATGCATGGACACTACGCTGATTGTTCACCATGACTATCTTAAGGTATTTTCTACCTGATTCAATCACGAAATCATAATCAGGATTCTCCTTCATCTCTTCAATACGCTTGGTATTGTATTCTACATCCCACTTAGACTCAGCAGTAAGAATGTTACGCTCAAATTGACGCACACAACTACTAACATAATCGTTAATGAGTGCTTGGCAAAGCATTTCAGTGTATTTGTACACTAGCTCTTGCTGGTAAGATGGTGAGTTGGTCATGTGTCCTTTGTTGATATACTTATTATAACAAGGATTAGTAACCGTGCATCCTCTGGTGTGGCAGTTTGTTTACTGTCACACGACTGGCAAGTTTATTCAAGAGTTCATCTACAGTGATCTCTAGTTCTGCTGCTTGCTCCTCCCAGTTACCTGACATGGTTTCGATGAAGTTGTTCAATTCAGATGACATTGTTTTAAGAAATGCTGTGTAATTGGTATTGGAGTTGATCATGTAATTGAACATCATCAATCTGGTTACGTTTTGCAAGAGTTTTGCAAAGATCGGGATCTACATCCCACATCATATCAATGATGAAGTTGACCTGATTAACGGTCAGTTGCATAGAACGAGTTTCCATAGGAGTTACATGTAAGCAGTAAGAGGATGTAAAGTCTCAGTAGTGGAATTGATATGAATGATACCAAATCCAAACTTTGCAGTGATTTTGTCACATAAGTGATACTCATCTCTAGCATACCAGAGACCTCTGGCATCCTCCTCTAAGTTTCTCTCCTCTTCTAAGGTCATAAGATCTTCACCTTCTCTATTACCACCATCGGTAGTATCGAATGTGATGTCAGTAACCAAGTACATTTTCTCTTTCATGGGAGAGTAGTTGAATGATGTATGTACCTACTATACACCAGAATCTGACCCATGCAATAGGGTGTGTGACAGTTTGTTAGCTGTCACTGAACAGGGGGATTACGTTTGTTTTTGCGTGTATCGTTCTGTTTATGTGCTCTTCCCACCGAACGGCATCGTCCAAATTGTAAAAGATCGCTTGTTGGCGGGACTTTCCCTTCTTTTTTTTCTTCATCCAAACGACAGCGTATTTCATGATAATATTGAGGGTATACTAGAATAGCAGCATAGTGACGACCCCAACGTGAGTTTGCACTCGTAGGAAGAGGTTCATCTATGAAGCATATCGTCAGATAGTCTTCACATATGAAATTAATGTAACCTGTTACATCATGCCATTGTACAGGTTGGAGTAATTCAAAATCACTCTTGTTCATCGAACAACTTACGATCTTTGTTTTGTGCTTTTGGAAGTCTGAACATCTCTTTGAGATCATTCAGTTCATTCAGTTGTTTCTGCAAGTTATCAATCTGTGCCTGCAGAATCTGAAAGTTGTGATCGTTGTTGTTCTGAAGCATCAAAATATTGTTGATCGCTTCCTTGAATTGCTCTTCGTTCATTGTGAATCAATTTAGTAAGTTGTCTTTCTAGTTCAACCTGAACCATAATGAGTTTGCTGCCCATGTAACCATTATAATCAATGTCATCTATCAATTTGGTTACAGTATGTATCTGCTGTATTGATTGTAGAATTCTCTCCTTTTTATCCATTAGTATCTAGATGGGTATTCTGGTGGTTTATAGCTATCTGCTCCAAATTCTTGTTGAGATCTCACCTGAAGATATTCAATGACTTCATCTCTCCACTCCATCAATTCATTATAACATTTTTGGTTATGTGCACAACCACGTAACTTTGAATCTGGTTTATGAAGAGATTCTAATAAAATGGTAAGTCCATCCCTACGTTTTTGATGTTTGTCTGTCATGCTAGTTGCCATTCTTCTTTATTTACAGATTTTCCACAACTCTGACAAGAGAGTGCAGACCAACTAAAGTGATATACTCTAGCATCTTGAGAGCATTTGGGGCAAGTGATAACCTTACCATATTTTCCTGCTCTAGTGTAACGAGAAACTGTTTTCATGGTATTAGGTTACCCTCCTCATCATACCAGTCATCAGTAACATTCTCTAGTTCTACTCCTTCGTCATCTTCAAACTCTTCACACTGGTCAATTGATCCAATGTCACAAACTGGAACTTCATGCTCATTATTGATCAAATACCATGGCATAACTTTTCCATGATGTTCAGGATGAGAACAGTATTGTACTGTATATTCTCTCTCACCAAGATACTTGATCTGATCCTCAGGGATAGAATGATCCCTTAAGATAGCTTGTATCTGCATATGGGTGAGTTCATAATGAGCAGGAACTTTCATTGTTTTTTGCTTGATGACATCATCCTACCACAGCACCCAGAGGGTGTCAACCAATTAAGTGGACACTATACTAAGTGTCCTACGTTACTCTGGTTTTGCTGGAACTTTGTTACCATAAGGCATAGCACCTGATGGATTAATAACGTAACATTCAATAAAATAATCTTGATCTTCTAGATCAGTTGATAGTGGGAACCACTCGTTTGCTATATCAACAGCACTAGTTTGACTATCAAATTCATAGAAGGTATATCTTTCAGAGAATATCTCTCCGATCTCATCTACAGGTAAGAAATCCTCATAGTATGTCTTTACTGTAGCTTTCTTAGTATCACCTAATGCCATCCATGTGGATGTATCGATGACTAAGATATGCTTATTCTTTTCTTTAGCGAAATAATGAACCAATTCATATAATCGCTGTGCATTCATTGATACTAACATTATACCTCTCCTGCTTCAATTCTAGAAATAAGGTCATCCAACCATGCTTGACCTTTTTCCTCAACAGTTTCATTGGTGATCATTTCACCACCGTTGTAGTCAGCACCAAAATATTTCTTCCTTTCTTCCTCACTTGAGAACTGATAAGGTGGTTGTGCTGAATTAATTTTTGATCTGTAATTATTAATATCAATTCTACCAAACGTACCTTCACCAATATTATCTCTAGTAATAGTTGTTAATACTAGATACACACTCATCTTTTGAGCGAAGTATGATAGAGAATTAGCTGATAATTTCCAGAAATGGTAATCACTATCAAGATAATCTTTATCATTACCCTGTTGACCATATCTTTCTAGAGCTGATTCAGATACACCAGTCTCTTTTCTTTTTAGATACTCGTCTGGTGTTATAGGGAAGATAACATCATATGCTGTCTCTGCATCTTGTTTCTGTGCATTTGTTTTAGGATTGTCTCTAATCCATTTTCTATATGCTAACCACATTGCCTTCTTCTCGTCAGTTAATCCATTATCTCCTAACTGTGTCCAATCACAATCACCTAACAAGAACATTCTTACTAATAGAATCTTATCCCAACTAAGGATGTTTGCTTCTTCAATCTTTCTACGAACTGCCTGTTCATATTGTGCTTCTGATATATCTTTGAACTCAAAGAATTGCTCTCTTAGCTTATCATAAAAATTAGAAACACTATATTCCTCGATACCACTAGGATCAAACTCATATGATGTCCATTTACTAGTCTTTGTCTTATGATCTCTTCTATACTTAGATCTTTGAATCAAATAAGTTCCATCTTCACGATACACAAACAACTCAAGTCTATCCTTATCAGAATCCCATAAGGGTCTGATGATAGGTGAGATCTTTGTATCCCAAAAATCATCGTTTAACTGTTTTTGAACTCCCTGATAAGTAAGAATCCTATCAAAAGCGTTAAAAACTAATTGTGCTGTACTAGAAGACGCCATTTTATCAGTTCTTTATGTTGTTATTTATCTTATAATGCCTTGATCAGGTACTTTGATCTATGATACTTAGTGACCAATGCCAAAGTATCCACGACTCGTGCAGTTCCAGTAACAGATACTGGAGTTGATGCTGACAGTTTAAATGTACCATCTGTAAATCTGATGTTTGATTCATTAGCAGTAACTACTCTTTTCACAACATCAATACCGTCGTCAGGTCCACATGTTCCTTCATTGCCAGGCATAGTTGCATCCAAGGTTGGAATGAATACTCTATCAAGGAATGTGGCATACCTAACACCAAATAATGCGATACCCCAGTTATCATTACTATCTCCTTCAGAAGGATCATCATTGTCACCAGAGTTATCAGGTCTTGTTTGTCTTACAATCAAATATACTCCTTGAGCTCTTGCGTCACTGTTCTCATCTAAAGGAACAGAATAATTAACCCATCCAGATGCACTTATAGTTCCTGCTTGTGCAATTGCTTGCAGTGGTGTCTCTGATGTAGCTTCTAAACTAGCTTTCCAGAAGAAAACCAAATCTTCTTCTGGTGTATCACCACCATTAGAACCATTACCTTTAATGATACCCATTGTGAGTTGGTCTACATTTGTTAAGTTAAGAGGACCAATTTGAAGGAATCTATTTCCTGCACCACTAAATCTAATTTTTCTGTTTGATAAATTATTTGAAATATTATTTGCAAGTGGGAAGTTAGAACCAGTTGCACCAACAACTTCCACTCCACTAGAAGAAGAATGCCAAATAGCACCTAAAGTTCCAGTATTAGGGTTACCAGATATAAGATATCCTGCTTGAGGGAAATCTGGCACATCCCAATATCTACCAGCAGGTTCAGAAATACCTACAACATTATCATCACCAGGTAATCTTCCAAAACATGAAATCATAACTCTACCACCTTCACCATTGGAACCGTTACCTGCTCCACCATTACCACCTGAACCTACAGAGACAGCGAATGCAGTTGTAATATCATCATCAACCGATTGTGGTTGAATAGTAAATGATAAACCAGCACCTGCTCCTCCACCACCTCCAGATGGATTATTACCTGTAGCTTGGAAGTTTACAGTTAGTGTTACATATCCATCTCCAGTAGATCCAGCAGATTCAGATTGCGAAGAAACAAGACCACTATTGACAGCAGATCTACCAGCTTCACCACCAGATCCAGATCCAGTATTAACATGACCAGCACCAGCGGCACCACCAGCACCACCGTTACCACCTCCAGAAGGACCAGCACCACCGCCGCCTCCTCCTCCACCACCAGAGGTACATCCTTTTGATCCACCAGAATTACCAAGTGAAAATCCAATTGGATTGACAATAGCTAAACCATTTGGGTTCGCTAATCCAGCACCACCTGTCCAACATGGGTCAATTACACCACCTGGCGCAGAACCATTATTGTCTCCACCACCAGTACCGCCGCCGCCACCGCCGCCACCAGCACCAGCTACTGTAGCAGTTTGAGTTGATAGTGATGTAGAACCACCTCCACCTCCACCAGATCCACCGTTACCCCATGCACCAGAACCTGATGAACCACCTTGGGAAGCACCAATACCACCTGGAACAGAAGGTTCATTAATAGATCCCTCTTGTTGGTTTATTCCTTCTTGACCTTGAAGACCAATTGTCCAAGATAATGTTCCTGGATTTCCACCAATTGAACCAGTAACTCTTCTACCTGGAGATCCTGTACCACCAACTGTACTACAACCTGCTTGACCATTTGGGGGACCATTACCACCTGCACCACCAGAGATATCAAAGTCTACACCAGTGATCTGAGATCCCTCTGACGGATTATAACCTGGCACGTTATTAACATTATAACTACCAGTATTTCCACCAGAACCAGGAACAGTAAACGTAGTTGTTCCACCTGTACAAGTACCTCTAGAAGTAAATATGGTTGCATTAGTATCATTTCTTACAGCAGTAAATCCAATAGCACATGGGTTATTTGCCCAAGAGTTATCACCATTATCAGCTAAAACATTTCTAACCCTAAATGTTATCTGATGCCAACCAACAGCAAGATTAGTTACTGTTAAAGTTTCATTTTGTGTCCAACATTGACCATTTCCTGGGTCACCTGAACTATTTGTAGCAGTACCAAGTGTTGCACCACTCGGTTCTTTCCAAATTATTTCAGAAAGACCATCAGATGCGAATGTAACTGTTGCACCAGCAGAAAGAGTTGATCCAGTTACTTCAAATCCAACACCAGCTTCTATCCATTGTCCTACATAAGGATCCGAACCTCCTGTTGGAACAATTTTATAAATTCCATTGTTTAATAACCAAGGACACCATACAGCAGCAGCACCAGGAGATATATCATTGGCTGTTATTGGAAACCAATCTCTTGTTTGTACTAATGGAATCTCTCCAGAAGCACTCCATGTATTACTCCAACTATCAGTATCAACAAAAGTGCTGAATCCACCATTACCACCAAATCCACGACCTCCAAATACATTACCAAGACCACCTGCAGGTTGAGCACCATTACCAGATCCACCATTTGAACCACCTTGTCCATTAGATGAGGTACTAAAGTTGAATCTTGGATCAGCAAATAATTGAGCAGGAATAGAGTATGTTCCTCCATTTCCACCAGCACCTCCAGCATTACCAGAAGCTCCTCCATCTCCACCAGCACAAGTAATAGTATATGGTGCACCATCGACTGTTAATGTAACTTCTGAATCTCCACCAGAATCTCCATTTCCAGTAGAGCCACCTCCACCTCCTCCACCACCTGCCATCTCAATGACATATGATGTAATATTCTCTCCACCAGCACCAGCAGCAATGTTATGTGTACCACTGTCATATGTTTCGGCAAATCTTTCTTCTCCCTCACCTGGTGTAACAACAATGATTTCTTTACCACCAATAACAGTAGTATTATCAACAATCCAAACTCTTGGAGTAGGAGTTACAGGAAACTCTTGGAAATATCCAGAAGCAAGTCTTGCTGTACCAGTAGAACTAGATCCAACCTTAGTTGTTAATGCTTTGAATACTGATGAACTAAAACCCTCAGCAATAATTTCATATGAATCATTTAATTGATCTTGAGCACCAGAAATAGCTATAGTTTGACCAATAGCAAAGTCATGTGTACCAGGAAATATAACTGTTAATTGTGATCCATTTGCAGATGCTGAGGTAAATGGAATAGCACCTGGTTCAGTAACCTTATAATTGTAACATCCATCCCATGTTCCATCACCAACATTTGCAGTAAATCCAATCTTTGCAATACCAAAAGCATCATAAGCATTAGGTTGGAAGTTTGATCCCACTGGATCATTCAAAGTACCACTAAGATTTTCACCTGTAGTTTGATCATATTCACCCCATGGGTTTGAACCAGTAACTCCACTATCAGAAGTTTGCTGCATCTCAAAAGTAACTGGTTGAGCTGAAGCAGCCTGAAAGTTTGCTGGAATATCAATGTATCTATTTTTCCATACAGCATATGATGCATCATATGCAGCATAACCACTTGTTCCATTAGCAATATTAAATGTTCCAGATGACTCCATTAATTCTACCCATGGAGTAGGAGCACCACTCTCAACATTTGGAGAACTAAATCTAATTCTTAAATTATCAGTAGTATCATTGACTCGCTCACCACCATTAGTATCATTACCACCTTTAGCTAAAACAAAGAATTTAGTATATCCTTCACAATCAAGACTTACAGAAGCTTCTCTTGTAGCTTGATGAGTAGAAAATGTACTACTACCTGGTGTACCAAAAGCAAGATATTGTGTACCACTACCAGCAGTAGAGAATCCTCCTGCTTCACCAAACCCAGTTCCCCAGTTAAGTATAGCAGTTCCTGATAAAGTCCAAGTTAATGCTGCATCATTTATATCATAAGTTATATCATTAACATTATTAGTTTGTACTTTATCACCAATACCTTCAATGTTTCCAAATGTTGCAGTCTTTGGACTTAATGGTCTATATCCCAACAAACCATGTGAGTGTCCTATAGTTTCTGCCTGTGCATTTGGAAGAAAGTTATCAATATAACCACGAAATTTCTGATATCCAGTTGTAAATACGTCAATACCAGGAACAGTGCTGGTTGTTGTCTCATCTGGTTCACTGTGAAGTAATTGATGTAAGTGTGTTGATGGTCTCGAAAAAATATAATCCTGAATGGGACCAACTGTATATTTCTTTTCACCAATTAAGTATGGTGATATAAGTGTTTCAACATTACTATATCCTGTTGTTAATACATCACTTATTTGATAAAATTCAGCTGGATCTTCAATAACATCTGTAGAGATATACCACTGTCCTCCAGTATCACCAACTTTAATTTGAGCTGCATCACCAACTAAAGCAGTTCCAGCACCATTTACACCTTCACCATATCCAATTAACTTTCTTTCTCTATAGTCTGGTACTCTAAACTTACCAATTACATATGGTAAATCTTTAATGTCAAATGCCTTTCTAATTCTAATAGTTGGTTCAGTTGCTAAAGTATTAATAACTACATCTAAACTTCCTGCATTAGGATCAAAACCATCATCACCACCAACAACTACTAAGTTATCTGTAAATACAGGTGCTCTATTAAAGTCTGGAATCAAACCACCACTACCAGCAGTAAAATCAATGTGAGTTACTAATTCCTGAGCATCTGTTAATATTGCTTTGATATGAAGTCTATATGTATGCTTTTCTCCTGCTGGTGGTTGTGGTCCTGAATAACCATTATTAACCCAATCAGTGCTAGAACCTAATGAACTCTCTTCTACACTATTTTGTACAAGTGTTGCTCCTGTAGGTATTGGTTGGTTGACAGTTAATCCATTAACATTACTTGGAATATTTTGAATACGCCAGTGTATAAATCCAGCCTGATTTGCAGGAGCAGCAAGAGCTAAATCTTCTAATACTAATTCATATGTGTCAATACTAAATCCTTGAGGCATACCAGATAAATTTGCCCAAGAAATAGCTACAGTATCATTCTCTGCACCTGGATATTGTGTATATCCTGTTGGATAACCTGTTCCTGTTAAAGGATCAAATGTACCAGGATCAGTTGCAGGAATTGTACCGTAGTTTACTATTGGTAATACAGGACCATCAACACTAGGAAGTAAAGATGTTGATGTTAAAACCCAACTGACTGTTCCACCTGGACTTGATCCTCCACCACCAACATTAGTAGGATCATAATTAAGAAGCATCCTATAAACATGAGTTCCAGTAATAGCAGCATCAGCCTGATATGTATCAGAATATTCTAATCTATATGCAGTACCCTCAACTACTTGTCCACCAGAGGTAGGATAATCACCAAGAACATCAAATGTTAAAGTAGCATTGTTAGGAACTACTCTCTCATAGCTATTAGTTCCTGCTATTGGTTTTGCATAAATTTCTACGAATACATTACTACCAAGAACAAATGTTCTGTATACTGTACCAGGAGCTCCAGATGTATCTGATCTAATAGCATTATTTTGAATTAATTCACTATTTAATGTGACATATCTATTACCAATCTTCTCATATAATAAAGGATAATCTTTAATGTCATACCGTGCTCCATCACAGTAGACAAAATTACGGTAAGCAAAATGTGGATCTTCACCAGCACTGCCCTCACCAGTATTTGATCCAGAAGTATCTGTCGAATAACTATCTACCAATACAGGTACAATAGATCCAATAGACATATAAGAACCTGTCTTATCAGTATAAAAATTAGCGTAAGGATTCCTGTATTGTGCCATCAGATTTTAATTAGATACTCTGTTACAACGAATGGCTGTATGTATTTATCTGCCTTCGGTTCATTGTTTTTTGTGATAGTAATTTTAGATGTTAATCCACTATCAGCACGAGCAAATGCTGCTCTTGTTCTCATTTGAAATGTATGTTCTTCCTCAGCATCAAAATCTATTCTATGTCTATGAGCAGCATCAGAACCACGTTCACCTGTTATAGTAGTTATGTTAGCTACACCAGATTCCATAGTTTGATAGTTCTCATCATCTAAAGATGTAAATGGAAGATTTGTAGTATTATTACCAAAGTTAGGACCATAGTTTGTTAACTGTGATGAGTTAATAGTGAGAGTGGTTTGTCCTCCCCATCCACCAAAACAAATACCAAGAATACGTATACATTGACAAGTCTGATAAACTTCTGGTTGGTATGTAATATTACCCAAAGTAACACTATCTCCTACAGAATTTTCACCAGAGTTACAATCCTGTCCATTATTCCATCTAAAGTCAAAACCTTGATTATTAACTTCTGGACAGAAAGTTCCGTCCTCTGGCCATAAGCAGAGACTAGAAGCTGTAAATCCTAAACAACCATTAAAACATGCACCCCAAAACTGATACCTTGTTCTACCATCAATGATTGTTTCTGTTGGTGCTGGACCTCTACCACCTATATCTACAGCTAAATTAGACCATTGATAGTAACATAATGGTTGTGCTGTATTTTCCCACCATTGACAAACATTCAATGATGACTTTGTTCTTACATGATTTTTTTGTCTAGAACTAAAGAAGTTTCCATTTCTATCTTTCTGTCTGGCTCTAAGAGTTTGTGCTCTGTGCATATGTGGTTGAAATGCATTCTGTGGCACTTCAACAGTAGATGTATACACACCAGTATCAAGTGTAAATCTTGGTTCTCCTCTTAAATCAATAGTTTGAGGGGGAATGTAAAATTCACCAGTATATGTTAATTCATACGGACTTTCAATGTTTTGCACAACATCTAATCCGATACCAGATTTAAAAACATCTTCATTATTTTGATCTTGAACAACAAGATCATTATATTGTCCAATATTAGCAGAGGTTGTAGCTCTGACATTTTTATTTCTTAAGTCTGGTAACTGAAATTGTTCGTCAGTAAGTGCTTGACCATCTTTTATAAACGTAGATCCTGTACCTGTTCCTAAAACTGCAGCTAGTTCTGGATATTCTATAGCAAATAAAATTCTACCATCACATCTAAGATATCCTGCAGGAATCAACGCTAAATTGGTTTGTCCTTTTGGATCATCTTCAGTCAACTGAACGGGGAACGAAATGATCGTTCCTGTCATAGTTCCATGCTTAGATTTTTCTTTATTGTAAAATGCTGGCATCTTAGAAAGCTCTGATAATGTATAGCATAGTTAATGAAGGAGTGTTATTATTAATCTGAACACTCAATGCTGTGTCTACAGATAATGGTGCAGTTGTACCAGTGGAAATATCATTTACCAAAATAGTAGATGGAATAGAAAGACTACCTCTATTCATAGTTACTTCCATTGCATCATGATTATGTGACTTTAATGAATCATCTGACCAAGCTTCCCCATTATGATTCAGTGTAGTATTATATGTATCTGTTACAGCAGTATTTATTGGTTGTTTCTCACCAGTACCAGGATCATAAGGAACATCATTAATAGTTGTTTGTGGCATCAAAGAACCTCTCTGATACTCTGGAATATCAGTAGAAGCATAATAATTTTTCCTAGAATTATAATATCCAGCAGGGGGAAATGCACCAACATGTGATTGTGTTTGGATATCTTCCATCGCACGATTATCTTCTGTATATGCAAACTGTGTATCATTTGATGCAGTCCAATTCCTAAAGGAAATATATCCTCTATCTTCAATAGTTCTAGGACCATCTGGAATAGCAGGAACTAACTCTAGTCCAACATCAACAAACTGTCTGACAGCTCCATCAACCATAGTCATGCCACCATCATTTGCATCGAACCATGTAATATCTCTTTCGCCTGGCATAAATCTATGTGCCTCACTAGTTTCACTTTTATGACCAGCAGGAGCAATAGCAACATAATTTGGACTACTATCTTTTATTCCACTACCAGGTAGGAATTCCATAACACCATTACCAGCAGGAGTTGCAGACCAAAACTGATCAAAATCAGAATCACTAGCTGGTCTATGACTATGTTCTGGAGTATGTACAACACCTAATTTTCTTGGAACAGAATATATTGTATCAAAATAGATTGGATCATCCATTGTTATAAGAGTAATTCTACCAGCTAGTGTAGAAGATGGTTCCATTGTAAATGTAATATTTACATCAGATTCAAGGAGAATAGGTGGTTGTACAGCATCAGGACCATTACGACCAATATACTGTCCGATATGTAAAAGATCAGTAGATGACATTCTAGATCCCTCAATGTCAATCAAATTAAGTTGATTTAGATTTGGCAATCCAAATCTATCAACATGTCCAAGTGAAGGATCTTTATTATATGGAAAATCATTTACTAATCCAAAATTAACTCCTATCTCAAAATTAGAACCTGCTTCTGGAAATGGTCCATATTGGTTCCCTAATGTTGCTGCTAGAAGAGGATAATCAGCAGCATCTAATTCAGCATTACCTAAACTACATATAATCCAACCCTTAGGAACATCCACGGGACGATTACCTTGACCAGTACCGCCCGTCCAAGGTATAATAGTACCTATTGGGGCGATTTTACTTGCTTTAACTCTATTATAGAAAGTCATTGATTAAACCTCTCTTAACCACCATCCTTGTACAGAGGAAGAAACGATGGTGCCTTGTGAATCTGTTCCTCCTAGGTAAACCAGAGTAAATCCAGCATTAGCTGTTTGTACTACCAATTCACCAGAGTTATATGGAGTTGTTCCACCTAAACCAATTGTAGTTCCTCCAGCATCTCCTTGTACCTTAGTATTTGGAGTTAATGCTCTAACAATTAGCATTGTGTCATAACCTAGGTTACCACCAACTTCAACGAATCTTACTTCATCTCCTGTCTGTGGATTTTCAGGTAAGAAACAGATCAAGTTAGTCTGATCAGTTACATTAGCAAAGTATGTGACGTTAGCTTCTAGGTTTAGGTCAGCAGCGTCAGATCCAGAAGAGATATAACGTGCATGTCTACCACCAGTCTTGGTGTAGTAGTTAGTAATACCAAAAGCGTCAATAGAATTATCTCTATTGATGATGAAGTCATCAGCACCATTGGTTCCTAAGTTATTTAACTGGAATTGTGGTGTCTTAGATGGTGTTTCACTTGCTAAACCTCTAATTTGTAAGGAATTACTGATTTCTGCGTCACCGTAGATATCAACTGAGAATGTTACTTCATTTCCAACAGTTAGAACTTCTTCAGGACCGAAGGAAGAATAAAGTTTGATGTCACCTCTACCAATAACACCAGCATCAAAGTAGATAGAACCAGAGTGATCTGCGTGACCATCATCATTAACAACCCGTAAGATGTTAGTCTTACCAACAGAATCCTTAACAGTAATCGTACCGCCATACATGGTGAAGTCCTTATTAAGGATTAGATCACCATTTCTGTGTGTAGTAGAACCATCTAAGATGGTCTCATCCATTATAGCTGTATGAACCTTACCTGATAGTCCACCATTTACATAGAATATTTCACTAGAATCATTAACCTTATCATAGAAGCGGAACCAGTTTAGATAATCAAACTTAGTTTGTGCAATTCTACCGTTGTCAAGAATGACAGAGCAGAAATCAGCACCACCACGAACTCTTGTTTCAATATCAATTAGGTTAGATGACTCAGGATGTCTAAGAATTCTTCGTACTGTTGTTGTAGTAGCTAGATAATCAGTTAATGTATTAGCGGTTGTTCCTTCTTGAGCTGGTAAACATCTTAGAACCTTACCTGCTACATCAACTGCAGCAACTTGCATGATCTCCCATTTGGGTTGGGTATTGCCGCTATAAACACCACCATTTGAAATTCCAACTTGATCACCAACAACAACTAGATCACCTTCAGCAAATCTACCAGTTCCTTCACCAATAGAGTCAACTGTTAGATAAACAGAACCAGCAATGGATCCAGTAGCAGCATCTAGAGATAGAGTTGTAACAGGACCATTAGCATTAATAGTCTGAGGATCAACCCAATAAGAGTAAACTCTAATATCAGATTCATTACCAGAGTATCTTGCAGTTGTAGTTGCAATAGTCTCATTATCTGGAAGAACTCTCGTAACATCTAATCTTCTATACTGATTACCAATTTCCATGGTAGCAGCACATGTGTCAAAGTATAGAGTATTTTGCTCATTACCATTCTGAATGATAAACTCTTCATTCTTAACAGCTGTGAAGCTAATGTTCGTTAATGTAGCATTAAGAACAATTGGTTTAGTCAGTAAGATTCGAGTAGCATCAATCTCCTCAATTCTAGTATCACCAAACATTGTTGCACTAACAGTGCCAGTGAACCTTATAGAATCACCAACTTGAACCTTAGCAATGTCAGTAGAATTAATTCCAGTAATATATCTGGTTACAACATCATCAGTATCTGGTGTTATAGTACCAGTGATTGTTCCTCTACTGATAGTTCCACAACCACCCTTAAGATTGAGTTGACCTTCAACAATAGTGTCACCACCAATGTAAGTATCACCAGTTGTAGAATCAATAATAAACACATCACCAGCGTCACCTAAAGAACAATCTTTAGATACTTTAAACTTCTGAACTTCCTGAGATAGTGGTGTAACAACCTTAATTACTTCACCAAAATCATCGATACCATCACCAGATGGTGTACCATCATCACGACCAACAACAACATAATCGTTGTTTGTTAAATTACCACCAAACTCAGCAAGGTATACATTGTCCTGAGGACCATTTCCATCAAGTGCCTGTTCTGTCCATGTGGCATCAAACTGAACATTAACCCTGTAGATAGGTGTATTATCTGGATGAGTGTCAAGAACAGTAGTGAATGTACCAATAGGTTGACGCTTAACCTTAACAAAGTAAGGAGCTACGTTAATTCTTGTTAATTCAACAATCTGTACAAGTTCAGGATGCTCAGTAGAACTATTAACAGGACTATCGATTAAGAGATAATCGTTAGTAGAGAAGTATGGATCACCATTAGCTTTAACAGGTTGTTGTGCTAAAGGTAGATAATATTCATCAGTACCAGTTAAAGCAGGTAGATCCTGTGGTTCAACCACTGGGTTTCCACCAAGACCAGTTTTTGCATTCTGGAAGAATGAACCACCCCATGGTCCTTGACCAGCAGTATCAACTTCATTGTATCCTTCATCAGTAGGAGCTACAACGATAACATTCAGGATGTCAATATTCTTATTGAATAAAGTTTGACTAATAACACCATCATCATGAGGATTGATAGTAGAACCAAGTTGTCCTCTTTCACCTACGAATGAGAAGGAAGCAACACCACCACATAATACGATATTGCTATCAAATTGTGCAGATGCAATAACTTTTAGTTGGTTATTGATTGTAGTTGTACCACCTTGACCTGCAATATTAATCTCAGATGCATTGGTTGCAAAGTTAAGGATTGAAGGACCACCAGTGTTAGATAAGAAATCAACCTGTGATGATTGTGACTTAAGTGATACAGTGTCACCAATTCCTCTACGGAATCCGAGCCACATATCACCATCAACTCTAAAGTTTCTAGTCTTAACTTTAGTATAAGATAAATCTTCGTTAGTATTGGTATATGCACCACCAATCTCTACCTTAGAGATCTCTGAAGTAAGAGTCTCAGGAACAGTACCTATAAAGATGTTACTGTGTAAAGAAGCAGTACCAATATTAAGGAACTGATCACCAGTTACCTTATTGAATAGGTTAACTGTCTGAGTAGCAGTTCTTTCATTACCAATATTAATGAATTGTGCATCACCAGCAAGATTTAATGTACCTTCAAATGTACTATCAGTTACAAGATTAAATGTACCTGTTGTCTGTGATGTTCTAATTTCAGCAGTTGTACCATCATCACCATTGACTTCGATATCATGCTCAAATCTAGCATCATCAGTAAATCTAGATGTACCGTCAACAACTAATGCTCTATCAAGTTGAGAGTTATCAACGTTAATACCAACACGACCATTGTTTGTAGTAGCTACACGGAAGACTGCTTCATCAGTTTCAGTAACACTATCGCCACCAACTATGAATGCATCATCAATAGCAGTCTTATCACGATCAGCATACAATTCATGTCCTAAGAAGTCACCAGTTTTTCTACCACTGATATATGCGTTACCAACAACATCAAGGTTTGCACGAGGTTCAGTCTCAATAGAACTAAATGCATTTTTATATGCATCCCTAGCAGCACGAACAATAGTGTTGATACCTAACTTGTAGTCACCAATAGTCTCTGTTTCAGTTCTAAGTGCCTCAGAACCAATGACTCCAAGTTCCTTGAAGTTAGAGTTAGAGAACTCAATAGTTGGTTCATCAGAACCTACTGCAGTTCCAGAAATAATATTTTCCCAAGCTTGTGTATCCTGTGGAATTAAGTCAATAACTTGGAAATGACAGTAGTTATTAGCTGGATCAAATGCATCACCAGGTTTGTTGTATACTTGCCATGTTAGATTTAATCTAGGATCATAGTAGAAGTTCTTGATTCTAATCTGTGATGCAGATGTAATACCAAGATCAGTATTTGTTAGAGCAACACCAGTATTAAAGTCTCTGAAGGAGATCTTAACAACGTTTGTTCCATCAAACGAAATGTTATCAAGTTGATTGTTAGCAATCTGAGAGAAGTAGTTAGAATAAATCCATGCAAGAGATCCACTCTTACCAACTTCAGATCCCTTGAATAGAATGTCGCCAGGTGCAGGGAGTACACCACCATAAGTAATGAACTGAGATACATCAATTCTAGTTCCACCTTGAGCAATCATTGGAGATTGATTAGGAGTAGCATTAGATGCAATACCAGAAACGGTATGAGTCTGCATCATATATGCTTGACCGTTACCTCTAGGATTAAATCCAAAGATAGCAGACTGTATTCTATTCTTACTGATTCTAATATCACCATCAGTAGGAGGAGAGAATGCAGTTCTGTCTAATTGCTCATCCTGTTCTAATTGTGTGACTGGATCAACAGATGTGACATTTGAACGGATGATTAATGCATCACGTTGCTGTGTTAAATCAGAATCCTGAATTGCAATAGTAACTGGTGATTCAAATGTATTGACTAGCTCACCATCACCACCAACAACTGTAATATTCTGGTTGAATGTTACAGGAGTATCGAAGGTAGTAACTAGACCTCCTAATGTATCATCCTCATCTCCATCATCTACAAGACGTGCAGAATCGATGAATGTTTCTTCACCAGTAATAGCATTGATTCTTCTGTTACCAATATACAAGTCACCTTGTGAGTTGATACCTGTGTAGAATACAATACCAGCATCTTGTTTCTTACTCTGTGCGTAGAAGTCTTCTTCAGGTGTTAATACAACTTCCTGTCTAGCTGGTAGACCAGTTGAGTAGTTACCTGGACCAAAACCAAGATATTCAAATGTGTGGTTACCTGCTCTTGCGATAGATGGTCGTCTCAGTTCAACATACATACGTTGATCTACAACGACTGTACTGTCACCTGCAATTGGAATCTTACGATCCTCTGATCCAGCTGATGCATTACCACTCTGTGCTTCAAGTTTATTACCACCTGTGTAGTTATTGTTCTTAAGTGCTTCAGTAGCAAGGAAATCAGTAACAGATTCTTTTGTTAATGAACCTTTAAAGTCATTAACTGTAACTAAACCATGAACATAGTTATCAGCAGCAGAATATGTTTGACCAGGATCCTTTGCGTTAGGATCAATTTGTTTGTACCATACAGGATCATTCTTGTAATCTAATGGGAATAACTTACTAATTGGTTGAGAGAACTTAAAGTTCCTGAAG
>PAPD01000059.1 GCA_002708765.1 Gammaproteobacteria bacterium | reverse complement strand
CCGCGGTCGCCCGGCGCTGCCTGTTTTTTCAACACTCCCCCCCCAGCGAGCGCCGCCCCCCTGGGTCAGTCCCTGGGCGCGTGCAGCACCCGGTTGAGCGCCTCGTTGACCCGATCGCTCGGAATCTCTGCAATGGTGACCGCACCAAAAGACCTAGCCACATCGGCCAAGATACGAGCAGCCACGGCGTTGATTTGCGATTCGATCTTGACACGGCGGCGCGCTTTGTCGATCTGGCGATTGAACCGCTCGGGACGTTCGCCACGTGTGGCCCCCTGCCCTGCGCGATCCCGTGCAGCCATCACCAGCCGAGATTGGTCTGCATTGCTCAGCACAGCCGCCACCGCACAGCTGAGCGGCCTGAGCTGTTAACAAACCGCTGGCCGCTATCGCTGAGCATGTTGAGCCGGCGCAGATCACTGAGCCGCTTAGCCACCTGCTGAGTCTCTAGCCCCATGGCCTGTGCCAGCTCCTCCGCTGCCATGGGCCTGCGCGCACGCACCAACGCCCAAACCACTTGCGCACGTAACGTCTGGGCCTGCTCGGCCACACTCTGCGCCGCAGCGCGCGACGTGTCCGGCCCGTTACGCTTTACGGTGTTCTGCCAATCCATTTCTATTTGCACTTGTTCACCTCTCCACGGTTGAATGGGTGGGCGTCATCGGTGGGCAATCCATCCGAGCCAACGCCCAGCCGGTAGCCGCGCTCTGCGGCTGCCCGGTCCTGCGCCGTTCTGCGCGCGTGGCAGTGGTGGTGCGCCACGCGCAGATTCATCGGGTCAAACATCCGCTCTGGCTCTTCAACCAGCGGCGCAATGTGGTCAACATCGACCCAGGAAGTGGACCGCATCGCCTGGCCACAGAGCGCACACGGCTGCCCGGCTGCAATCCACTCATCAGCAAATCGCCGCGCAAAGGCTCGCCACCGGCGCCCATAGCCACGCTGCGATGGGTTTAAACGCTCAGATGCCATATTTGTCCAGCCACCAATCTGGCACCGGGCCGGGGGCCAGTCCCTGAACGTGAAGATGATCAAGCCACTCCGCATTCGGGTAAATCTCCAGCTCGGTCCAGAGCCCCAGCGACCGCGCAAAATCGCGCGCACGCTCGAGAATGCTGAGCCGAATGTTCATATCGGCCACATAAAAATCTCGGCCCATCCCGAGCCGGTGCTTTGACGCATCGGAGCTGCCCACCTGCACGTTTTTGAGCTGCGATCGGTAACCACTGGATTCCGACAAATCGGGAAACTGCCGCCAGATCAACCGGCACACCGCATCGAACTCGGCTGGCGTCATCGGTGTGCGCTCAGCCATCCTCTAATCGCTCCCGCAGCAAACGCCATGCGATCGCCGCCACGCTTGGTACTTGGCCGTTTCCAATGGCCTTAAGTCTGTGAACCCTATTGGCCACCCCATGAGCCACTCTACCCACGTCGGGTTCAGAGGACCACCAACCTCCGCATTCAATGGCATGGTGTTTCGCTCCATTTGGGACTGACCGCCGTTGTCCTTGGCGTCTTGGACTGTCGGCGTGGGCCAGATGTTTCGCGCCGCCATCGTTTGAAGACTGGGGCGAACCTTTCCAACTCGACCGCCGCCGCCGCCTTGATTCGTTCCGTAACTGGACGCACTGGGTGTCGGCACCCAAAATCCAAATACGGTCGCGCTTGTGAGGCGCTTGGACGTTGTGCGCTCCCAGCACGCCCCACTCCGCAGCGAACCCCAGCGCGGCCAAGTCTCCGAGTACGACTCCCAGCCCTCGAGAAGTGAGAGCTGGGCTGTTTTCCACGAATGCGTACCTGGGTCGAACCTCGCCAATGATGCGCGCAAATTCAGACCACAGCCCCGACCGCTGCCCCTCGATGCCGGCGCCTTTTCCCGCAAGTGAAATGTCTTGGCACGGAAACCCGCCCGAAACCACGTCAACAATTCCGCGCCAAGGCTTTCCGTCAAAACCTCGAACGTCATCCCAGACGGGAAAAGGCTCGAAAGTTTGGTCGTTTTGCCTGGCCAACAATACGCCTGCGGCATAGGGGTCTGATTCGACGGCGCACACCGTCCGCCACCCGAGCAGCTGCCCGCCAAGTATTCCGCCACCAGCGCCCGCGAATAGCGCCAACTCATTCACTGGCTTCCTTTCTCACGTGCGAAAAATTGACGCAGCCGGCCACCGGAGAGGTGTTTCGGTGACCGGCTGCGTTCTCCGTGGCGCGCGGCTCCCCCCGACGCACGACCGCGCGCCGGGCGCTTTGCCCATCGGAGAAACGCCACAGTGATCAGTGCCGCCGCATCTAAAAGCAGCGCGGGGGGTTCAGTCACTAATCTCGGCGGCGCGTGAGTTTCGACAGAATTGGACCACTCAGATCGAAGTGATGTCTCAGAATCAAAAAAACGAGCGCGCACGATGTGATCACCAGCCGGGGCGTACGCTGTAGCCACCCAAGTGCCGTTTTCCAGCCTCTGCAAACCAGTCACTGATTGCTGGGGTGTTTCGTGTTCGATTTGAATTTCCAAAAACAGGTTTTTTTCTTTTAGCTGCTTTTGATCTTCAAGTGAGATTTGAACGAGTGAGCAGCTCAAAACTCCAAACCTTCCGAGATGCGTTTTCTTTCGCGGTCCCTTTTAAAATCATTATTGAGCTGCCGGGCGCGTGGTGTGAGCTCACCGGGAGGCTCCCAGTCGTGGCGGTTGGGGGGGGGCTGGGCTGACGCCCCCCCCCAACCGCTTTCTATACTCTCAATAGTTCCGGCTTTAGAATGGTCTGCGGCTGGCACTTGGCTGGACCCGCTAGCAGATGAAAGACCTTTGGAAACGGTTGATCGGTGGCCCTTCTTAGGCACGTCAAAGGAACGCGGCCGGCGGACAGTTTCGGCCCGTTTTTTGGCCCGGATCAGGCGATCCCAGTCGGCGTGGGCGGCTCTGTATTCCGCTTTTAGCCTGTCCACAACGCTGCGACTGGTGCCCCAGAGTCGCGCATATTCTCGAGTCGGCCGCACGTTGCCGGTATGGTGGTCGAAATCCAGCTCCAACAGGTTCAGAATGCGATCAGGTTTTCGCCGATACTTGAAAAACAGTTTTTGATCAATACGCCTAAAACCCGCCAATGCACACCCCCCTTGGGGTATTAGTTTAGGGCATATTTGGTCCGCTGGGAATATCAGTTCAAATTATGTCTGGCGCAAAATAGTTTGGACTTACTGATATTGCGCGGCACCTGGAACGGTGCCACCATGACCCTAACTAATATTTAGCGGGGTGACGTGATGAAGGATTTCCAGCCGACTCTGGCCGAGCAGCGCGCAGAGGCATGGCGGCGCAGATTTTTTGATAGCCTGACACCGCTGGGCCAATCCATGGCGCTCATTTTCGCCGCTGGAGCCGTTGGCGTGGGGCTGGGGTTCTGGCTTTGAAACGGGAAACCGCTTTTTCGAGAAAATGAAGGCTGCCGCCACGCATTCGGAACCCACGCCGTGGGCGTTGGAGAAAAAGATGTTTTCACCGTCAGCGCGTTTATGGGGCACAGCAACGTCGAAACGACTAAACGCTACGTCAAGCAAAGCGCCCGTGATCTCGCGAAGCTGGTCCGCGTAAAATGAACGTCAAAATGCGGCCCACCAATCCGGTCCGCGCGGCGGTACTTCGCGACCGTGCGCGCGTGGATGCGGTGGCCCGTGCGATCCTCCGCGCCGAGCATCGTGACGGCGGCCACCGGCCGGGTGATCGGCCGGATATGTGCGCGCTGTGTGCAGCTGATTCTGGCGGTTTGGAGTAGGCCGCCGGTGCCTGGGCGTCGGCCAACCGGGACCGGCCGGCGCCCATTTTTTTAAAAAAAACCCCCACAGATCCCCCACAGCCGTTTTTGGGGACTTTTTACTCAATGAAATCGGGTACTTATGGAGGCGGCGATCGGACTCGAACATGTCACCAGCCGAATCGGGGCCTTGTAAAATCAGGCACTCAGGGGTCTTAGTTGCGTGTCAAAACCCCCCACGGATTCCCCACAGATCGCGAAAACGTCCTACAGTTACGGCAACGGAAAAAACAAAAAGGGAGCCCACTGTGTCGGCAGAAAAGATTTCAACGATCACCGCAAACTGGCAGCAAATTTACCAAACGGAATTTGCTGCCCTCACCGCTGGCGCCTTTCAAGCGCAGGCTTCCGTGTTACCGAATCGAGACGTTTACAATGCCTCGGTTTTCGCATCTGCCGGCAACAAACGGCGCCCGGCTGGTGACCGTTCTCTCAGCCTGATTTTTGTCAGCGATGAGTGGTCTGTTTATTCCGTCGGCAACGCGACGCTTGCCGTCTCGTCCCATGACAATGAAACGCTCGACGTGGATAGCCTGGACGATAACGAGCTGGCCGAGCTGGGCCTGCCGAATTTATAGCCACACGTCCAGCACCCACAGACAGAGCGACCCCACGCCGGACAACACCGCCAGCGCCGCGTAAATGCGCGCCTGCAACCGCTCCACCTGGGCATCGACCCGCCTGACTTCATCCTCTAGCGCCGCGATGATCTGCCGATCATTTCGGCTGCGGTGCTCGACCTGATTGAGCCGGGCGAAAACTTCGCCGACTTCGCGCTCATTCACAGCCGGCCGCCCCGGGCCTGGCCGCACAGCGCGCCGCCTCGACACGTCGCAAATAGAGCGCCGTGGCTGGGCAGCACGCGGCCACCTCGTCCCATTCCAAACCCATGCCCAGCTCTGGCTCAGGTATCGGCACGGCCACCCACACCGGTGCCGGTGTCTGACACGCCCAAACGCCGCATATGGTCACGACTAGGCAAAGGGTTGGCCAGCCGCAGAACAACCGCGCGCGCCTCAGCCAGCTCCACCGCGTGGGCCGCCGCTCGCTCACGGAGCCGCCCCAGCTCTCGCGTGGTCGCAATGAGCTGCCAAATGACTCCACCGAGCACCGCCGAAAGCAGCGCCAGCAATCCGCCAAACGCCCACAGCATCAGCCGCTAGCGTTGGCCGAAACGCCCGCACGCAGCGCCGCAATGCCACCCGCACCGAGCAAACCGAGCACGGTGTTGCTCTGGTCTGCACTCAGCCAGCCCATGGCGTGCACAAACACCACCACCGCCGCCCCAGCGGCCACCAGATAGGTCTTTTTGCCCTTCAGCCAATTAATCACCTTCCGCCCTCCTGTTCGATAAACTGCTCCAACAAATCCAAAGCCCGCCCCTGGCGCTCGGCCAGATGCTCAAGCAGAACCTCCGTGCGCGTGTGCCTCTGCTCGTGCCCAATCAGCGCCACCACACTGCCCGAAATGAGCGCACCGGCCAGCGATGCAATCGTCAGACACGCCCCCACGTGGTTGGCCACATAAATTCCAAAATCCCTCCCAAACTGCCCCGCCAAACCACCAGCCCCCCTCCTCTCGTTTTTACGGCACCGACGCCGGCACACTCAAAACTTGCGGCGTGGTCGACGGGGTTTGTGTCACACCATCCGTCAAAACCCCAACCCCTTCAAAAGCAACGCCAACGCCGGCCCACGTCGCGTGGGGACCCAGCAAAATCTTGAACGTGAGCTCGATCGCGTAGCCGTCGACCCTCACTAATTGCTGACGTGTAACGCTCAGAGTCGCCGCCGTGACCGTCAATCTTAAGATCGGAATTTCAGAAGACAAAACCCGAGCCGTGGCCTCCGCATACCAGTTACCGTCCTCAAAGAGAAATCCGCAGCCGTAGAGCAGCGGCACAACTCCGGCCGGCGTTGACGGAGCCGTCACAGTCAACGGGGCTCCAATGTCGGCAAAATCTTCAATTTGGTCCTGTTTAGACGGATCGTGACGGGTGGCCTCAATCGTAAAACTGCCATCGCCCTGGGCTACCGATAGAGCGCGCCAGTAAGTTGTTTCAGAATCCGTCAAAACCCACGGCGCACCGGCCACGGTTTCGGTTGGCGCTGGATTAACCAACTGCACAACGCCCCCAACCGAGTTAGTGCTCGAATCCAGGAAATAAAAATCAGAACTGTGAACTGATCCGTCTTTTAACAAGATGCTGAGTTTTTTGCCGGCCGTTAATGCCGGCAGCTGATCAGGCAACCGCACAGAGCTCAGCGCCCAGTGCGTATCCCCAAGCAGGTCACCGGCCGCAAACTTACGGTAGGAGGTGGGCCGGCTCCAGTTGATAAAAAAACCATTCTGCCCGGCCAAATACTCCGCGCGCCGATACTGTTGGTCAACAGTTTGCAAAAACTCGACCGCGCCCCCATAGCCGTGGGCGCCCTCAACCAAAAACGTCGCGTCACACTCGAAACGCAGCCTCGAATCCCGCACCACATTTGAGGGGTTTTTGATTCCCTGGACTCTCTTAGTCTGGAGCGCGTCAGGGATCGCCGGAGCAATTTTATCCGATGGATTCGACCACGAATCTAAAAACAGCGATTCAAAAAGATCCGCATTATAAAGCGCGTCCACCCAAGCGTAATTGTTCCCAGCCGAAAACGTGGCATCTGACGCCGATCGGATCGAAATCTGCCCAGGGTTGGACGTGTCAGGTGTGACCAGCATGGACCGATTGGCCACGATATTATTTGTTTCCCCGCGCCGCTGTGAATACAGCCAGCAGTGATCCCAAAGATCAGGAGGACTCTGCGCGGGGTCAGAATTCCATGCCGGCAAAAAACCAAAATGGGCCTGATTTCCAGCCGCCGAGGTGGGAATATTTCCGCCCGAGCGCCATTTTTTCCAGTTTGAGCCGGTAAAAGCCACCGCCTCCGCGTGCACGTGGTCCGTGCGGGAACTCTGCTGGCCCCGATTCGCCGCGTACCAATCCACAAAAAAATTGAACATCGCAAGGGTGTAGCCGAGCGAGCCCCACTGTTTGCTGTTTCCATCCGAAACGCCCACACATTGAATTCCGCGATGAAACACGATGACCTGCTCAACGGTGACGCCTGTGGGCAGCGCGGGGTTCGGGATTGCCACCTGATAATCGGCCGGCGCGAACTGGAACGTGTGACTATTAATTTTTACGAATTCATTCGGAGAGCCTGCTTCTCCTGTGAACTCCCACACGACGGCCTCCATTTCAACCGGAGCCTCTGCCGTCCCAGGGTAGCCGGACAGTACGTTAAAAGTGAGCTCGACCTGGTCGGTGCCGCTCGGCTGATAGGTCACCCAGCCCGTCATGTATCCGACTCGATCGCGTGCGAGCATGTCGTCACTGGATGACCAGCGGCGTGAAATGCACTTGGTCATTGGGGTGCACAGCCTGACAAAAAAACGACTCGGGTCGGAATTTGAGCCGCCGGCCAACGTCACGTATGCGTTCTGGGTGGCGCCCGTGAACGAAACATTTACGCGGTGGATAAAAACGTCTGACATTAGAGCACCAGATCCGAATCGAGCACAAAAAAGTGATTGCTGGCCGATTGCGTGCGGCCGCCTTGGCGCGCTCGGTTTCGCAGCTCGTCGCGGATTTCCAAAATCTGGCCCGGCTCGATCAGGGCATCCGCAAATCCAACGGCAAAAGTGACCGTTTCAGCTTCGAGCTCATCGGTCAACAGCTCGTAACGGGCCGCCCGCCGTGCCTGGCTCCAGCGCGTGACGCCAAGCGCTGCGACCTCTGTCTGATTCCGCCCGAATCGGTCAATCATGTGCGGCCGATCCATCGCATCAACGGCATTCTCAAAATTGTTAGATCGGTCACGGTAGGTCACCATCGCCGCGCTCGACCTGGTGCTCAGCCCCACCGATCCGTAGCTAAAAGTCCCCTCGAGCACGTTGGCATTTGTGAAAATCCGAGCAGGGTCGGCCGGCTTGTCAACACTGAGAAACACCTTACCCCCTCCCCACCAGATCGTGCCCTGCATCGTGGCGGCAATCGTTTGAATAATTTGCAGCGCTGGCTCGCGCTGTGTGAATGCGTGATCAAACCGAGCGCGCGGCTCTGTGCCGCCAGCGCCGTCACTCACCAATTCATCACACCACACGGCAGCGTCATAGATCGACCATTTATCGACCTGGGACTCAGATAGTCCTAGGCCGTACCTGTCGGAGCGCAGAAAATCGTAAAGAACCCAAGCGGGGTTGTCGTACCATGCGCGGGCCGCCTGAAACGACCCGTCCCACGCGCCCGAATATTCTCGAGTCACAGGGTTCAGATTGGAGGGCAGCAATAACTTGACACCCTTTACCCGGTACTGAATTTTCGGCATTTTGCCGCCCGTCGATTCAGCAGAAAAAGATGTCTGAGCAATGGCAGCGTTTTCAATTAAAAATTCATCCTCTAGAACCTGCTGATATCTCACCCAGGTGATTTTGTCCCGAACCTCGTCGGGGTCAGAGACAACATCTGAACGCAGGAGCCTCACGGAATAGGGGGGGGTGCCGTACTGGGACAGGTTTTTGAGCTGGATATCCCACAGATACGGACCGAGCGCCCTGCCCGAAACCAATCCCGTAGCCGTGCGGCAACGCGGCCGCGCAAATTGCAAACCCGTATTGGCCGCTTGCGCTGAAAATTTCACGTACACATCATATTGGCCTGGGGTCAGGCCGAAAAAATCAACGCCGGGACCCGGTGCGCACAAGTAGCCGTTAAAACTCCCCAAAGGACCGTAGTCAATCGTTTGAACCTCCATGTTTGCGATCAGATTTTTCTGGACCAATGGGCTCCCAAAAACACTTGTTTCAAACTCGTCTTGCTCAACCTCAGCGAAAATCGATTGGAATGCAATGGAGCCACTAGTCCCGTGGAGCCTCACCCCGATTTCAATTTCAAACGTGGAGCCCTCTGCTGGAAACTGCGAAGGATAGATGGCACTGTCGCCGCGATTATTGGCCCCGTTGATCGTGTACTCATAGGTCCACTGCAAACCCACATTTAAGCCCAGAATTTCAGACGTATCGGTGCTGATCGTCCCCAGCGATGTAGCAGTGCCGGTTAAATCCCACGGCCCCCAAGGTGGCGAGCCGGTGAAATTGTTGGTTGTGCTGCCGGTCGTGTTGGCCGAGCCTAAAATGGAGGGAAAGTGCGGCGCAGGGTTTACCCGGTAAACCATGGGGTCAAACGGCGAGCTAAGCCCGGCGCTGGCAGTAACCCACCCAGCAGCCGAACCTGACAAAACCTCGACCGAATACTCCACCTCCGTCGGATCGAGTGATCCCGTTGTTGAATTGATCGAGTAGAGTGCATCCGTGCCGAGCGTCATACGGATAGACGCGGCGGCGTCAGTGCTCACGGTTCGCGTCACCGCGCCATCAATCGCACTCTGGGCCGTACCGTCTGCATTCTCACACTCAACGCCAACGCCAAACGAACTCGAAACGCTACCCTGTAGAGTGTAGTTAGCGGCCCCTTTTTCCAGCAAAACCGAAACCCCTGGAAAATTGGTGCCACTGCCCTGCTCGACGGGAGTAGAGTCAAAAAACACCGATTTGGAGCCCGGCTCCGCAAAGCCCTCAATTTCCCCCTCTGAGAGCAAATCGAATACGGTGACGACGGACTCGCTAATGAGCTCGGTGAATACGTCATCTTGAATTTTTTCAACAGCAGACGTATTCACGCGCACCGAGCCGGTCAAAAAATCGCCATAGACGACCGGCACAGGTTGGCCGCTCTGGTTCAAATTGTGCGAACCTGTCAAAAGTGCAGACTGCTTCCCTTCCTCGCCCACGTTTTCATCCGAACGGGGTCGGGGCGCCAAAATGCTCGAGAGGCCGCCCAGCGCAAGCGTGGCGCCCAGGCCGACGCCAATCGCCTTAACAGCGCCCCCGATTAGGCCCGCAGCGCCAAGACCGAAAGAGAGCACCGCCAGAAAAATCCCGCCAATGATTTTAAGCGGCCCCTGTTCAGCGCCAGCCAGTAGCGGCACCAGCTCGTAACAGTTGCCTGGGGTCTTTTCTTGTAGGCAGTCGATCGGCCGCAACGATTCACCATCGACCAGTAGCGCCCAGTCGTGATCCATGAGAACCTGCCGGGTTGCAGGAAATTGGACCGTGACGGCGCGCAAAAATTCTCGGGGGCTCTCAACGTCGAGAAAAAGCGTCTTTTTGCCGACAATTTGAGCAATTTCGCCGCTGATTCGGCATTCAATCATGGCGCCACCGAAGAACGGAAAGCGGCAAAAACCCCCACCTCTCGAGTCGCTCGCGCCGTGCAAGCCAGCTTGGTGAGTAGGTATTTCGAGCGCTTGGGTGGTGGAGCATCACGCCGGGGGAAACCACGTAGCCGCAATGATTCGACGTTTCGGCGCGGATTTTAAACAGCACGCAATCGCCCACTTTGGCGTCCGCAATACTCTCCGAGATTTTTTCAAATCCCTCTTTTTTAAATCGAGAATCGAAAAACGGCAGACCGCGCCGGAAACTTTCATAGTCTCGTGGGTGATTTTTGAGCCGGATTCCGCGCAGCTGCCAAAACGCATCACGAACCACGCTGTAGCAATCGGTCACGCCCCACCTGTAGCCGCGCGCCAAAAGCGGCACCTCGGGGCTCCCGTCTCCAAAAAAAAAGCCGTCGCAACCTTTGGGTTTCACGTACCACGGCACGGACGTGGCCAGCTGCTGCCGCTGATCCGCGAGTGACGGAACCGGCGAGCCATTGGGGTGCGAGTGCAGCACGAGCTCGGCGCTGCCCATGAGCGCGTGCCACTCCTCGGTTGCAACCGCAAACGCCTCGGCCGGTTTTCGAGAACGATTAGAAAGCCATGCCAGCCCGTAGCCACCGAGCACGGCAACCAACTCAGTTCTAGAATTTTCTGCTCTGCCGTTAAAATCCGCTATCGCCTCGCGCCAACTCCTGGGAATGCCGTCGTCGGCAGCGGCGCACCCGGGAATCGGAGACGGCAGCCCGAAATTTTCCTCGAACACTGGTCTACTCCCTCAATAGTCGTGGTCTGGTCGGTGATGTCAAAGAGCGCGGCGCCATTGTATGGGCAATCAGCCGCAGCGTAGTCAAAAGTAGAAGTGGCAGAATTCCAGACCCTATATCGGCGCAGACACGAATCTTTGAAGACTTGGCGGCGGGGTAGTTTTTGCTCACCCTGATCAATTTCTGCAACGAGCCTAAACGTGACCTCGGACGACGTTTGGCTGAGCTTTTGCGCAACCTTGAAGAGAGAGGGGGGCCCGATTGACACAGAGGGGTCAGGGTCGGCGCCGTCGTCCATATTTTCGCGAAGGACGAGGGTGCGCGTCAGGGTTGCGCCCAGCAAATCCTGCGAGGCCCAAACCCAAGGACCAATTTGGCCCGTCAAATCGCCAACGGTGATTGTCGGCTGTGGCACAGCGCCCGTTCCGCCTTGGTCAAAGCCCTCCGTTTCAATCGGCGTCGGCATGAATCCCACGCCGCCGCGCTGGATCACATTATCAACGGCCACGGCGCTCACAAATCTGATCACAGGCTGACCGGCGGCGATCACGGAAACATCGAGCTCAAACAATTCCAAAACGCCCGCAATTTGGGGGCCTTGAATCGCTTCAACTACCGGAGTCGTGGGCGGGCTCACAGGTCGAACACCTCGACCAGCTGCGCAGTGATTGACGCCCTAGAAATTCCGGTGGCCGTTCTTGAGAGTTGCTCCACTCGGAATTTCCGCGCCGACGTTTCCCATGGCAAGACGTACAGGAACGCAACCCAACTCGGGTGCGCCCAAAAAAAACCCTCAATCGCATCGGCATCAGAACTGTTCAAGACGCGCCAGATCAGCGTGGCTTTCAGCCTTTTGGCGTTGATCCCATCGGCAACACGCTGCTCATATCCGTCACCAAAACTCAACACCCTGGCGCGGAATTCAGTCTCAGCACCGGCGCCAACCTCCGGCTCAACAGCGGGCAAAAAAGTATCGGGCATGAAATCACCCCCCTATCGGAAAGGACGCAGCAACCCACCCGGGCGCGACTCGCGCAGCGCTTGGGTACGCCAAAAGGATTCCAGTTGACGCCGCACCTCGACGCCAATTCTGTTGGGTGTTTCCTCCTCCCGTGTGGGCGCATTCACGTTGATAGTGATTTCAGGCGCAAAAACCCCACCACCCTGACCCGTGACCTCAACGCCCAATTTTCCATTTTTGCCTCGAGAAAGCGGCAGGATGGCCTCGGGTCCCGCCTCCCCCATCAATCCCGCGCCGCGCCGCATCGGGAAAAACGTCGGCGCGCTGACCACACCACCCGAAGCAAACCGCTGCAACTCGCCGCGCCGATGAACCCCGCCCATGGCTTGCGGCGAAATGCCGAGCGCACCCAAAAATGGAGTCGTGATAAATTTGCTCACCAACGCGGTGGTCATTATCTGAGTAATCGAACCAATGACGTTTTGAGCAAATTGTTTGAACCGAAACTCGCCACTGGTCAGCGCTGAGCTGATGGTGTTGGAAAACTGAGACATAGCCGTCTCAGTGCCCTGCACGATCACGCGCTGGGTATCGGTGATTTCATCCCTGAACCGGCCAATGGAATTCAGGCCGGGAAGGCCGCGCAACGGAGCGCTCAAAAACCCCGGGCCACCGCGCCCCGCCGGCGCCTGCGACAGTCCTGACTCTGGCAAAACAAGCGCCTCATTGACTGAATTTTTTTGACCAATCAGCCGGCCCCGCTCGTCATTCAACCCCTTTAATTTTTCGCGCGCCTCATTATAAGCCTGTGAAAGTCGCTTCACCTCAGGGATCTGGAGGCTGCCACCAAACTTTTTTTGATTCCGAATGACCGCGCCGAGCTGCTTGCTAAACCGCTCGACTTGGGCGCCCTGCCGTCTGATTTGCTCGTCAATATCGGGCAAAAGTAACTGGACGCCGGCGCCGACGATACGCGCAAGCGCGGCGGTGGCCGTCTTCACAAAGACGTCAATTTTATTTTGGGCGCGCTCTAACGCCTCAGCGGTGCCGGTGTCAATCTGGGCACCGGCTTTAGCTGCGGTTTTTTCAATGTCGCTAAAACCGCCGGCCAGTAACGGCAGCAGCTCGACCATTTTCGCGCCTTCAGTGTCGAACGCTTTGACCGCTAACGCTAGACGCTCCTGCGGACTTTCGACTTGCACCAGCTTGCTGGCAAAATCTTCTAGCAAGTCGGAAGTGCTGCGCAGATTGCCCTGCGCGTCACGGACAGGGACGCCCAGCACATCGAGCGCCCGCTTTAGCTCGCCGGTATTGAGCCCTGCTTCACCAGCGCGCCGTGCAAACCGTTGCAGACTCAGCTCTAGATTTTGCGAGCTGACACCGGCCTGGGCCGCAGCAAATTGCAAACTGGAAAACTGCTCAACTGAAAGACCCACCCGGCGCGACGCCTTGGCCATCGCATCACCGAGCGCAAGACTCTGCTTGATTGCCGCCCCTAAGCCCAGACCGGCCGTGATGGCAGCCGCTGGCCCCTTCAGTGCAGCCCAGAACGCTTTAGCCGCACGGCGTGACAGTTTGAGCTGCCTCTCTAGCCGTTTGTTGTGTCGCCGCGCTTTGTCTAGCTCGCGATTGAAGCGCTCCGTTTGCGCTTCGAGCTTGACAACGAGCTCACCGATTTGCTTAGCGGCCACGTTTTGAAACCTCTTTTCTTAGCTGTTTCCACATGGCCGGACCAATCAGCGGCAGCAATGAGCGGCCACTGGACCGCCACGCCTTGCTAAACCATGACGTTTTGGGCATCGATCCGTGGCCACCGCCGCCTGGCTCAAAAAACTTTCCATAGAACGCTGCACGCCTCGGCCCTACTTCAATGGCCAACTGGCCGCGCACGGTGCGGTAAATGATCGTTCGGCGTAAAAAGCCCCGGCTTCGCGTGCGCGTAGACTTGGGGCCGAGTGGAATGACGCGCCCCAGCTCCGTCTTTCTTTGCGGCGCTCGGTCTTTGGCCGTTTTCTTAAACCCTTTGGCCCCTTCGCGTAGCCCAGCAATCACCACCCGGCGCGCTGTCGGCCCGGTCAATTCTTCGAGCTGCTTGTTCAGCTTGTCAAAGCCCTCAATTTGTAGATTCATCATCCACCGCCCGCTGCGCCTCTTCAATGGTGCGCACTCGGTCCACCAACCAAAACGGATCGACGCCCACCCGATCCGCCCATGCGGCCAAACTGGTGAACGGAATGCCCGCCAGCCCACTATCTCCGGCGCAGTCCCGCATAGCCTGAACCACCGTGCCAAAATTGAGCGGTGGCTGTGGCCGATTCTCGAGCGCTTCGACTCTAAACCCTTGCGCCTGCGCGGCTTCCAGATGGGCCAAACGTTTTCCCCAATCTCTATCCCACTGCACCGTTTCGGAGAGCGCTTTTGCACTCCTCCGCATTGCGGAAATTCTCCTCCTTGTAGGCCTCCGACAGCACCAACTCGGCCAGCCTTGGGTGCTGACTGAGCAGCTCCAGCGCGGCGGCCACTGAAAACTCAACCGCCTGGCCGTCGGCGTCTTCGATCCCTTCCCAGCCAGCAATGAGCGCCTCGGCGGCGACTTCAATATTGAGCCGATCCCATTCGAGCCGCTGCTCAATCGGGTCGGAGATTTCAAAAAGCGCCCGCTCACCTGCACGCGTAGCCACCAGATGATCGAACCGGCGATTAAACCCACCGGCCTGGCGCACGAATAAAACGCGGCCCTGGCCTAAATCAATGGGCGTCCCATTTTCGCTGGCGTCCCGATTAAATGAATAATCGCCCAGGTTTCCAAATTTCATCCTTTACGACCTCGTGACCGTGACGGCGGCCGTGCTGGTACCCTGCAAAATTGCAAAGGTAAAGGTGGCCAAAACATCCGAGCCGGTGCTCGGTGTGGGAATCTCAGCGCTGCGGATTTTGAGCCGGTCAAAATCCAGCTGATAAACATTGGGCGAACCCGACGCCGGAACGTCTACAAACTGCACCACACAACTCCCCTCGTCACCGTCCTGCCAGTCCATGGCCAGCTGGTGCGCTTCCTGGGTGAGCAACATGGTGACCTCTAGCTCACCCGTAAATTTTCCATATTCAAACTCGGAAGCGCTGGTTTCGGTCAAACACTGGCGCACGTCTGCATTGGCATTCAGCGAAATGCGCGCCGACGTGTGACACGTGTTGGCTGTGGTCACGCCCGAGTAATTACCGCCCCAGGTGAAAGTCATGTCTGCCGTTTTCATTGGTGGGCTGTTTTCGAGGGTTGGCGTCATTGTGCCTGCCGTGAAATGCGCAGCTGATTTTGCCGTCATCGACCCGCCCACACCGCCCCACGTGCACGTGACTGCACTCTGCGGCTGGCAATCAATCTCGAGCGAATTAAACCCCAAACCGTTGAACTCAAACCGGCGCGTGGAGCCGGCACCGCTGCCAATCGTGATCTGCTTCGCAAGCGTAAACGTCGGCGTGGCAGAGCCTGGCTCAAGGATTTCCGGCGGCCCGGTGGCCCAACTCGATTCCCCCATGAGCCCGCGCAGCATCTCGTCAATGGCCTCATTTTTAACCAAATAGGTTTCGATCGATCCCGTGACCGTGCGGCCGCCGTCAATCTCTGCGGTGGTGCCTCGGCTGGTCGATAGCTCCTGACTGGCCTCGCTGGCTGTTTCCTCACCGAGCGAGTCACTCAGCACCCGCATCGGCAGGTAGCCCGTTGTGCCCGGTGCTGTGCCCGTGGTGGTTTCTGCTTTGATCATTAGGTCGACGTCATCACTGCGCGGCATGTTTGCCCCCCTTCAGTTTTATGCGTGGTCGCGTTGATACTCGGCCACGATGTCAAAAACCGTCCAAGTCTCATCCTCTGCCATGATGGGCTGCGGTGCAGTCAATGAACGGATAAAAATGCTCTGCCAATCAAATGCGCGGATTGCGGCGGTGGCTGAATCGGCCAGCGTGAGTATGGCGCTATCCCCGGACATACCCTCGCCAAAGAGCCTAAACGTGATCCGGCCCTCTTCGCGCAGCATCGAATCGCCACCGATCCCCATCGGGTCGTCGGTGTCGCCTTCAAATTCCAACGCGCACCATGCCGTGGTGGTACCTGGCACCGGCACGCCCCCGCTCGGGTACTGGTCCACCGTTTCCTGATACGGCAGCCCAGCCGGCCAGCTGGCCCCCGTCACTAGACTGCGCGCAATCGTCCGCACGGCGGCGCTACTCATCCGCGCACCTCGGCCACCATAAACGTGGGATTGGGGCCGGCGTAGCGTGTATCGAATTCCGATTGAACCACAAAAACACGCGCCTCATCTACACCGCGCACCCGGTCACCCTTGCCTGGCGTATTGGCACCGGCCGCGCTTTCAAGTGCCAGCTTTGCAAACATCACAACCCGATTTTCTGAATCAATGGCGCCGCTCAGCTCTGTGAGTGTGGGCTTTCGGAGCACGCCACTAAGCTCCGTCCATGCGCCGCCACTGCGGTGCTGATATTCCAAACGGCGCGCGATGGACACAAACGCACGCACCTGCTCGCCGGCGGCGCTCACGATTGCACCCACATATGCGACGCGTCCGGCGCGATGCCTGGGCTCGGGTCTTTGTACGCGTCCAGCATGGACAAGGGAAAGCCAAGCAGGAAATCCGGCGCGTCCATGACACCACCCCCCAACGCCGCCGCCGTCTGGTAGTTCACGGCGCCCCCGTCGGGAAATTGAACCCGCATCGCGCCTTGCTGCCCGCCCAGCCCACGCGTGCCCACTAGCCAACCCTCAAAGCGATTTTGGACACCTGTAAAAACCAAATCGGCCAAATCATCCGGCAGAGTGGCGTAGCCGGCTGAGTAGGTGATCTCGAGATGCGCCACGCTGCGCCAATCGTCCAACGCATTCCCGCCGGAGAGTCTAAAGATGCGCCCCGTTTCAGGATCAAACTCGATGTCGGTCGAAACACTCAACGCACCCGAGTCTGCGCTGGCTGCACTGATCGAATTGACCGGATTGCCGCGAGTAAACACCACATCCGGCTGAAACCACTGATCGGTATACGTGGCCAGATTGAGGTGCTGTCCGGTGTAATCGCGGATTCTGTGACTCACGGCATTGATAACGCGCGTCAGCATTGCATCCCGCTCCGTGTCAGTCGATGAAATGCCCAGAGCGGTTTTAGTATCCGCCAGCGTGACCAACCCGCTCATGCGCTTTGCCCCTCTGCATCGGCCAGCTGCGCCTGCAATTCGGCAATTTTGCAACGTGCCGCGCCCAATTCACTGGCCAGCTGCATCCGCTCGAGTGCTGCGCGTGCGCTCTGCTCTTCTGATTCTTCCGGCTGCTGTGCTGGCTCCGGTGCTGGCTCGGTCATCGGTGCCGGCTCGGGTTCTTCTGGGTCATCAATCGGCCGCATTTGCCGCTGCAAATAAAGAGAATCGCCACCGTCCAGTGGCCCCAGATGATGCTGGCGCCTGGCTTCATTGGGGGTCATCAGCGCGGACTGAATGGCTTTGGCGCTGGCGTCCACGTGCGCCATGCGGTCGGTGCGCATGAGTGCCGCCTCAACGTCAAACTCGATGCGCTCATTGCTCGGCAGATTAAAATGGTGATCAATCGCAGCCTCAAAATGCTCTAACCAGAAGCCCAGGCACTGGTTGTAATAGAGCCGGCTGAGCGTTTCGGCGTTATTAAATTGCGGCCCGCCTTCCTCGGTCAGCCCCACCATATGGGCCGGAATGCGATAAATGCGCGCCACGTCAAAAACGCTCAGCCGGTACTGCTCAACCAGCTGCGCATCGGCCGCCGTCATCACCGTGGGGTGCCAACTGGCGTCCTGGTCCAGCACCGCCACGCCACCCGGACCGCCCGGCGCGTATCGTGCGGACCACTCGGCCGCCAATTTGCGCGCATAGCCGTCCTTGATTCCGCTTTTGAATGAAATAATCCCGTCAGGACTGGCGCGCTTTGCAAACAGCTCGGTTTGATTGCGTTGGATGTTGCGGCCATGAAAGACCGGATAAGTGGCCGCGCGCAGTGGCGACTCGCCAAGCATTGGGTGGCGCTGACAGAAAATGCGCGCGTGCAGCATTTCACGCGCTGGGACGGTGACCATGCGCGAGCTGACTAAACCCGAAACGGGGTCATCTTCGCTCACGTTCATGGTGTAAAAGACCGCCCCGGTGTCTGGGTCAACCGATGGCTGCACGCTCGCCGGGGCCCGTGGATGTAAACCCAACGGCCGGCCGGCTGAATCGGTTGGCGCCCACGCATACGCATTGCCGTCAAGCAAAATCGAAAGCATCAAAGTGAGCAGAAAATCAGACCGCGATTGATAACCGTTGGGCCGTCTGAATGAATCAAAAATAGGACTCTGCAACTTTGTGAACGCGCCAGAATCGAGCTCACGCAAGTGGTTGACGTTCATGCGCGCGACGTCTTGCGCAATGACGGAAACGGCCGCATAGACGGCGCTTGAGGTCATCGCGTCAAACGCTTCGAGTGGCTTCTGGTCTAGCTGGAAATGATTGTTGCGGTAAGCACTGCGATCGGTCGGCCACTGCACGGAATAACGCGGCCCGGCACTGGTTTGCTGCTCGTTTTCCGTTTGCCGCCTCGGGTTGAACGGAAGCGCCATTTTTAGCTTTCTGCTTTCACGTCACCGCGTAAATAGTTTTTCGGCGGTTGGGCCACGTCGGAATCTGTTTGCTGTGTCGGCATTGTTTCAGATTCCGACGTGGCCACCGCTTCGCCCTGCTCTTTTTTCGGTCGCCCGCGACGGCGCCGCACGCGTCCATTGCCGAGGATTTCCACCGCTTTGCCCTGAATCACCCAGCGGTTGCCAATTTCCGGCCTAACAAAATGCTCCGAACCATTGGCCAGCACTTGCGTGCCGTTTTGAAAATCCTCGAGCAATCGGACGCGCACGTTTTTAGCTCCAGCTCGTGGCGGTGAGACGATCCACCGCGACGCCGTGGCGCATTCCCCAATCCATGGCGGTCACAATCCGAATCGCCACCGAATCGGTCTGGAACATCGACCGCACCGGCGTGCTGAGGCTCACCGGCGGAGTGGCCGAATTTTCGGCGACTAGATTGCTGGCCGGATCGGTCCGCATGGAAAGAGTGGCATCCTCACTGATTGAAATCGTGGGCATCAACTCATCGGCGACAATGAGGCTAGACCCTTCAATCAATCCAATGGTGGCCGCTGTGACTGCCGAGCTGGAAACAATCGGATACCCCAGCAGCGTGTTTGACTCGGCCACACTCGGGTAGATGACGTTTCCGTTGGCATCGCGCATGAACTGAATGGCGATTTTACTCTGCTCCGGCATGACCCACGCCCGATTAGCTCCGCCCACGTTGCTGATCGCAAACCCTGTGATCAGACCCTTCAGATCATTGTCCAGTGCTGCATACCCACCGCCGACCGTGCCCGTTGACTCAACACCGTTAAAGATGCCGGCCGGTGCGGTGCTGCTGGCTGCCGCATTGCCTTGGAAAGTGGCATCCAGCCCGCGCGCAATGCCCTCGACCATATCGTCACGGATCAGCTCAAGCGCTGACGGTGTGCCTCGGCGCATGAGCTCATTGTTCACCGCCACAATGGTGGCCCGCTTTTTGGGTGTGAGCGTAATATCATCAAAAGCCAGCGCCTCCAACGGAATGGCGTCCCCTTCGCCAATCCATGCACCGCTGACCCCAGCCGTCTGGCCCTTGACCTTCATGCTGCCATTGGCCTCAAAGGTGAGCCGGCGCTGGCCGGGAATCCGGCCAATGATGGTCTGCGGCCGCAGCAACTCGCGGAAATCGTCCGCGTCCTGCTTGACATTGACCAACTCGGCCGCCCAGCCGGTGGTGGTGGTGTCGCCGGGCGCCACCGTGGCCGCTGTTTGCAAATTATCCAGTGCAGCCTCAACGCTCCCGCGCGGCTGCTCCAGCGTCCAAGCGGCCAGATCGTAGCCACGGCCGCGCAGATAGCGGCTGGCCTCGGCTCGGCTGCCATCCTGCACATAGAGCGCATGGGCTTGGACCGCAAAAAGCATGCCCTTGCGGTTGTCCGCCTCGGCCGTCTTCACCAATTCCGTGCCGGCTTTGTTTTGAAATTGCACCGGTGCCGCGCGGCGAGCTTGCGCAGACTCCTGGGCTTCAAGATTTGCAATCCTCTGCTCAAGGGCCGGAATTTGCTGGCCCATGATGGTGTCAAACACGCCTTGCTCGTCCTCTGTGGTCGCCTTGTCTTCGCGTGCGTTGGCCGTCTCCAGAATGGCCTCGGCCTGCGAGTCAAGCCCTGCAATTTCGCTCTTGAGCGCTTCAATCTGAGTCTGAAATGCTGATTTCATCGTTTAACCCCTATTTCTCCGTCGACGCGCTAATTCCCAACGCGCCAGATTTATTTTCCGCTGAGACGTGCCTGCGGTGTTTTTTGCCTCCGTTGCAGGCTGTGATTGAGTCAACGCCTCGAGCTCTGTTTTAAAATCAAGTGAAGCGGCCACGCGCACGGCGTCTGGGTTGGCCGGGATCGGCACAACCGACAACTCAGCCAGCTCGTTGCGTGGGTATTCTGTGAACAAAAACGCGCCCGTTTGATCGTCGAAGACGTCACGCACCTCGGAGGGATCGGCCGGAAACCAGCCAACTGAGACAGCGCGCAAGAGCCCGCGATCCCACGCACCGGCCACCCTGGCCGCAAAAGGATCGGCCTGGTCAAACTCCAGCGTGGCCTCGAGCTGCGCGGCGGCCCCTTCGCCCACCACCTCAACCTGCGCCGTGCCAATCGGCAGCCGGTCGGCGTCATGGCCAAAGAGCAGCACCGGATTGGCTTGAAAATTGGCTAGTTCCCAATTTTGCGAAACGCGGCGCCCATTGCGGTCAATGCTGGCGGTGGACGCCACTACGCGCCGGGAAACGGATTGGCTCGGCTGCGGCGCCGAGCGCATCAATTTGGCCATGCGAAAACCTCGCACTGCCGACACGCCAACAAATATCCAAAAACGGAATTTTTACGCCACGCGAAACCGCTTTTTTTTCGTTTTTTTTGATTCCGGTGCTCAAATTACGCAAAAATGACCGACTCGCTGGCCGCCAGTCCCTGCTCGTCGCGGTGCCACAGCAGCGATTTAACCGCCATGGCAAGCGCCACCGCCGCATCAATTCGATTCTCGCGCCGTCTTTTGTCGATTTTTCGGTTGCCAAATGTGTCCTGGGTGAGCGTGGAATTGGCCACGCACCACGTCAGAACCGGACTCATTCCGTGAATGAGCTGATTCTGGAGAGCTAAATGCTCGACCCCCTCAACGCCGGCCGTGATGTGCCCATAGCCCTGCGGCGTTTTGTGCAAAAAACTAAATTCCCCATCTAGACCGACGCGAAACGGAAACGGCTGGCCGGCGTTAGCGGCGTCTTTTTCCATGTCTTCGAGCATCCGGGTCAGCTCCGCCATGCGATAGGGATCGACGTTGATTTCAGCCAGATTCATCTCGAGACCGCACTCCACCAAAAACGCGGCCACGTCGCGCAGATTGACCACAGCGCCCGGCGTCGGAATCAAAAACCCATCCCTGGCCCAAACATCAAACGGCGCCCGATCTCGCACGGCACGCTGCGCCATGGTGGCCTCTGGGGTCCACGCAGTGGGCCACACGTGCACGCGGCCGTCATCATCCGCACACACCAGCACCAGCGCCGTCAGATCCTCACGCACTGATAGATCCAGCCCACCGTAAACCGGCCGGCCGTCGGTGAATAGATCGCGATCGATGGGCGCCTGGCCGCTTTTCCAGAGCGATGCAGTGAGCCACGGCTGGGCGGTGCTGATTCGCTGGTTTAGAATTAAGTTGCGAAAATTCGCCTCAATGGATGGCAACCGCTCGGCCTCACTGGCTTGCTGGGCAATGTCGCGCTCTGAGCGAAACGTGCCGAGCGCTGGGTTGGCCATGAGCCACGTTTCGCGGTGCCATGGGTCGGCCTCGTCTGGGGCAGCGTATAAAATGGCCGCTTTTGTCGGATCGTCAGAATCAAGCGCATCATCCAGCAGCACGCTGAGCAGATCGGCATCTGTCGCCGCTTGCGTCGAAATAATGATTTCAAGCGCTTGCTCATAGGCACCCATCGAAGTTTTCATGGTGCCGTATAGGTCGTCAGACGCGCCACGCACCTGGCCCAGCTCATCGTGGATACACAAAAACGGGCTTTTGCCGTGCTGCGTGGTCGCGTCTGCGCTCACGGCCTGATAAATAACGCCCGTTTCGGGGCACTCAATCTCACGCCGCGTCGGCCGAATGACAAAATGGCGGCCGATCCCTGACGCTTCAATCATGCGCCGCGCGTAATTGAACACAATGCTGGCCTGGTCGCGCGACCGCGCAGCGCTAATGATCTGGCCATTTCGGCGGAATAACGGCCCGCGCAGCGCAGCAATGACCACAATGGCGATGAGCGCCGTTTTTCCGTTTTTGCGCGCCACGCTGAGGATCGCATTGCGCACGTTTCGATCATCTGGAAATGCACGGCGGATAAAATCCTGCTGAAACGGCTGCAACGTGACTGGCTCGCCGACCAATTCACCTTCTGGGATTTTTAAATGCTCCGCAAATCGGATGATTTCCGCCGCCAGCTGGCCGGCCCCTGCCGGCAGTGGTGTGGCCCGGGCCGTAAGATCCATTAATTGGCAAACCCATCATCCGATTCAAACATGGATTCCCAGCCGAGCTGATCGTCGGCAGCCGCCCGCGTTTCGCGGGCCTTTTCGGCGGTGTTTTTCGGCGGTGGCCGCTGGCTCTGCATCGTGATGCGCAGCGACCTGGCCGCCGCCAACATCACGCGGGACTGGGTGGCCGCGTGGGCCATCAATTCCGTGGCCGTCTTCACGTCATCGACCGCCAGCAACTCCCGCGCCCGCTGCTTCAATTCATGCGCGAGAATCGCCGAATCCACGTAATCCCGCAGCATCGGCCGATGCGACGGCGCAAACCAATCACTGCGCTGGCTCTGCACCACATCACGCCAGAGCGCCCGTTGTTCGGCGTCCATGTCATCGTACGGTTGCTGGTAGGTGGGAGGGACAATCACGCCCCCCGGCGTTTTATCTTTTGCCATTGCTTTTCCCTCACAAAAATTCTGACCTTTTGTTTTTTTTGCAGAGAT
>PAPD01000058.1 GCA_002708765.1 Gammaproteobacteria bacterium | reverse complement strand
GAATTCGATGAGGCGCAGTTCCATCCTTGTTCTTTCGATATCCCTCGGCAAGCCCATATTTTTTTTTCCTCTTCTCTGGCTTTATAGTCCGAGACTTCACAGCTGTTATCTTTCACGCAATCGGTTTCTTTATCTTTTCCGAATGGCCAGAGGCTTGACAAAGACGAACAGCCGGAGATCGCAAAAAGAGCCACAAAAAGTATTATTCTCATAGATTAAAAAACCCTTTTCTTTGCGGGAAAATTCCGAAGATCCCTCCAGTGTGGACAAAGAGAATATCCTGGAAACTGGCTAGACATCCATTATTAATCTCGGAAATCATGCCATGAAAGGCTTTGGCAGTATAGACCGGGTCTAGCAAAATTCCTTCCAGTTGCGCCACTTCCCGGATGGTTTCGAATACGGGGGGTGTTGCCTTGCCGTAGCCTTGACCAACATATCCTTCTATTATGTTTATGGGCAGGCTAGGTTTTTCTTCTAGGCATTTGTACTTCCTTGTCCACAGATCAAAATCGGTTTTTATTTTATTCTCAAAATATTGCCTGTCGTCGCAAACATTGACACCAAAAACCTCTGTGTCTAGCTGATGTATTTCATTTCCTATTATTAGTCCGCCTAAAGTTCCGCCTGAACCTGTTGCGCAAATCATAGCCTCGGGATGGAATCCCGAAGTGCTGAAGTCGATAGCTAGTTCTTCAGCACATTTTATATAGCCCCAGAGCCCGGTTTCGTCTGATCCACCAACCGGAATTCTGAATGTCTTCAATCCTTTTTTTCGGTAGGAATTCTCTAATTCGTAGTAGCTATCATCCATCATGTTGTAGATTTCGGGTGTGCTGTATGTAATTTCTGAGTTTACGATCTGGTCAATTAAAAGATTTCCATCTGCTTCTTGCGGTGGGTCACCTCTGAGAATCAAGTGAGATCGAAGCCCAAGTTTTGCCGCTACTAGGGCTGTCGCTCTGCAGTGATTAGATTGTAATGCGCCCCAGGTTACGAGGACATCTGAATCATTTTGCTGGGCTTCGGCCACTATATACTCCAGCTTCCGTATTTTGTTACCGGACATGGCTGTTTCCGATAAATCATCCCGTTTTATCCAGATGTTTTTTTTGTATTTCTTGGAAAGTCTTCGTAAGGGTTCGAGTGGAGTAGGAAGTCTCGCTAAAGTTTGGCGAGGAGGCTGATTGTTCATGGCCTGTCGGCCTGACGCGCTTTTATGTGGTACGTTGCGGTGGATGTCATCGCTATTTTTCCGCGAGACTCGATACGTGAGTCCAGGTCCATTATTTGCGAGCCTGTTTTAAGAAGTTCTTCGAATCGTTTTTGTTTGTTTTCAGTTAGTTCAACAGTGCATCTAAGGTCGTCAAAGACTGGCCGGGAGTAATGAACGGTTGCGTTGGCTACAACGGTATTGAAATCCTGTGAAAACCGGCTCAGCTGAATTTGCAGAATACCCCAGCCTGCTAGAGCGCTCAAGGAAAACAAACTTCCCCCAAACGCAGAGTTCTGGTGGTTTATATTCTCAAGCAAAGGAGCGCCAAGAGTGAGGCTGTTTTCTGTATAATCTTCCACAGTAACCCCCATAGACTTGCTTATCGGAATTAGTTGATGGAAAGTTTTCTCTAGTTCTTCTGCCGAATCAATAGCCAATCTGGGTTTGTTACCTTGATTAAAAAAAGAAATTTCAGCCGGAGTAAAGCATGAAACGAACTTTTAACTCAATTTTTTTCGTTTATATGTTTTCGAATCTGCTGTCAGGTTGCTCTCAGGATTCAAAGTCTCTAATAGTTTTCGGCGGTCTGACGATGGGGACTTCTTATACGATTAAAATTGTAGAGGATCAAAAGAAGCTTGGAGAAATTGAGTCAGATGTTTCTGGCGAGTTGAGCAGGCTGAATAACGTTTTTTCTAATTATATCGAGAACTCGGAAATTTCGATTTTTAACCAGTCTGAGGGAAAGATAACCGTGTCGGAGAATTTGAGAGAATTACTTCTGCTTAGCGAAGAAGTTTACAGATTGACAAATGGAGGTTTTGACATACATGTCGGCAGCTTGGTCAACAGATGGGGTTTTGGTCCTGAAAAAAAGGGAGAAGGTGTTCCATCTGCCAGCGAAATAAAAAAGATGTTAAGACACTCGGATTCGAAAAGAATAGAGATATTTGAAGGCTATGTCCTTAAACCTGACCAGCTTAGCTTAGATGTTTCAGGAGTTGCCAAGGGATATGGAGTGGACCTTGTTTCTAGGTTGCTTGAAGATAAGGGCTTTGAGAATTTTCTTGTCGAGATCGGTGGTGAAGTAAAAGTTGTCGGTCACAATGCGAAGGGGAGGCCGTGGACTATTGGCATAGAACGTCCGGAGAGTGGAAACAGATCGGTATTTAGAACTGTGCCTCTAATGAATATGGCTATGGCTACCTCCGGGGACTACCGAAATTTCTATAAGGAAGGTGGAAGGGTATATTCCCACACGATTAACCCTTTTACCGGCCACCCGGTAAACCATGACTTGGCTTCTGTCACGGTTTTGCACCGGGATGCTGCTTATGCCGATGCCCTAGCTACTGGTTTGACAGCGATTGGGCTTGATTCGATGTTGGATATATCTGAGGAGAAAAATCTTAAAGTTATGGCTATAATCAGGAAGGGAAAAACATTCGAAGTTGTTTCCTCGAATGAGTTCCGGAAATATCTTATGGGTTTTGAGTAGTGATAGAATTTTTTCTTAGTTTTATAGTTTTGTTGGCCTCCGTGGCGGCGATGTCCGTTGGAGTAATCAAAGGACGTGCCCCGATTTCCGGATCCTGTGGCGGGATTAGCAGTCTGGAGGGAGGTTCTGTTTGCCAGTTTTGCGAAAACAAAGGAAGCTGCATAAGAGATCGGGGCTAACCGTATCTAGCCCCAAAAGGAGTTTTCCCTGGTTATGGTGGGTAATTGGCGGTGGGCAATAGCTCTTAGAGTATCTTTCTCTATTTCTTCAAAGCGAATGAATTCGCTGGTTGGATCTTTATCAATTATTGGTCTATCTGTAGCTATTGGTACTTTGTTTACGGTGCTCGCGATAATCAACGGTTTTGATCAGGAACTAAGGGAGCGCCTCCTTGCAGCGACATCTCATGGCGTAATTTATTCAAGAAATCCGGATTTGAACCTCTCTGATCTTCGGCAAGAGGTTATTTCTCACCCGAATATAACCGGTGTTTCGCCTCTTGTTGAAAGCAAGGGAATGGTTGTTGCCGCAGGCAATCTTGCCTCCATAAAGCTAAAGGGAATCGACCCCGTGCTAGAAAAAACGGTGTCGATTTTACCTGACTACATGGTATCAGGTCGTTTTGACGAGTTAAGCAAGGAAGGGTTTAGGGTCGTGATTGGTGAAGAACTGGCTAGACATTTAAATGTAGTTGAGGGGGACTGGATAACCTTGGTTCTTCCCGAAATCAGTTTTTCAATGGCCGGCCCTCATCTAACCACTAGGCGTTTGAGCATTGTCGGGATCTACAAACTTGGATTGGATATGGATAGAGATGTTGTTTTTATGAATATCAATGACGTCAAGAAGCTTAAGAGGAAAGCTTTTATAGATGGTCTCACTATAAAAACGAACGATATTTTTCTCGCGACCCAGACTATATTTGATGTGATTTATTCTAAGGAATCGCTCTATGGCTATAGTTGGGAGCGCCAGAATGGCGCTCTATACGATGCAATTGGTACGCAAAAGGCGACCTTGGCATTCCTGGTAATGTTTCTGGTAATCGCGGCCGTTTTCAATGTATCGTCCAATCTTGTTTTGACAATTAATGATGCCAAATCGGATATCGCTATCTTGCGTACCATGGGAGCTTCGAATAATGATATATCGATAGTGTTTTTATTAGGTGGAATATATATCGGAGTTCTCGGTTTGTTAGGAGGGTTAATACTTGGTTTTTTGATTACGACGTTTCTCCCTCTGATTTTTAATTTCCTGAACGAGTTCTATCAGGCTGGATGGATGAAAGAATATTTTATTAAGTACTTGCCAACCAAAATTTTGTTGGAAGACGTAAGCGCTATTTTTTTAGCTACGCTTTTCTCGACGATATTGTTTTCAGTGATTCCTGCGAGGCGAGCGGCAAAAATTTATCCTGCAAAGGCATTAAGTGTTGAAATCTGAAGTATTAAAAGCAATATCGATATATAAGAGCTATTCCCAAGGGGATGCTATCGTAGAAGTCCTTAACGGGTTGGACTTATCGGTTTCAGAGGGCGAAACGGTGGGAATTCTGGGAGTCTCTGGAAGCGGGAAGAGCACTCTTCTACATCTTCTGGCAGGGCTGGATCGGAAAGATCGAGGGCGAATTGAAATTATGGGTGAGGATTTAGATTGTTTTTCGGATAAGGAATTGGATCGTTTTCGGGGCCGAAATATCGGATTTGTTTATCAGTTTCATCATTTGTTATCTGAATTTACCGCGAAGGAAAATATTGCGATTCCGGCAATGATTTCATCTAGATCAAAAAAGGAATCATTCTTGTTGGCGGAGCAGATGCTTGGAAAACTAGATCTAAAAAGCCGTGGCAACCACCTTCCGTCAGAGTTGTCTGGAGGAGAAAGACAAAGGGTCGCTATAGGGCGAGCCTTGATAAACAATCCGAGGTTGATTCTTGCAGATGAGCCGACTGGAAATCTGGATAATGAAAATTCGATTATGGTGCAAAACCTTCTTTTGAATCTAGCGGAGTCCTTGGGGATCGCTTTTGTGGTGGTAACCCATAATGAAAATTTTGCGAACCGTTTGTCTAAGGTGTTGGAATTGAAAAATGGCAGGCTTGTTGGTCGGGCGTGATGATAGCAAGATTTATAGGCCTGAGATTTTTGTTTGTGCGTTCCAGTGAAAATTTTCTTTCGCCAGTAACAATTGCGTCTTTGCTGGGTATTACTGTAGGAGTAACAATTCTTACAATAGTTAATTCCGTTATGAACGGCTTCGATTTTGAATTAAAAAACAGGCTTCTGGGAGTGATTCCTCATGTTTATGTTGAGCAAACCGAGCCAAAAAAAACCAGTATCCTGATAAAAGATCTAGAAAATGAAGTAATTGGTTTGGTTCCTTTTATTTCCGTCGAAGGAATGTTGCTTCTTCAGGGGGAGAACCGCTTTCTTGAGTTCCACGGTGTGTCGGAAGAGTATGAACCTTTAGGAACAAAGATCTCTGAAGCTATCCGGAGTCAGCCCAGAGAGACTTATAAAAACAAGGGCGCAGGAATACTGTTAAGTGACGCAGTCGCAAAACGTTATTCGCTGAATCGGGGAAGTGACCTTAATCTTCTTTTCCCAAAGGTTTCTGCGCGCGGCGAAAATATAAGGCCTCGTATGTTTGCAGGACATCTTGCTGGAACTTTTTCTTTTAGATCTGAGCTGGATCATTATCTTGCTCTGGTCGATGTGTCCGAGCTTGCTGACATGTCTGGCAGGAAAATGGGGACAAAAATATACCTGAATAACATCTTTTATGCTGATGAAGTTAGCGATCTGCTCAACAAAAATGAGTTAAATGCACAAAGTTGGACCAAAAAATTTGGAGATCTCTTTAAAGCCGTGAAGATGGAAAAAAGTTTGATGTTTGTTTTGATGTTGCTCGTTATCGCGATATCGTCAGCAGGTATTGTTTCAGCCTTGGCAATTCTAATTCAAGATAAACAGGTTGATATAGGAATCCTGAGAACTATGGGGATGGAGCCTTTGGAAATCACTAAGATATTTCTTCTTTTTGGTGTAACGGTATCCGGGTTTGCAACGGTGTTCGGTCTGGTTTTCGGAGTGCTGATATCGTTGATAGTCCCTGATTTTCTGGCGTGGGTTTCCCTAGTCTTTGGTTTTAGTATTATCGAAGGCACTTACTTTTCTAGGATTCCTGTAGATATCAGATTATTGGATCTTATTTTGATCGGAAGTGCGTCAGTGTCGATAAGTTTCATTGCGGCTTTGAAGCCTGCTCTTCGCGCTGCTAGTCTTTATCCTGTGATTGCACTTCGTTCGCGTTAGTTCTTTGGAGCTAGGGGACCGCTTTTTTTCTTCTCTTATAAACGAATATTCTGATCCGGTAGTATGTCCTAACGCCTATGAATCCGATCACACCCGTGACGATACCGCATGCTAGGCTTCCTGCTAGAAGAGGCTTCCAAATAACGCTTAGCTGAGTTTTTATCCATTCTAGGTTTAGGTCAAGCGGCACGAAATAACTTTCGCTACCTAGTAAATTTTGACCGATTATTATAGTGAAGTAGATCATAGGTCCCATCGTTAAAGGGTTGCTGACCCAGACGACGGCGATCGACACGGGAAGGTTACATCTAACCCAGAGCGCGACTAGAACACATGGGAGAGTTTGAAATGGCATGGGCATGAAACAGAAAAACCCTCCAATTAGGAATGCATAAGATAGAGAGTGCCTGTTGAAATGCCACAAATTAGGTTCGAAAATAACATCCCCCAGAAAACGGAGGTACTTGATATCTTGTATCTCTTTTTTTGTGGGAAAATACTTTTTTATGTCCACACTCCTCTTGGACTCAACACCTGAATAGACATTATCCATTTTTCATAGCCTTTCTGAACCACAAAGTACCATCTGGCTGATCTGAAAAAGAAGCGTCATAGTAGGTTTGTTTTCCGGAAATTTTCTTGATTCAATTAATAGATAAGAACCGCATAATTCGGTTCTGTTTTTCTATCGAGGGAGTCCCTTTGCAAGGTATGAGTAATCTGGCGATCGAAAAGATTGAAGAGAATCTTTTCATGGGCACACCAGAAAAGAGCGGCTTAAAAAGGGTTTTTGGAGGGCAAGTCTTAGCTCAGGCGCTTATGGCTGCATTTCAGACGGCTAGTTCACGTTCTTGCCATTCCTTTCACGGATATTTTCTGAGGCCGGGCTTGCCAGAAAAGACGATATTGTATGAAGTAGATAGAGTCCGTGATGGAAAAAGTTTTGCGACTAGGCGTGTTGCAGGAATTCAGGGTGGGCTAGCCATATTTAATATGTTGGCTTCCTTTCAGAAGAATGAAGCAGGATTGAATCACCAGTTTGATATGCCTTCTGTTTCTGGCCCTGACAAGTTACCAACAGATGAAGAAAGATTAAATCGGAATAAGACGATTAGAGGAGCAGGATTTTACCAAGCCAAGAAAAATGCCTCCGGTCCAGCATATTTGGCTCCAGTGCAAAGTAGCGCTTTCGGGAGAGGTTAGTCAACACCAAAGTCTACTGGCTTATGCATAAGATATGGGTCTTTTAAGTACCGCCAGTTTTCCTCATGGGAAGTCATGGCTTAAGGGATTACAGACAGCTAGTCTAGATCATTCGATGTGGTTTCATAATGAGTTCAAGATGGACGAATGGGTGCTTGCAGTGATCGAGAGCCCTGTCTCGGCTAGAGGAAGAGGGTTTAATAGAGGTTTAATATACTCGAGGGATGGAAAATTGGTGGCGTCGGTTTCTCAAGAGGGCCTCATGAGATTGTCTAGGCAATAGAATCATCTGCAGTACGATTTTGGTTAGCCTGAGGTAGCAACTGACTTTCTTAGATGGAGAACTAGTTCTGCCTTGTCTTCTCTACTCAGAAAACTGCCTATTTCTAACTCTCTACCGTGGGACCGGATGACGAGTTGGTCGAGATCCCCTTTTCTTGCTGAAGGACGAACAAAGAATTTTGACCATACCCTCTGATAGGTTTTTTTCATAGAAGGTTTTTTAAACCCCGATTCAATTGATATTTCTAACTCTGATATTCTGATTACCTCTTGCAGTGCGCATTGTCTTGCTGAGTAATAAACGCAAATAGATATAAACATTAGTTCGAGAATTGAAAAAGGCAGGATGACCCATGCCCCAGCAATTAGGAAGCCGAGAGCAATTGAAAGAGAAACTATCATCACTGCGAGCAAAAGAACCAGATTGATCTTCCATGTTAGAGAGTTGTTGGGCCTCAGGATAATGACTTCAATATTATTTTGTTCATCATGGTTGGAATCGATCATTTTGTGGTCGCTAATATGGAATCGATGGTATTGATTAATTCCTGATTCTGTTCGGGAAGCCCCACACTTATTCGGATTTTGTTTTTTAATCTAGGTGTATCGAAATGGCGTACGAATATTTCTCTCTCTCTAAGTTTTTCATATAGCTGGTAGGCGCTTATAGCATAGGGCTTCGGAACTGTGGCCAGGAGAAAATTTGCCTGGCTTTCTGGAATGGTGAATCCCATTGCCTTGAGCTCTAATTCCATTTTTTCTCGGTTCTTTCTGATCTCGACCCAGGTCTTTTTTGCATAGGCCTGATCTTTCAGTGCCAATTCAGCTATCATCTGGCTTATTTGGTCTAGGTTGTAGCTGTCTTTGGTTTTTGTACGAATGGGTTTCATAAGATCTTCATTTCCGACCCCGTACCCCATTCGGATTCCGGCCAACGAGTATCCTTTGCTAAGTGATCTCAGAACGATAAGATTTGGGTGTTTGGAAATAAGTCCTATGCTGCTTTCCATTCCTTCAGCTACAAAGTCTACGTAGGCCTCATCGACCACAAGAATCGAATTAAGTTTCCTAGCCAAATTATCTATTTCGTTTGCTTTTAAGAAGCTGCCGCTAGGTGCGTGAGGGTTTACCAGAAGAGCTAATTTCACGTTCATTGAATTCATATATTCTGCAAAGTGTGTCGGGATTAACCAGTTTTCTGTTAATTCTATTTCAGTAACTGGGCAATCCTGAATTTCTGCCAAAACCGGATAAAGAGAGTAGGTGGGTGAGGTCATACCAATTGTTTCGCCCGGATCAACGAACGTGGTGACAATCAACCTCAATAATTCATCGCCTCCCCTAGTAGCAACAATATTATTGATATGGACATCGTGGAGCTTGCTTGCTGCTTCTCGAAAGGAGTCAGCATCGGGATCTGGGTATAGATTTAATCGACTGTAATCGAAGTTTTGCACGACCTTTGAAATATGAGGCGATGGTGGATAGGGGTTTTCGTTGGTATTGAGTTTTATAGCTCTTTCTCCCGAAGGTTGTTCTCCACTGGCGTAACCGGACATTTTTCTGATATTTGGACGTTCAAAAGACATTTTTTGTACTCAAAGTTCCTTTCGATATTCTACCGAGTGAATAATTGCTTCAATTTCCCCTTCGGGCGTATTGACAGTTACTGTACTCCCTTTCTTTTTCCCAATCAGGGCTTTTGCCATCGGTGAGTTTATGCTTATCCACCTCAGGTCCGGTTCGATCTCATCAGACCCAACTATTCTGAGTGATTCGACTTCTCCGTCCTGCTTCTCTATTTTCACCCAGGCGCCGAAATATATAGTGCTCTGGTCCTTTGGTAATTCCTCTACGATCGTAATATTTTCAAGCCTTTTTGAGAGATACCGTATTCTTTTATCGATTTCTCTAAGTCTTTTCTTCCCATATATATAATCTGCGTTTTCACTTCTATCTCCGAGAGCCGCAGCCTCACTAACTTGCTGAGTTACCTCTCGGCGCGTGTTTCGCCAAAGCGTGTCAAGTTCCTGCCTGAGTTTCTTTGCCCCACCTGAGGTAATATATGCTTTCTGTTTTTCCATGCGTTTGTAAAGATACTATGATCCGTAAGAGCTTTGGTCTATTTCATTCACAGCGGAGCAATGTGTAACAGTGATAACTATCTTAGCGCATTTATTGATAATGCTCCTTGATATTGTAAATCAAATTTGACTTGAATCGACCTAAAATGCCCCAACTTTTAAGTTCAAGCGAAGGAATGAAAGAGGCATAAGTATGAATATAGAGAAATGCACTTTAAGACTTCAGGAAGCGATTCGCAGCGGAGAAACGATAGCTATAACAAAAAACCATAATGAGCTTTCCTCTTTGCATGTTCTTTCCGCCTTATTGCAGGTTAAAGACGGCGTAATTCCGAGTTTGATTGACCTTTCTGGAATTAGCTTGCAGACATTAACCCTCCTTATCGAACAAGAAATAGATCTGCTACCCAGGGTTGCAGCAAAATTCGAGAAACTCATTTTTTCCCGAGAGATTAATGAAGTTTTTAGCCGAGCTATTCAGTTGGCCAGTAAGGAAAGAGATTCTTTTGTTTCTTCAGAAATATTCTTCTTAGCGATGCTATTGGAGGACAATGCAATTAGAGAAGTTGTCAAAAAAAGCAAGATCGACGTCAATAGAATTCGACAAGCAATAGAGCAATACCGATCGGGGAGAGTTATCGAAGAGTCGAACGCGGAAGAAAACAGAATGGCGCTGTCGAGATATACGATCGATTTAACCGAGAAGGCAGAAAAGGGAATTCTTGACCCGGTGATTGGCCGAGATGAAGAAATAAGAAGAACTATCCAGGTATTGCAACGGAGAACAAAAAATAATCCTGTTCTTATTGGAGAACCTGGAGTTGGCAAGACTGCTATCTTAGAGGGCCTGGCGCAGCGGATTGTAAATAACGAGGTACCTGAGGGACTGAAGAGAAAGAAAATACTTTCCCTTGATATGGGAGGGTTGATTGCTGGTGCGAAGTTCAGGGGCGACTTTGAAGAACGGCTTAAGTCTATAATTCATGACCTCGAGGAAAAAGAGGGCGAGATAGTACTGTTCATCGATGAACTTCATACTCTTGTTGGAGCTGGTGCAGCAGAAGGAGCTATCGATGCAGGAAACATGCTGAAACCGGCGTTAGCAAGAGGAAAGTTGCATTGTGTGGGCGCGACGACCCTAGATGAATACCGAGAGGCTATTGAAAAAGATGCAGCCCTAGAAAGAAGATTTCAAAAGGTCCTCGTTTCCGAACCAAATGTTGAATCCACCATAGCTATGCTGAGAGGGTTGAAGGAACGTTACGCTTTGCATCATGGGGTGAATATAACTGATCCTGCGCTAGTGGCTGCAGGTGAGCTATCAAACAGATATATTTCTGATAGACATCTCCCGGATAAAGCTATCGATCTTGTGGACGAAGCGGCTAGTCTTATTCGGATGGAAATTGATTCAAAGCCCCAAAAAATGGATAAGCTTGAACGACGTTTAGTGCAGCTTAAGATTGAGCAAGAAGCTCTAAAACCGGAAAATGATAAGGATTCCAAAAAAAGACTTAACAAACTAAAACAAGAGATTTTAAGCTTGGGAAACGAACTGGCCTTGCTCGATGAAATCTGGCAGAAAGAAAAAGTTGAGCTCCTGAACTCAAGAAAGCTGAGGGGGGCTCTTGATGATGCGAAGCTGGAGTTAGAGTCTCTGAGGCGTTCAGGTGATCTTGCAGGGATGTCGGAACTTCAGTATGGAAAAATTCCGGAGATTGAAAAACAACTAGAGCAGGAAAATTATGCGAAAAATAACAGTAACCGGTTGCTACGAAACCAAGTAACTGAGATTGAGATTGCGGAGATAGTATCAAAATGGACTGGAATACCTGTGTCCAAGATGCTTGAAGACGAGAAATCTAGACTCCTTGGCCTCGAATCAGAATTGGAATCCAGAATAGTTGGTCAATCTCAGGCTATAAAATCCGTTTCAAATGCTATTCGTCGTTCGCGGACCGGTATCTCCGATCCTGCTCGTCCCAACGGTTCTTTTCTATTCTTGGGTCCAACAGGAGTTGGAAAGACCGAGTTGTGTAAGGTTCTTTCTCATCTGCTTTTTGATGATAAGCAAGCATTGACCAGGATAGATATGTCGGAATATGCGGAGAGTCACACCATAAGCAAGCTGATAGGAGCCCCACCTGGGTATATTGGGCACGATAAGTCCGGGTTTCTAACTGAAAAAGTGAGAAGACAACCTTATGGCCTTATTTTACTTGACGAAATTGAAAAAGCTCATGCCGATATTTTCAATCTGCTTCTGCAAGTTCTAGAAGACGGTCACTTAACTGATGGTCAGGGACGGAAGGTAGACTTTAAAAATACGATCATAGTGATGACATCAAACCTTGGTGCGGCAGAAATTCAAAAGAAAAGCACTGACACTCATATGGATCTTGAATCCCTTGTCATGGATGAGGTAAGAGGTTACTTCAGACCCGAGTTTATTAATCGGATAGATGAAGTCGTCATTTTTAATCCGCTCAAAGAAGATGTAATTAACAAAATTGCGAGGCTCGAGCTGGAAAAGCTTAGAATTCGCATGCTACGAGAAGGAATTCATATACAATTTGATTCAAGCGTTTCAGGGTATATTGGGAAAGATGGTTTTTCTGTCTTGGACGGTGCCAGAACTATAAGAAAATCGATTAGAGAGCGGATTGAAAATCCATTGGCGGCCCGCCTAATTTCTCAAAATGACGCAAACAAGACTCCAATAAAGGTTGTCATGCAGGGTGAGGACTTAGTTTTCTGTTAATGAACTGTACAAAAACACAGTGATATGATACTGTCTATATATACAGATACTGTTAATCAGATTAAATGAGGCTTTAAAAGGGGGCTTTATGAAAAACGGTTTACTTAGTAGTTCGCAACCCGAAGGGAAATCTAAATTGCATTCGAAGCTTGCTATGAAAGCGGCTAGAAATATGTCTCGTACGCGATTAAAACAGAAAACTGGCCGACGGGTATGCCACCATTTAAAAATGATGCTTGAGTCACAAGTTTGTCCTCAATCTAGACCAATAGTCCGGTCTAATGAAAATTTACTTCAGAGAAAGCTCCTGCTGGTGTTTTAGCTTCCTGGATTAGAAGGAAAGGGGCTGCATTAATGGCTGTCTCATCTTGGAGTCGAAATGAAATTTGCGAAAAAATGCATCGCAAGAATAATTCCTCGATAAGAAAGTAAAAATAAAAAATCGGTCATTGAGTGGTTGCTTCGGTCTTTGTCAATATTTTTCCTTTTTTAAAGAAAAAGCATTTGAAAAACTCGTAACAAAATTTCCTCGTTTAACTATAATGATGTGATTTGCAGTTGTCGGGCAGGATAGTAGGGGATGATTTTTTATGAATGAAGCGCCGTGGTTTGAAGATTTCAATGTTGGCGACAAATTTAACAATGTTCCTGGCATAACGATTACTGAATCTCACGCTGTAGCGCATCAGATGGCGTATGGAGATAGGCTGGGTCTAAGTCTGGATTGGCCACTGAGTAAAAAGGTAACGGGCTCGGAAACACCGCTTGTTAATTCATGTCTGGTAGCGAATATAGCGATTGGTCTTAGCACTATTCCATCCCAGAGAGTTCTTGGGAATCTTTTTTATCGAGGGGTTAGTTTTCAACGACCTGTGTTTATAGGCGATACTCTTCGGGCGACTACCCAAATCGTTGCGCTCCGTCAAAATACATACAAACCTGGCAGAGCTGCCTCAGGGATGGTGGTTTTAAAAATAAATGTAGTTAATCAGAAGAATGATTGTGTTTTGGACTTCTGGAGATGTCCGATGATTCCTTGTCGCGATCCTGGCGCCAGAACAGGAAAGTCCGATAATCTTGATTCTGTCTCAGAAGAGATAAATTTTGATCAGGTTGCAGGACTTGTTCCTGACTGGAATTTCGGTGAGATTTTGCAGAAGCAAGATCCGTTGGTGGCTAAGCAGAAAATACTGGTCGAGGCAAGAGATACCGTTACGCTGGCCCCTGAAATTGTTCGGCTCACGCTAAATCTTGCGATGACACACCTTGATTCGGGAAGAGGCCCCCACGGACGCCGGCTTGTGTATGGAGGACACACAATTTCAATGGCTGCCTCTCAGGTTAGCCGTGTGCTCCCCGGTCTCTTTATGATAGTTTGCTGGTTTCATTGTGAGCATCTTGCCCCGGTCTTTGAAGGGGATGTCTTGAGAACCGAACTTTTGGTGAATCAAGTAAGAGATCATGGTGGATATTGTTTGCTTGATCTTTCGGTGGAGGTTTACGCTGAAAGAAGTGGGTCACTAAAAAATGAAAGTAGCGAAATCCAGGTTCTGGATTGGCGGTTTGCAGCCGTTTCGAAGATTTAGTATATGACAAAAGGTGTTCTAAAAGGATTGAGAGTCATTGAAGGGTCAGCTTTTGTAGCTGCTCCCTTGGGTGGCATGACTCTCGCGCAGCTGGGAGCTGATGTAATTAGGTTTGATCCTATTGGTGGAGGGCTTGACTATCGTCGATGGCCGGTGACAAAAGACGGAAGTAGTCTTTTTTGGGCTGGCATGAATAAGGGAAAGAGGTCGATTCAGATAGATATCGGTCATCCCGAGGGTCGTAGGATAGTAACCAGCCTTCTAGACGGCAATAGTCCGGACGATGGAATATTTCTTACTAACTTTCCTGAAAGAGGCTGGCTTTCATACCAAGAATTGAGTTCAACAAGACCAGACCTTATCTATGTCAATATTCTTGGTGATCGTCTCGGTGGTTCGGCTCTTGATTATACGGTCAATTGTGCGGTTGGTTTCGCTAGCTTGACAGGCAGTTCTGATAACCATGACCCGACTAATTATCTTCTGCCAGCCTGGGATAATATTACAGGCCAGATGGCAGCTATCGCATTGCTTTCTGCAGATCGGTATCGAAGAATTGAGGGGAAGGGACAATTAGTGAAGCTCGCGCTTAAGGATGTGGCGATAGCAACGACAAGCAACCTTGGAAACATCGCAGAAGTAATGGTTAATGATAAAGATAGAGAGAGGTTCGGAAATTATCTTTACGGGGCCTTTGGCAAAGATTTTGAATCAAAGGACAAAAAAAGGTTAATGATTGTTGGTCTTACGCCCAAACAGTGGGAAGCGATTCTGGAAGCAATGCACATTAAAAGCGTGGTCAACGATCTTGGAGAAAGAGAAGGCCTTGATTTTTCTTTGGAAGGCGACAGGTTCTCCGCGCGAGAAAAATTAGCGGACATTATGGAGCCTTGGTTTTTTTCTAGGACTTACGATGAGATCACATCTCTTTTTGATAAGCACGGTGTCTGTTACGGTCCTTATCGAACCTTTAGAGAAATGGTAGAGGAGGACGAGGATTGCAGTGTTGAAAATCCAATGATGGGAATGATTAAACAACAAGATGTCGGAGAATACCTGGCATCTGGATCTCCTATAAGGTTTGGTTCTGTCGAGGATTTGCCTGCCCTCCCGGCGCCTAGATTAGGTCAGCATACCGAAGAGATTATAAAGGATGATCTAGGTTTGACCGATTCGCAATTTGGTAAACTGTTAGCGGAAGGCATCGTAGCCTGAAATATCCTTTAAGAGGTGGGGTCACTAGCGCTATGTCATATTGGTGCTTGATTTCTTGGCTTTTGTGATAAAGTTTGTGGAATTATTTTAAGATAGGTAGCTCGTGTTTGACCAGGTAATTCAAGGAGGATGGTTGATGCTTCCAATCTTTCTCTGTTCTGTTATTTCTCTAACTATCGTAATAGAAAGGTTTTGGGTTATACGAGAAGAAAATGTAGCCCCCAAAAAGCTAATTTCTTCGGTTTGCCTCGCTCTTCAGATAGGGAATAAGGAAAATGCAGCGATTTTAGAACTTGGAAAAAACCCCTTCCTTGGAGCGCTTTTCAGTGCGGCTTTGGCCAAAAAAAACAGTGGTGTCGAAGCAATGCGGTTGGCGGCTGAAAGCTCCTCAGCGTTTGTAGCAAACGAATTGGATAGATATCTGGGAGCGCTAGGCACGATCGCAGCAATCACACCGCTATTGGGGCTTTTAGGGACAGTGTTTGGCATGATAACTGTTTTTGGCGTGATGGAGTCATCCGGCGCAGGCGATGCCAGTGTTCTGGCGGGCGGAATTTCAGAAGCACTGGTAACCACGGCCGCTGGATTAAGTGTTGCGATTCCCAGTCTTTTCTTTCAACGTTATTTTGAGAGGAGAGTTGACGAGTTGATGGTTTTGTTGGGCCATGATATCGAAAAGCTTATTGAACTCCTGTCCGAGGAATGACTGCGTCAATAACTTTAAACCGGATAAATTCATTAGATGAAGTTTACTACTAGAACGAGAAAGCCTGTAGAGATAAATCTAGCGCCTTTAATCGACGTTGTTTTTCTTTTGTTGATATTCTTTATGGTGTCAACAACTTTTTCGAGAGAAGTTAGCCTTCTGGTCGACCTTCCGGATTCTGGTTCTCAGACCACTTTGTCTGGTGAAGGCAAACTGAAAATAGTGATTACAAAGGAAAGCAACTTTATCCTTGACCAAAAATTGCTTTCTTCCGATGAGGTAAGGAACCTATCGCTTGTCATAAAGGATATTGCCGACAAGAATGACAGTTCTAACCTGGTAATTATCGCGGATGCACTTTCTCCGCATCAATCTGTAGTTAAAGCAATTGACGCGGCTAGAGAGACTGGGCTGGCCAGCGTAAGTATTCGGACATCAGCTTTCGGACCAGAGAAACATAAATGAAGGTAAATTCAGATCTGAATATTTATTCTCGTTTGTTGAAGTATGTTGCCCCCTATTGGGGACCTTTTTTGCTGAGCATGTTTGGTTTTTTGTTGTATTCGCTCGCGAATGTGGGGTTTGTCCAGCTGATTGCTTTTATTGTCGATTCTTTAGGGGGTAACGGCTCGGCAATTTCTGAGACGACGAGAAACTATCTTGAGACATTTCTTGGTTCCGAAAAAGAGCTCGATAGAATATTAATTCCGATAGCAATCATAGTTATTGCTATTTTGCGTGGTGTTGGCAGTTTTGCGGGAAATTATTTCATTGCTTTAGTTGCGAACAATCTGATACATAACCTTAGGTGCGAATTGTTTGGTCGTATGTTGGTCTTGCCCAGCAGCTTTTATGATAGACATGCTATGGGACATCTTGTAGCTAAAGTCACTTATCACGTTTCTCAGGTCACTGATGCGGCGACTGATGCAATTCGTATAATTTTGCGTGAAGGGTTCACTGTTCTAGGGTATTTAGGGTTTCTCCTTTACCTCAACTGGAAACTGACTTTACTCTTCGTGATGGTGGCGCCGGCTATAAGTTTTCTTGTAAGTTATGCTGGCAAAAGATTCCGCCGGATCAGCGAACGAATACAAGTTTCGATGGGCGGTATAACTCATGTGGCTTCCGAAGCTATACAAGGGCATCGAGAAGTCCGAACCTTTGGAGGGCGTGATTACGAGAGCGCTAGATTCGAAGTTGTTAGTAGCGACAATAGGCGTCAATCCATAAAGATGGTAATGACTTCTGCATTAGCAACACCGCTTATACAATTTCTTGTTTCTTTGTCCTTAGCTGGATTAGTTTGGTTAGTTCTTGATCCGGTTTTTCTAGCCAATATGTCTGCTGGATCAGTAATTGCTTTTATAACGACAGGGGGATTACTTGCTAAGCCCATTCGAAATCTTTCAGAAGTGGTCGCAAAGATTCAGAAAGGTCTAGCGGCTGCGGAAGATATTTTTGATGTTTTTGATGAGGTTCCCGAGCCAGATAATGGCTCGTTGGAGAGACAAGTTGTTAATGGTCTCATCGAGTTTAAAGACGTTAGTTTTTCTTATGAAACGAGTAAGGAAAAAGTTTTAGAAGGAATTAATCTTCTGGTTAAACCCGGGGAAACCGCAGCATTGGTAGGGAGGTCAGGAAGCGGCAAAAGTACACTGGTTAGTCTGATTCCGCGTTTCTATTACCCGAGCTCAGGAGAAATACTGCTAGATAAAGAACCGATAAATGATTTTTCTCTTAATAGCTTGAGAACCCATATTTCTATTGTCAGCCAACAGATAACCTTGTTCAACGATACGATATCAAACAATATCGGTTATGGAACTCTGCAGAAAGCGACTCGAAAAGATATCGAACTCGCTGCAAAGAAGGCATACGCGTGGGATTTCATAGAGAACATGCCAGATGGACTAGATACGGTCGTGGGTGACAATGGGGTAATGCTGTCTGGAGGACAAAGGCAGCGAATAGCAATAGCTAGAGCCTTTCTGAAAAATGCTCCTATTCTTATTCTGGACGAGGCCACCTCTGCTTTAGATACCGAGTCCGAGAAAACTATCAGAGCTGCCTTAGGAGCAGTTGTTAAGGGTAGAACTACATTTGTGATAGCACACAGGCTCTCGACTATAGAGATGGCCGATAGAATATTCGTTCTGGATAGAGGAAAAATAGTTGAGGAAGGAACCCATATAGATCTCATAAAAAAACAGGGAATGTATTATAAGCTGCATAGTGCAGATAATTGGATGCCAGAGCTCAAACCTTCCGATGTTGATATGAATGTCCAGCGTATAGACATTCCTGAGCCGTCCGAGAATTTTTCTGGGAAACCGGTTTCTCTCGTTCACTACTGGTACTCTGGGTCAATGTGGTTGTATTTGCTTAGACCCCTAGAAATTATTTATAGGGGATTTACTGCGATTCGTAAATTTGCATTGGAAAAAAGATCTAAATGGAAGTCAAGAGTACCCATTGTCGTCGTGGGAAATTTGACCGTTGGAGGTACTGGTAAGACCCCTTTTGTTATCTCTCTTGTAAATTTTTTGCAGAAGTCGGGATATAGGCCTGGTGTTATAAGCAGGGGGTATGGGGGAGCATCAATAGGCTACCCTATAGAAATTTCTGACAAAACTGACGTGCTCGCTTCGGGGGATGAACCCTACATGATTAATCAGCGAACCCGAGCCCCAGTGATTGTAGATCCGGACCGAGTTCAGGCCGCAAAGACACTCCTTGATAAAAATGACGTAGATATTATTGTGAGCGACGACGGGCTTCAGCACTATGGCCTGAGTAGAGATCTCGAGATAGTTGTCGTGGATGGTGAGCGAGGGTTTGGGAACGGATTTTGTCTTCCTGCAGGGCCCCTTCGGGAACCAATATCAAGATTGAACAGTGTAGACCTGGTTTTGGTCAATGGGAATCCAAAAAAAGATCTCGTTTCGAAAGAAAAAAGTTCTTTCAAACTGACAATTTCTCCAACACGACTTGTTAACCTTGGTTCCGGTGAGGAAAGAGAACCGGGAGCCTTGAAAGACATACCCGTTACCGCGGTTGTCGCGATTGGCAATTCTAGTCGGTTTTTTTCTACCCTTGATGAATTAGGGTATGAGTTCAAGACGGTAGAATTTCCCGACCATCATATTTTTAGTAACAATGATCTGTTATTTAACAACGATGTCGTTATAGTGACTGAAAAAGATGCGGTTAAAATCCGATGCCTTGATATAGACAAAAAAAACCTCTGGTATATGGAAGTCGAGGCGGTTGTCGATGATTTGGTTATGGAACGAATAAGCAGAGCATTGGTGTAGCGATAAGGATTTTGAAAAATGGCTCTTGATGAAAAGTTGTTAGAAATATTAGTTTGCCCAATTTGTAAAGGGGAGCTTGAGTATGATCGTCATAATAATGAATTGATTTGTTCAGTTCACAAATTGGCTTTTTCTGTAGAAGATGATATTCCTGTAATGCTTCCTGAGTTAGCAAGAAAGATGGAGAAAGATAAATAGCCTCATTCAGCGTTTTAATTCCAGCTAGGTTCGCCTCAACTCGTCTTCACGGTAAGCCGCTTATCCAGATGGCGGGGATGACCATGATAGAACGAGTCTATGAAAGAGCATCCCAGAGTAATGCGGATCGTGTGGTAGTGGCAACTGACGATGAGAGAATAGTTGCCGAAGTAAAAAAATTTGGTGGAGAAGTTATACTTACGTCTCTAGACCATGCTTCTGGCAGCGATCGAATTTATGAGGCGGCTAAAATAATGGGCTTGGGAGAGCAAGAAGTTGTAGTGAATGTCCAAGGAGATGAGCCTCTTGTCCCTCCTTCTTTGATTAATGACGTAGCGAAGGAGATAAACCATGAGACCCAGGTAGCTACCTTGTGCGAGCGCATCGATAGCCTAGACATGTTACTAAACAGAAATATAGTAAAAGTTGTGAGAGATGCTTTTAACAATGCCCTCTATTTTTCAAGAGCGCCTATTCCTTTTCCCCCGGAAAATGTTTCTAATGAAAATTTTGTTGAACAAGAACAAAAATACTACCGTCATATAGGGATATACGCTTATACAGTCAGACAGCTTAAAAAATTTGTAAGCCAGTCCCCATGCAGTATTGAGCAGGTTGAAAAATTAGAGCAACTTCGGATGTTAAATTTTGGTACGAAGGTAAGAGTAGAAGAATCAGAAATTTTATCGCCGGCAGGAGTTGATACCATTGAAGATGTTCGCAGAATAATTTCAGAACTGGGCAAGGATTAGTTCTATGAAAACTAGCGTTTTTTTAAAGAACACTTGCGAGACATGCACGTTGGTTGGGCCATTGGTGGAGAAATATGTAGAAACCGACGCCCTTGAAATTTATTTTCAAGGCGATTCCTTTTTTTCATCGAATGTTCCGGTCATTCAGGATCTGGACCTTGCTTTTTCTTGGAAAGCTGCGATTTCGATCGTCCCGACTTTGATTAGAACGGATGATCTTGGTAGTGAGATAGAGAGGGTTGAGGGCTGGGATGCTGATAAATGGGCAGAGCTTCTTTCTATCCGGGTTCCCGACGATTTCCCTAAGTTCAAGCCCGGGTGTGCCTCTGATACTCTGGCCCCAGGCATGGAACAGAAGTTGGCGGCTTTGTTTGATAAATCAATTCTCAAATCGCGAGAAATATCAATCTCCTCTGACGAAGATGGTATAGAGGCCTGCTATGATCGAAGCTGGTCGGACGGCCTTCCAGTTGTGCCGCCCACAAAAGAGCGAGTTCTGAAAATGCTTTCCGGCACAGATCGCGACCCCTCAGAAGTGCTGGGGAGAGTCCCTCCCAACTTGGTTGAGTGCACGGTAGAAAAAGTCGCCGTTAATGCCGTTCTGGCGGGTTGTTTGCCCGAGTATATGCGTGTTGTGGTAGCTTCTGTGGAAGCTGCTCTGGAAGATGAATTTTGTATGCATGGGCTTTTAGCCACCACTTATTTTTCAGGCCCGCTAATTATAGTTAATGGACCGGTTGTCCAGGAGATTGGCATGAATGCTCATGGTAATGCGTTAGGTCAGGGAAATAGAGCTAATGCTACTATAGGCCGGGCGTTGCAATTAGTTATTAGAAATATAGGTGGTGGAAAGCCTCAAGGAGTAGATCGGGCTGCTTTCGGGACCCCAGGGAAATTGGGATTTTGTTTTGCCGAGGATGAGGCTGGATCCTGTTGGGAGTCCCTTGCGGAAGAAAAAGGATTCGGCTCGAACGAATCTACTGTAACATTGTTTGCTGCGGATGGAGTCCAGGCGATAGTGGACCAGAAATCTCGTGATCCAGAGTCCTTGGCTAGGACTTTTGCATCGGCGTTGAAGTCGGTCGGCCATCCTAAGTTGGCGCTCGCGTCGGACGCGATCTTGGTGATTTCACCAGAGCATGAAAGAGTTTTCCGGTTGGCTGGCTGGTCAAAAGTTGATTTGAAAGCAAGCCTCAATAAACTTCTGTTCATGCCAGGTAAAGAATTGGTAGAGGGTGCAGGAGGAATAGCCGAAGGCCTTCCTGCTAAATTCAGAACACGGAGCGTCCCGAAGTTTCGAGACGGGGGGCTTATGATTGTTAGGGCTGGTGGGAAAGCTGGGATGTTCTCGGCTATAATTCCGGGGTGGGGTGCGAGCGGCAAGTTAGGAAGCGTTCCGGTGACAAGGAAAATTCTTTGAATGAGAAAAATATGAAAAAATTTATAGATCCGACGGGAGAGCTTGAGGCATCTGAGCGGTTTCCTTTACCCAGGCTGGAATCTCTTAAGTCAAAGACAGTCGGTCTTTTAGATATCTCTAAGCCAAAGGGAAATATCTTCCTAGACAGTTTAGAAACCAAGCTTAGAGAGAGTAATGTTTTGGTAAGAAGGTTTTCGAAGCCCACTTTTACCAGAGTGGCGCCCATAAGCCTTAAGGACGAAATTACTAGGACTTGTGATGCGGTGATCGAAGCTCTTGCTGATTGAGGGTCGTGCACGTCGTGCAGTTTGCATGACATTATGGAGCTTGATCGAAGAGGTATTCCTGGAGGTTTCGTTGCATCAACGGAGTTTGTTGAAGCGGCGAGAGCTCAGGGGGAAGCGCTAGGCTTTCATCCATTTAAAGTTTTCGTTGAGCACCCCATACAGGATCGCACAGAGGGAGAAATCAAGGCATTGGCTGAAAAAAATTTTTCCAGCATTGTATCAATGATCTCAAGAACATAAGGCCTAACTGAAAAGACTCCCTACTTAGGTGACATTCGTATTCCGCCATCCAGCCGTATTATTTCTCCGTTTATATAGCCGCAATTGACTATATATGCTGCAGTTTCAGCAAATTCTTCAGGGTTGCCGAGACGCTTAGGAAACTGAGTCATTTCAACCAGTGGCTCTCTTACTTGTGGAGGAGCTGATCTCATCATAGGAGTTTCAAAAATTCCGGGTGCAATAGTAGCCACTCTTATTCCATCTCGGCTTAGATCTCTGGCTATAGGTAAAGTCATACCAGCAACCCCAGCCTTGGAGGCACTATAAGCTGCTTGACCGATTTGCCCATCGAACGCGGCAACTGACGCTACGTTAACAATTACCCCCCGTTCAGCGTCTTCGGTCTGGGAAGAATTTTTTCTCATTTCATTAGCGCATAGGCGCAAGCAGTTAAATGTGCCGAGAAGATTAACCCTGATAACAAATTCGAATTGTTCAATAGGCATGGGGTCCGTTTTCCCAAGCGTTCTTGCAGCAGCACCAATCCCCGCGCTGTTTACATTTATGTGGAGATTTCCGAAACGATCTATGGTTTTTTCTATAGCTTGTTTAATGTCAGTTTCGTTAGAAACATCGCCCGCTGAAAACGCTGCATTTGTTCCGAGCTCAGAAACAGCCTGCTCAGCGTTTTCAGGATTCAGATCAAATAACATTACCTTTGCGCCGGCTGCAATAAATTTCTTGGCGGTTGCTTTACCAAGTCCAGATCCTCCGCCAGTGATAAATGCGACTTTACCTTTCAATTCCATTGTCAACTCCGTTTAAACTATGGCCATTATATTCTTTTTTTTCTAAGGTTAGTTGCGGAATATAGTAAAATAATGGTGTAGGAAGGTTTCTGTGGAAATTGAAGAAAATATCTCATTGTCCTCACATAATAGTTTTCGTTTGCCCTCGAGAGCAAAGTGGTTCTGTGAAGTTGAAAACAAAGAAGAACTTTCGGAAGCGATAGATTTCTCTAGGAAGTGTGGGGCAAAACCCTTTGTGTTGGGCTCTGGAACGAATATTGTTCTTACTGGTAATTTAGATGGTCTTGTTATCAGAAATAAGATTAAAGGTTCGGAGTTCAAAGTATCTAGCGCTACCGTGTGCTCGGGTGAAAATTGGCACAAATTTGTAGGTGAGTGCCGAAAACGGTACTTTGGTGGATTAGAAAACCTGGCGCTTATTCCTGGCACGGTGGGCGCCGCGCCTATTCAGAATATCGGAGCCTATGGAGTAGAGTTGAGTGATCGATTCGAGTCTATGGAAGCACAGAATCTTTATACAAACGAAGTCTCCGTCTTCTCGAAGGAAGATTGTGAGTTTGGATACAGAAAAAGCCTTTTCACTGAAGATAAAGAATGGTTTGTATTGAATGTCTCTTTAAATTCGAGTCCAGAGGTCACGGTGGATTACCCTGATATCCGCGAATATCTGGAAGCTAATAAATTAGAGGCGTGTGCGGCCACCGTATATGAGGCTACCTGTTCGATAAGAAGGCGGAAGCTGCCAGATATAGAAAAATACCCTAATGCGGGTAGTTTTTTCAAAAACCCCATTATTAGTAAAGAAATATGCGACGGGCTATTAAAAGAGTTCCCCATGATACCTAATCACTCGGTTTCAGGCGGAATAAAAGTCTCTGCGGCATGGCTTATCGATTCTTTGGGGTTAAAAGGGATACGTATCGGAGGTTTTTCGGTGTCGCAAAAACATGCTCTGGTGATAATCAATTCATCCAATGGGGTTTTCGATGAGTTAAATGAACTATGCGGGCTTATCAAGTCCAAAGTTTTCGGGGCATACAATGTCTGCTTGGAAGTAGAGCCCGAAATCTTTCCGTTTAGGGATTTATGAAAACGGCGACCCCTTCAAAGATTTCGAATATTCAATCCTTCTTTTACCAAAAATTGAAGATTTATGTCCCCGCATTGGTTCTGCTACTTCCTGGGATCGTTCGAAACCCTACCTAAATTGCTCGGGTGGTCTTCCGTTATTGATCTTTTTTCATTGTGCACATAGGGTTCCGTTTTCTTCCGCTCTCCTTCTTCTAGAATCGGCCCCTCGGAGATTTTCTTTGGCCTTACTCTGGGATCATTGGAAACCCTCTCTCTTGGAGCAGAGTTCTGATCTTCTTGATTTCCATCTAAAGATTCGTTACTCGCTATAGTAACGCTATTTTCTGGAATTTTGTCCAACGATTTTGCTGTATCCGGATCGTTTAGAAATCCTGATTGGAATTTATCCTCATTTTTAGGTGCTATTTGTTCATTTTCTGATTCTCTCGACACTGAATTCTGGTCCATTCTGCTTTCTTCTGATGTTGACGCAGCCAGAGCCTCTTTACCTGTTTCAGGTTCTTTCCCAACATCTCGGATCTTCTTGCTTCCTCGCGATCGTTTGTCGCTCTTGTCACTTCTATTTGAGCTTTTTCTTTCAGAGCCTGCTGAAGAGTTCCCTTTGTTTTTAGTCTCCATTGTTTTATCAGGTTCTGGTTTAGAATTACCACTTCTCTCATTATTAGGTTTTCTTTGTTCAGCGACAATCTTTTCTTCCCGCTTGTTCTCCACCCCTTTTGAGGATTCGTTGTTTCTCTTTCTACTAGAGGGGGCTTCTGTTCTGCTATTACTTGGGTTTTGCTGGATGCCCTGTCGCCGATTCGGCGTGTTTGTCCTGCGAGGCCCGAGTTGTCTTGTTTCCTTTTTCTGAGGGGTTCTTTTTCTCGTTTTTACGGAATTACCAAAGATTTTTTGGAATAGCCGTGCTATGAATCCCATCTCGGATTTTTTCTTACGTTTTCGTGTTGTGGGTTGCCTAGCTTGGGGCACCATGCTCACTGCTGCTGCTTCTTCCTGAATAGCTTCGGAGGAGTTCCTAATCGGTGCGCTTGCTTCTTCTCCTTCAGGGATTTTTAACTCGTAGGAGACCAAGGTCTCCTCATCAGCGTCTTTAGATCTAATTCGGTCGACTAGGTAGTGGGGCGTAGTCATATCCCGATCAGGGATGATCACCACATTGACATTGTTCCGCTGTTCGATTTCAGAGAGAACACTCCGTTTCTCATTGAGAATGAATGACGAAACCGCAATCGGTAAGAAGGCTCTTATTTCGGAGCTGCTTTCTTTTAATGCTTCCTCTTCAACCATTCTTAAAACCGCTAGCGCTGAAGATTCGATGTCCCTAATGCTTCCTAATCCTTCGCACCTAGGGCATACCACACCACTGGTTTCTCCAAGGGAGGGTCTTAGACGCTGTCGGGACATCTCTAGCAAACCAAACTGGGAAATCCTTCCGACCTGAACACGAGCTCTATCTATCTGAAGTTCATCTTTCATTTTTTGTTCAACAGCTCTCTGGTTCTTGATTGAGAGCATATCTATGAAGTCGATAACAACTAGACCGCCGATATCCCTCAGCCTTAACTGCCTACATATTTCGATTGCTGCTTCGATATTGGTGTTTAGAGCTGTGTCTTCTATATCTACTCCACGCGTGGCCTTGGAAGAGTTGATATCAATAGAGACCAAGGCTTCTGTTGGGTCAATCACTAAGGACCCTCCAGATGGGAGTCTGACTTCTCTGTTAAAAGCTGATTCGATCTGGCTTTCTATTTGATAACGATTAAAGAGAGGCACGTCACTGGAATACAATTTGAGCTTCGGTTTGATATGAGGCGTGACTTGCTCGACAAACTGACTTGCTTGGTCGAAAGCTTCACTCGTGTCTATTTGGATCTCTCCGATATCATCTTTCAAATAATCTCTTACTGCCCGGGTTATAACGTCGCTTTCTTGATAAATCAAAAACGGGGCTTTTTTTTCTGCCGATGCCTTCACGATAGCCGAATGCACGTTTGTAAGATAATTTAGGTCCCACTGGAGTTCCTCTGCGCTCCTCCCAACACCAGCAGTCCGTATGATTACTCCCATATTTTTTGGAATATCGAGCGCCGACATCGAACTTTTTAAGTCGTCTCTTTCTTCACCTTCAATTCTTCGGGAAATACCACCTGCTCGGGGATTGTTAGGCATCAAAACCATATAACGACCAGCTAAGGAAAGCATTGTAGTCAGAGCGGCCCCTTTTGTGCCCCGTTCTTCCTTGTCCACCTGAACTACTAATTCCTGACCTTCTTTGATTACCTCTTGTATGTTTATCTTGCCTCGAATATTGTTCGGAGAGATATCGAAGTATTCTCTTGAGATTTCCTTTAAAGGCAGGAATCCGTGCCTGTTTCCTCCATAATCGACAAAGGCTGCTTCAAGGCTAGGTTCTACCCTGGTTACTTTTGCCTTATATATGTTGGATTTTTTCTGTACCCGAATTCTTTTTTCGATGTCTAGATCGTAAAGTTTTTGTCCATCTACTAGAGCAACCCTTAATTCTTCTTCGTGGGTTGCGTTGATTAGCATCCTTTTCATAATATTTCACTATTGCTATAGCAAAGAAAAAGATCTAGACATACAAAAGGATCAAAAAGCCTTAGGGCTATAGCTTACTTCTCTGCTATCGGCATTTAGCCCTTTAGAAAGAAAGATTTAATGCCTTGATTATGTTGCTTCTTCCGCATCACTTCATTTGGATGCAGTTCTTTAAATTCTTTTTGGTCCGTCTAGACCGCTTTCTCAGCGGTTAATATAATGCCCAGCCATACTTTTTTGGCTAGACCCTTTAAATTCTTTGTAAGCGTTTTCTATTCTATCGCTCGTCTTTTAATTACATGCTTATTTTTGCGCTTTTTATTCTTCTTTTTTCT
>PAPD01000057.1 GCA_002708765.1 Gammaproteobacteria bacterium | reverse complement strand
GGGAACGATTACAGCGACTATCTTTCATGAATGGGGACACTTTCTTGGTGCTCGGATAGGCTCATCTAATTCTCCCGTCATGGAAAAAACAATCTCGTTTTTCTTCTTCAATTTCAAGGATGAGGAAAACACAAAGGCACAATTTTTAAAAATGAGCGCAGGCGGACCGCTAGCAAACTGGCTCCTGGTAATCGCAATTTTCATGCTGTTACCTCTAGATTCTTGGTCACAAACCCTTTTGCTTGCAACCGTTTTTTCAATTGCAGTAAGCGTCAGTATTTTTGAGATCCCTGTAATGCTTAGAGTTGAAGAAGGAACTCCTTCGGAAATTGTCCAAAAAAGACTTCAAGAAGCAGGATCAACACCGAGAAATCTGGGAATTTTGGCTGGTGCCATCCTCTGGATGGTTGCAATATATTAAGGAGTTTGCTTTAAGATCGAACTGTGATTCTTGAAGATACCATTCCGGGTTGGTCCCTTCGTTCTATAGAAACCAGAATTATTGCGACACCTTCTCGTTCCTGAAGCCGCTCAAGGCAAAGGATTAATTTATCGAAAGAAACTGAATCAAACCAGATACTGACGCCATCATCTCCCTCAGGCTGCATCCTTGAAGGTTTAATTCCAGAATTTTGAGCGGTTCTTGAAACCTTGGTGAGCAACGCCTGCCCCGAATTTCTCTGAGGCCCACTAGTTTTGCTTATGTTTCTCGCCTCAGTTTCTGTAGATTTAAGATAGGTATACAGCTCCAGATTTTTCTCAAAACGTTTTCTCTGGTCCTCTCTATATTCGTAGATGGGTTTGCAAATCACTGCGACGAAAAAAAATAAAGCGAGAAACACGGATAGCCCTAAAACCGCATATTTTTCTCTTTGCTCCAGTTCACTGAACCTCTGACGGACCGCCCGAATATAGACCTCTATCATGGCAATCTCCGAGAACCGATTCTGATACTTCCACGGACGACATCGGCTTCCTGAGCAATTGTCGCAATTTCTGCTGAGAGCCCTGTCTCCTCAAGCTGCTCCGTGAATTGAACCAGTGCTTCGCTTCGGGTTGCCATGACCTGAAGTACAAGATCACCCCTGCTCTCATTATAATTCAGATTTAACAGATTCAATTCCGCTGCAAGGAGTTTTTCTGCAGAAACTGAAAGCAGCTCAAGAAAATCTGCACCGGACCCTGAATCAGCTCTCCCCAATCTAGCATTCCACCGTCGTCTGATATCTCGAACTTTACCTTCACCGGGGAAAACATCGGTGTAGAGTCTTTGCGCTAAAGCCTTACTCTGATCCGATTTGTTCCCGAGATACCAACCCTGGCCCAGAACCAAAGCCAGTTGAATAACCACACCGAAAACCATCAGAAAAAAAATGTTACGCCATTCGTTATTGCCTTTAGGACGCCTTTCTTCTACCTTGTAATCACCTTGAAAAATATTGGTTTCTTTTCCATCATATTGCTGACACAACTGAGTAAAACCGAGATGTTCTATCTCACCCTCCTCTATTTCGATTTCATTTGCGCGCATCCCCGCTAAGGTTATGCCAATCTTTTCCAGCTGTGATTTGCTTCCTAGAAGCCTAACCTTTTTGATTCCTTCAAATCTGGGCAGAAGGAGCTCAGATATATCATTGAAAACAGTAAGACCCGTTCCATCATCTCGTTTAAAATGCGTCCTGTCCTTTTCCATCAACACTGATAATCCTTCGGATGCTTTTACTAAAGATGTCTCGGAAACAAGTTTTGTGGGGTTAACTCGAATATCAGCTAGCGAATTCCTGTGATCTTCTAGCAATTCGGTTTTGATCACCGAAACACAAATCTCGCCTTCTGGATTCCTTCCACCAATCGAAAAAACACAATCTTCGATATCCGAAGCTAGTTGCTCTTCTACCACGAAAGGAACGGCCTGAACCACCTTTCGACGTTGCTTGGTTGGCACATTAGCTTTTGTCATCAGCACATCCTGCCCGGGAATAACGAACACAACTCTCCCTGAATAATCTTCATGAAAACGGGAGTTGAAGAGCCCAATTTCAGACAAGCCCTCTTCCTCTCTTCGTGCATCATGGTCAAAAACTACCCATTCCACCTTTCTATCTAGCAAACGAAAAAACAGTGTTTCACTCACCTAAATCTTCCTTATTACTAGAGAAAAGGGATGGCAGCGACCTGTAGATCTTTGAAAAATCCCGGCTCAATATACGCATACTCCCGTCTGCAGGGTTCCTGTATAGAATACTATTTAGATAGCTAAAATGCTCCCGATACCTGGCAATAACCCTGATCTCGAAAAATTCTGACTGAACATTAAGTCCCTGTTTTACTATGTTCAGGCCGGCTAATTGAGGTAACCTGAGAAATTCATCCACACTATCAAAACCATCATCAGAATCACGTACAGCAATTATAGATTCGGCATCTTCATTTGTTAATTGTTTGCTGAGAGACCTAATTGATATGGCAGACAATGTGTTCACATTTAAGTGGCTTGAGGCATCAGGCAAAGACACCAAATGAGGTCTCAGGGTTTGGTAGAGTGCTGGCTCATACGCAAACAATGCGACCTCGGAAACATCAGCTGTTAAATCGTTTCCAGCTCTGTACGGCGGATCGAACAACAGATACTCGAAATCTTCCATTCCGTTTGGCCTGACGTTAACGTCTTCATCCAGCCAATCCTCAAATACTTCAGACACAGACGGATCAACAGAGAGAGCCCCGGCGAGATTCAAAAATCTCTTTCGAGACAAAGACTGTCTTTTATTCTTTCTGGAAAGTGAGTTTACATTGAACAGCGACTGAAGGTCAGTTATCTGAAGATCCACCTCACCACTCTGAAAATCATACGACAAATCAGCAGACGCCCAACTCTCTCCCAGGTGATCTTTATCTGATCCCGTTAGATAGTCCTCATAAAGAATCTGCCGCGCAAGCTCTTCTCCTCCCATCGCATATTGTTCGGATTGATTTCGATCCATATAACTGGAAACACCCCGAACGGCAAGCTGTTGCTCCTGCACTGTAGATGTAGCCAAAATAGTGGCAAGAACTACTAGCAACAACACCGCAACCAGGGCAACGCCATTGTCTTTTCTTGATAATTTCCGGAATTTGAAGCCAACGGGGTTTTTGGATCTAGATTTCAACATCCGACTCCGCTTCTTTCATTTTTTTCTCCGGGTTCAAGATTTTTTCGGGGAGGTTCTCCACAAGCTGAATGACTTTATCTATCTGGCCGGAAGATTCCAGAACCAAAGTCACTTCCAAACCAAGCGGAAGCAAAAATTCTCCGCTGGAGTTTTCTGAGAGAAGTTCTTCCGGACCCGAGCTGTCTGAAATTGGCGTTATGAGAAATTCTTCGACTCCTCGCATAACAATTTCGTCCACGGGTTCACTATCTTCTGCTCTATCAAGCACCTCCCAGAAATGACGAGTTAGAGTTTTTTCTTTGTAGTTGACGCTGTAAGCAACCCTCTGTAGATTGCTTCTTTTTTTTCCCGACGGGTTGCTCCAACCTCTACGAGTGAATTCAACCACATAACCATCTTCATCAAAAACATAAAAAGGACTAACATCCCCGTAATTATCTCTAATTTTTCTCGGAGTAAGTTGCATAAAATCTTTTTGAAGGGTCGACAGAAACCTCGTCAGACTCAGCACACTAGTCGCGCTTTCATGGACACGGGCTCTGCTGTCTATCGCGTTCTGCAATACCTGATAGGAACCAAGGCCGATAATCGAAAAAATTGATATGGACACAAGCAACTCAATCAGGGTGAACCCTTTTTGTTTGTCCATGACTAGTGTCGCCCAAGAAACCCGACGAGTTCAGAACTTACTTCATCAGGAAAATCCTCGTAGACACGGACAACCACTCTTCTAACATTATCGTTCTCGGTATCCTGGATCTCCACCTCGACCTCCCATTCTTTATCTCCCAATCGAATGCTTTCTCTGGACGTCCCCTCAGAAGGAAAATTCTCAGCAGACCTAGGCATCATTCTAAGACGAGTCATGTGATTCTCCGCTAGCCACCAGGATTTGACCCTGGTCTCGACACGGCTCGATTGTTGCAAAGCAAAAGAGATATTTTTCATTAGCGCAACGGACACTAGAGAGAAAACAAAAAGAGCGATCATGATTTCGATCAAGGTAAAACCACCGCGTACTCTAATCGTCATTAGAGGTGACTCTCCCATACCCATCAACCGCTATCGTGATCTGTTCTTCGGTCACGCGAGAGAAAAACTCTAACTTAAATGGTGTCACTTCTCCGCTCGAAAGCATAAGAACGGGTGGGAGGTCCTCAGAATATTCCTGGTAACCCAACTCTTCCACTTCTATCGACAACGCAATCCTGTCCGGCAATGTCCTTTGGTGCAAAGGTTTTCTAGCTGCGCTCCAGCGGCCCTTCGAATCATCAAATACGAGAAATTCATAACTCTGGTCAGTTGTTCTAAAACCGTATTCGGTATTACTAAGCATGGCCTCATCTTTTGCCATCTGCAACAACCGATCAAGCCTTCTGGATTCCAGTATCAGATCTCCTCCGCCGACGGAAGGTAATCGGGTAAAGGCTACCCCGAACAATATGGTGACGATAAGTAAAACTACCAGGACTTCTATTAAAGTAAAGCCTTTACAGGTTTTACTAGAGCTCAGACAATTTGATATCTGCATCTACACCTTCACCACCCTCCTCTCTATCCGCACCAAAGGAATACACATCAATATCTCTATCTTCACTGAAATAGAGATATTGCTCCCCCCACGGATCCTCAGGCACGCTTTTCAAATACCCGTCAGAGTTCCAGTTCCGAGGCTCTGGGAATCCAGACGGAGCATCTACCAATGCTTCAATCCCCTGCTCGGTACTTGGGTAAAACCCATTATCTAATCGATAATATTCCAGAGCATTTCCAATTTGCTGAACTCCCAACTTGGCTGCAGCTACTCGAGCTTCATCAGGCCTGCCAATCACGTTGGGAACAATAAGCGCGGAAAGAATACCAAGTATAACTACCACCACCATTATCTCTATAAGAGTGAACCCGGAACTATATTTTGTCATATTAGAATCTCCCTATTAGAATTGATTCTACTAGATTTACAAGCAACCAGTTCATTCTATAGCACCAGCTGATTCAGATTAATTATAGGTAAAAGAATTGCCATTACTATGGTAAAAACAGCGGCCCCCATAAACACAAGCATCAAAGGGCCAAAAAGACTGACCAGAACATTGAGAATCATTGTCGCATCTTCCTGCTGGTGATGCGCGACACGAGAGAGCATCTGATCAAGCTCTCCGCTGGCCTCGCCCGACGCTATCATGTGTAGCATCATCGGTGGGAAATTACCTGATTTGTCTAGGGCCGAATGTAAGCTACTACCCTCGCTCACTTTATTTGTTGCCTCAACAACCAAGGAACGCAGCCACAGATTCGATAAAACCTCACTCGAAATTCTCATGGCCTCGACCAGGGGGACCCCGCTTGAAGTCAAAATACTGAGCGTGCTAGCAAATTGTGAGGTGTTTGTGCTTCGCGAAAGTTTACCCAACACTGGCAAAACCAGTATTCTCTTGTCAAACGACATTTGAATTTCCTGGGATCGGAAGAGCCTAAAGATAGCTAGCACCGCGACGAGAAATGACAGCAGAACCAACAATCCCCACTCGACCACAAAATCACTTGTACTTATAACCGCCACAGTCAACCAGGGCAATTCCTGATCGGATTCCGCAAAAACCTCAACGATATCGGGAACCACATATCCAAGTAGTCCACCCAGAATAGCTAGTGTCAATGTAAATAAAATCACCGGATACACTAGAGCCTGCTTTACTTTTGAGATCGAGGCTTGCTGAGTCTCCGTATAATCAGCTAGCCGCGCCAGAACAAGATCAAGATGACCGGCAGACTCTCCAGCGGCAACGGTTGCCCTATGGAGCGACGGGAAAGCACGAGGATAGTCAGACATGGCGTTGGCCAGGGAAAACCCCTCCATCACCCTGGACCTAACATTTAACAGAAGACTTTGAATTGCTGGCCGAGCACCCTGCTTAGAAATCGCTAAAAGCGCTTCTTCTACCGGCAAACCCGCTGCTATAAGGGTCGCAAGCTGCCGAATAAGCATCGCCCTTTCACTAAAAGAAAGCGAAGTTTTGAGATAAATGGTGAAAAACGAAAATGCGCCTGGAGAACTTTTCTTCGACGAAGACTTAACCGAAAGCGGTGCCCATCCTTTTTCACGAAGATTTTGTCTGACCTGCCTCAGACTATCGGCTTCCATTATTCCTTTTTCTTCACGACCCTTTTTATCTAGAGCCCGAAACTCGAATGCTGCCAAATCAAAGTCCCTTGATAATCTAGTCGTTCATTGTAACGCGAAGTATTTCGTCAATAGTCGTTTGGCCATTCAGCACTCGTAAACGGCCATCATCTCTAACACCAGGAAACTTCTTTCGCGCATGTTTTTCCATGTCCAGCTCCGACACCCCTCCATGAATCATTCTGCGCAGCTCATCATCTACCAAAACAACTTCATATATCCCCATACGTCCCCTGTAACCTTCATTCCCGCAATCTTCGCACCCTATTGCCTTATAAATCGCTGGAGCAGAAGATTTTCGTTTCAAGTTCAGGAACTCCCGCTCGTAAGAATCCGGGTTGTAAGGCTCTCGACAGCTTTTACAAAGAACTCGAACCAATCTTTGTGAAACTAATCCATTTAGAGAATTACTGAGCAGATAGGGCTGCACTCCCATATTAGCCAGGCGTGTAATTGCACCGATCGCAGTGTTGGTATGAATTGTCGAAAGAACCAGGTGGCCAGTGAGACTGGCTTGAACAGAAATATCCGCAGTCTCATAGTCTCTAATCTCTCCAACCATCACGACATCAGGGTCCTGTCTCAATATCGCTCTCAGGCCTTTAGCAAAAGTCATATCTGCTTTGACGTTGACCTGGGTTTGACCAATCCCCTCGATATCGTACTCAATAGGATCTTCAACTGTAAGGATATTTCGGGAACTATCATTCAGTCTGTCCAGACACGCATAGAGCGTTGTAGATTTACCAGAGCCCGTAGGGCCAGTAACCAGCAAAATTCCATGCGGATGCTCCACAAGCTTCGACATGTTCTCCAAAGCATTATCACTCATTCCTAATCGAGAAAAATCTCGACGCCCCGCCTGTTTATCAAGGAGACGCATTACTACTCTCTCTCCATTACTTGCCGGTATAGTCGAAACCCGGACGTCAACCTCCTTACCTCCTACCCGCACCGTTATCCTTCCGTCTTGTGGAATTCTTTTTTCTGCGATATCTAACTTGGCCATGACTTTTATTCTCGAAACCAGCAGCGGGGCCAATGCTCGTCGGGGTGAAACAATCTCCTTAAGAATTCCATCCACCCGAAAGCGAACTACGAGTCGGCTTTCATATGTTTCGATGTGAATATCGGAAGCGGAAATCTTTATTGCCTCAGCTAGCAGGGAGTTGATTAACTTTATTATGGGAGCGTCATCTACCTGCTCAAGCAAATCAGAATTATCTGGTATCGCCTCGGCGATCGAGGACAAATCAAATGCTTCGCCCAGGTCTTCAATCATCTGCATAGCGGCATCAGAATCGTTCTCATAGCTTCCTGACAAAATCCGATCAAAAGTAGCGTTGTCTACCTGAACCGGATGAAGTGGGCGGCCAATATATCTTTGTACTTCAGCCAGAACCTGCACATCAAGACCTTCTCGGCAAATCACCTCTGAAGAACCCGTATCGGTTATTTCTCCCTGAATTACTACACCATTTCGTTTGGCAAAACCAAACGGCAGAGTTTTTTGTTCTTCCAAGCTGGACATTTTTTTCCTATCCTCAAGACTTTTCGGATTTTAATAGCTATCTAAACCAGATTTCAGAAGTAGAATTCTATTATAAACGAAGCAAAGGTCCTTCATTATTTGTTCAAAGCAGCATACTATAAGCATAAATTATATATCTGCATTTTTATATTCACATCAATGATAGTTTTTCATAGAGTTTTCGATGAATCTTAGCGATGTTGACCTTAACTTGTTCGTGGTTTTTGACGCTATTTACAGGCATCAGAATTTAACTCGTGCAGGAGAAATAATCGGCATCACTCAGCCCGCGGTGTCAAACTCCCTGGCTCGATTAAGAAAGCTCTTCAATGACCCTTTGTTCGTAAGAACCTCGGAGGGAATGATACCGACCCCCGTAGCTCAAAACATTATAGGATCAATCAGACAATCACTCGAACTTATGAGATCTAGCGTACAGGAAAGTGAGTCATTCGATCCAAAGATGTCGGAGAAACGTTTTAGAATCAGCATGACAGATCTCAGCCAAGCGATGTTGTTGCCTAGGCTATTCGAGCTAATGAAGCAGGCCGCTCCAGGTGTATCAATAGAATGCTACCAGGTGCGCCGAAGGGACATGAATATAGAATTGGCGTCAGGTAATCTTGATCTTGCGATCGATATACCATTAACACCTGATCCTCACATAAGACATTCGGGTTTAGTCAAAGACCCTTATGTCTGCCTTATTGACAACAACAATTCTTTTGTCAAAGATCAGCTCAGCAGAGAAACGTACCTAAAACTCCAGCACATTCATATATCTACAAGAAGAGGTGGGCTGGGTCTTGTCGATCTTGCGCTTGGAAAAAGGGGAAAAAAAAGAAACATAGTTCTTAGAACTCAACACTATCTGGCAGCACCTCAATTACTGAGGGACACCAACTTCGCGCTGACAATTCCCCAAACATTCGCGGATTCATTAGCAATGCCTTCTAATACCCGATATCTAAAATTACCGTTCGAGGTTCCGCCATTAGAATCTTTTCTTTATTGGCATGAAAGCACTGACTGTGACCAGTCAAACAAATGGATGCGCAAACTAATCGAAAAAAGCTATAGAGTTAAACAAGACGGCGAGAAACACAAAGGGAGCAAAGAAGAATGAATTTTGTCGGAGAAAATATATTGTCTGTATCTCAATTTTCCAGATCAGACATAGATCATCTTTTTCTTGTCGCTGAGAAAATGATTCCCTTTGCGAATCGGGAAAAAGTGACCAGAGTCCTAGAAGGAGCGATATTGGGGAATATGTTTTTCGAGCCCAGCACTCGAACCCGGGTCAGCTTCGGGTGCGCATGGAATCTTTTGGGTGGCGAGGTCAGAGAAACAACAGAAATCAAAGCATCCTCTCTATCAAAAGGGGAATCTTTCTATGACACAGCCAGAGTTTTATCCGGGTACAGCGATGTCATTGTAATGAGACACGAACAGGAAGGCTCAGTAAGCGAATTTGCTGAAGCAAGCCGGGTGCCCGTTGTTAACGGCGGAGACGGAGCTAACGAACACCCTAGCCAGGCTCTCCTGGATTTATACACAATTCGCCAGGAAATGAAGAGTCAGAGAAAACAGGTTGATGGACTCCGGATTGCTTTAATTGGAGATCTTCGCCATGGCAGAGCCGTCCACAGCCTATGCAAGCTTCTAACCCTATATGAGAATATCCATTTCACCCTGATCAGTCCTCGCGATCTCGGCCTACCCCAAAAATATATCGCTGAGATAAAAGCTAGGGGGCATGCGGCGGATGAGATGGAAGACTTGACGTCTGGTATCGCTAACGCGGATATTATTTATATGACAAGAACCCAGGAGGAGAGATTTTCTTCCCAGGAGCAGGCTAACCGCTACCGCGGATTGTTAAGACTTAACCAGAGCATATATACCGAATTCTGTCAGCCAAACACGGTAATCATGCACCCGTTGCCAAGAGACAGCCGGGGAGAAGCCCAGGAACTCGATGAAGATCTCAATGAAAACCCGAATCTCGCTATCTTCCGGCAGACAGATAACGGTGTCGTTATAAGAATGGCTCTGTTCGCTTTAATACTAAATGTCGCTGACCAGATAGAAGCGTCTTCAAGAGACGTAAATTGGTACACACAGGGAAGGTTCGATGGCTAATTCAGCAGTTTCTTTCAAAAAGAGAAACTTGTGCATTGCTGAATATTACTTCTAGTTTTATCTATAAAGTTAAATATTATAAAGAAATTAACACTGTAGAGCCTTCAATGGATATAATTTTTGAATAATGACTCAGGTCATGAAAATATTGCTTGGTTCTGTCCCATCTCAAAAAATAAGGGAAGCAAATGATTTACAGTAATATACTGGAAACGATAGGAAACACTCCTATCGTAAAATTGAACAGACTAAGCCCACCCGGTCACAACATATTCGTTAAGTTAGAATTCTTCAATCCAATGGCCTCGGTAAAAGACAGGCTGGCTATCGCTATAATCCAAGATGCCGAAAAGTCGGGCGTTTTAAAACCAGGGCAAACAGTGATCGAGGCTACTTCAGGAAATACGGGGATAGCATTAGCCATGGTCTGCGCAGCAAAAGGCTACCCGTTCGTCGCCACCATGGTAGAAACTTTCTCGATTGAAAGAAGAAAGATCATGAAAGCGCTTGGCGCCAAGGTCATTCTTACACCAGCGGCTGAGAGAGGATCCGGGATGGTCAAGAGAGCAGCGGAGCTCGCGAACAAATTTGGCTGGTTCTTATCCAGGCAATTCGAGAATGAAGCAAATCCGCGTTACCACCGAAACACAACCGGGCCAGAAATTCTTAGGGATTTCGCAGGCCAAAATCTTGATTATTTCGTTAGCGGATGGGGCACCGGCGGAACAATGACCGGTGCAGGCGAAATGATTAAGCTGGCGCGGCCGGACACCAAAATACTGATCGCCGAACCTGAAAATGCTGCACTGCTCTCCGGAAAAGAATGGTCCCCACACAAGATTCAGGGCTGGACTCCAGATTTCATTCCTGGAGTTTTAAATACTGAAGTTGCTGACGAGATCGTTCCCGTGTCTGACGAAGAATCCATCAACGCTGCTCAAAGATTGGCCAAGGAAGAAGGAATATTCACAGGAATTTCAGGAGGCGCAACTCTGGCGGCATGTTTAAAATCTGCGAAGGAAAAACCAGAAAACAGCCATTTCTGCGTCATGTTACCAGACACCGGAGAGCGCTATCTTTCTTCCCCTCTCTTCGAAGAAATAACCGAAGAATCAGATAATGACTGGCTAGCCACGCTGGATGACTAGGGATAGCAGCTTCTATTGAATACTCTAAAGCATTTCATCCAGTGCCGGAACGGCTTTGAATAGATCTTCAACTAACCCAAAGTCCGCGACCTGAAATATCGGAGCATCTTCGTCCTTGTTAATGGCGACGATCACCTTGCTATCTTTCATTCCCGCAAGATGCTGGATAGCTCCACTAATACCTACCGCTATGTAAAGATCCGGAGCAACTATTTTTCCTGTCTGCCCAACCTGCATGTCATTAGGAACGAACCCCGCATCAACAGCGGCTCGTGAAGCACCTATCGCAGCACCTAATTTATCAGCGACTGATTCCAATAAAGAAAAGTTTTCTCCGTTTTGCATCCCGCGCCCTCCCGATATAATAATAGAGGCAGAAGTCAATTCAGGCCTGTCCTGCTTAACAATCTCTTCCTTATTCCATTCGGTAAGGCCAGTTTCATGCTTGATATCAACTGCCTCTATTTCTGCCGATCCACCCTCAGCAGGAACCGCATCGAACGCAGTTCCTCTTACCGTTAAAACCTTTATGGGGTCCGAAGACTGAACCGTTGCGATTGCATTTCCTGCGTATATAGGCCTTTCAAAGGTGTTCTCGCTAACAACACCGCATATATCAGATATCTGCTGCACATCAAGCAAAGCGGCGACCCTAGGCATGAAATTTTTTCCCGAGGTAGTAGTCGGGGTCAGAATATGCGAATAATTAGAACCAAGCTCAACAACAAGCCCCGCTAGATTTTCTGCTAAAGCATGATCATAGGAAGGATCATCAGCACATAGCACCTTACTTACGCCATCGATTTTTGCTGCGGCCTCTGCGGCGTCGGCACAACCGCTCCCAGCAACTAGCAGATCGATGTCGCCCCCTATGACCTGCGCAGCGGCAATGGCAACCTGGGTCGGTGACTTTATTGATTGGTTATCGTGCTCGGCTACAACTAAAATACTCATTATATTACCTTCGCTTCATTCTTTAATTTATCTACAAGTTCTTCAACGCTTTCAACTATTACCCCAGACTCACGCTCCGACGGTGGAACCACTTTTAAAGTCTTCACCCGAGGAGAAACATCAACACCGAGTTCCTCAGGCGTATATGTATCGATGGTTTTCTTTTTAGCTTTCATTATATTGGGAAGGGAAGCATATCGGGGCTCATTCAGACGCAAATCTGTCGTAACGACCGCAGGCAGTTTTACAGTAATCGTTTCCAGGCCGCCGTCCACTTCACGTGTTACCACGGCATTGCCATCGGCCACCTCGAGCTCGGAGGCAAAGGTTGCCTGAGAAAATCCACACAAGGCCGCTAGCATCTGTCCGGTTTGACTATTATCTCCGTCGATTGCCTGCTTTCCGATTATCATCAGCTCAGGTTTCTCCTTGTCCACAACTGCCTTGAGCACTTTGGCAATAGCGAGAGGTTGCATGTCTTCATCGGTTTCTACGAGAACACCCCTGTCTGCGCCCAATGCCAATGCTGTCCGGATCTGTTCCTGACAATTTGTAGCCCCCACCGACACCACAATGACCTCTTCAGCAACACCCGCCTCTTTGAGTCGGACGGCTTCCTCTATAGCAATCTCATCAAAGGGATTGACGGACATCTTGACATTATTAAGGTCTACCCCTGTGTTGTCAGATAGAACCCGAATGTTAACGTTATAGTCAACAACCCTCTTGGCTGTAACAAGAATTTTCATGTCATTCCTTACTTAATTTTGGTTATCGTGAATCGTTGAGCCTGCCGGACTACCGAAGTCAGCACAGTAAAGCCGCGTATTCTGCCGTTTATCTCTATGGGAATCAATAGGACACTTTGAGTACAGAATTTGAAACCATTTAAAAATCATGTAGTTAGGTATTTAGAAGGAATTCATGATTTCTGTTTTGATTTCCATTAAGAGATACAATTACTTAAAATAACTTAATCTAGTGCAAAAAAGTTGGGGGAGCGGGCTTGGACAGAGAATCCATGGATTTCGATCTAGTAGTGGTAGGTGGGGGACCGGCAGGACTCTCGGCGGCCAGCAAATTCGCCCAGATGGCATCCGAATCAGAGGAAGAATTGTCAGTCTGCCTGATCGAAAAGGGTTCCGAAATTGGTGCTCACATTCTTTCAGGGGCTGTATTCGAAACACGGGCGCTGGACGAACTTTTTCCTAACTGGAGAGAGGAAGGCGCACCCGTCAGCAACCCCGTAAATTCAGATGAAGTTTTCTATCTAGTCGACAAAAAGCAAAGCATAAAAGTCCCGAGTTTTTTTCTGCCTCCTCGTCTCCACAATCCGAGCTCCAGTCACGCACTCAGTCTGGGGAATCTCTGCAGATGGATGGCAGAAAAAGCTGAGGAACTCGGCGTAATGATTTTCCCAGGATTCGCAGCTAGCGAGATCATTTATAACGAAGAAGGGTCCGTCATTGGTGTCGCGACCGGAGATATGGGAATTGGAGAGGACGGAGAACAAAAATCTAACTTCCAACCCGGATACGAGCTTAGAGGTAAATACACTATATTTGCGGAGGGTTGTAGAGGACACCTCGGCAAGCAGCTAATAGAGAAATACGAGTTGGATGCTAATGTGGATGCGCAGCACTATGGAATTGGCTTCAAAGAAATATGGGAGATAGAGCCGGACAAGCATTACCCCGGGAAGGTTCTCCATACCGTGGGTTGGCCACTTGGGCACCTTCCAGGAGAACCTCTAGGCGGATCCTACCTTTACCACCTGGAAAACAATCAGGTTGCTCTTGGATTAATTGTTGATCTCGGCTACACGAACCCTCATTTAAGTCCTTTCGACGAATTCCAGCAGTGGAAGCATCATAGATTAATATCGGATGTAATAGAGGGCGGGAAAAGAATTTCGTATGGTGCACGAGCAGTAATTAAAGGCGGGGTCCAGTCGCTTCCAAAACTAGTGATGCCAGGAGGATTATTGGCCGGGGACGATGCCGGATTCCTGGATACGCTGAAGCAAAAAGGATCTCACACGGCAATGAAATCAGGAATACTTGCGGCGGAAGCGGTCTACAGCTCGGTCAACAAAGGTTCAAACGGGGGGGAAGAGTTGTTCGAATATGTAGAATCCTATAAAACTTCCTGGCTTTATGAGGACCTTTGGGCCGTTCGTAACATCACACCAGCAATGCACAAACTCGGTAATTTCGTTGGTGCTGCTTACGCCTTTGTCGATCAGAAAATTTTCCGGGGAAAGCTTCCCTTCACATTGAACGATAACAAACCCGATCACCAGAAACTCAAGGCCGCGAATAAATCCAAGAAACCAAATTACCCGAAACCCGACGGAGTCATCTCATTCGACAAACTGTCTTCTGTTTATCTAACAGCAACCAATCATGAAGAAGATCAGCCGTGTCACCTGCAACTTAAAGACGCAACTATTCCGATCGAAAAGAATCTTCCAATTTACGATGAGCCAGCGCAGCGTTACTGCCCAGCCGGAGTCTACGAAATCGTTAAAGAAGCCGATGGTTCGAACCGCTTTCAGATAAATGCGCAGAACTGCATTCACTGCAAGACGTGCGACATCAAAGATCCTGCGCAGAACATTAACTGGGTCGTTCCAGAAGGAACCGGCGGTCCGAACTATGGAAACATGTAGAGTCAAAGCGCCAGCTGTTCAAGGAGCACTCGTGCTTTTTCCTCATCCCTGGAAGTGCCGAGAAGATAAAGCTGACTTTCGTTTTCATCTCCAAACTGTTTAACCAAAAGATATTGATCTCTGTTGAAGGACAGATGGCAGTGCTCTACCCTGGAGAGCGGGCGCTCGAAGGAGCCTCTGCTTGTTGGCAAGGCATCG
>PAPD01000056.1 GCA_002708765.1 Gammaproteobacteria bacterium | reverse complement strand
ATTTCAGCTAGAAAGCCTTCCGTCCAGTAACCTACCGGATGATTCCGCAAATCCCCCGATACAAAACCGACACGCAATCGATCGGCTTCTTTTGGACAGTTAAAACTTGTGAAGGTTCTTTTTCTTTCACGTTCAACAGATTTCCGGTATTCAGAAAGCAGCCTTTCACTTTCATCCGATTTATTCGGCAAGTACGAAAGCAGGTAAAACAGATCACTGTATGCGCCAAAAAAATTCGGTGATAGCTCAATGGATCGGCTAAAATTTTTAACTGCTTCTCCAATTTCTCCCAGATCCCTATTTATCTGCGCAAGCTCCCGATAAGCCTCTGCGCAGTCTGGATCAAGGCTAATAGATCTCAGGAAATTATCTTTCGCTTCAGCTAAATCACGCAATTCAAGAAACAGGTTGCCCCGATTAAGGAATAGCTCGGGATCATTCGGAGAACTTTTAATAGCCTTATTTAAAACCTGAAGGCCCTCTCTAAATTTTTTCTGCATCAACAAAGAAACGGATAAGAATTTGCTTAATACGGTTATTTCTGGATGATTTTGATACAAGGATTTAGAAGCCTTCTCTAAGGCTTCGTATGCTCTCAGGTTCAATAAACTAGTCAATCTCGCTATTTCACTTTCACTAAGCGAATTGACCTGCGTTTCCGTAAGCGAGCCATCTTTCCCTTTTGTTAGTCTGCGGATCCCTTTTTTGGCAACAGCGTTTCGGGGTTCATGGCTTAGAACCAGACCATATAACGCTTTTGCCTCGGCTTTATTGCCAGACCTTAAAGCGGTCTTCGCCTTTGCCAGAGCTTCATTGATGGTTAACAAATCAGGCATTTCTGTTCATATCTCTCTGAAACAGAGAGATATTTTAACAGGATCCACATCATTGGAAAATTACTGGTCAGTTGAAATAGACCGAACGAACTATTCATTGTTAAATAGAACCGAGATTTGGCTAAGCCTAGAACATTTAGGAAATGGCGATGTCGGTTTTTTTACGAAACAATCAATCCAAGAAGAGTGTTAATGCTAACTCTAACAACGAGTATCGTGATACACGAGATCAATATAGAGAACCTAGCTAGAACCTTAAAAAATCTAAGCAAGGCATTACTGGTCGCGGAGACTAGTGGTTCTCTAAAAGACCCAGAAATTTTTTTTGTTTTAAACGGTATCGAAGCAGGATGGCTACAAGACTTCATGAGAAATAATTTCCCTTCCAGGAAACACCAGATTATCAAGAACGAGAAAAATATCGGGTTCGGGGCCGCCCACAACCAAGCACTAGCTGCAGGAAAAGGAGACTTACATCTGTTTTTAAACCCTGACGCGTTCCTAGAAGAAACTTCTGTCCAGTTAGCGATAACACATATGGAAGACCATCCTTCGGTTGCACTTCTGGGGCCTCAGGGGTTTAACGAGACAGGTAACCCCATTTACCTCGCAAAAAGATTTCCTTCTTTATTCGACCTTGCATTGAGAGGATTCGCACCGAAGTTCCTCAGAGAAATATTCGATAATCGTCTCTCATACTACGAGTACCGCGATTTAGCGATCGAAAAACCATGCCCTGTTCTGCTACTTAGTGGGTGCGCGCTACTTGGCAGGCAAAATATCCTTGAAAAGATAGGTGGCTTTGACGAGAGTTTTTTTCTTTATTTCGAAGATTATGATTTAAGTCTTAGAGCCGCGAAACACGGAGAAATAGTATATCTACCAGATATGAAAATTACTCATCTAGGAGGAAACACCTCGGCAAAGGGGATCATCAGGATTACGAGATTTTTTCAATCTGCTTTAAAGTTTTACCTTCGGCACGGAATCAGATTTTTTTAATTTTTTTCTCACATAAAAAAAACGGCCCCTAGGGGCCGTTTTCTTTTTTCTTACGTAAGCTCCCCGATTTAGAAGGTTGCGAACGTTGTTCCATCAGTAGATACCGTAACAGCCTGGACATCAATACCGGAGAATTCTCCTTCAAAGACTGCCCGCAGTTTTCCAGTTCCCACATCAAAGGTTGCATCAGCTGCCTGAGCATCAGCATAAAGGTCAGCTATCGGAATCAGGGCCGAACTTGAACCCGCTGCCATAGATGCGCCATCGTTGAAGTTAAACGAAACGGAATCACCCGCATCATTAATCAGCGTGACAAATACCACACCAGCCACTGTTCCGCCATTGGTTACCCTGACGAAGTTGTCATAAGCACCCGTCGGATTCAGCAACAACTGCTCCGTAGTATTACTTCCATTCTTCGTCATCGGTGTCAGGGACGCTGTAAGGCTCTCATCTGCATAACCAGTACCATTATAAACCAGATCAAGTTGTAGACTTGGTGTCTGACTGGCGATTAGCGTAGTACCATCCACATTCATAGTGAGGTCACAGTCCGTAGCAGCGTTACCAATAGTAGCTGCGTTGGCAGAGCTCAGCACGAAAGTGGCAGTGGTTGCTGTCAACGTCGTAGCATTGGCGGCAAGACAACCCGATATCGTAACACCATCGTTGGTTGTTGTGTTTGAGTCAGCATCGACTCCAAGAGACGCCGAAAAGTCACCGGTAACAACAGCGGTCGCTGAAGAAAGAACAGCGTCACTCGCGTTTATCACGAAGGCGGAAGTTCCGTCATCTTCTTTAGGACCGGTGGTCGTGGTAATGTCAAAATTACCCATATCGAATGCCAGTGTGCTACCGCCAGTGAACTGGGTACTGCCGTTAGTAACGTCAATATTCGGCGCAGATGCCGTTGTTGCAGCTGAAAGCGTAATGGCGTCCGCAGACGTTGCAACAACTGTCGCTGCTCCCGGGGTATCAACGTTTCCTATCGTATCCACGATTGAAAAGGCAAGTGTAGGGCCACCTGTAGTTGTTGCAGTGCCAAGAGCATTAGCACCAGCAATTGTATACGTCAATGTAAAAGTATCATTCGACGTCAGAGCAATCGTAGTCGACACTCGGTACTGAACAGTTGAATCTGTAGTGGCTCCACCTGCTACCATCGCAGTAGTTGCGGCACCCGTACCACCGGTTGCAGCAAAAGCTAAACTAGCACTGGTCAGTGCAGCACCCCAGGTGCCTCCCGTCAGTGTAATGTCAACTACCTGGCTACCCGTTGCTACGCCCCCAGCCAGCGCATAAACAGCTGTTGTGGGAGATATGACAGTAGCATTTCCTGTTCCGAACAATTCCGTAGAGTACGACCTAGCCGTGACTCCGTTTAACCACGTACCAGCTTGAGCAACTGAAGCGCCAGCTATGGCGGCGACAGCTACTGATGCTGATAGGGCATTTCTTTTAAAATTCATGCATGAATCTCCTTGTTATTACTTTGTTTGAGTTCTCACTCCTAACTCACGGGAACAAAAACTCAGTTTGTCTAACCCCATGGCGGTTAGGTCCACTAATGATAAAACAACGAATACACGATAATCAAACACATTTCAGCATTTTTTATTGTTTTTTTCGGATTTGTTTTTCTAATCTTTTCATGGGCTTCCGAGATACCGGCCTATTAGTTTCGGGATTGCAGGTAAAAAGGATGGCCTTCTTATTATAGGAAACTGTTTTTCCACCCCATGATCCCAATTACTGACCGAGCTCCCCTTGAAAACGCTCCCTAAGGTTTTTCGTCAATTCCACCGCCCGATCATGGTTCTTTAACACGAAAGTGCTCACCAACATTAGCAGTTCGGTTCGGGCAGAATTATCAGCGTCTACAGACACAAGCTTGCGGATCAAGGGCACCTTGGAAAGAACCGGCAGCCCTTTTGCTCCTGAGATCTGATTATCCGAAATAAGACCTCCGAGAAGTATTGAACCGCCATCCTTTATAGACAAAGCGGTTTGGAGCGAACGCTGCAAAATTATCGGTGAGCCTAGCGCACCCACCGCCTGCGATTCGCTCAATTCCTGGGAAATCAGAAGATCTACCAGACCGCTGGCCTGAACAACCGGATTTATTTCCAGTAAAACACCAGTTTTCCTATACTCGACTGTCTGAACGATAGGCGCGTTCGCTGCATCAATAGACTGAGCATTCGAGGTCAGGATAGGGATCTCGTTTCCAACTTCAATTTGTGCTGTTTCGCCACTCTTGACAAGCAGCTTGGGGGAAGATCTTATAGATGCCTTATCGTTCTGATAAAACGCATTCAAAATAGCCCTGGTTTCCCCAGCGCTGTCCAGGACCAGAGACATGCCACTGCCGCTCTGGTTAAGTCTTCCGAGAGTTCCTCCGCTGAGATTCATATCGCTTCCCACGCTGCTCTTGAAAAGCCAATCGAAACCGGAATTCTGGCCCTCTGATAGAGTTATCTCCACCAGCAATAAGTCTATCAAAACCATCGGAACCGGGAGATCAACCTGTTCTATCAATCGTCTTATACGGCCCCATTCAGTTCCCGAACCCTTGAAGAAAATGACGTTTCTATTTCCATCTACTACAAGTTTCCCGCCCAGGAATGTCCCTATTTCACTCCTCTGGCGGCCTTCACTATCATTTGCCAGCCCATCCGCCGTCGACCCGGAATTACGATCAATCGATTCAGAGCCTCCTCCAGAGCCCCCCCCTTCAAGAGAACTAACAATTTTTGCGATATGATAAGCTGTAATATTCCTCGCTTCATATGAAAAAAACCCTTCACTGATTGACTTTCGGGTACCTTCATCAAGATTTTTTGCCCAATCCAGCACGTGCCCGGCTACTGAGGAGTTATTCGCAAAAATCAGAATTCGTTGCTGTTCATCGAAAGGAAGAATAATAACTGATCCATAAGGTGGCGCCGTGGTCGCGGCGTAGCCCTCTGTAGAAAGTACTTTAACCAGATCATTGGCAAGCTGGGCTGGTTCCATAAAAACGGGCTGATACGCGAGGCTATGTTTGCCATTCATAAGGGGCCGATCCAGAGCCGCCAGGGCACTCACTGCTTCCCTCACTGCATCAGAAGACCCACGGAGGGTTATGGAGTTGAAATCAGGAATCTCTCCTATAAAAAGTGCGGTGTCAGGATAAAGCTGTCTCAGCATACCCCTAACCTGAGGAGGACGAAGCACTTTTAGCGTGTAATTCACAAACACCGGCCTATGAGTGACCGGGATATCTGGAAGGGCACGGCCTGTAACCAGAAGGGGGCGCTCGGCAATGGATGCGTTCTGATCCAGAACCACTTTGACTATTTCACCATCCCTGTCAACCGAAACCCCATATTCGGTTAACACACTCTTTACTATTCGAAAAAATTCTCTGGGTTTCAGCGGGTCCGTGAGAGACAGCGTTACCAGATCTTCACTATCCCCCAACGCAGGATCAAGCAGATAACTCATTCCCAGGCGCTTTCCCAATGCTTCATTAACAAATTCAGGCAGAGGCATATTTCTGAAGTTAGCGAGAATTTTTCCGCCATCTGAAAATCGGATCTCGGCGATCGAGTTTGACGTTCCGTCAAAATCAGGGAGCGAAGCCCTGGGCAGTTCGGTAGTCTCTCCTTCGACATTAATTTCACTTTTAACTGCACTTGACGGGCCATCCGCTTTTATCTCGGATGAGACCCACTCAGATTCAAATTTGTCGGCGTCTCTATCTGGATCGAAGGTAACGCACCCGCTTAGCTGAAATATTATCAAGACATGACTTAAAGCTTTTATTTTATTCATTTTCAATGTCTTCCCCGCTGCTATAGAGCCTGATTACACCTTTCTCTCCGGATATCTTTTTATACACTAAATACTCTCGCTCAATACTCATTACTTCATAATCAACAGCGAAGATATCTCCTTCGACGACCTCCATTATCTCACTGTTTTCCAGCCTAATATAAGCCTTTATAGCATCGCTTTGAGATATTATCCCCACCACAGACCAAAATTCGTTTTTATTTTGCTCTTCTGATAACGCTGTCTTACCTTCCAGATCCTCAGAATTTTCTTTTTTACCGCCCACTCCGCTCGAATTCCTGAACAAGTCCTGCAGATATTCTATATTCACTGACCTGAATTCTGGTGACGGCGTATCAGCTTGCGATAATAAGGGGGGTTGCACTGAATCCAGGCCGTTTTTCCCAATAGAAAAAAAAGCCAGATTAAGGATAGCCCCCGCACTAACCCCTATAATTAAAACACTTTTAAAAAAATCGGGTTTCATCAGTCATCTATCACGAAGTAAATCTCGGCAATCATTTCTAGTCGGGCCAACCCTTCTTTTTTCGGGCTAGTCGCAACACGCAGATTCTCTACAAAGAATTTTTCTCTTTCCGCCTCTAACCTGTCCAGTAATTCGACAAAAAGGCCATCACTATACAAACCTTCAAGTGATAGCTGCAATCTGCCTACCTCGGGAATGGATTCCGTTCTCTGGGCTTCCGAGACCTGGACCTGGGTGCGAAGTGTCCCTACGCTCTGTGCGATCTCCAGAAGCCTGCTTTGAGCCCTAACTTTTACCATACTTTCGCTCGTGCCTTTCCATAACATGGACTCCGCTAAAGTGTATCTCTCATTTTCACGCTTTAACCGATTTTCCCAAAATTCTTCAGGCTCTATCGAACGCACATCTTCGAGCTCCCCACTTTGTATTTCAAGTTTCTTCTTATGTGCATCAATAGTCTCCTGAAGAAAAAAAGAAACATAGATAAAAACCAAAAAAGTCAGGAAAGCGAGGCCAGCCTGCAGTCTAGGCTTCTGGAATTCCCCAAGAACTGATTCCAGTTTTTCTCTATAGCTCATAACTTACCTCCATCTCAACCGAGACGCGATTTTTTATCGAGTCGATATTCAAAGAAATAGAAGAAAACCAACCAGTAGCTTCCAGGCTTTCAACTGCGAGGTCAGGAGGAGTGCGGAAATCGGAAAAAACAGCAGAAATCTTTTTGGCTTCATAATTCCATTCGATTAGATTGCCAGATTCATTCGCCAGAGCATTTGCGACCGTAGTCATCAGGAAAAGCTGGCTCGGGCGATCAAATGAGGAAAGTTTCCTAAGGGCATCGGTCTTCTTTAACGATTCCGTTCTTAGTCTCACGACTTCTGATTTCTCGTCGTGCAAATCAAATATCTGGGTTTCAACAGATTTTAAGGAATAGCTCAATCTCATGATACCAAGGCTCTGGTAGCTCATAATCCCGATTAGTAAAACGGCTGTCCCCGCCAACAACATTTTCTTGAGGCTTTCACGACGCTCTAACAAGGATCTCTTAAATGAAAAATCATATTCGGGCTCTCTCCATTCAATTTCATGCGAATAGTTTTCCTTCTCGATAGTTTGAAAAAACCAATTTAACTCCTCGGATTCGGGCTTTACGGACCATGACGCCTCGGCGAATAGTTTGTTCTTTTGCCAGGACTGTAATACGTAACCCTCCAATCCTCGAAAACCATGAAGCCCATCGTGTTTTTTCTCGAATAGGTAAGATTCCGGAAAGACAGGCAAATTTCTTTGTCCTAGAAACTCCTGTCTCTCTTTTTTTTGCAATACCCTGTCCCAAATCCAGACAGCAGCATAACCATCGAACCACTTGACTTTGTAGTCAAATTCTTTGTAAGGAGAGATCGCGATGAGTTGTTGGTTGAGGGCAAAATCTCGTTTGCTTCTAGGCACCAAAGAAAGATCGAAACTTTCAAACACACAAAGTTCCCTGGAAATTATCCAGAAGTCGAAGGGATATCCTCGCAAGAGCTGAGATTCAGTTCCGTCAGTCCTTTGAAAAAACAGGGTGCCTGAAAGGGACCTTTTTCTCAGTTGATCGATTGTCTCTAGCAATCTTTTCATAATCACCTTTATCACTCAAAACCCCCAACCGGTAGTCAATTTCCCAGGGCTGAAAAATTGACTTCGGAGTCATGGTAACACCCATCCATTCGTCGGTGGCCTGTCGGCCACAGTGTATTTTTAATAATATATGATTTGACGGAAAGAAGGAGACACCGAAAAGCAAGTCGGGATTAACAATACCGGTAATTTCCTTTACTTCCTGTAACGACGAAAAGTAGCCAGTTCTTCGAAAATCAATGATTTTTTCCGCGGCCTCTTGTCCCAGAAACCAATGCAGTCTTCTTTTTGTCATAAAATTAAAGTTTAACTGGTCTGCGGGGTAGATCGATACTTCTGAGAGAATTATTTTCAGTTCCTCCGGAGAAAATTGTTGTTCCCAACTCAAAATATTTGTTATCTCGACAGGATTATTTAGATAACGATTTCTCGGGAAATGTTCAAGGCCAAGCGCAGAATAGGAATTTTGTTCCGCACCACCTAAACGAGAACGGTTGTCTCTATCCGTATAATCTTTGAGCTTGGCAATAAGATCTTCAACCTGGCCATTCGTTTTTCCCATACTAAGCAAAAGGCGCCGCAATTCTTTTAACCGAGAGGATCGGAGGCTAACCAGGCTATTCGCATCCTGAATTGAGTACTGACAGTCACCAAACCCGGAATATTTGGTCTGATCAAACCTGATAATGTGACCAACAGGCTTAAAAGAATTAACAGAAAACGGATTTTCGTGTTCTCTGGGAGAGTATTTTCTATCGACTTGTATGCCTTGATAACTTCTCTCTCGCGTCGCCAACAGATACAACAAGGTTTGCTCGGTCGAATGCTGCGATAGAGCCAATTCAATTTTATTTTTTTCATCAAAAGCCTTGAGAAATCCTGAGTCGATCAGTTCCGCTACATAAGCAAGAGCAACAGATAACAACGCAACAAACCAAAGCACGGACACTAAAACAAACCCTCTTGAATAAAACTCTGAAACCAGACAATTAGAGCAAATCACGTAAATCCTTTATAGGGAGTCTTCTTTGGTTTATTTTTATTAGCAATGGCATACCCTCTGTCCCCGCTAGAACTACCAACCTAGGGAGAGAGCCCTGAAATTCTTTCCTAGGCGGCCAACTCCTATACCTGTTTCCCGCTGTGTTTTCATAATAGAAAGATACCTCTCCTTTCCGTTCCATTAACTCTATTGCAGAGTTTTCTCTTTCTTGATAAATCAGGACAGTATTTTTTCCCCTTGACTGGAGGAACAGAGAATAGTGCGCCAGCTTTCCGGACTCTTCGAAAATTGAGCTGGACGAAACACCTCTCAAAAATCCGGGTTCGCCCGCAAAGGCATATAGCTTATCCATGGGTTCAACTGCGATCGATGCTCCCACCAGGTCTCGTACCCAGGTCGTTGCTAATTTTTCTTTCTTCCCGACCTGAGTTGTTCTCTCTATTTTTCTGATCAAGTGAGCCAGATTAGAACTCGCATCAAAAAGAAAAGCAGAAGCAATAGACGTTAGGAGCAAAACCACCAGAACTTCGATCAAAGTAAATCCGCGCAGTTTCCTCAACCCGGGCCTCCAGTTTGTGTGACTCTCCGGAGTCGATACGCGGCTTCCCTCGTTGTATAACTGGCAAGCAACTTGTCTCCATGTCTAATTTCGAAATAGACTTTAAAAAGAGCTACCTGAAAATCTGAAACCACACCATTTGTAGAAACTCCAGGAGATTGATCAACAAGGGTCGCCTTCCAATTTACCAGGTACTTACCATATTCGTATATCCCGTTTTTCTGGGTAACCAGCTGTCGAGAGCCAAGGTCTGCAACAAAATTCTCAACAACTTTGTTGATTTCTATCCTCGTATCATTTCTTTGCGAATTGAATAACGCGTTATCAATCCACGCATATACGGAAATCACTACCGAAGTCAGAATCACTAACGCTGCAATAGCCTCTAGCAGACTAAACCCTGCCTGGCAACATTGTTTATTCAACTATAGCTACCTCACAGAATGGAGGAACTAGTTCCCGAGACAGCACTAATTCTCTTTCATAGTGGATTTCCATCTTTCCACCTGGACATGATCCATTTTCCAGGAAGAGAAAATCTCCGGAAACCGTCCAGTCTTCTGGGAACAAATTGGGAGGCATGGGTTTTTGGCCTATGTTGTTTTCATCAATTCTAATTCCGTAGGATCGCGAAATCTCTCCTAGCCCATTAATTGCGTTAAATACTTCCTTCTGGTTTGTCGACCTCAGGTATGCACTAAGAAAATTTTCGAGATTCGGCATAATCAAAGATGCAGTGATCGCCATTATAGCGACTACTACTAAAAGCTCGGGCAATGAGAAACCTGATTGCCCCCTAGGGAAGGAAACCAATATCTTCGTCCAAGCCGACACCACCTTCTTTGCCATCGGCTCCATAAGAATAAAGAGCAAAGCCTTGGAAATTTTGAGCATTCGCGATATACACGAAAGAGCTGCCCCAGGGATCTAAAGGTAATTGCTCTTCTAAATACGGTCCTCTCCAGTTTTTATCCGACGTCCGATTTTCAACTAAAGAATTCAACCCATATTGATCATCGGGATACCGTCCAACGTCCAGGCGATAGGCTTGCAGAGCCGTCTTAAGCATACGTATCTGGGCAAGCGCTACATCAACCTTGCTTGCGTCTACCTGGGTAAAGAGTCTTGGTCCGACGAGCCCGCCTAAAAGTCCAAGAATAACAAGGACAACTAGCAATTCGATTAAACTGAATCCCTTTTTATTTTTCATATATCTACGCCCATTGAGGATCATACGCCTGTCATATTTGCTGAGGTTATTCCTAACATAACGCCTAACACAATCCCTCCTATTAAAATCCCAACGACTAAAATTGATAAGGGCTCTACAAGACTCATCACTTTTTTCATACGGTTTCTGCTAGCTTCGTCATAGAGCTTCGCTAAAGAAATCACCATTTGAGATACTTTGCCCGCTTTTTCTCCCGATCTAATCAAATTGTACCCCGCTGGTGTAAGAACACTTTCTGATTCTAACGAATCTGCCAGGGTATCTCCCTCTTTAAGGTGGGCAATCACTCGATCGAATCTCGCACGCCGTCTGCGGCTAAAGACGCCTTCATTGGCAAGAGTAATTGCCTGCAACAACTCTACCTTGCTAGCTAATAATGCACCAAGTGTTGAACACCATCTCGCGACATCAGTCTGCACCAACCAATTTCCAATTACTGGCCATCCCGAACAAACGTCAAAAAGCGCTTCTTTAACAGCTCTCATCCTGAAAAGAACTACAAAAACCGAAAAGAGTGACACAATCAAGACAGACACCAATAAAGCATTTTCGTTAAAAAACCCGCCTAGGTTAAAAACCAGATAAGACAGAAAAGGGAGGTCATCGGTACGCTCTAAAATAGGAAGAAACTTAGGCACCACCAGGGTAAAAATGATCAGCACTGCGCTCACTCCTGAGAAAATCAGTATTGTTGGGTAAGTCAGCGCGGATCTGAAATCTCGAGCTAACCCTCTTTCATATTCAAATTGATTCAAGCCATTTCGAAGGCAATCAGCTAAATCGCCCGCTAGCTCACCCGCTCTAGCTAGCTGATGGATATAACCAGGTATCTTGAGCTCAGATTCTATTAGTGCCGAGGAAAAACTGCCTCCTTTTTTTATTTCTCTAGCCATTAATTTGTAACTTTCAGAAAGGTCGACCGGATAATTCGCTAAACATTGAGACTCAAGCGTATCCGAGATACTGACTCCGGATTCCAGTAGAGTAACCATTTCGTGAAAGGACATCACAAGCTCGTCGACAGTTGCTTTCCTAGACGGACTTGGCCCATGATCAGTTTCGTACTCTAACAACTCGATAGCGATCAAATTTCGAGCATTAAGGTCTCTTACCGCCTGAACCTGATCCAGAGCCTCTACCTCACCAAATGTCTCCGCGCCCTTATTATCAACCGCCTTATACTTAAATATCACGGCTTGTTCTCCGAATTGATCACACGATATATTTCGTCAACTGTTGTCTGTCCTTTGGACGCCTTCAGCAAACCATCCTGAAAAAGAGTCCGCTGGGAGGTGCTTGAAACAATTCGTTTCAGATCGTTTATTGTTCCACCCTTCACGATTGCCTCTTGCAGTTCGGCGCCAACCTCTACTAGCTCATAGATACCCACTCGGCCTCTGTAACCAGTGCCCTGGCATTTGTCACAACCCACAGCACTTTTCCAATTTTTTCCAAAACTTATAGATCTGATTTGTTCTGTTTCCGACAGAATACTTTTGGGTGGCGACGCATCCTCGGCACAATTCAAACAGAGGCTCCTTACCAGCCTCTGAGCCTGGACACCTTTTACCGGGGCTGCGACCAAGAAAGGCTCTAATCCCATATCGATGAGCCTGGTGAATGATGACAGAGCATCGTTTGTGTGCAAGGTCGAGAACACCAGATGGCCAGAAAGTGCGGCCTGGATTGCTATCTCGGCAGTATCCAGATCCCGTATTTCGCCAATCATTATTACTTCGGGGTCTTGCCGAAGAATAGCCCGTAAAGCATTCGCAAAGCTATAACCAATTTCTTCATGTATTTGAATCTGAGTAACTCCCGGCACCTGCTTTTCGACCGGATCTTCCACTGTAATAATTTTTCTAGCCCCATCGTTGCTCTCGGTCAGAGCGGCATGCAGAGTTGTAGATTTCCCCGACCCAGTAGGTCCAGTGACAAGAATTATTCCAGAACTCAAGCGAGACCAGCGCTGCATTAACTCCAGGTGATCTGATTCCATCCCCAGATTCGAAAGATCAGATTCTTCCATGTTCTTCGGAAGAAGGCGCAAGACCACTGACTCTCCATGGACACAGGGAACAGAAGAAACTCTGACATCCATGTCCAGCCCCCCCATACGGGTCGTCATTCTCCCATCCTGAGGAAGCCGTTTCTCGGCGATATCCAAACCGCTAACCAGTTTTATCCTCGAAGCTATGGCCGCAAAACGCCCTATAGGTTGTGAAATTTTGTCATAGAGGACCCCATCAATTCTAAACCTGACTTTAAATTCGTTTTCTTCAGGCTCGATGTGTATATCAGAAGCATTCAGATCTACAGCCTGCGCCAAGATATTGTTTACAAATTCAACAACAGGAGCTTCTTCAGCTAACTCACGCAAATGCCGGCTCTCTTCATCGCTGAAAAGATTCTCTACCGTATGCTCCCTTTTTAGATCCTCAAGAATTCTTTCAAGCACGTGGGCAGGAGCGAGCATACGACAAATTTCTTTATCACGATAAAATCTTCGTAAAACCTCTGTAACCGAAGGGTCAAAGACGCTCCGAGCTATACAGAAAAGTGAACCCTGATCAGGTTGTTCCCAAACCACTACTTCTTTCGAAAAGAACCAATCAAAGTTCAACTGACCGCCAACCATAAACTTGTATATAACCTGCACATCTGGCAGATCTTCTTCTACGGCAACCCGCAAATTCATTTGAATAGATAATTCCTCGAGCAACGTATCCTCTGAGACCGCTCCTATACGAATAAGCGCGGTCCCAAAAGTTAGTCCTGCATTTCTTTGCAGTTCTTGAGCGCGCACAATGTCGTCGGGATCAATTTTTCCTGCAGACAAAAGGCTGTCTCCGACTTTCTGATCGACGCTATTTGATCTGGTCTCACCCATTAATCTGCTCAGCTTAAATTCGCAAAGTCCTGATTATACGCTGCATTGCGATACTGCAAAAGTCCACTCGGAAAAGAGATAAAATACTACACGTACGGATCTTTATAGTGGCCTAACGATACTGGTATTTGATCAAAGAAAACTTTAAGTTCTGGCGTTTTAAGTTTAAGGTCATTCGATTTAACAGGTTGGCGGACTGAAGTTTGGAGGAAGCAAAAAAAAGAAAGGGAATTATTCTTGCTGGGGGAACCGGTTCGAGGCTTTTGCCGCTAACACTTTTTACTAGTAAACAATTATTACCTGTATTTGATAAGCCAATGATCTACTATCCTTTGGCAATACTTATGCTTGCTGGAATAAAGGAAATTCTAATAATCTCGACCCCCCGTGATCTTCCCATGTTTAAACAACTTCTAGGAAACGGCAACAAGTGGGGCGTTGAATTCTCTTATCTAGAACAGAAGTCGCCAAAAGGCATAGCACAGGCGTTTCTGATTGGTGAAGAATTTATAGGAGACGATCATATAAGCCTTATTCTGGGAGATAATATTTTCTACGCTGAGGGCTTGAGAACTTTGTTTTCCAGAATATCAAGGAAAACCACTGGGGCAACTGTATTTGGCTATTACGTTAACAACCCTGAAGAATATGGAGTGGTTACTCTCGACGAGGATGGGGCGCCTGAAACTATAGAAGAAAAACCATCTAACCCAAAGTCGAATTATGCAATAACGGGTTTGTATTTTTATGACAACGATGTAGTCCAAATCGCGAAAACCCTAAAGCCTTCCAATCGCGGAGAACTGGAAATAACCGACATAAATAGAGCCTACTTGTCTGCGGGAAAGTTAGACGTTGAACTGTTTTCTCGAGGGACAACCTGGCTTGATACCGGAGATCACGGGAGGCTTCTAGATGCAGCCAACTTTGTCAGAATTATCGAGGAACGCCAAGGTCTTAAAATAGCTTGTCCTGAGGAAATAGCATATAAAATGGGTTTCATCAGTTCGGACCAGCTAGAAAACGTGATTTCAAAACTTAAAAAAAGCAGCTATAGAGAATACCTCGAAAAAATAATCTAAAGGCCTTCGTTTTGAAGATCTTAAAAACTTCCATTTCCGATCTCATTGTTATTCTTCCTGATGTGCATGCTGATGATCGTGGATTTTTTCTCGAATCTTTTCGAAGTCTATGGTTGCCCGACCACCAATTCGTCCAAGACAATCATAGCCACTCAATCATGGGAACCCTGAGGGGATTGCATTACCAAATGAAAAACCCGCAAGGAAAACTAGTAAGAGTTATCCGCGGAAAAATCTTCGACGTAGCAGTCGACCTCCGAGCACGTTCACCAACTTTCGGGAATTGGGAAAGCAGGCTCTTGAGTGAAGATAATAAGGAGATATTCTGGATACCCCCAGGCTTTGCTCACGGCTTTTTAGTAATTTCAAAGTCAGCCGACGTCATTTATCGGTGCACAAACTATTACGATCCAAAAGATGAGCACACTATAATCTGGAATGATCCGGAGATTGGAATTGATTGGCCTCTTGAAGAATCGAGACCCGTGCTTTCTGAAAGGGATCTAAATGGTATACTTTTTAGCGACGCTCCATCTTTTCCATAATTATTTGGATGCACAATGAAATTCATGATCACTGGTGGTTCTGGTTTCATAGGGTCCGCACTAATCAGACTCATAATAAAGGAAACTAATCACCAAGTACTGAACGTCGATAAACTGACCTACGCTGGAAGTGCAGATTCTACTAAAGAAGTTTCTAGCAGCGAGAATTACGAATTCTCTAGGACAGATATATGTGATAAACAAAAACTGAGAAAAATAATTGGGAGATTTTCTCCGGACCGGATAGTACACCTCGCCGCCGAATCTCACGTAGACCGTTCCTTAGATAGTCCCGAGAACTTTGTTAACACTAATATCATTGGGACATTCGCGCTCCTTGAAGAAGCAAGAAGATATCTCAATAAATTCCCTGAAAAAAATTTCCTATTTCATCATGTCTCTACTGATGAAGTTTATGGTTCCTTAACCGAGAACGGAAAATTCTCTGAAAACAGCCCCTACGATCCCAGATCTCCATATGCAGCTAGCAAAGCGTCTTCCGACCACCTAGTTAGAGCCTGGGGAAAAACTTTCCGACTACCTTTTATTGTTACTAATTGTTCGAACAACTATGGACCATATCAATTTCCAGAGAAATTAATCCCTCTAACTATCACAAACGCGATAAACAAAAAAAATCTACCGATTTACGGCAATGGAAAGCATGTACGAGACTGGTTATATGTAGAAGATCACGCAAGAGCGCTTCTCTTAGCTGCGCTTAGGGGAACCCCAGGAGAAACCTACAATATCGGAGGCAGTTGCGAGAAAAACAACCTGGAAGTTGTCAAAAAAATTTGCGGGATCCTCCAGGCTTTGCAAAAAGGCTCTCGAAATTTTAATTACGAGACCCTTATTAAATTTTCTCCGGATCGGCCGGGGCACGACTACAGATATGCCATAGACGCCAGCAAGCTTCGGAAAAGCTTAGGCTGGGCACCACAAACAAGTTTCGAATCGGGACTAAAGAGCACCGTTGAATGGTACATTAACAATAAAGACTGGTGCAAAAAGACCGCTGGAACATATAACCAGGAAAGGCTGGGTCTAGGAAAAGACGGTAATATAGACGCCAGCTAATTCAGGGGTACTTCTTAGACTACTACGGATAATAAACGATCTGGAAACAAGGGCTCTATTTTTTTGGCTCTGTTTCTAAAAAGAGGTAATGTTTCTAAGGAGGTTTTTTGTTCACAGGAGTTTATCTTCTAATTTTGTAACGCATTTTTTTTAAACCGATCGTAAATTCTGCTCCAAATAAAATCCTGCTTGCTTCCTACCGCTCGGCCATCAATGCTTGCCACTAGACATATCCCTCTCCCCGTTCCAGTGAGCCAAACTTCATCAGCTTCATGTAATTCTTCCTTTTGAACTGGTCGCTCATGAACCTCTAACCCCTCTAATTCGCATAACTTAATAACCAGTCCCCTGGTAATCCCATGAAGCAAGAATTCGCTTTTTTTTGGCGTATATACTTTCTCGTTCTTAACGAGAAAAACGTTTGCTGAAGGCGATTCGGTGACCTCTCCCTCCCTTATTAAAATTACATCGTCAAATCCTTCCGATATAGCTTCATTTTTTAACATCACATTCGCCATTAAGCTGGTTGTCTTGATATCCGCTCGCCCCCACCGGAAATCGTCTTTGGTGACGATTCTCAAAGGAAACATTTCTTCCTTTGATAATTGGTTTCGCCGGGTCAATACAACAAGAACTGTCGGTTTTATATTACTTGCCAACTCATGAGCACGAGGGTACTGCACTCCTCGAGAAATCTGCATATATATTAACGCGGAAACTTCTTGCGCTTTCTCTACAGTTGCTAGCAACAAAGCAGCGAACTCTTTTCGAGAAAACGGTGGTTCCAGTTTAATTGCCTCAAGACTTGACTCGAGCCGATTCAGATGTTCTTCTAGCGCGTATATTCGAGAATCATAAACCGCTAAAACCTCGTAGACTGATTCTCCGAACATAAACCCCCTATCAAAAACAGAAATTTTTGCTTCTCCTGGGGGTATCCAGTTTCCATTTAAATAAGCGATATCCATAGCGTTTTCTATTTTAATGAACGTTAAGGGTCTGTTAAGTAGGTTCTAATGTGGATCAAAACGAACGGACCAGAACAAACAGAAAGCCTTACGCAGACATCCTAATATGGAATCTATTTCCCCTGAAAAATCGGCTCACGTTTTTCCACAAACGCCTTAGCGGCCTCTTTATGATCAGATGTTTGCCCACAGTGAACATGGTGGGTCGCTTCCAGATCCATACAATCATCTAGCTCTCCAGTCATTGCACGATTCAGATTCTCTTTCATATAACGATATGCGACAGTTGGTCCGTTTGAAATTTGGTTCGCTAAACCAAGCACCTTTTTTTCGAGCTCTTCGGGCTCACAAACCCAGTTAGTTAGGCCTAAACGAAGTGCCTCCTCCGCTCCAACTCTTTCGGACAGATAATATAGTTCCCGCGCCTTAGAAGACCCGACTAATTGAGTCAGGAAATAAGTTCCACCATAATCTCCTGAAAAGCCTACTTTGGCGAACGCCGTGACAAGAAAAGCTTCAGTTGTCATTATCCTCAGGTCACAAGCCAGCGCCAAAGAAAGACCAGCTCCCGCTGCAGCTCCGGGCAGCGCCGCAATTGTTGGCTTAGGAATCTTGAACAACTTTCCTGAAGTAGACCTCTGCGCTACCCTTTGTTTGTGAATAGCGCCATCTATCGTGGTATCTCCGCGGGTACCATCGCCCCGAGCGGCCATTCCTTTAACATCTCCACCAGCACAAAAAGCGGATCCGGATCCTGTAAGAACAATGACGTTAACCTCGTCGCTAAACTCAAATTCTTCAATCTGAACTCGCAGAGCGCTTGTCATTTCCGCGGACAAAGCATTCCTAGCTTCCGGTCGATTAAGAGTTAAAAAGCCTACGCCATCTTTGACGGAGGCTAGCAGGTGATCTGTACCCGTTTCAATCATGACTTCTTCCTTGATTCTGTATCGAATCAATTATCACAAATCTTTTGCAAAAAAGACAACCAGGCAATTTCTTCTGCTCCCCATGAAATTAATGTGACTTACAGAGTCTAAACCAATTCTATTCAAGATAAATTTGGAATCTTCAATCCAATAGATAGCGCCCCACATTAAAACTAGACCCTATAATCACTAAAGGATGTCGAAAAGATCGTCGGACCAGTTTTTAACTAAAATTCTCGTCTTTAGCGTAGTAGCATCTCCCTTTAATGTCTGAAAACAAAAAACCTGTATGCGCATTCTTATACCAGCGACCGAAATTGAAGAAGACGTCAACGCAGTCTATTTCCTTGCCAAAAAAAGTGGCTTGTCAAAGACCAAAATCAAAACTGCAATGCAAAAAGGAGCCGTATGGCTCCACACTGAAAATCGTCAGAAAAGATTACGTAAAGCAAGCAGAATATTGAAAACAGGAGAATCTATCTCGCTTAACTATGACGAGACGGTTCTATTAATTGACCCACCCAAACCGCAGTTAATATACCGAGCAAAAACCTATAGCGTATGGAATAAACCAGCAGGCGTTTTCTCTGGCGGAACCAGATTCGGGGATCATTGCTCGATAAACAGGTTGATTGAAAAGAAACTGAACAAACCTGCTTTTCTCGTCCACCGGCTGGATCACTATGCTTGGGGAATAATTATCTTAGCCCACTCAAAAAAATCGGCTCGAATACTATCTAGCCAATTCGAGAACAGAGAAATCAAAAAACACTATCAAGCCATAGTAAGTGGCCAGGTTATGCAGCCTTGTGAGATCAGATCTCCGATAGACGGGAAAGAGGCATTCACTGCACTACAGCCACTAATTAGTGATGGGAAAAGAAGCTTGGTAGCGGTCCAAATAAAAACGGGGCGAAAGCACCAAATCAGGAAACATCTTTCTGAAATAGGGTTCCCTATAGAAGGAGACAGGCTATACGGATCAAGCCAGGGGAATTCTCTTCAACTAGCATCAACTTCTGTAACATTAAACGATCCGGAAACAAACAAGAGCGTATCATTTTATTTGCCTAAGAAGCTGTCACCTCGACTCTAACTGGCAAATCGAATCAAAATGCCCGCCGCAACAGCAGATCCTATTACCCCAGCAACGTTGGGTCCCATTGCATGCATCAAAAGAAAATTCTGCGGATTGGCTTCCAATCCTATTTTATTTGCTACCCTTGCAGCCATAGGAACAGCCGATACTCCTGCAGCTCCAATAAGTGGATTAACCTGAGATTTAGTTACTAGGTTCATGAACTTAGCCATTAAAATACCCGCAATAGTTCCTATAGCAAACGCTACCATCCCCAAGGAAAGAATTCCGATAGTCTCCGCTACTAGAAATTTTTCGGCCTGCAACTTTGACCCAACGGCCAGTCCAAGAAAAATGGTGGTAATGTTAATTAAGGCATTTTGAGTGGTAAAATGCAGTCTATCGACCACCCCACATTCGCGCATAAGGTTCCCAAAACAAAACATGCCCAGCAAAGGCGCAGCACTAGGGACCATTAATGCGACTAAAACTAGTAACAGGAGCGGAAAAACTATTCTTTCGTTCCTCGAAACGTCCCGCAACTGCTTCATCTCTATTTTACGTTCTGCTTCATTGGTAAGCAATTTCATAATGGGTGGCTGGATAATTGGAACCAAGGCCATATAAGAATATGCAGATATTGCTATTGCTCCTAAGAGATGCGGAGCGAGCTGGCCTGCCACATATATCGCAGTGGGTCCGTCAGCTCCTCCTATAATCCCGATCGCTGATGCTTCCGCAACAGAGAAGTCAAATATTCCAACTGACGACAGCGCTAACGCACCCAAGAGCGTCGCAAAAATTCCGAATTGTGCAGCCGCTCCTAAAAAAAGAGTCTTAGGGTTAGCAAGCAATGGGCCAAAATCGGTCATGGCACCTACCCCCATAAAAATCACTAAGGGAAAGATTCCAGTACCTATTCCTAGTTCATAAAACTGTGCTAGCACCCCATTTCCGACAGCGATATCAACTCCTGGAATATTCGCCAATATTCCACCAAAACCTATAGGGACCAATAAAAGAGGTTCGAATCGTCTAACGATCGCGAGATACAATAGACCCAAACCCACTAATATCATTATTCCCTGATCTAGAGAAATCTGCGCCAATCCCGTTCCTAGCCAAAGATCTATTAGTTCGTGCATTGGCTATGCTACTGTGATTAGGAGCTGATCCACATCTACAGCATCCCCTTCCTGAACAAGAATTCTTTTGATCCTTCCTGGGGAGGCTGCTTGAATTTCAGTTTCCATCTTCATCGCCTCCAGAACCAAGACAGCTTCTCCTGGTTGAATCTTATCTCCAATTGATACATTGATCTTAAATACGGTGCCCGCCAATGGAGATTTTATCTCTTCATGTTGTCCAGAGTCTGTTACCTGAATGTCAGGCGCCGGCGAAGACAATCTTTCAACAGTTTTCAGATCAGATCCCTCGGAAACCTTAACAAAAAAACGTTCGCCTTCTACTTCAACCGTATATTCGGAAACCGAATCATCAGGCACTTTCGCCTGTAATACATCTTCCTTATCGGGGCTATCCTCGAACGCCCCAGGATTATATCTATTCTCAAAAAATTTCAGTGCTACCTTCGGAAATAGAGCGTAAGTCAAGACATCGTCTTCTATATTTTCACCAAAAATTAGCTCAGATTGTTTACCTTTTTCTTGCAAGTCTTTCTTCAAACCATCAAATTCAGGCGAAAGATTATCGGCAGGTCGGCATTTGATCGGTTCCTCACCCTTAAGAACTCGTGCTCTTAGCTCGGGATCAACATCAACCGGAGTTGCTCCATATTCACCTTTTAGAACTCCTTCAGTTTCGCGCGCGATGCTCTTATATCTTTCACCAAGAACAACATTAATAACTGCCTGGGTGCCGACGATTTGAGACGTAGGAGTAACTAGCGGAATGAACCCCAGATCTTTTCTTACCCGAGGTATTTCAGACAAAACATCATCCAAACGATCCAACGCATCTTGCTCTCTCAGCTGATTTTCAAGGTTCGTAAGCATCCCCCCCGGGACTTGCGCTACTAATATCCTGGAATCTGTACCTTTAAGCGAACCTTCATATTTCGAGTATTTCTTTCGTATTTCTCTGAAATAAGCCGCGATCTCCTCAAGCAATTCGAGCTTTAATCCGGTTTCTCGTTCAGTGCCTTCCAGGATAGCAACTAGTGCTTCAGTAGACGAATGTCCATAAGTCATGCTCATCGAAGATATGGCTGTATCAACGTTATCTATACCAGCTTCTATCGCCTTCAGGTATGTCGCCGTAGACATGCCAGTTGTTGCATGGCATTGCATGTGAATTGGCAGATCGAGCTCTTTCTTTAGACGACGCACCAGTTCATAAGCAACATAAGGCTTCAAAAGACCTGCCATATCTTTAATCGCGATTGAATGAGCACCCATATCTGAAAGACGATGCGCAAACTTCATCCAAGTCTCTAAGTCGTGTACCGGGCTGACGGTGAATGAAAGCGTGCCTTGCGCATGCTTGCCTTGCTTCCTAACGGCGGTTATCGCTCTTTCAAGATTACGAGGATCATTCATGGCGTCAAATACGCGAAACACATCTACGCCATTGATCACCGAACGCTCTACAAACTTATCCACAATATCATCTGCGTAATGCCTATAACCTAATATGTTCTGTCCTCTCAAAAGCATTTGCTGCGGAGTATTAGGCATAGCTTTTTTTAGCTCGCGAATTCGCTCCCACGGATCTTCTCCCAGGAATCTGATACAGGCATCAAAAGTTGCTCCTCCCCAACTTTCTAAAGACCAAAATCCTACCTGATCAAGTCGATCAGCTATTGGCAACATATCGTCTAAGCGAAGCCTAGTAGCAAACAACGATTGATGGGCATCTCTTAACACTACGTCAGTAATACCCAACGGTTTTTTTTGTTCCAAAGGAAAACTACCTCTTTCATTTTCTTAAAAATATAGTAAACCCAAACCGATCTAACTAAGCAAGTATTGACTCGGAGGGATGTGGTCCAAAAAGCGCAGACCTGAAGGAGATCAAAAAAATGTTAGCCTTTATTTTGGTATATCCTCAGGTTAGGGCTTTTAGAGCGGCTCTGAATTAACGTTATCTATCTGTTGCTGAATGTGCTCAAGAATCCGGTGGTCTAAATGATGTCCATCACAATGATATAGGCCATTTGAAAAACCAGTATCATCGGTCGTTTTCCCGTAAACGTCTACCATTCCAATAGACTGATTGGATAATTCAGTTTTAAGAATTGAATTATAAGACTTGACTACCCCCGCCACCTGGACGTTGGCTAATGCTGAAAGTTCATTATTATAAACAGGGGCCGGAACATTGAAGAAAAAGTATTGATGTCTAGTAGTCAAATTCTCGTTTTTAAACCATGCAACAAAGGCCGACACAGTTTGATATATAATTTCCTCTACCGGCTTCCCTAGCTTTTTTGAAGCAGGAATAAAGCCCTCATCATACCTACAGTCAATTTCACCGAAAGAAACAAAAATCACGGAATTAGGGTTTATTAAGTTAAGGTTTCGTTTGGTTATCGCTTTGTAAGAGTTATTTTCTTTAACAGAAAAATGAAAGGCCTTCGCTCCAAAAGTTACTCTCGATGTAACGCCGTAAAACTTGGAGCCCTTAACTAATTTACAGCCACAATAGCTTAAACAATGGGAATCTCCAAAATGATAAATATAGGGACCCGAGGGGCGGTCCGTCGGGTTTTTATCTATAAGATAACCAAGAAATAAAGAGTAAGCCTGGCAGAATATCGTGTCTGTGCGGTTCATATGGGTCGCCTTGCCCATCTCGACTAACTCATGATATCTGCTCAAATGGATTTCAACTTTCTTTGTATCTCCTTGAATAAACTCGGAAATCGCTGCAAGTATTTGATACTTTGGACTATCAGATATCATAGAGGTAGTGCTTCCGGAACCACCATTAAAGTCAGTTTCCTTTAGGTCCAACAACTGCACGCACAAATTTCTATAATTCAAAAGGGGAGTAAAATACGCCGGGTCATTCATCGCAGCTTGTTTGTAGCTATCCATCGCCAAGTCAATATCGCCTCTCTGTTCCAAGGCAGCTCCCAAATTATTATTCGCCTCTGCATAATTAGGTAGGATATCAACTGCCTGACGAAGTGAAGATATTGCGCCCTCGAACTGACGCTCTCGAATTAGGGCCGCACCCATATTGTTGTATGCCCCCGCGAAATTGGCGCGGAAACCTACCGCTTTCTTAAAACTCCCTATTGCATCCTTGAGCTTATTACTTTCGAACTGTTTTAAACCCAGATTGTTATAAGCGTCCGCAAAAAATTCGTCTTGTTCGAGCCGAGCAAGGACAGCCACTTCAATTGCGATTTCAGCTTCGTCAGAATTAGCTGAAACAACCAGATGCTTAATATAATTTATCCACTCTTTGCCCATCCCAGCATCTCCATTCCTGGCAACGCTTAAGTAAGACAAAGCCTGATCCCTAGTCCCGCTTTTTAATTCAAGAACGCCCATGATGTAGTTAGCTTGAGGATGGCTAGGAACAACTTCCAATATGGAAGAAAGCAATTCCCTGGCTCTCTCGATTTCACCCGACCATTGAGCATCGATTGCTGTCTTTAATAAAACTTCTATTTCAGTGTTCATCTCGCTCACGATACTAATTAACTTTTTTTGTTCTTTGCAGATGATTAGTTATGCAAACTCCCTCTCAAAAAGATTCAATCGGGAGGAGTGGTTAATAACTTCTCTCTAAGCTCAAATCTATCTCATTACCTCTGGGTTTTCGCATTGACGTGCTAGACAAAGTCAGAAGGCAATCCACAATCGAAATTAAAAAAGACAAAAAGACGAATTCGTTTGTATGGAACCCTCTATTATACGAAGAGATCAGATGAATCTGAATCTATATATTAGCACTTCTGGTAGCAGCAATACCTGGCGGAGAGAGAGGGATTCGAACCCTCGATGAGGTTTCCCCCATACTCCCTTAGCAGGGGAGCGCCTTCAGCCACTCGGCCACCTCTCCAAAATACAGCGCAATCATATCACTCAGCCTGCTAATGAGCAAGCTGCATCCACTT
>PAPD01000055.1 GCA_002708765.1 Gammaproteobacteria bacterium | reverse complement strand
TTTGCGTGCGGCGACGTCACTACCGTCACATACAAGCAGATCATTGTAGCTATGGGGCAAGGAGCTACCGCTGCCCTTTCTGCCTCCGAGCATCTTATGATGTCCGAAGAGTCTAATGAAGCTCGTCAGGCAGCCACTTAAGAGGACTACTCTTCCAGTACTGTTTCAAATGTCTCAAGCTCGGGGTGGCCAAGATAAGTTCCCTTGGGGGCGCTCGCCTGTGCGTGAGCTTTTCTGAAAGCGTCAGATTCAGTCCAGGCCACGAAGGCCTCTTTGCTTTCCCAGACTGAATGTGAGGCGTATAACACGTGATCATCAGTTGTTGGCCCCTTCATCAAAGAAAACTTTTTGAAACCTGGTACGGTTGACAGGTGAGAATCTCTTTCTCTCCAGATCTTCTCAAATCCTGCTTCAAAACCCGGTGTTATCTTAAAGCGGTTCATGGCTAGGAACATATTGTTTTCTCCTCAATGAGTGTACACATGTAATTTTCCATTTCGGTCCTCCACCGAAATGGGAGTTCCGTAGACGTCGGATAAGGTGTCTGAACGGATTACCTCGGAAGGCTCTCCGCACGCAAACACCCTACCCTTGTTCATTAGGTATATTCTATCTGAAAAATAAGAGGCGAGGTTGAGATCATGAAGCACGACCAGGACTCCGGTTTCCTTTTCAGTCATATCCTTCAAGATTTCTAGCACTCCAAGCTCATAGGAAACATCTAGGTTTGACGTGGGTTCATCAAGCAACAGATACCTTGGTCCGAACTCCTGGTCTGGTCGCCATAACTGGACGAGGGCCCTGCAAAACTGAACGCGTTGCTTCTCACCGCCAGAAAGAGTCAGAAAAGATCGGCCAAGCAGTTCTGATACACCGCAAATCTCGGCGAGTTCGGACACGGCTTTAATAGCAAAGGGACTTCTTCCGAAAGTGTCTCTTATCCAGCCCATTATAAGTATTTCTTCTACCAGAAAATCAAAAACAATATTATTTGACTGATACATTACTGATCGAACCTTAGCCAAATTTGAGGGCGAAAAATGCTCTATTGGTTTGCCGTCAACAGTTATAGATCCTTTGGTCGGCTCGAGATCTCCAGCCAGAGCAGAAAGCAACGTCGATTTGCCTGCGCCGTTTGGTCCTATTACGGCCGAGAGATTTCCCAATTCTAAAGATATATCTACCCCATCGATAATATTCTGCCCTCGACGCGATACCATAAGCTCATCAGCTGACAAAGTCATTAGACCCTTTGCCTTGCAATTAACCAAAGAAAAAACGGTGCGCCAAAGGCGCTTGTAACTAATCCGACGGGTAATTCGGAGGGGATAATAACGGTACGTGATGCCAAATCTGACGAAATCATCAAGCTGGCGCCCAAAAGAGCTGAGCCGGGGATCAAGATTCTATGGCTTACTCCAAATAAGAGCCTCACAAGGTGAGGTACCACCAGCCCAACAAAACCAATAATTCCTGAAAGGGCCACCCCGGCACCTACAGCGCTGGCGGAAACTAGAATCACTAGGCGTTTAAGTTTTTTTACGTCAATTCCTAGGTGAAAAGCCTGTGCCTCCCCAAGTTGAAGCCGGTCGAGCTGGGTTGATTGCCTGATTAGTATTAGGATAGAAAGAACCATAATCGTTATGGCAGGCATGACGGTTAACCAGTCCGCTCGGCCAAAACTACCCATCATCCAAAATACTAAAGACCTTAACTGGGCATCATCACTCAAGTACTGGAATGCTCCAATGCCCACCGATGCCATAGCGTTTATTGCAATGCCAACAAGGAGGACAGTCAAAACACTAAAATGGCCATAATAGTTAGAGAAGGTGTAGAGAAAAAACGTCACCGCCATTGCTCCAATTATTGCCGCTAATGGCATTGAGTAGACCGCGATCCAGTCGGGCAAATTAAGTGCCGAGCCAAACACGATCATTGATACAGCTCCAAGCGCGGCGCCACTAGAAACCCCTATTAACCCTGGATCTGCTAACGGATTTCTGAAGAGTCCTTGCAGTACGGCGCCTGCGGTGGCTAGAGAGGCTCCCACCAAACCAGAAAGTAAAACTCTTGGCGCACGGATCTCGGAAAAAATGGTTGTCTCCAAACCCTTCGCAGAACCATCAAGAATCGAGCTAACGGACAAAGGTACCGCGCCTATTGAGAGCGCAAGTGTTGCGATAAAAAAAAGCGCTGTGGTTAGGGCAATTAGAGTAATGTTTTCTCTGCGAGATTTTCCCTTTAAATCCATCGCTGGGTGTTTCTTGTTTAAAATCGGTTCCGTGCTCATCTCAGTTTTTCGGATAGAAGAATAGCAGTCTCCAAGGTTCTTGGGCCAAAACCGAGTAGCGCCATTCCATCGAGGGCATGGATATGGCCATTACGGACTGCTGTTATAGAGCGCAAGGCAGGATTTTTTCGCAGTATCTCTATCCCGCCCTGGGCTTTGAGCCCCCTTTCAGTAATCACTAAGTGGTCAGGGTTACGGATTAGAACACTTCCCGGGTAGCCGGTTTCCAACCCTCGATATCCGAAAAGACATTGATCGCACCGATCATTTCGAGCACTCCATTCCCGGAGGTCTTATTTCCGGCGAGTATGGGTGAGCCATCTATGAAACTTAAGATCAGAGCAACGCGTGGTCCATGGTTTGTTCTCTTTTTTATCTTCTCAAGATCAGCTACCTGGCCCTGCAGAACTGTCTTAATCCGATTTGTTTCGCTGGAAGGAACATGGAGTATTTTTGCCAAGCAAGCGAATTTCTCGACTATTCCCTCCGCGGATTGTCTCTCTTTAACGCGTTTTACTTCAAGGCTAACTTTCTTCAATTGCTCCAGGACTTCTGGAGGGCCCATGTCGTGCTCGCCTAGGATCAGTGTTGGTTTTAACGAAAGAATTCCCTCCGCTGAAAGATTTCGGACATAACCAATCGATGGAAGTGCCGATGTTTCGTCAGGATAATTAGAGGTTGTGTCCACTGCAATAATTTGGCTATCTCTTTTTAAGAGGTATATAAGCTCTGTAATGGATCCTCCAGCGACAGCTATCCTGGAAGGGTTTTTAGCCGGGCTACAGTCTGCGTTGACGTGCCCGGCAAAAAAAAGAACTAAAGAAAAGGCGATCCCTCGCATACATAGATTTCTATAACGTAAACCTCAGGGTAATACTGCCGTTTATCCCTGGCTGAGTAAACCTCTGAGCGGAATCTAAACCGATGGAGCCAGTGTCGATCCATCGTATGTACTCTTTGTCGGTCAAGTTATAAACGGCCACGTTAATTTCGAACTTCTCGTTAAACTTGTAGAATGCCATGAGATCTAGGATGCCGTAACCTGCTGTCGGCAGCCGTCCAATATTTCGGGGGTTTACCGGAGCCCCTGGAATCAAAGGATTGTCGATATCATTGATGTCTTTATTTTTGACTAAGGTCCAGACCAGGTTGCTCCCCCATTTTCCACTCGGAGCGTCATAAGCTAACCCGAAAACTGCGGTAAGAGGCTCGATCGAGTTGAGGGGTGTGTCATTCTCCAGGTCTTCTCCCTCAGCATAAGCGATAGCCCCTCTAAAAGAGAAATTATCAAGGCCGATTCCCTCTAGATCCGCATCAATCTTAAGCTCGGCCCCATCAATCTCGACCTCGCCTCGGTTGATGGATTGAAATAGAAGCAAACCTCTAAAGGGATCAAAACCGACCGCTGAAAAGCTCTCAATGAACTTTTCGTAATCGTTTGTAAAGGCAGCAAGTGACGCGCTGTAATAATCGCCAGATAGCCTTAAGCCGACTTCCCAGCTCTCGCTAGTTTCCGATTCAAGGTCAGGGTTTGGTAGCGTTGTGTAACCACTTGCGAAGTTCGTGAATCCCACGTTCACGTCGTCGAAAGGGGGCGCTCTGAAGCCCTCACTGTAAACTGCGAAGGCAGATAGACTATCAGTAAATCTATAAAGCGCTCCCAATTTAGCGCTGACTTCTGAATCGTCAAAAGGAGAAGGCTCTGGATTTCCTTGTCTGGGATCTAGATATATGGCATCACCAACCGGGTTTGCCTCGAAGTCATCGAACCTGACGCCCGGCGTCAACAGAAGTTTCCCGTCTAGCAAAGAAATCTCGTCTTGCAGGAAGAACGCCAAGTTTTCAACTTCAGTTGTAGGGAAGCCCCTGGTAGGAAACGGAAGACGCTCGGGAACTGCGACCCCGGCCGAGTCTACTATTCCGCCGTTTCGGAGCGTCTCAACTGAGGTCTCATAATAATCCATACCATAAACGATCGTGTGCTCGGTTTCGCCAATCTCTAGCTGCTTTGTTGCCTGAATAGTAATTCCATCAATTTCCTGCGCAAAAGTTGAGAGTCTAGTTCGGGTTTGATTGGCTATAAAAGGTGGCGGGGTCCTTGATTCAGTCAGAAGTTGAATTGATTCGGACTCCTGATGATATATCGATGCGCGAACCTGGCTCGCTAATGGGAATTCACCATCAAAATGATAGGAAAGGCTGTAACGGGTCCTGTCTTTCTCATCATCAGTATTCCTACTGTTTATCCTCGTCCCGAATACCGAGGTCCCCGCGTCTGATCCAATGTTTGTGTTTGTCTCACTCTCAAAGTGGTCAACGCTGATCGTAAGTTTGTGTCCCTCGCTGGGTGCCCAGCTTAGCTTGGCTAGGATATTGTTCGTCTCGATATCTTGTTCGTCAGGGGATTCTCGTCCCGGACCAAGGTCGCTGTTTCCGCCAGCATTTTCTGTCTCTTCGCCGTCCCTTCGAGTGTAAATAAGCATTCCAGACACAGTCTCGTTGCCACCGGCGAGAGTTAAAGTTCCCAATGTTGACGCGTCAACACTTGAGTATCCAGCCTTCGCACTTACATAGGACCTTTCCGAGTCTTGTAAAAAATCTTGGGGAGACTTGGTGGTAAAAGATACTACGCCGCCCAGTGCATCGCTTCCCCAGACGGAGGATACAGGGCCTCGCGCTATCTCCGCTCGGCTTAGGCTGTCGATATCAACAAAATCTCTGCGCGCATCCATAAACCCTCCGAAGCTGTACTCCGCTGGAATTCGAATACCATCAACCATTGTCAGGACCCGATTACCCCCTATTCCTCGTATCGAAAAACCTGAGAGACCAAATCGACTTCCTGTACCACCAACGCTCACGCCCGGTTCAAATCGGACCAAATCAGAGATGTCTCTGGTGAGCTCTTCTTCTATCCGGTCAGAGGAAATCACGTTGACCGTGGAAGCGAGATCGTTGATCGACCTCTCTGTCCTAGTCCCAACGACCGTGACTTCCTCATCAACCTCGGCAACGGAGTTTAAACTTAAGGAGGCCAGAACAATGGAAATGGAGTATAAAAAGATTGGGTTCATTATTTGTCTATCCAAAAAAAAAAAGAGGATGATAATAGGAAGTATTACCTAATGCAAATAGCAATCATTACTATTTAATAAAGAAATTCCACGGTAAAAGGAGATACTTTGAGAAAGAAAAAAAATTTAGGAGCGCGGGTACCAATAGGTTTGGTTGTTCTTTTACTGTCTGCTCAAACCCTTGAGGCTATTTCAGGAGATGATAAAAAACCGATATTGATCCAATATACGTTCTCCTGGCCCTACGCTCCAGAGGGGCAAATGAAACCAAGAGGCGGAACTACCCAAGGCGCGCCTTTGCAGTTATCGAAAAAGCCGTCATTACACTGGCTTAACTTAAAAGACCCCGGGTTGAACAAAAAAAGAAAGGATAGACTTGCCATACTCGCTATGCAGGGGGGTTATAGAGCTAGTTTTGATTTCCTTGAGTCTGTGGGTTACGAAGATAATTACATTCCTCCTCGTCCCTACCAATCCTGGGGAACCGAGTACGTTTATCTTATAGAAGACAAAGAAGACCTAATATCTCTTCAGCACATCCTGGTTATGTTTGTGAGTGAAGAGAACGGTGAAAGTAAAGGACCATTTGTTGTAAAGCACTGGCGGCAGGACTGGAAGTACGAAAATTCTAGTCTAATTGAATACGTGGGACAGGACACCTGGGAACCCCGTCACCTTGATACGGACGAGATTAAAGGAACCTGGACTCAAGCTGTTTTTCAGGTTGATGATTCCCCTCGATACGAAAGCTTCGGGCGCTGGGTGCATGAAGGTGGCGTCTCGAGCTGGAGGAGCATGAAGACCTGGAGGCCACTACCTAGAAGAGAATTTAGCGTTCGCAAAGACTATGACGCGCTGGTTGGAACCAATCGACATACAATAACCCCCTCGGGTTGGGTCCATGAAGAGAGAAATTTTAAAGCTAAGGGTACTAATGGCGTTGTCTCAAACATCATTGCCCAGGAACTCGGATTCAACAGGTATGAGCGGATTGTTGGCCATGATTTCTCGGCAGGAGACAAATATTGGGAAAACACACAGATGTTTTGGGGGCTGGTCCGGAAAAAATGGAATGATGTTTTTCAAAAGGAACGATCTTTTGCAATCTCAAGAGCTGAGGACGGTAGTAGCATGCTTTTCAGCATGATGGCGCTAGCAAGCGCGGTTGATTCCGGTGAATTAAGCGACGAAAAAGAAATGGAAAAAGAGATCGCTAAAAACTTTAAAAACTATGTAAAGCTATATGAAAAATAATGTATTTTTTATCTAACCTCTAATTTACTTTAGACTTCATCAGGCCTTAGTGAATTTTACATGAAACTCCTTCATCGGAAGGAAAAAGAGGCTAAAATTGTGCACGGGATCCGGCAATGGCTGCGCTAGCTCTATGTTATCCAGGCGTTCGATCAGGGCCCGGAATGAGCTCATCATCTCTTGCCTTGCCAGGAGAGCTCCGGGGCAGAAATGCCCTCCACTACCAAAGGCCAGGTGGGCGCCTACATTTGATCGCTCAATATCGAATTGATGTGGGCAGGAAAATTTACTTTCATCCCTGCTAGCCGGGCCATAGCCCACAAGAATCATGCTGTCCTTAGGGATTAGAGTGCCGTTAAGTTCTACGTCTTTTGTGGCGCGACGGGCCAAGAATTGAACAGGCGCCTCCCAACGAAGGACTTCTTCGATGAATGGCTTTAAGAGGGATTCATCCTCTTTCAATTTAACAACAAGGTCAGGGTATCTGATCAAAGCCCACATTCCATGATTAATTGCGCTTTGAGTGGTTTCGAATCCGCCAGTAATTAGCTGGTGCATCATATTCTGGAGTTCATGCATGGACAAGGGTTCTTCGTCCTCAGTTTGAGAATGGACAAATGCTGACATTAGATCGTTTTGGGGGTTCGCCCTCCTTTCCTCGAAGATTTTCGCAAAAAATAGTTGCGCCTCTAACTCCATTTTCGCGTTTTCCCCTATCTCTTCCTCACCCGCTATCGCTGAGCGACTTGCTCCCAACATCGCATCCGCCCATTTCTTGAAAGTGCTCACCTGGCTATGGTCAAGCCCTAACTGCTCGGCAATGATTATCCCTGGCATCGGCATAGCGAATTGGTCATTAAAGTCACACTTCCCTTCGTCAATGAAACTATCAATAAGGTCTGAAACTACCTCATCAATTCGCGGCGTAAGTTCTCGGACTCTTTTTATCGTAAAGACTCTATCGATCAGTCGTCTGTAACGTCCATGATCGGGAGGATCTGTCCTCTGCAGAGTCTGAACGTGCTCCCAGCCTCCGCCCTCTACCAGAATCGAGCGCTGCAGATCCTCAAACTGTCCCATGCTTGCCACCCTGACATCCGAAGAATACGTTTCCGGATCTCTTAGCACCTGGCGCAAGTCATCATACTTGGTGACTAGAAACGCTCCAGTTTCAGGCATTTGATAAACAGGACATTCTTTGTGGATCTCGGCGTACATTTCCCAGGGCGCACTGTTTACGTGAGGATCTAGCATGCTGAATTCAGATAGAGTCTTTGCCATATTTTCGTTCCTTCACAAACTAGGATGACATTGTTAAATATATAACCGATCCTTTTATATCTCAATATCTAGGTTGCAACCAAGATCTGGGTTTGACTAACATAGAAAAGATCGCTAGAGCACGTTTAGATTTTTTTTAACAAGAGTCTGGGGGTATTTTTAGTATGATTCCGAGTGAAATTAGTGGCGTTAAGGCAGGCGCATCATGAAAATATTTTCTTTTAACGTTAACAGTGTGCGAGCTCGTCTTCACCAACTAGAGGCTCTTGTAGATAAATACCAGCCAGAAGTGATAGGACTGCAAGAGACAAAAGTGACAGACGAAGATTTTCCTGTCGAAGATATAGCTGGCTTGGGATACGACGTCGCGTTTCTCGGGCAGAAAACCCACTACGGGGTAGCAATCATGTACCGTGGTAAGGTCTCCGAGATTAGAAAGGGTTTTGTAACTGACGATGAGTCCAGCCAAAAGCGTTTTATATCAGCGACCCTTGAAATGACAGATACCTCTCCCCTTACTGTATTAAATGGTTATTTCCCGCAAGGCGAAAACCGGAAGCATCCCACTAAATTTCCTGCGAAGATAAAATTTTACGAGGACCTAAACGCTCACTTGCAAATCAACCATTCCAACGAAGAACACCTTTGTGTGATAGGTGACATGAACATTGCACCCGCTGATGCGGACATCGGGATTGGTGAAAACAATAAAAAAAGATGGTTGCGAGATGGGAAGACTAGCTTTCTTCCCGAAGAAAGAGAAATGCTTACGACACTTAAGGGCTGGGGCCTCGAAGACCAGTTTCGGCGGTTTAATCCCGATGTTAGCGATCGGTTCTCTTGGTTTGACTATCGGAGCAAAGGTTTTGAAGATGACCCAAAGAGAGGGCTTAGGATTGATCTGCTGCTTGCGAGCCCATCATTAGCTGCAAGGGCTGCTGGCTCCGACATAGACTACGAAATCAGGGCTATGGATAGACCCTCGGATCATTGCCCTGTGTGGGCCGAGTTCGATCTGGAAGTTCGTCAGTAGCTAAATTTTTTTTTGGCAAAGACAGCAATAAATCTATATCGAGTGAATGCCTGGGTCTATATTTCTTACTACCAATGCAGAATCGATGTATGCAGGAAACGCCTGCGCCATGTTCATCTTTAATTTGGAGGCCCAGGAAAGGCTTTGGGCGACCCCCATAAAGGTTTTTCCTCACTTGTTTTAAAAACAGGGAGTCAACTGCTTTTAGAAATGAGAATCATTATCATTGATAATAACGATTGTAAAAACCTTATCAATAGTTTTTAGCTATCATAGTGATTAAAACATTCAAATAGAATCAAGTAAATCATTGCTTATACTGGCTGACTATTCTGAGTATTTGATTCAATCCTCTAAAACCGGAGTCCGACGATATGGAATTAAAAGACAGTAACACTCTACAGAACCTGAAAGACGCATTTGCTGGCGAATCACAAGCAAATCGCCGTTATCTCTACTTTGCGGCTAAAGCGGATGTGGAAGGCGAAAACGACGTAGCAGCGGTATTTCGTTCAACCGCGGAAGGCGAAACCGGGCACGCTCATGGGCACTTGGAGTACATGGAGGCGGTAGGAGATCCAGCGACTGGTCTTCCAATTGGAAATACAGCAGCTAACCTAGAAGCCTCGGTCGCCGGAGAAACCCATGAATATACAGACATGTACCCTGGAATGGCTAAAACAGCGAGAGACGAAGGCTTTGAAGAAATTGCCGATTGGTTCGAAACTCTCGCAAAGGCCGAGCGATCTCACGCGAACCGGTTTCAAAAAGCGCTAGACGCGATGGCCTAAGGCTTGGCCGAATCAGACGGTTACTGGCCGCTCTAATTAGGGAGCTTTATCGGCTCCCTTTTTGTTTCAGATCATTAGGAAGAGACTGTTATGAAGGTAAAGGAAGGAAGTCTCGAAGCTCCCAAAAGAGAGCCCTTGGACTGGAAGAATCCGGATTTCTACGACAAAGATTCAACTGAGAGAGAAATGGAGCGGGTTTTTGACGTTTGCCACACTTGTCGTCGCTGTGTAAGTCTGTGTGATTCATTTCCTACCCTGTTTGATCTGATAGATGAGTCCGAAACCTTCGAGGTCGATGGAGTAGACAAGGCTGATTTTGGCAAGGTGGTCGATCAATGCTTTCTCTGCGACTTGTGCGCTGAGACCAAGTGTCCGTATGTCCCTCCACACGAATGGGCTATCGATTTTCCTCACCTGATGTTGCGTGCAAAGGCACAAAAGTTTTCTGCTAAAGGCACGAAGTGGCGTGATCGAATTATCACCTCTACCGATCCGATTTTCGATGCCCTATCTAAACCTGGTATTGCTCATATAGCCAACGCAGCAGCTGAATCAAAGACTATGCGCAAAGTCGGCGAAAAGTTGTTCGGGCTTCACAAAGACGCTCCCCTGCCTAAATTTCTTCCGAAAGCATTAAGCAAGGCTCTCCCAGGGGAAATAGCCTCGGATGCGCTGGTTAAACCTACAGATAGAACTACGGGTAAGGTAGCTATCTATGTCACATGCTACGGGGACCATAACGAGCCTCAGATGGTAGAAGACCTAGTTTCGGTCCTCAACCACAACGAAATTCTCGTGAAATTTATAAAGGATGCCCGATGTTGCGGGATGCCGAAGCTAGAATTAGGAGACCTTAAGAAAGTGGAGAAAATGAAGGATGCGAACCTGCCTTTATTTATTGATGCTATTGAAGATGGCTATGACATAATCGCACCAATTCCATCTTGCGTGTTGATGTATAAACAACAGTTGCCACTGATGTTTCCTGAGGAGGCTGATGTAGCTAGAGTGCAAAGAGCATTCTTTGATCCTTTTGAGTATCTGATGCTCCGGCAGAAATCAAATTTGATTGACCAGAACTTTCAGCAGGCACTTGGGAAAGTTGCCTATCACGTTGCGTGCCATCAGAGGGTCCAAAATTTTGGAATGAAAACAAGGGAATTTTTAGAGCTAGTGCCAGGCACCGAGATTACAGCTATCGAAAGATGCTCGGGGCATGATGGGACCTACGCAATAAAAGCCGAGACGTACGAGAAGGCTAAAAAAATAGCTCGGCCTGTTGTGAGACGACTTGAAGAAGCAAGCCCCGATAGTTTTGGTTCAGACTGCCCAATGGCTGGACGAATGATCGCTGACGGCATGCATAGCGGAAAGGCCGAGCATCCGATTACAATGGTCCGCCGAGCATACGGTATTTAAAAAACGAAGGGTATAGAACTATGGAATTGAAGCGGGAGGATCTTTGGTCTTTGGAAGAGTACGCAGCAGAAAGAGAGTCCTTCAGGGCCATGATACTCAAGCACAAGAAATCCCGTCAGATCTCGTTAGGTCCGCACGCCACTCTGTACTTTGAAGACCGGCTCACGATGAAGTACCAAGTTCAAGAAATGCTGAGAGTTGAACGTATTTTCGAACCAAAGGAAATAGAGGAAGAGCTTGCGGCATACAACCCCCTGATTCCTAATGGAAAGAACTGGAAAGCTACCTTTATGATCGAATACGGAGATGAAGAAGAGCGGAGATTAGCGTTGGCCAAGATGGGTGGAATTGAGGAAACCCTATGGGTACAAGTTGGGAATGGAAAAAAGTCCTACGCAATTACAAACGAAGACATGGATCGAACCAGGGAAACCAAGGCGGCTGCAGTTCACTTTGCGAGGTTTGAATTGTCCTACAGAGACATAGAATCAATTAAGCAGGGTGGCGACTTGCGATTTGGTCTGGATCACCCAAGCTTAGCAACAAGCGTCGACTTGAGTTCGGAAGAAAGACGTGCGCTAGTTGCTGATATAGACCTTTAAAGTTATAGCCTCAGGTAATTTCCCAAGGACAGAGAAAACTGGCTGAGGAGCTCTTCCCGTGTTGAGGATTTTCTCCAACATAGCCCCACTTTTCTAGAAATGGACTGGTCTGAGAAAGGAATATAAATCACATTTGAGGCAGATTCCCCGGACTTATCGACCGCCAACTTTGGCATTAAGGTAATACCGAGACCTGCTGAGACTAGCTGGCGAAGCGTTTCAAGACTGGTTGCGGAATAGTTGTTGCTTTCGACGCCACTGTTGGCCTGGCAGATAGCTAAAGCTTGATCTCTAAGGCAGTGACCATCTTCCAGTAATAGCACTTCTTCTCCCTTCAGATCCTCGGCGTCTGCTTGAGCACTTTTTGCTTTAGGGTGGTCGGACGAAACTGCCAAAAGAAACGGCTCAGTATACAACTCGAATTCCTCAATATTATCTTCGTTTAGGGGTAGAGCTAAAATGACAGCATCAAGCTCTCCTTGCTTTAACATTCGCAGAATTTGATCGGTCTGGCCTTCCGTTAAGTTGATTTTTAACTTGGGATAATCTGCGCCTAGCGGGCCCAGGATCTTTGGAAGAAGGTAAGGTGCTATGGTTGGAATCACCCCCAGCCTTAACTCCCCACCCATGGGCTCGCGAATTTGCTCAGACATGGCAGTCAAAAGATTTACTTCGATCAGTATTCTCTGCGCCTGCTCTACGATTTTTTCTCCCTCGGGCGCCAACATCACTTGCCGATTTGATCTCTCTATCAAGGTGACACCCAAGGTCTCTTCCAGCTTTTTTAGTTGAGTCGATAAAGTTGGCTGGCTCACGAAGCAGGCTTCCGCGGCCCGCCCAAAATGCCGATGTTCGGCGACGGCTACTAGATATTTAAGGTCTCTCAGATTCAAACTGCTTCTCCTGCGTCGGGCTTATATCTGTTCAAACTTTCTTAACACAATACCTAGGTTTTTAGCTATAGCTGATGCCTATCAAGGCGTTTCCCTGACAAATCGCAGGTTAAAAGTCACGGGAACCACTGGCTCTATAGACTGCAAACCTGCGATTTCTTTCAAAGCTTTTACCCCCTCTAGAAGCGAAAAATCGGAGGCCCTTATCATGATCGGGTCTGCGCTTGTAACGTCATATATGTTCTCGCCAGAACGAACAATTTTCACGGTTACACTTTTAGAGATCGTTACTGACTTTAGTCCGATAGTTAGAGGGATTCTCAATCCTTGTGTTTCTCCCGATGGTATCGAACTAATTTGTTTCATATCCAGTTTTGTTTTGATTGTGGCGGTCGGGAAATTGGCTACGTCAAACAACATTTCCCTTATTCTTTCATTTCTAATAGGTACTAGAGTCTCTACTGTCGCTAAATCTATGTTCACCAGCACTTCCCCTTTGGGTCCTGCTGATCCAGTTAGCCCCGATAAACGGTGGTTCTCGGCAATAGTCTTATTTTTGACTGACGCAAATCCTACATGTGAGTTTTCCGTATCCACTAGCCACTCAGAACGAGCGAATGTCGAGAAACAAATTAGTGCCAAAATTATAAAAACTTTCACTTTATACTTCTCCTTTTTATTTAGTTGGCCTTTTCAATATGAAAACGAATTTGATCGCGAGTCTCTATGGCGCTTTTCCTGATCGCATCTTCAGAAAAATTGTCTTCGCCCGCATATATAATTGCTCTTGATGATGAGATTAAAACACCTTCCCCTCCAGCAGCACCGATTGCAGAGCCAATATCAGCTCCCTGCGCTCCAACCCCCGGGATTAAAATGGTCAAAGCTCCAACAATTTCTCTTACCCTAGCCAGGTCTTTTGGATAAGTTGCCCCCACCACTAGCCCCACGTTGTCATTGTAATTCCAGTCCTCACTTATTTTTTCAGCAATCTTTTCGAAGACTCGCTGACCCGATTCAAGAACTAACCCCTGGACATCCTGTCCTCCCGCGTTGGAGGTTCTGCAGAGAACAAATACCCCTTTATCCTTGTAATCTAGGTACGGTTTCAATGAATCGCCTCCAAGAAACGGGTTCACTGTTGCTGCGTCCGCCCCGAAACGCTCAAACAATTCACGAGCGTATCGCTCTGCCGTTGACCCGATATCACCTCTTTTGGCATCCAGAATTACGGGGATATTCTTATTCTTGATGTATTCGATTGTCTTCTCTAGTTGGTCTTCAGCGGCTTCGCTTGAGTAGTGAGCAATTTGTAGCTTGTAACAGGCCGTGAGATCAGAGGTGACGTCTACAATTGCTTTGTTGAAAGCAAAAATCGGTTCTGACTTAATGAGAACCGAAGCAGGTATCCTTTTGATATCGGGATCCAAACCCACGCAAAGCAGAGAATTTAGCTCTTTTTGTCGTAAAGCTAGCTGCTTAAAAAACAGGTTTTTTTCTGCCGGCTGACTGATTGCAAGCTCCCTCTTTTTAATATTACGTATCAAAGCAATCCCTTTAGCTGACGCTTTTTATCTCTTCATTGAGGCAATATCGTGGTCTCATCACCTTCATCCTTGATATTATAACCCAACGCTGATATCTCTTGCCTGATAGCGTCTGCCTCGGCCCAATGTTTTGCCCGTCGAGCCTGGGTTCTTCTCTTTACTAAATCTCTCACTTTATCTGGAACATCCAGTTTTTGAGGCCTCCATTGATCAATGTTAAGCCCCAGCACCTTATCAAATTCTAGAAGCGTTGCTTTTTTAGCTGATGGCTCGAGATTTGATTTTACCATACGCCAGATAGTTGCTAGCGCTTTGGGCATTGCTAAGTCGTCATTTAAATCACTTCGAATCGAGTCTAGCGTAGGGCCGTGGATTTTCCCGGGTTCGCCCCAACCGAAAGCTAGTTCATAAAGACGGTTCAGGGATGTTTGGGCTGCCTGCAGTCCATCCTGGGTAAAACTGATCTGGGTTCTATAATGGCCGCCAAGACAAAAATATCTATAAACCAAGGGATCAAAACCCTTGTCTTCCAATGCGTCTAGCGTTAAAAATGTCCCAGAGGATTTGGACATCTTGGCCTCATCCAGACGCAAAAAATAGCCGTGCATCCAGAAGTTCGCTAGCCGCGTACCTCTCGACGCTTCTGTCTGAGCAATTTCATTTGTATGATGCACCGGGATATGGTCCTCTCCTCCGCAGTGAATATCAAAGAAATCTCCCAGAAATTTAGCTGACATTGCAGAGCATTCAATATGCCAACCCGGGAAACCTTTCCCCCAAGGGCTGTCCCATTCCATCTGGCGAGTACTGTGTTCCGGTGAAAATTTCCAGAGCGCAAAATCTGTCAAGAATCGCCTGTCACCCGCCTCTACTCTAGCTCCCTCCTTAAGGCCTTCAATGTCTAACCTCGCTAAATAACCATAACTTTTTAGCTTCCTGGAATCGAAATAGATCCCATCTTCTAATCTGTACGTGAAATCCTTTTTTTCCAGGTCTTCAATAAACGCGATCTGCTCTGGAATGTGGTCTGTTGCCTTGCACCAGATATCAGGAGAAAGAATATTTAGTCTTTCCAGATCTTGCTTGAAAGTTTTTGTGTAGAAATCTGCCAGTTCCCAGGCATTCATACCTGATTTTTTGGACCCGATTTCCATCTTATCCTCGCCCTCGTCTCCATCTGATACCAGGTGGCCAACGTCGGTAATATTGATCACGTGTTCTACATCATAACCATTCCAGATCAAGGTCCGTTTCAAAAGATCTTCAAAAAGATAGGTTCTCAAGTTTCCGATATGGGCGTGATCGTAAACAGTAGGACCGCAAGCGTAAATTTTGACCTTGCGCTCGTCTAAAGGTGAAAAAACACGAAGTTTTCTTTCGTAGGTATCGAAAAGTCTGAGTTCCATTTCTTTAGTGTTTTTTCCCTCTTAGATTTTTCAGGATTAGTCGGATCCAGGCGCGCTAATTTTTTTCCAAGGGGAACCGTTCGTTGAGAACGCGTTCTACGGTTTCCACTATAGCCTGGGTCTGGGCTTCCACCTCTATGTTAACTTTGTCTCCTCTCTGAAGGAGCTTCAGGTTAGTTCGTTTCAATGTCTCTGGAATCAGGTTAATGGAAAATTGTTTAAGTTTCCGGTCCATTTCTGCCACGGTAAGACTGCACCCGTTAACCGAAAGGTAACCTTTTTCAAAAACAAATTTCATCCAGGTATCGTCTCCTGTGAAAGTAATACGATAATTATTAGTGGCTTTCTCTATCGAAAGGATATCCGCCATGCCCACGACATGACCGGAGATGAGATGTCCTCCAATTTCAGCATTAGCCCTAGCACTTCTTTCCATATTCACCAGGACGCCTTCCCTTAAATCATTCAAATTCGACAGGCCAAGGGTTTCTTTGATAGCCTCGAAAAAAACAGCTTTGCCGATGATCTCCGTAACGGTTAAGCATACGCCATTAATTGCTACGCTCGCGCCTTCCTCCAGCTTCTCAAGTCGATCACTAGGAAACTCAATTGAAAACCTGTAAAGGTTTTCTTTCTTCTCGAGCGAGGAGATTGGCAAACACGCTTGAACTATACCGGTATACATTTAACTCCTACCTAATCCTAATATTATTGATTTGCATGGCGGTTCTCCGACGCATCAAACCGTTCAGAGGAAGTATATTAACAAATTTACTTGAAGCAGGACTGTTTTATAATGGTTGGCTATGCTGTTTAACAATTATCTATGAAGAATCTAGTTGATCTAAGAAGTGATACGGTAACGAGCCCCTCAAAGGGAATGCTCGAATGTGTGTTAGAAGCTAAAACCGGTGACGATGTCTACGGCGAAGATCCGACAGTAAATCAACTGGAGAGTTATGTAGCTAGTCTGACAAAGAAAGAAAAGGCTTTGTTCGTAACAAGTGGAACCCAGGGCAACCTGACGGCGATTCTGGCTCATTGCCAGAGGGGTGATGAATATATCGCTGGCAGCGAGGCTCACACCTACAAATATGAGGCAGGGGGTGCGGCTGTTCTTGGTAGCGTTCAACCTCAACCGATACCCTTCAACTCCCGTGGCGAAATACCTTTGGATCTTGCTGAACTCGCCCTTAAGCCCGATAACAATCATTTTGCCCGGACACGATTGCTCTGCCTTGAAAATACTAATGTGGGAAAAGTTCTTTCATTGGCTTACCTTTCCGAGACAAAAGAATTCGCGTTCAAAAACGAGCTTAAGGTCCACCTAGATGGCGCGAGGGCATTTAACGCAGCGGCTAAACTGGATGTCCCTATCTCTGAAATAACCAAATATGCTGATACCTGTTCTTTATGTCTCTCAAAAGGGCTCGGCGCCCCTATGGGTTCTGTGCTTGTAGGCGATAGCGAAACAATAGACCGCGCCAGAAGGTGGAGGAAAATGCTTGGTGGAGGAATGCGTCAAGCCGGACTGATGGCTGCAGCAGGAATGTATGCCCTTGAAAATAATCTGGATTCACTCAAGCAAGATCAATTAAACGCAGCCAGCTTTGCAAGTGGGATAAGAGAACTGCAAACGCTAGGACTAGAAGAAGAGCCTCAGACTAACATGGTCATTATCAAAATCGATGACCATAAACTCGTTACCCTTAAAGAGTTTCTCAAAAAAAACAACGTACTGATCTCTTCAAGACGGTTCGTTTTTCACCGAGACATATCGACAGATTCCTGCACGCGCCTGATCGATCTGATGAGGGTTTTCGATGAGTCGTATTAATGCTCCTCACCAATTGTTCATTGCCGGAATTCCTTTGCTGCAATGAGCAGGTTCCTGTCCGGGCTAATTTAGAGAAACGTCCATTAAATCGGGCAGGTTTGGCTGCATTCCTAAAATCGGAAGAGGCTCCAAATTATGATATAGATCTGAAGCACTTGATAAATTCTCAAAAATATCTATAACCATAGTCTGGCATACGGCTAAAAATACAAAGAGTCTTTTATTATTTCATGACTATCAGTGTCGACATGGGAAAGATAATTTTTCTAAATGGAACGTCCAGTTCAGGAAAGACGACGCTTTCTAGAGCGCTTCAAGGACAACTGAAAGATCCATATCTGTATTTCGCTTTAGACCAGTATAGAGATTCACTTCCCGGCAAGTACAGAGGCCTGAACTCGCCTGAAGGAACCACCGGCAAGGAGGGATTAAACGTTGTTCCGGTTCTGAGCAAAAATGGAAAAACGCTCGCGTCTATCGAGTTCGGTGATTATGGTAAAAAAGTTCTTCGAGGCATGCGCCAAGCTGCGGCCACCCTCGCAAGAGGTGGACTCAATCTGATAATTGATGACATTATTTTTGACCGCGAATGCCTGGAAGATTATCTCGATTCGTTGATAGGCATTCAGGTTTATTTCATAGGCCTGTTCTGTCCGCTAAAAACACTGGAAGAAAGAGAGTCGTCCAGACTGGGGCGCTTCCCGGGCACGGCCGAGAGCCAGTACCATGCATGCCATGCTCACGAAAAATATGACTTGAAGATAGACACATCCGTAATTAGTGTGGAGGAATCTGCAAAGAAAATCATCAGTCTGATCGAATTCAACGATCCCAGCGCCTTCGATGAGCTGAGAAATCATACCAGCTGAGCTAATCCTCTGTAGTTATATGTCGCGAACTTAGGTCCTTCCAGGTAACCGCGTTCAATATCCAGGAATTTGAAACCTGAATCCTGAAAAAGGCGGTCTATTTTTCTGTTTAATTGGCAACCCCCAGCTATATGCGACCAGCAAGGGTTTATTCTGCGTTGCCAATTTTTGATCTTGTCGTCAGGCGACTCTCCGTGCTCAGCAAATATGACTTTGCCCCTAGGTTTAATAACTCTTTTTATTTCTGACAAAGCCAAAAGCGGATCACGAACAGAACAAAGAGTCCAGGTCATTACTACCGTATCAAATGTGTCTGACTCGACAGGAATGTCTTCAGACGCCGCAGTTAACACTTTGGTAGGGAAAGCTTGTTGTGCTATTAAAAGCTCCGCAATACTCTGAAGCTGTTGGGAAGGTTCTAGGCCTGTTAAATCCGATATATCAGCGTAATGAGGAAGATTAAGCCCAGAGCCAAGACCTATTTCCAGAACCCTTCCCTCTGCGAGCGGAATTAACTCTGATCTGAGTTTGCTTAGAGCAGGCGCTTTCATGGCCCAATTAAGAAGCTTCGGAAGAACGTGCTTTTGATATAAACTCATTTTTTTGACAAATATAGTTTAGACGATCCAATATTCTTTCATGAAAGAGCTTCAATGGCCAAAGGAACCTCGGGATGAACCAAGTTAGCGTCTCTTTGTTAGCCGAGCTTATAGGCGAAAGTGAGAATATTGTTGCATTTACGGGAGCAGGAATCTCAACAGACTCCGGCATACCAGATTTTCGTGGGCCCAAGGGAGTCTGGAACTCCATGAGACCAATCCAGTTCCAGGACTTTATTGGTTCAAAAGACGTTCGAAGAGAATCTTGGCAAAGAAAGTTCAACGGAGAACTAAATATAGACGAGGCTCAACCAAACGCAGGACATGCTGCTCTGACCAGATTGCACGAGCAAGGAAAACTAAAATCCGTAATCACTCAAAATGTCGATGGGCTTCACCAACGAGCGGGGACCCCCGATAGTCATGTTATAGAGCTCCACGGAAATGCTCGCTACGCTACCTGTCTCGACTGCGGGCTCAGGTATGAACTTGACCTGCTAGAAAAAATCTTTAAAGCGCATGGTGATGTTCCTGATTGCAGAGAATGCCGCGGTATAATTAAAACGGCAACGATTTCCTTCGGGCAGGCAATGCCGGAGGCGGAGATGAGGTTGGCAGAACAGCACTCAATGGATTGTGATCTCTTTATGGTCTTGGGCTCCTCACTAGTCGTATACCCTGCCGCCGGATTACCTCAAATAGCTAAAACTTATGGCGCCAAATTAGCGATCATTAACGAACAGGATACAGAATTAGATCCGTTATTTGATGTGAAATTGCGTTTGGGAATCGGAGAAGTTCTGGAAAAAGTGATACCCTGAGATCCAGGGGTTGACGGTTTGAAACCATCTGAAACGATAACATTTCAGTTGAATCCGTGAAACCTGAGTTAAACTGGTTTGCGTCGGCCACATAAATTTAATGTGAAAAAAGTTAAAAATTTTATCT
>PAPD01000054.1 GCA_002708765.1 Gammaproteobacteria bacterium | reverse complement strand
ACAAGCAGAGATTCCATCCTCAGAACAATTAAAAATTAAAGAATTACAAGAACAAATCCAACTATTAAAAGAACAATTAGATCAAAAATCTAAAAAAAAAGTCCTCAAACTCAAAGATAAAAGACCTCCCAAAATTAATACAATATTTACTATCCCATCAATTGAGGATATTGAGGCAGGTCAAAAAAACTGATTTAATTTGGAATAAAACAAAAAATTGATTTACTTTTTGATGTAAAAATAAGATGCATAAAACAAAAAAAAAGGGAATAAAACAAAAAATTGAAGTACTTTTCGTTGTAAAAATAAGATGCATAAAACAAAGATGTCAGACACCCCTAATTATGAGGAATTGTATAATAATAAATGTGATGAATTCGAGAATTTATTGAAGAAGTTGCTTGAAGTTCAGGAGGAGAACAAAAAAATAAAGAATATTGCTGATATACAATCATGGCATACTGATGAGGTATTTGAGGCAAACGCAAGAGCAGAGGCGTTGGAGGAGGAGAGGGACTTTTTGGCGGAGGAGTTGGAGGAGGCAGAGGAGATACGCCTAGCATTAATTGATGATATGGATGAATTAAGAGATGAACATTCAAAAAGGGAATGTGAATTAGAGGCAGATTTAGAATGTACACGAGAGGAGAGGGACAAGGCAGAGGAGGAGAATAAAAAAGGACAGGAGGAATATAATCGTTTGATGAATAGTCATGTTGAATATGAGAAAGAATGTCATTTATTAAAGGAGGAATTAAAAGAGGCAAAGGAGGTTGCTACTACCATCGCAGGACATGCAAAGTTCATGGAGGATGTGATTGAGAAAATGGGGGAGGAGATATGTGATGATTGTAAATCAAAAATGACCTACCAAATCGTAAAACCTGAGGATATATGAGATATAAATAAAATCGTAAAAAATGGGATTAATAAATAATATTTGATATATATGAGATATTATCTATTAAAAAGGTCACATCACAAGAGATTCGAGGAATCACTCAATAAATATGTTAAAGAAGGTTGGATTTATTTACCACATTCATACAAGTCATTTTATAGAGATAGTTTAGGTATGGAGTATAATTGTATGCTATATAAACCTACGGATTAAGTCTATTATAAACCCAACTTAGATAGGATGTCCAAAAAATGATCATACCTACACTAATACACAAACAATCACTATCCACCTTTTTTAATTTTATGTCCTCAAAGGAATAAGATGCCATATAACTATAATAATTTATTATAGTTATCTTTAGGTCAATTCCTCTATATCCAATTCCGTACTCGCATCCTCAGTATGTATCTCTATATCAGGTCTATATATATCTATATTGAATTCACTAATTACCTCATTTAAACACGCTATCTCATATTCATTCTCACCATCTTTTCTTTCTAAATCCTCATTCTCCTCTTTTAAATCCTCCAATTGCTGTTTTAATAATTCATTCTCCTCTTGTAATTCCTCTAACACATAAAAAAATATTCTGGATGTCATATCCGTACACAAATCTATAAAAGGCATTATTTATATATACTAGCATTCTTTTATAATGCATTATACTTAACATATTTTATATTCTGAGGAACACTATGCATCATCGCCTCAGCATTCGATTCTATCTCCTTTATTTTTTCCGCATTTTGACTCACAAAAATATGTCTCATCATACAACTACCTACACTCTTTCCCAATTCCTTTTGGAATATACCTGTTAATCTCTTTGTCAAATTATTCCGAGAGAGGGGTTTTAAATCTCGATTTAATAGCAAGAATCTTGATTTATTTAAATCCAACCATTTTCTCAACTTTTTTTGAACTTTTTTATTTACATCCACCCTAGTGATTCCATGATTCTTTTTTGTCTTATATTCTCCAAAATGGAAGTTCCAAGCACCTTTTGCCCTAATTACTAGTCTATTTTCACCCAGTTCAATATTCTCTTTTTTTCGCATCTCTTTTGCTGTGGTTATCTCCATACCTGCGTAATCATTTCTCGCAGGGGGTTGGTGTCGATATAAATATAGCAATATCTCATTTTGAACTCCCAATAAATCGGTAATTAAACCTGATTTTTTACGAGGAGGTAGTTCAGAATCGTCAAATAAACATGAATAATCCTTTAACCACCGATTAGAATCATCATTTTCTTTCTCTATTTTTTCGATCACGGCATCATATTCCTCCAAAGTTATCCAATTACTCTCCTCACCCTCATCCTTTTTATGAGACGCTATATGTTCTGATAATATCTCCCCTAATTTATCCCTCTCCTCTGTATAAAATTTAATTGCCTCCTTATAATCATCGATAAATCCCACAGGAATAATTGGAGACCCTCTCATAAATCCCAATATACTATTATAATAATTCCTCTGGGTACTTGTTGATAGAGATTTATCTCCTTTATGTCCCCAATGAACCTCTCCTAATAACTTTTTTATCTCATCAGGCATCTCACATAGGAATTGTAAAACTATACCCTGCTCCCACTTTGGCAACTCCTCAGCAGACCCTGAATAAATTGACCTAAAAGTCCCCCATAATTTTTGAACTTGGGATATATATCTCTTTGAGGATACCTCTTGCAAATCGCCCTTTATTCCTTTCATTTCCATTTATATTTTATGCCATTATCTTTTTAAGTTTTATTCCAATTCAATTTTTTGATAAAATAAACAAAAAATTCAATTACTTGCGTTTGCGGTAAGGTCGTCTTTTTTTATGGACATCATGTCCTTTTCTGTGGAAGTCTTTATCACCTCTCTTGGTAGTATAGTCCAAATCTCCTTTATGGGTCTTGGATTTGTCACCTTTTTTACCACCTCGGTGTTTACGCTTTTTGGCCGCCCTCGCTTTGGCCAACGCTCTTCTCTGTGCTACTGAACACGCCATTATAATATATATGGGGATTTTATTTCCACAACATGCATTTTTCCCAATTCCATGCTCGGCATTTTTTGGATGCTCTACCACCTCCTAGTCCCCTTTCCTCCTCTTTATTGCCATGTCTTTTTTTAGTTCTTGCTAATATCTTTTTTGCTCTTTCATGTGCTTTTTCTCGCTTTGACTTAACCATCTGCTTTTATAGTATCTTGCGATATTTTTTCTAATTTTTCCTCTACAATCGCCTCAACATTTTCTTCTACTATTCCTTTTAATTGCTCCTGCTCCGCTTTATAATCCATTAATTCTCCTAAAGTAAGAGTAGTCATTCCTTTTGGCACATCTTTCGCATGGATTTTTTGTAACTTACCTGTTTCTAAATTCAACACCTCCCTCTCATCTGGGTCTTTAAAATTATGCTCGATAGTACAATATTCATCTCCTTTAAACACCTCACCATCTTTAATCTCTCGATAATATTCATCTTTATGATGTTCCCATTTATAATCATTTCCTTTTATTACCATCTCCTCTGCTTTCTCAGGTTGCATTTTACAAAACATATACATAGTGGATGCCATATCATAATCCAATTTGGGATAGTCCCTCATCAATTGTTTTATCATCTCCGTATCATGTTCATTAGGTTGCCATAATCTTTTACCCTCCTCGTTCATCTCTTTGGCCGCCAATTCTTTATCTCCTCGAATTTCTGTCAAAAAATCATACTTTGGAGGCAAGTTTTCTTCCGCCTTTTCGCTTTTTATATTTTCTTTTCTTTTTCCTTTTTTGGAATTCTTGTGTGTTCCCATATCTATCTATATATATATTGGATATAATTCTAGATGGATTTACGAGTTTATTTATTGGTTCTTCCGTTTTGTGTTTCTCGAAATCCTCTATTTTGGGAGGAATGCTAAATATAACCTTTGGAGTTTTGTTTGTTTTAATAACTCCCATATTCCTCTCTTTATGTAATATCTCCTCCAATTCATCCCTCTCGCCTGGCGCATCCATAGCAATTAAATGTTCCGTATCAAAATATTCATGTATTTTACTTGTTTTGCTTTTTTTGGGATTATCATCAAAAAAGTTATGTAATCCATGCGTTTCTGCGGTTTCTAACAATTTTTCGATCGTGTAGGATATACTCTTACCAAATGTAGTAGTATGTCCCATATATGCTAATGTTGATGGCAACCCTCCATGTGCAGTCCTCTCCAATAAACTACCCATCACCAACCCACTAGCAGTAAATTTTGGACCTAATAAATCTGCCATTAATCCACCAGTTGCTAAGGTCTTCCAATATAAAGGTAATTTGGTTGTTGAATCTGGTTTGGATGGTATTCGGACTATATTACCCTCTGCTTTATCCCAAATTGCACCTACTGGGTCAGGTGTCCCTGTCTCACTATGTATGGTTTGTAAATGAGTCTGTAATTTATTCCCACTTTTTGGATGGGCAAAATCATGAGCAAATCCACCAGCGTTTATATGTATACCTTCCCAACCCATATCCTCTGCTAATTTTAAAGATTGAATACTGCCAAGCGAGTGGCCAATGGGAACAATTTTATGATCAGGGTATTTAACTTTTAATTCCTTAGCAACCTCTTTATTTTGCTCGAATCTTTTATTTAATTCACCCTCCTCAGGAACTGCGGATATAACTCCTGTGGATTTTAATGCTTGTGCGGATAATCCCTCCCATTTACGCATGGATTTAAAATATGCGTCCCTCCCAAATAAAGTTGCTGATACTCCTCCGTAGGTATCCGTGAATTTATCCTTTGCCCAATTAATAAAATGTCTCAAATGAATACTCTCCCATGCTAATGCTCCTAATGCACCTGTAACACCCACATCCTTTATCATAGTATCATATGCCTTTGTTCTTTCTGTTTCCATTTCAACTACCTCCCTCATATCATGTGACCTCATATCTAATGTTCCTATCATATCAGACCTCCCTCCTCTTGTCCTTACATTTAATTGCCGTAATGAACCTGCAGGTAAGGGTTCATATCCATAATGTCTTAATGCCCAGTTAATTCTATTTGAATATTCATCCAAATCCCTCTCTACTCCTGCTCTTGTCTCTTCTAAGGGGACATCTACCCAAATATTGCGTCCTGTTGAGGACCTCCTCATCAAAGATGTCTGAACTAAATTCCTCTCCAAATCTACATTTGATTCTATATCTTGTAATATTCTATTTAAAGCAGTAATTGTATTTCTCCTTGCCTCTAATCCTTGGAATGTAACACCGAATTTATTACCTTTTAATAAAGTTCTACTTAATAACCCTCCCAGTATACTCCCCACAAACCATTTTTTATTATCCTCAAAAAACTCTTTTAAATCTGGGTCTGGCAAATGTCTGCCTGTTGCTATCTCCAAATCAGCAACTAAATCGCTAGGAGAGGAGAATTTTGTTCCCCTTATTCCATATCCTATAAATCTCTTTTTATCATTTATTGCTATCACTCTCTTTGTATCACTATGCTCTCGATCGATTCTATAATCTGGATAATGACTACGGAGATACTCCTCTCCTTTATCCAAAGCGTAATCTAATGCCTGTTTATGGAATGCACCTTGATTAATAGGATATTTATGTAATATTTGACCTCTTCTATCGTCTTCTAAATATGAATATTTATCTCTTTTATCCTTAATATGGTCCTCGATTAATTTATCCATTTTTAAATCGTAAAAATCATCTACTCTGTAAGCAGTATCTACTATTCTCGCAGACTCATCTGTGTGTTCAAATGTCCCTTCCACACTCATTATACATATAACATTATATTTTAAAAAATCTCTTAATCCCAAAATGTAAGGATGTAGGGTATGTAAGGTAGAATTCCTATATAAAATCTCTTAATCCCACATTTTATATCCAGAATCTACCCAGCACACCCTACATCCCTACATTTTTTGCAAACTCGAGAATAGAATATTTAGTTTTGAGACAGAGAAAGGTAAGGGAGAGGAGGGGGGATGCTACCAAGGAGGGATGTATGGTTGTGTGTAAGGTGGGTGTATTGACCCTACATTTCCCCAAATCTCTTAATCCCTATTCACTAAATTATCCATTATTCAATAGAAAAATTAGTAAAAATATGTATATTTATTCAACCCTACATTTTCGATCTCTAGGGTATTCTTGCGATACTTTTTCCAGCGCCTGCCCTAATACTCGCTGTACAAGCAACAACAACAAAAACTGATTTAAGACCATAAGCATCAGTGGGAACATTGTGTTCTTGCATATTTTGATGTAAAACCTGAAAATCCGAATTAATTCCTCGAGAGTCAAATCCTTTTATCCTCGCACATTCCATTTCAGAGTGAGTATCGTCCTCCATGCTCAACCTAGCACAGGCAAGATACTGACCATAGTTGTAATTCCAGATAGAGGAGATTCCATTCCCTGGCGTGTTCCATTTTTGTTTATTCTGGTATAAATTGGTGTTCTTCCAAGATGATAATTCGGAGGCAGGAATCTGAGGATGAGCAACCCCATTCGCTCTGAACTGGACACTCCAGTTATTTACCATAGGGTCTACATCATCGTAGTAATAAGTGGGTCTGTATAAAGGAGTCCCTGGCCCATTTGTCGGCCAAGGTCCAACAGCACCCAATCCTGGCCCAAAAGCAGTAGGCGCACCAGTCTCACGCTTAAAAGACCTAAAAGCAAAATAGTGAGGACAGAATCCATCCTTAAAATCATCATTATCAGGATTTACACCAGCAGTCTGGGTGGGTCTCTGAGGGAAACACCATGAACCAAAACCTCCACCAGCACTATCAAAACCATTTACATAGTTCTGCTGTCTTTGTGTGGCGAACAAAGCGTCGCAGCTCTGGCTACTACATGAAAATCTTGTGGAATTAGAAGTGCTACTGCCACCATCTGCTTCTAAGGTGTAATAATCCTTGTAATTAATTTGTATAAAGTCCTGTTGGGCAATTTTTGCTCTCTGTAATTCAGAATACATACCATTCGCTACCTGAATCGCCTCCAATTCCAAGTGGAAGTTTTTAAGAGTAAGGACAGGTTTGGTAGTAACAGATGTAGGGAGGGAAGGATTAACACAATCTGCGGCCGTTGCGACACTGGTTGCCATAAGGACAGCATTAGACGCTACCACAAATTCGATCCTGAGGTCGCCAAAAAGACTGCAATCTAAATAGCGAGTAGAAGACTGAGAGGGAAGTCCTAAAATATTATTAAATGCCATCGCTCTGGATTGACCTTTACCTAAGGTAGCACCAGCACCATTTATAACAGAGGACTGAGTATCGTGTGCCTCTAAACAACCAGAGGTAATAGACCTCTCAAAACTATCACCTTGTAATGCCATCATTCGAGTAAGAGTGTTAAACTGCTGGACAGAATTCGTCAAAGCAACACCATTGAGATAGATATTTACCTGTTCGAATAAATCTGATGCTCTGGGAAGGACACCAGAGATACCAGCAGGAGAAGTTCCCTCCACACCAGAAGCAGTCACCCAATTAAGCATCAAAGTAATCGACCTGAGATTGATGAGTGCATTACTGGGGCAAGAAAATGAAATCTTACTACCAGCAGTAGCATTAGCGTTTGCTCCTTGCGGTTCGACCCTAAAAGTATTACAACTGAATCCGACAAGGCGAGAAACCAAGGTGCGTAAAGACCTCGGATATGAGTTCTCCATAACCATTAGTGCTTGTTCGCTCATTATAATAGTTAATTAGAAAATATTTTTATGTTTTTCGAATAATGCTGATATTGTATCATTATTCTTTTTTTGTTTATTCCCTAAATTCTGATTTGCATTTGGTTGGTATACATCAGGTTTGGGAGTAGGAACAGGTTTTGGTTGCTCAGGTTCAGGAGGTGGTTTTTGTTTTTTAATTCTTTTATATACTACCTTAACCTCGTCATCATTTATTCCGTCACTATCACTTGTGCTGTCCTCAACATATACAACTTTTTTAGGTTTTTTCTTGGGTTTCTTCCGTTTTACATATTCAATCTCTTGTTGTTCGTCTAAATGTTCTGGTTCTTTTACAGGTTCAGGAGGTGGTGGAGGTGGTGCTTTCTCCACTTTTTCATTTTTAACCTCTACTTTATTACCTCCGATATCCATTTGAATATTGTTTATTTGTTCATCTAATTCTTTACTGCGTTTTATATTCTCTAAATCTCTTATCATCTTCTCCTTCTTTTTAATCTCAGCATTTTTCTTTCTATTAGCGAGTGCTTTTTCTCTGCCCTTTTTCAAGATTTCTTTCTGCTTTTCTCCTAAAGGTTCACCTTTTTTTGGCATTTTACCTATATATTTATATCACAAAATAATTTTTGTGAGAATTTGTGAGCGATTTGTTGGAGGCATAGTTTAGTTTTATTCTAGGAAACTAAATTATGCTATATTTTGTGAGGATTTGTTTATTTTGGCACTGAGGGGATGGGATTCTTCAAGTATGCATAATAAGCATTCGGCCAAGCGACTGGTTCATTATCAACAGGATGTATTGCTTGTGAGTAAATGCCAATATCATCACCATGCTGATTACCGACATCATCCAAATATTCAGGTCCTTCATCTTGCCTATCATCCATAGGTCCAAATCGTTCAAATTGTTTTGTATTTACAGGAACACATGGGTTGGTTGCTAAATTTTGTCCATGGATTTCTGGTATAAATGCTAAGGGAGGCATACCTACAAATCTGTATTCAGGTTGTGCGCCCAAATAATTAGATGCAAATACAGGGTCAGTGGGATTGGTGTAATTCTCATATGTTCCAGAGGGCATATCCTGAGTATTAACAAGTGGTCTATCAGGGTATTCCAGTGGGAAAGACCTATCGACCCAATCTTCTAATTGTTTTGCTGAGATTTGGTCAGGACTCATTCCTTCATATGTTTCAGGCATTATAAATTAGGTATATATTATTTTTTAAGGTGGTTTAGTTATAGAACCAGCAACATCACTAAAAAACTTTTTAGTTGATTCCCAAGCAGTAGGAGGAGGGTTCGCTTCCCTCTGCTGTTGTTCCCTCTGGTGTCTCCTATCTACCATTTGTTGTTCTCGTTCTTGCATTTGCCTGTCATGTTCAATTTCTGCCTTTTCTTGTTCGCTAAAACCTCGTGATGGATGACTCCTAGATCGAGAATATGCTTCGAATTCTCTATTCTCTTCTGCCGTTTGTTCTCTGGATTGTGATTCAGGTCTATTACCGAGATTTTTGGGAGGAGCGTATATAGGTTTATCAGGAGCAGTCCATGCTGGTTTATCAGTGGATGCTTGGTCAATTGCTGATTCAAGTAAATCTTGGTCATCATCTTCATCTGCGTCAGCACTATGTTCAATATCAGGATTAACAGATTCACCCTCCCTCTCCTTCTTCATAGCATTTAATTTATCTATTGCTTTGGATGCCCTCTCCACATTCTCCTCATGTCTTATTTCTTTTTCATCAGAATCTGCCTCTCTTGCCATATATGAGGAGGCACTCTCAACAGGTCCTGTCCCTTCCCCCCTCTCACCTGCTCTTCTTTTGCTTGGATATTTTTTATTTAAAACCTTCTCTGCTTGTCTAATATTCGCTTTGGTAAGGGGTGCTTTACCTAAGTATTGCCCTTTTGCATTATATATGCGTTTCATGGGAGTATCATGGGATGTATCTAATATCCAGAATTGACCACTATGTCCAGAATGTTCATTTTTGAATTTATGGGACATACCAGTCTCAATATCAACAACATTTGTAAGAGCATTATATTCGGACATACCGAGAGTAGTATGTAATTTTTTGATCATTAGGTCTCTCTGTAAATTCGAATTTAATCGTCTATATTGGAATGGAACTCCTTTAATAGTATTAAATACATCAGTAGCATGTCTATAATCTCCCAATTCTTCCGCTACCTCAACTTGTTTTTTTAAAAAGTTAGTAACTAATTCCGCATCAAACATGGGTTTAGTATCTGCTAGGGTTTTATCAACTTGTTGCTGGGGAACAACAGATGGGAGAGGTTCTCCACATCGTTCCTCACATAATTTATCCCACTCGTAAATATTCATTTTATATTATCATTAGACATTTTTTTTTTTAAATCATCGACCATTATAAATTCATCAAAATTCTTGCGTAGTGGGGAGGGGTGTATATCCTTTGGGAAAAAATCAATGAATAAAAAATCATAACCAGAGTTAGCATCATTATCTACGGCGTATTTGTAGGCGGCATCAAATATCTCCGGCGGAATCTCTGCGGTGCATTCCTCCTTAATTGCGTCATATTCTTTTGGATTATGATTCCTCCACATCATAACTGCACAAAGATTAGTTCTAACTGCTTTTGCTAACCCTCCTAAACATTTAAATGCTTGTGTAGTTAAAAATATACTACAACCAATACCAAATAAATGCCTATGACAAACACAAAATCGAATAAATGCTTTATTATGTGGTTTTAATAATTCAGATGCCATACAATCATCAATCAGTAAGGCAACCGAGGGTGGTTTACCTCCCCATTTATGATGTGGTTTTATATACTTATCTTGAACCTCGTCATAAAATTGCATAATTAAATCATCACTTACATTCGCAATAGAGAGGGTTTTTAATTGTTTTTGGAATAAATTCCATTCCTCCATCTCTTGGTGATACCTATCTAAATCCTCTTTCTCCTCCTCTAAATAATCAACAAAGGATTGTAAATCTGCGTTATTTGCCTCGGTATATACATCTACTCTGTCCTCATCTTCTGGTGGTGGTTTTTTTAATATACTCTCAAATAACTTCTCGTTTGATTCCCATGTAGGACAGATAATTTTAACCACATCAAATGCCTTACCATATTTGCGTATAAGGTCTGCTACTGCTTGGGATTTACCTGAATTTCTCACAGCAGTTGCTAAAAAAATGCCATGTAAGGTAGGTAAGTTATCTATTTGAGGAGGTTTATGAGTGGAGTTATCTATTGGATTTACTTTAAAATTCTTTAACTTTTGTGTTCTTACCATATTAATATATAAGGATATAATAATATGGTATTTATTTTTTAAAACCCATTAGAGTCTTTGCTAAGACTGCTTGTCTGTAAGTTTTGGTTTGCCTAGCACTATGCTTACGCTTCCCACCTGCTTTATATTGTTTGATGACTTTATTAGCGTATGCTTTGGTAGACATTCCTGCTTTTTTTGCCTTTGCTCTAAATTGTCCGTGAGAATTTTTAGTTGCCTGACCGATCCAATTTGCCATGGTTATATAATAAGTGAATATTATATTTCTTGTTTGCGGTCAATAGTGTAAATAGTGGATAGGGAGGGATTATCGGTAGGACCGCCAGGGATGGTAATAGGAGGGGGTGCTTGTGAGCGGTCCTGTAAAAAGTGAGCAAATGCAGGTGAGCATTCAATTCCTTTTTCCACAGCACCGATAGGGACTGCTAAATTCCATCCTGCTTTATCTCCTCTCGATTCAGCATCTTTAAACCAAGTTTGGACATGAGTATTATCTTCCATTATATAATATACTATTATTTAAAATCTCTAAAAGCACTAAAATATTTTTCAGGGTGAATATCTCTATCACATTTGCTACAAACTACACCTAATTTGTATTCAATTTGAATATCATTTCTTGATAATTTAGACCAGCATCTTTCACACATGGTATGTTTATTCTTTGTATCATAAATAAAATCATATGATTTGATTTTTGATATAAGACTGCCCATCATATATTAGATGAGTATTTAATCATTATCAGCAAAGTAAGAACCTGCCATTTGAGCATCCGATTCCATAATAACATTTGTATTTGCTCCACCCAATAAAGTATCAGTAGGCATAGTTTGTTCTTGTGTTTCCACATGCAATTTCTCGTCTCTGGGGATAGGAGGAACATAAAAGTTATGGAAACAGATAGTCATTTCTATACCAGCATTATTTTGTAATAAGTTTTTATTTACACCTTGGGGTGCTGAATTTGTATTTGGCCAACAGAATTCGCTAAAAGGTCTATCTTTTTCATCCATTAATTCCAATTGTATTTGATTCAATACAGGATTATCTAGTGTAATACCAAAAATAGTAGACCAAGGTGCTTCCCAAGATACTTTATCCCAAACATCTTGACAAATCATCTCACTATGTGCGGTAGGTCTATGTTGTGGATTACCAGTAGGAGTAACTACAGTTGGGGATGACCATTCTCCCTCGGACATATGGTATTTATTGACAGGTAAAGGTATTTTTGCGAATAAAGTGGATGGGACACTAGTTTTTTGCTGGGATTTATTATGACCTTGTGTAAAATCGATCGATTCATAATTATTGGACATAACATTAGAGGCATGTATATTAATGCTCCTCATGGATTGTAATGTTGGCATAGAGGGGAATCTCCAACCTATTAAAGCAGAATCTCCTGCTGGTAAGAGAGCAGTTCTAGGAGCAGTAATGGGAACTAATCCACTAACAACCTCATTATAACCTAATGGTAAAGTAAGACCATTAAATTGCTGTCTTCTGACTGTAGATGGTTGATTTGCCCTACAACACCAAGCACCTAAAACCTCATTACAATCATTAAAAGTTCCGAGGGGGTCTTGTGAGAATCCGGCGGCAATAGGAATATCTGGCCATGCAGGTTGTTGGTTTGTATCGTTTCTTATACCACTAGTAAAATCAGCATCATTACCATCTTTAAATTGAGGGAAACAAAAGTAAATAGCAGATGCTCCGTCATCTACAGTCGGAGTAACATTTGTTTGTCCTCTTACTAATAAACCACCTGTAACATCATTCCAACCTACAGTTGGGTCTGAACCTAAAATATTTGGAGCAATTAAAGGATATCTCATGTTGGGTAATCCATTACAAAAGTATATCTCAAATCTTTGTTGTTCTGTAAAATGGACTTGAACTGCTAAACAAGGTTCATCCGTGATTCCAGTGAGAGTAGAATTACCAGTATATCTTTGTAACCAAGTAATAGCACCGCCAGGATCATATCTGGTATCATAAGGGGTAGTATAATAAGCAATTTGATACAATCTCATATTTATGCTGTACTCAAGGACGCTCCTGAGGTCTTTTGTATCTGCTAAGGGTTGTGCATAAGAGTATTGAACACCTCCAATAGCACTATTACCTTCATTTACAGCAAAATGAGGGGGGTCTGTCCCTGGCGTTCCTCCTGATGGGAATTTTGTTCTGGGACACCTAAATATATCTTTAATGTTAAGTGGATAAATATAATTCACTTTGGGTGCTTGTATCCCATCAGTGTTAAGTCCTCGTGATTCCCAAGTTAAAGCATCAGGGACAGGAAATGCATTACAAGAATGAGCAACTGCTGATGTTCCTTGTACGTTGCTTTCCACTAAATCAATAGGAAACCATCTATATCTAGCGGTGTTTCCTGGCTGGTCAGGATTAGTTTTAATTGCCATAAAGAATCGTCTATTGGTGGGATTGATATCTGGCCAAATCTTCTTCATTTGGAATTGATGTAAATTCAATCTCATTTTAGCAGGTTCTTCGGCGGTAAATCGTTCTGATGGGAATTGTAAAGAAAAGTTGGTTGCTTTACCATCTATATTGTCTCCACTATTCAGAAAAATTAATTTCTGGTCTCGTGTGCTACCCATATCATGCATTTTATATAAAGGTAAGAGAAAAAAAATCAGGATTTAATTTTTTCTTCATATCGTCTATGTTTCTTGGTTTTTCGATGTCTCCAAGCATGATTTCCGCTAATAATGCCACCACATTCGCATACCATTTTTTTTTCTATAATTTTGTCCTTATGTTTATTATAATAGGTTTGGTTATATTGTTTGGATTTTTCTTTACTGACTGACATATTATATAATATAGTCAAGAGATTTTTAAGTTGTTGTCTCTAATTTAAATCCATTTCTATCGGATTGGTCAAGTCTCTTTAAGTATAATAATGCTCCAACATTCATGAACCATACACATTTAATCATATCCCAAGGTTGTCCTAATTTTTGACACATTCTCTTGTTCCTTTTTTTAGGATTATATTTATGGAATTTATACAAGAAAAAAGCAATTGAGTCTAATTGTTCTTTATAGACTTTTGCTTGTTCTTCGAGTGAGAAATTACATCGTAATGCATCCTCGATCATATTTTGAGATTGTCTTTTATAATTATCTTCTATATTCTCTATACATCCAGAGATAGGGTCTGGGAATTCTAATCCATTATAAAATGCTCTAAATTTATGTTTATATGCTGGACTATTCTCTATTGTTGCCATCACTATAACTAACCTTTTTATTTTGTTTTTAAATATTTAACACTCACAAGACACATTAACCTCCTCACCCTCATTCTCATCTGCCTCCATCCAATTTATTAATTGCTTACCAATACACCAATCAGCAATCAATTCCATTTTCAATTCATGATTGTCATCATTGCCCCTAGGGCAACTTTCTTCCAATTTTTTTTGGTCTATCTCATATCCCCATTCAAAATGAGGATTAGACCCTATCTCAAATCCTATTGCGTCCCCAATATCGGTAATATTAAAACTCTCCCTGATTTGTTCTTCTAATTCTTGAATTTTCTCCCTAACCATCTCCTGATTCTCCTCATTATTTTCCAAACACACATTCAGCGATTGCTCTTCTTCAAGAGTCATAACTCCATCAAATTCCTCTCCCTCTTCAATATCACAATCCATAATATCCTCGATATGTTGCTCTCTACTATCATAGCATTCCTCGCAATATTCAACCTCCTCATCCACAGGCATTTCACATTGATTTATATAACATCCGCATACCCTCCACACTCTATCAGCAGGGAGTTCATCAAAATTATAACGGAATTGGAGAACACAACTTGATTGACATCCGAACCAGAATTTGCCTTCGATAGAACCATAATAACAGCGACCCATAACTTTTGTATTAGTTGATTGTTTTTTCTTGTTTTTTTCTGCTTCTAGTTTTATTCCTAAAAAGTAAATCAATTTTTTTTCAATTTCACTCATTTCTGGTTTGCTCAGCGTTTTGGAATAAAACAAAAAATTGATTGTGTTTTATAGAATTTAATTAGTTGTAATTATAATATAAGATGTCGAACGACAATCATATCTGGAATTATGAGAGCAATGAAAATGATGCATTAGCAAAACAAGTGGAAAAAGATGCTGATATCTGTTTCACTACATTTGAAATGGCAAAACATTTAATAGGTAGAATTACCTTCAAGGATGGAGATAGAGTAATGAATACATCTTTTGGCAAGGGGGCATTTTATAATCAATTACCAAATAATACAAAAAATTATTATTGCGAGATTAATGAGGGTAAGGATTATTTGGAGCAAGACCAAATGGTGGATATTACTCTGGATAATCCTCCCTTTGTCCCTAGAAAATTATTTTGGAGTTTTATGCAGAAAGCGATGGATACTACAACAAGGGAGATATATTGGTTAATTAATATTGGAGCATTAAATGTATTCACTCCAAAAAGATTAAATGAGATGAAAGATAAAAACTGGTTTATAAATGGATTATATATTGTGGCAGATAAAAGATGGTATGGTAGATATGTCTGGGTTAAAATAACAAAAGAGAATAATGGATTGATCGAGTGGAAAAATGGGAAACCATTCTGAGACCGAATCTGAGTGGGATATTGTAGAATATGAGGGGGTAGAATATAAATTCGATTAGATAGATAAATGTAGGGTGATGGGTGTGTAGGGTAGATTAGGGGTTATAGGGTAGGATGGGAGACTGAATATATGAGAATAGTAGGTGTCATACCCTACATCCATACATTCACCTCCCTT
>PAPD01000053.1 GCA_002708765.1 Gammaproteobacteria bacterium | reverse complement strand
TTTATCTCTCTTGTTGCTTTTATGTTTACTACCGCTTCTTTGAGATCTTCAACCAGCCCAGAAAAGTCTGGGACATCGGCCGCGGCAAACGACGAAAAGAGATAGAAACAGATACCAAATATAGCTTTAAACACTTTTCACTTTCCTCAAATTGTCTCTCTGAAAAATGGAATCAAGAAGAGCTTCCCATTAATATGATCCTCTTTGAAATCTCTAATACTTGGGGACCCAACAAATAAAATTACACCTATTTCGATTTAGTAAACTAGAGGTTCGACCGATTCGGCCACCTTTTTTGCCGTTTTCATCGGAACATCACCAACTATAGTTATTTGATGTCCTTTAACTTTGAGTTTTTTCGTTAGAAGAACTGTACCCCCGACACTTGTGGCCAAATCTGGCAGTGAATCTGAACCACTCCTATCCACAAACACGGAAAAATTGGCCAATCCGTCCGTAAAATGAAGCCGATTAGCTCGGCGTCTAACGGACTTAAAGCCGCTAGGCAACCAATTAACTCTGATTACAGGTTTTTCTTTTTTTGCTGGGCGTTGCGAAAGAAGGGTGTGTGAAAAGCCACTCTTCGGAATTTGAGAAATCAAACCTCTTTCATCGACGGCATCGCCCAACCGCAACTGAACTACCTGAAAAATCTCTTTAACTCTTCCTCGATCCAGAAGCACCGACTTTAAAAGCAATCCGGATTCTTCATCAATCCATATTCTGTAGCCGTACCTATCATTAAATCGAGGCAATACGGCCAACTGAACAGCTGGCCTGCCCATAACGCGGGTTTTAGATAAAAAAGCAAAGTTATACAAGCCTCTCGCACCAATAATGCGTTCGGGGAACGACGAGGAAAAAGGTCCTAAATTAACCCCATGTTCCATGGCCAGCGCACCATCTCGGTTTTCTTTTGAGTGGACACACTCTACTTCATTACCCTCTCTATAAAATTCCCGATTCTCGCCATTCAAATTGAACCTTCTCTCCTCTTCTTTACCTTTCTCGAAAATATGCACAACTCTGACAGAATCAAAAATGTTTCCTTTAAAATAGGTATACGTCGCGTCATAGTTCTTCTCCCGAAAAGCGTCTCCCATAGCTTCTAACCAAACGAGGGGATCTTTATAAGTCACTGCAGCATCGGAATCATGAATGATGAACGAAAGCAAAAGACTGGAAAAGATTAAAGAAACAACTGGCCTGACAGTCATTTTTTCTCTCTATCTTTAAATTTCACAAATTTTCCTTCTGAACCCATTTGAACCATCCTGTCATGTTGATTCAAATATGCTCGCAATCGCTCACGTTTTTTTTCGTCAAGTTCGAGTAATTCAGGAGAAACAACAAAGGGATCAGGGGATTCGTTATTACTTGCCGCCTCGGAAATTTCCCTGTCATGAAGACTAGGGGGATCATCAGAACTGACTAAAGAGCTCCCTTTCGGTAAGTCGATCAAAAATACTAATGAAAAAACAAAAGCTGACGCAGCAACTGCTAACCCTACCCAACCCATAGCACCAGATTTTCTTTCATGCAATTTTTCCGAAAAAGCTTCTTCGGATTCTAGCTCCGCCGAAATCGATCGGTAGAGTTTCAATTCCTGCTCTGAAGACAAACAATCTATGGTCTCGGACCCAGACTTGCGAATTGCCATATACTGGACCCATAATTCGCTCAAGGAGTCATCCTCGGCCAAAGCCCGTGACAGATGATGGATTTCTATCTCACTCGACTCACCATCTAAGAAGGCCGAAAGATATTCTTTTTTTGATTTGTTCACTAAACAGCTCTTCCCATTATATCCTCACTGACTAAAGCCTGAGATTTCTTTTTCAATCGATTCCCTAGCTCTGAAAATTCTGCTTCGAATAGTTCCTACTGGACATTCCAATATATTTGATATATCCACGTAACTGAGGCCTTCATACTCTCGCATGATAATTGCCGATTTTAAGTCCTGAGGCAACCTGGCTATCGCTCTTTTTATTACCTCCTCTAATCTCGATTCTAGCAACTTGTTTTCGGGACTTTCAGAACTATGCAGATAGTCCGAAATAGCTTCGGATTCACTATCCACATCAACATCATAATCTGGAGGTCGGCGAGACTTTGCTACGAGATAATTTTTCGCCGTATTTATCGCTATTCGATATAACCACGTATAAAAACTACTATCTCCCCGAAATCTGTCCAACGCTCTATAAGCCTTTATAAATGTCTCCTGGGTTATATCCATTACCTCATCAGAATTATTGCCGTACCGACCAACCACCGCTACTATTCGCTGTTGGTATTTTAAAACAAGCAGGTCAAAAGATTTTTTATCACCTTTTATTACTCTCTGAACTAGTTGTTGGTCATTTAAATCTGAATTACTCAAAATATTTCCGAACCTGTCCCTCTTTGATCACAGAGATTAAAATTAGTTCAATATAATTGTAAGAAAATGATACCAAATTCTTAAGTAAAGAGAGCCTACCCATTAAATTAAGTGTAATCTAGATTATTACGATATGAGAGAATCTGATGAAAGAAACATCTCACGAAAGCGACGTTCTGATAATCGGAAGCGGTGCAGCGGGAATGACCCTCGCGTTAAACCTTAGTCAAAATTTTAAAGTAACAATGCTTTGCAAAGACAAGCCCATGGAAGGCTCTACCTACTACGCCCAGGGGGGCGTTGCTGCTGTCCTAGGAAAGTACGATTCAGAGTCCTCTCATGTTGAAGATACTTTAATTGCAGGCGCTGGTTTATGCAAAGAAGAAATAGTCGCATTCACAGTTGGACAAAGTGCCGAAGTCGTCAAGTGGCTGGTAGGCCTTGGTGTCAGGTTTGATAAAAAGAAATCGGAAGATGGCTCTACAGATTTCCATCTAACCAAAGAAGGAGGGCACTCTCATAGAAGAGTAATCCATGCTGCAGATGCTACTGGAAAAGAGATAGCACTAACTTTAAGTGATAATCTTAAAGAGAGAAACAACGTAACATTGCTTTCTAGGCATGTCGCAGTAGATCTCATAACAGAAGATACTCTCGGGTTGACGGGGAACAAATGCTTAGGCGCTTATGCTCTGAATCTGGAAACGAAAAAAGTTGAGATCTTTCGAGCTCATCATGTCGTTATCGCGTCCGGTGGAGCATCAAAAGTATACCAATATACTAGCAATCCGGACACTGCGTCCGGTGATGGGATAGCGATGGGGTGGAGAGCCGGATGCCGAGTTGGAAACCTAGAATTCAATCAGTTCCATCCAACCTGCCTTTATCACCCTGATTCGAAATCATTCCTAATTTCGGAATCTTTGAGAGGAGAAGGAGGGATACTGCTACTGCCTAACGGGAAAAGATTCATGCCCGAGTTCGATAAACGCGCGGAGCTTGCGCCAAGAGATGTTGTAGCCAGGGCAATTGATCACGAAATGAAAAGATTAGGGTGCAATTTCGTCCTATTAGATGTCAGCCATAAAGGTGAAAAATTTATTAAAAAACACTTCCCCAATATTTTTTCTAGGTGCTTAGATCTCGGCATAGATATAAGTAAAGAAGCTATTCCGATAGTTCCTGCCGCACACTACACTTGTGGAGGAATCGTTATAGATAAGAATGGATTAACTGATATCCCCAATCTTTACGCTGTAGGCGAATCCAGCTTTTCTGGACTACACGGAGCAAATCGAATGGCAAGCAATTCCTTGCTGGAATGCATGGTCTTTGCAACAGCGGCTGCAAACCATATCGCAAGTAGGCCGAAGTCGAGAGCCCCAAATATCAGAATCCCAAGCTGGGATGAAAGCCAGGTCGTAGGTTCCAATGAAAACGTAACCATTAGCCATAACTGGAAAGAACTTAGAACACTTATGTGGGACTACGTTGGAATTGTTAGAACCAACAAAAGACTTCATAGAGCTCGGCGCCGAATTAAATTGCTACGCCAAGAAGTTGAAGACCATTATGCGCGCTATCAAATTACTGGAGATCTTTTAGAGCTCAGGAATTTGGCTTGTGTCGCTGATCTAATGGTGCGATGCGCTCTGCGAAGACGGGAAAGTAGAGGCTTACACTTTACTCTTGACTATCCAGACTTATCGGAGCAAGCAATGGATACCATCTTAACGCCTCCTTCCTTCCATTAGGCCTGGTGTACACTTTTTCTCTTCCAATCCAGAATTGCGACAATCATGGCTTCAAAATCTTCATCATCTGGTGAACTCTCCCGAGAAAACCAGCTCAACAGATCCGCGTCCTCCTCTTCTAAAAGTCTAGAAAAAGTTTCTTGCGCCGAACGAGGCAAAGACATAAGAACCTCTTTGCAATAAGGGACCAAAAGCAAATCTAACTCCCACATTCCGCGTCTAGCTCTCCAGCCAATTTTCCGATAATCTACATCCTTCATAGGAAATGAATTTCTTCCGGTAGAAATGAGATTATAGTTTATCCGCAGAACATTCATGAATCGACCTTAAAAGGAAATTCGTTATGGAAGGGCTCATCGAATTGAATCACTTTGGATTCCTTGAAGTAGCCGGGAAAGAAGCAGAAAAATTCCTTCAAGGCTACACTACCTGTGATCTAGAAAGCCTCAACGAAAATTCCGTGAAATTAGGAGCTATTTGTGACATTAAAGGAAGAATGATAACTAGCTTTCTGATCATCAACCATAATAAAAAATTCGTGCTTCGAATGAACAAAGACCTCGTAGAAAAAACTATTTCCTTTCTCCAAAAATATATCATCTTTTCCAAGGCAGACTTGAAGAATAAATCTAATGAAATGATTTGTTATGGAAGCGCTGATTCAGATTCAAATTCATGGACAATGAAATCGCTTTCAAATGGATTTGAAATAGGATTGGTAAACAGAAAAGAACTATGGTTAACCCAAATTCAGTCCGACGCCTCAAAATATACGGACGAATGGGCCGACCTAGAAATTGATACTAGACAAGCCTGGATTACTTCAGAAAACTCCGAGCTTTTACTTCCTCAATCTTTGAATTACCACATGATTAACGGCATAGACTTCGAGAAAGGGTGCTACCTTGGACAAGAAGTAATCTCAAGAACGCATTACCGAGGCAAATTGAAAAAAAAACTTCATTTAATAGACAAACCTATCAGGTCGATAGAAGGCGGTCTGAAAGTCAACAGTGGTCAGAAAAGGACTCTCGTGGTCCTTAGAAACGAAACCGACCAATCGCTTAACATAAAAACAAGCAGTGACGAAGATATCGTTGCCACTCCCGTTTAATTCTTCATCTTTTTTGTCCAAGCTCACGCAAGGGATGGGAATCTTCTGTCCATGGGCTTTCAAAAAAGCGTTTTATGAAATCGTCAGGCACCTGGACCGGATTAGAAAACCTCCAAGTAGGATTAAGATCTCTGTCTACAAGAAGCGCACGGACCCCTTCGGGAAAATCAGTATCTCGCGCACAATGGTAAGCTATGCTTAATTCCATACGAAAAACCTCAGCCCAGTCTAAATTGTCCGCTCTGTTCATCTGTTGCTCAAAAATTCGTGCTGTTGTGGGTGAACCCTTTTGATAATTCTGAAGCCCTAAAGACATCCACTCATCAGCGTCAATAAGCGGGAGTTTCTTTTCGAATTCAGTAAAGAAATTATCTGACAAAAGGCAGCTATGTATAAGCGCAGCTATTTCCATACGATAATGCATGAGGTGAGTCGGGAGACCTTTTTTAATTTCATAATCTTTAAGTGTTCTAGAAATAAGCGCCGCGTTGGGTAAAGCATCTTTACTCCAATCCAACTCACTAATAGCCTTGAATACTTCGTGCTTGTTACTTTCTTCGACCACCACATCCAAAAGATCGAGTGCCAAAGCGTCTCCAGCAGGCAACTGGGATCCAGTTAATCCTAAAAACCATCCTAAGCCATCCGGCATACAGGAGAGAAACTTGGTACCGCCAGCATCAGGGAAAAGCCCGATCGTAATTTCAGGCATCGCTATTCGAGTAGATCTCGAACCTATACGATGAGAGCATCCGGAGAGCAACCCGAGTCCGCCACCCATAACTATTCCGGCACCCCAACCTACAATTGGTTTATTCTTCATTTGGAGTGCATAGTCGAGTCGGTATTCACTCAAAAAGAACTGATCCGCATAAAGCGATTTATCCTTCTCTACTCCCGCAATACTTCGATATAAAGCAACAATATCGGCTCCTGCACAAAACGCCCGGGGTGACCCGCTATCTAATATGATACACTTCACCGAATCATCCAATAACCAGCTAGTAATCTTCGCATATAGCTGATCTACGGTTTCCAAAAGAAGGCTATTTAACGATTTCTCTCTGACGAGCCTAGCAACTGCGACTGAACCCCTTTCACCTAGAGTCTCGAATTCTACAAGTGATTCCATACCCTGATGCTCAAATCGCTTGAATTTTAATCATAGTATTCTCCAATCAATAGGCTCGTCTCCTTGCCTTACTAGAATCTGATTACAATTAGAAAAATGCTTACAGCCAAAAAAACCTCTATGCGCAGATAACGGTGACGGATGAGGAGCTTTTAAAACAAAGTTGTTGCCTGTACCGATTATTTGTCCTTTCTTTTGGGCATATCCTCCCCAAAGCATAAAAACAATTCTACGATCTGCTCTGGCCAAAATCTCGACAATTCTATCGGTAAAGGTCTCCCAACCTTTTTTCTGATGTGACCCAGCCTTATTTTTTTCAACGGTCAACACACTATTCAAGAGCAAGACACCTTGATCAGCCCAAGATTCCAGACACCCATGCCGAAAATCGGTTGTTTGCAAACCCAAATCATCTTGTATTTCTCTGAATATGTTTTTTAGAGAGGGGGGTTGCGGTACTCCTTTCGGTACAGAGAAAGAAAATCCATGTGCCTGACCTGGGCCGTGATAGGGATCCTGTCCAATAATAACGACTCGGACAGAGTCAAGCTTGGTTCTGTTCAATGCGCCGAAATAATGAGATCCTTCTGGGAAGATCTGAACACCAGTTTTTTTTTGGTACAAGAGGTATTCCTTCAAACGAATCATGTAATCTTTCTCAAACTCCGGAGAAAGTTGGTCCAACCAACTACTCTCTAACTTAACTGTCTTTTTTTGCACAAGATCTATCGTTTATTTCTCATATGCGGAAAAAGGAGCACATCACGAATTGATAGGGAATTTGTAAGCAACATTACTAGGCGGTCTATTCCTATTCCTTCTCCCGAAGTCGGAGGCAATCCATATTCCAAAGCAGTTATATAGTCTTGGTCAAAATGCATCGCCTCGAGATCGCCCAATTCCTTAGCCCTGACCTGAGCAAGAAATCTCTCAGCTTGGTCTTCGGGATCATTCAGTTCTGAGAAACCATTGGCAATTTCTTTGCCCATAACAAAGAGCTCGAACCTCTCCGTAAGATTAGCGTCATCTTCTTTACGTCTAGCTAACGGAGAAACCTCAACCGGGTGATCTACTATGAAAGTCGGCTGTTTTATACTGTCTTCGACTAAAGACTCAAACAACTCCATAACAATTTTTCCTACACCCCATGATTCCTCTATCAGAACATTGTTTTTCTTCGCAATCGATCTAATACTACTGAGTTGATCTAGTTCCTTCGGATTTATCTCTGGATTGTACTCACAAATAGCTTCCGACATGCTTTTTCTTGGAAATGGACGACCAAAATCTAAAGAGACACCGTCATATTCTATTGAAGAAGATCCGCTTACCAGATTAACCAACCCCTTAAGCAAAGCCTCAGTTAAATCCATCGCATCGTGATAATCAGAGAACGCCCAGTAAAACTCGAGCATCGTGAATTCAGGATTATGTTTGGAAGAAACCCCTTCGTTTCGGAAATTTCTGTTTATCTCGAAAACCTTTTCAAAACCACCAACAACGAGCCTCTTTAAGTTTAATTCGGGAGCAACTCTTAGATACATATCAGAATCGAGTGCATTGTAATAAGTCTTGAAAGGCAAGGCCGAAGCTCCTCCAGGTTGACTCATCAACATAGGAGTTTCCACTTCCATAAAACCTTTATTGATAAAGAATTTTCTTATTTCCTCTATAACAAATGAACGGAGCCGAAAGGCTCTTCTAGCAGATTCATTTACCATCAAATCTAAATACCGTTGTCGATAGCGCTTTTCTATATCTGTCAGTCCTTTATGTTTTTCTGGCAGCGGTCTGAGAGACTTTGTCAGCAATCTTATCTCCGAAATTTCGACGCTGAGTTCGCCCTTATTGGTTTTCATCAGATGCCCAAAACCTCCAACGATATCTCCAAGATCCCACTGCTTAAACTTCTCATATAATTCATCGCCCAAGTGATCGTGACGAACGTAGAGCTGAATGCGTCCCGTTGAATCCTGAAGAGTAACAAAGCTAGCTTTACCCATTAGACGCCGAAGAATTATTCTTCCGCCAACACTGACTGCAGTTTTCTCGGATACCAACTCACTTTTTTCTTTATAACCATGCAGGTCATGCAATGTTTTAGCTAAATCTCTTCGTTTGAAATCATTAGGGAACGCATTACCCCCTTTTCGTAATGCGTCAAGCTTTCTCTTCCTTTGAGAGAAAACGTCTAGTTCATCAGTTTCTGGCTCTACACTCATAGGTTAAACCCCCATCTTCAAACTTGCTTCTATAAAACCATCTAAATTCCCGTTTAAGACAGCTTGGGTATTAGTGGTTTCAATCCCAGTTCGCAAGTCTTTGATTCTGCCTGAATCTAATACATAAGAACGAATCTGGCTGCCCCATGTTATATCTGATTTGTCATCTTCTATCCCTTGCATTTGAACTTTTCTTTTCTGCTCTTCGACTTCGTATAATCTCGCTTTTAGTTGCTTCAACGCCCGATCTTTGTTTTTATGTTGAGATCTTTCTTTTTGGCATTGAACAACTATTCCGGAAGGAAGATGAGTTAACCTCACCGCCGAATCGGTCTTATTGACATGTTGGCCTCCTGCACCACTCGCACGATATGTGTCTACTCGAACGTCGGACATATCTAATGAAATTTCTATTTCGTCATCCAGCTCAGGAGAAACAAATATTGATGCGAAAGAAGTGTGCCTTCTATTCCCGGAGTCAAAAGGAGACTTCCGAACCAGTCGATGAACACCTGTTTCTGTTCTCAGCCAACCAAAAGCGTATTCACCTTCAAATAATATTGTGGCGCCTTTTATTCCTGCTACATCGCCACCAGATATTTCAATAACTTCGGCCTTGAAACCATGGGCTTCACCCCACCTCAAATACATCCGCATAAGCATCTCGGCCCAATCTTGGGCCTCAGTCCCCCCCGAGCCGGACTGGATATCTAGATACGCTGAACTATGGTCCATTTTTCCAGAAAACATCTTCATGAATTCTAATGACTCGATCTTTTTTGTAACTTCCCTAATCTCTTGATCGACATCTTCGACTAACAGAGAATCTTTTTCCTCAACCACTAAAGCCAGCAAATCTGAAGCATCTTCTATAGATGCATCAATCTTAGAAATACTTCCTAAAACGGACTCTATTGAAGCCCTTTCTTTTCCCAATTTCTGGGCATATTCTGGAGAATCCCAAATATCAGTATCCCCTAGTTCAATTTCGATCTCCCTTAGCCGATCCGCTTTTTTCTCGCAGTCAAAGGTACCCCCTAAGAACGCCCACACGTTCTTTAAGGTCTTTTATTTGAACTAAGATAGCTGATATTTCCATTAGACAACGCTAGGCAAGTAATGATTTCGAATTGTATCCGAATGTCTATTTTCTAGCTAGGTTCAGGTTCAGGTTCAGGTTCAGGTTCAGGTTCAGCTTTAGCATTCATTCACTAGACAATCGCTGTTTAACAAAACGCGTCAGCTTATAGTTAACCGTCTCAGAAAATACGGATCTTCTGAGGAGGCACGACCATTGCCGAAAGAGAGCTCAACTCGGATAAAGATTCATTTATAATTCTCTCTTTTGTTTCGCTAGTAACGATTGCTATACGGGCCACTCTCTCGTTAACTTCTTTCTGAATAATCGCCTCTATACCTATATCGTTTTTTTCTAAGATACCAGTAACAGATGCCATCACACCGTTCTGATTTTTGACGTCAACTCTGATGTAAACAGAACAAATGAGTTCGTCAATGCTATAAACCGAGGTCTCTCGAAGTTCGAGAAAACCCTGATTTGGTAAATCTGCCCCCCTAGACAGATCGATTAAATCTGACATGACAGCAGAAGCAGTCGCCGGACCACCTGCTCCCGGGCCAACTAAAAGTATCTCTCCTACAGGATCACCATCCACCAGAACGGCATTTGTAACGCCACCAATTTTAGACAGAATATTGTTTTTCTCGACCATACAGGGATGAACTCGAAGGCTCAGCTGATCACATCGTTTAGTCGCAATACCCAAAGGTTTTAGACAGTATCCCAGCTCATCTACCAGTTTTAAATCATCTAATGAAATATGGGATAACCCTTCTACATGAACCGATTCAAAGTTAACAGATGCTCCAAAGCCAAGCATCGCCAATATGGTAATCTTATGAGCGGCATCTATGCCGTCGACGTCAAAAGATGGGTCCGCTTCGGCATAACCTAATTTTTGGGCCTCAGCTAAAACAGCGACAAAATTTTGGTCCCCTCTTGCTCCAGACATTTCACTTAAAATGTAATTGCTAGTTCCATTGACAATCCCGGCTATCCTATTTATTACGTTTCCTGCCACCCCTTCACGAAGAGCCTTGATTATGGGGATACCTCCAGCGACCGAAGCCTCGTAAAAAATTTTGACTCCCATTTCCCTAGCGACTGAAAATATCTCTGCACCATGAAGTGCGATCAGAGCTTTGTTCGCTGTAACCACATGCTTGCCATTTCGCATCGCTTGCAAAACCAGTGACTTTGCCACATCCGTGCCACCGATCAACTCAACAACCACATCCAAAGCAGGATTATCAGTTATCGCAAAAACATCCTTGGTAACACTTAATCCACTTAAATCACATTCCGGGCTATCAGACCGACATGCTACCTGTTCTAATGAAATAGATCTTACCAACCTTCTATCTATTTCGAATCGGTTTTCTCTGAAAAGTTCTACCAGGGCAGAACCGACATTCCCTACTCCACACAAACCTATACGCATAATTAATGCTCTTTAAGATGCTTTTTGAACATACGCTTAATTCCTCTAATAGCCTGCCTCGTACGATGCTCATTCTCTATTAGTGCGAAACGAACATGGTCATTGCCATACTGACCAAAGCCCACCCCAGGGGATACTGCCACTTGGGCCTCTTTAAGAAGCATTTTTGAAAATTCAAGAGAGCCCATTTCCTTAAATGCTGCCGGAATCTCAGCCCAAAGAAACATTGTAGCCTTAGGTCGTTCTACTGACCATCCAATCGAATTCAATCCATCACAAAGAACATTTCTACGTCGCAGATAAATATTACGGATATCTTCCACACAATTCTGGTCTTCTTCCAAAGCGGCAATGGCAGCTACCTGAATCGGAGTAAAGGTCCCATAATCTAAATAAGACTTTATCCGAGCCAATGCTCCAACCAGATCTCTGTTACCAACGCAAAAACCAACTCGCCAACCAGGCATATTGTAGCTCTTAGACATAGTATAGAACTCAACAGCTATTTCCTTGGCTCCCGGCACTTGAAGAATACTGGGAACCTTATAACCGTCAAATACTAAATCAGCATATGCCAGGTCCTGAACAACCCAAATCTTGTGTTGTTTGGCCACAGCAATCAATTTTTCATAGAAAGACAATTCAACGCATTCTGTCGTTGGGTTGCCGGGAAAGTTAACAATGATTACCTTCGGTTTAGGCCAAGTGTTAGCGATCGCTAATTCAAGTTCATTAAAAAAATCAACGCCTTTCGTCAGACGAACATGCCTGACATCAGCATCAGCAATAACAAAGCCATATGGATGAACTGGGTAGGATGGATTAGGAACCAAAACAGCATCGCCAGGCCCTAATATCGCCATCGCTAAATGCGCTATTCCCTCTTTGGAACCCAGCGTAACTATTGCTTCGTTATCAGGATCAAGCTCGACCCCGAATCTGTTAGCGTACCAGTCACAAATAGCCTTCCTGAGTCGAGGTATACCCTTAGATTGAGAATAGCGATGTGTGTCACCTCTCTGAACCGTTTCAATTAATTTCTGGACGATATGGTCAGGAGTGGGTTGATCAGGGTTTCCCATCCCAAAATCTACGATATCTTCACCCTTCGCTCTCGCCTCACGCTTTAGCTGATCGGTAATGCTAAAGATATACGGTGGGAGACGTTTTATCCGAGGAAAATCATCCATTAAAAGCCTGCTCTTTGTCCTACCAAATTAAGCCGATCAGAAATTCTTATCTAGGGAAGAAGTAATTTCCAATAATTTTGTATCTCGTTTCTTTTTTCTAGCCTTAATCGTTAAGATAAAAAAAAATAACCGCTGAAGTCTACCTAACTCATCTTGGCAAGTCATTAAACCTTTTCCTTGGTTCCGCCACAAAAAAAACTACGAGAGCACCACCCAGGAAAAGAAAACTCGTTCCTGTCAAAAAAACCTTCTCATAACCGAACCAAGTTGCAATAAATCCTCCGAGCAAAGGCCCTAACGAACCAGCCATTTGCGCAGCGGTATTAGCTATGGCTATCAGACTAGGTCTGTCTTTCAGAGTGCCAAACTCTAGAATCAAGTTTCTCGAGGAAATTTCAAATCCAGAAAGAGAGCCTCCAACCACCGCAAACACCAAAATAATAGCTTCGAGGGAAGAAGAGAAAAAGAATACTGAAGATCCCGCTATCCAGAAACTAATGGAAGATAGAAAAACTATTCTGAATCCATATAGATCTGCAATTAATCCCCAAACTAGATTTGAAAACGTGTTGGACAAGGTAAAAACGAAGGTCAGCATGCCCAAAACGTATCCTGACAAACTAACATTCTGGCCCGCATATAGAACATAAAAAGGTAATGTCATTTTCCCCATGGTTGAAATGGCTCGCGCTAAAAAAAAAGACCGGTACGCTTTTTCTTTTTTTAAAATTGCGGGGATTTCTTTTAATTGCTCCAACAAGGCTATTTTTTTACTGATATCTGGTGGCTCAGGCTCTCGAAGAAACAGAAGAACCATCAGGCCGCCAACACTGATAAAAAAAGACACAATAAAGGTAAGGGAATATCCAGACGTTCCGATCTGGCCTTCTAGAAAATAGCTTCCCACCAGAAACGCAAAAATCGATGCAGAAGTTCCTCCCAAAAAATTCCTTGTTCCCATCAACATTCCTCTCCTTGAAACAGGAAGGATCTTTGAACTCAGGAAATTAAAAATGACTCCCTGCATCCCTTCACTCATACCGAATAATCCGAGGAAAATTATTATCGCTATTAGGGCACCCTCCTCAGACAGATATAACCCTGATATTCCGATAAAGAAGATATTTATCCTCATGGCCATTCCAACCATAAGACCTACAGGAAGAACTCGCTTTCGATGGGAAATTAAGTTTGCTCCTACAAGAGGGGTAAGGGTTTGTCCTAAACCCTGAAAAAAAAGAGCCACACCTACAATCAGATTGGAGCCACCAGAGAGCGTCAACAGATATGCCGGAACAAAAGTTGGTGCATTAATTAGACGGAACGCTATCTGGCTCAGCATGCCATGCATAAGATAAGGGAAGAAGTTCGCTGTTAGATTACGCAATACAAAGATTTCGTATCGTCTCTCAGCATTACTCAGTTGGTTATTTTTTGAATTTTCTTTAAGGTATTTGACGATCACATAATCCCTAGAGCCTTCGACATCTCCGCAGCTGGCAGGTACCCTGGCTGGAGGGTCCCGTCTTCAAAAATTATTGCAGGAGTTCCCGAAATACCTAGTTTACGACCAAGCTCTAGATGCTTTTTTACTGGATTAAGACAATACTTTTCTTCAATTTTTTCACCTGACTTGGCGCGAGTAAGAGCTTCAGCCGGATTGGCTGAACACCAAGCAGAAACCGCTTTGTTATAGGATTCCGAACCAATTCCCGCTCTTGGAAATGCCAAGTACCTTACCGATATTCCCTGTTCATTTAACGTATTTATTTCATTATGTAATTTCCGGCAATAGCTACAATCGATATCGGTAAATACTGTTATAGTGGAAAACGCTTTCTCGGCCTTAGCTGAAAAAATAATCATTTCATCCTGATCTGAAGTAAGTAAAAGGTTTCTCCTAGTCCTCTTCTTCGATTTTTCAGTCAGATTAACGATCTGATCCTCCTGGATTTTAAATAAGTCTCCGACAAATAAAAAATCACCGCTTGCTCTGACGTAAAGTCTATTGCCATGATCCAATGATATTTCGTAAAAATCGGGTATCTCTGTTTCAACGATCTCCAAAATAGGCATATCAGGAAAATCCTTAAGGAATTTGGCGCGAATATCTTTTAGAGAGCCTATCTCGTCTTGCGAAAAACAGCTGGAAGCAACAAAGAAAGAAAGGACAATAAGTAATGTGTTCGCAGATCGATATAATTTCATAGCCAAACCTCAAACTGTTTTTCGTCAGAAACTTTGCATGAAGAGTAAAAGGGAAGCAAATAAAAAGTGCTCCCTAGCCTCTAGGGTGATGATTTCGGTGAAGGTCTTTTAATCTCTCTTTAGCAATATGCGTATATATTTGGGTCGTTGACAAATCTGAATGGCCTAATAGAAGCTGAACAACTCTCAAATCAGCGCCTCTATTAAGGAGATGAGTGGCAAAAGCGTGCCTCAGTGTATGAGGAGAAATGTTAGTTGTTATTCCAGTCTCCGAAGCATATCTCTTTATCCTGTGCCAAAAGGTCTGGCGGGTCATTGGCAACCCTCTCGTGCTGGGAAAGAGAATATCTTCCTGCAAGTTTTTAATCAAAAGATTCGGCCTGGCTTCGTTCAGATATCGAACGACCCAGGAAAGAGCAATTCCACCAATGGGAACAAGGCGTTCTTTGGATCCTTTCCCCAAAGTCCTAACGACTCCTTGGCGCAAATTTATCTGGCTAACAGTAAGTCCCGTTATTTCGCTAACTCTCAAACCACACGCATAAATTAGTTCTAACATAGTCCTATCACGCATCCCTATAGCGGTTTTTGTATCAGGAGCATTTATCAATTTTTCAACATCTTTTTCTGATAAAAGTACCGGAAGCCGCCGGCCGAGCCTGGGTTGGTCAATTTTGTCAGTCGGATTTTGATGCACGATTTTCCGATGCTTAAGGAACTGATAGAAAGCTCTCAGACAAGAAAGACCTCGAGCGGCTGAGCGCGAAGAAATTCCTTCACCGAGCCTATAGGATAGGTACCGAAGCAGAGTCTCCTGGTTCACCGAAACAAAACCAACCCCTTCTTTGGTCTGAAGCCATTTACGGAAGCTCTTTAAATCAAGCCTATACGACTTCAAAGTATTCTCACTAAGACCCTTCTCCAGCCACAACTTGTCTAGGAACTGAGATACTAGAACTTCGTCGTCATCCCTAAAATTGGCTTGTTCTCGGGTCGTAGGCGTTATTATCTAATATCTCCCTTCAGAATCTTGTCTTCGCTGGACTGATAAAGTATGAACTCGATCAATTCAATTTTTCTTTAATCCTTGCAGATCGACCACTCCTCTCTCTCAAATAATACAGCTTAGATTTTCGGACATCACCTCGACGCTTTAGGGTAATTCCATCAATAAGAGGACTATGTAGTTGAAAAGTACGCTCGACTCCCACGCCATGAGAAATTTTCCTCACTGTAAAAGCCGAATTAAGTCCTCGATTCCTTCTAGCAATCACTACTCCCTCATAAGCCTGAAGGCGTTCACGATTCCCCTCTTTAACCCGAACTTGGACAGTCACAGTATCCCCGGAACCAAAATCTGGATAATCTTCTTTCAGCTGACTAGCTTCAATTCCCTCTATAATCTTGTTTTTACTCATCTGTCTGTCCTTTCCTGTTTGGATATTTCCAAATACTTTTCAAAAAGTCTTTTCTCCTCTTCCGTAAGCCTCTTATTTCCAAATAAATCAGGCCTACGCTCGAAACTCCTACCCAATGCCTGGGTCTTCCTCCACTCATCAATTTTTTTGTGATCGCCGGTCGTCAATATATCAGGTACCGGCTTCCCATCCCAAATGGTAGGCCTAGTGTATTGAGGATATTCCAGCAAACCGTTCGAGAACGAATCATTTTCAACGGATATATCATCTCCAACTACACCAGGGACCAACCGAGACAAACCATCCAAAAAAGCCATTGCTGGAACTTCTCCCCCACTCAAAACATAGTCTCCCATAGAAATCTCTTCATCTACGCTCGATTCTATCAACCTTTCATCGACTCCTTCATACCTTCCGGAAACAAGTATAATTCTCTCTTTATCAAGAAACTGGTGGAGCATATTCTGCGTCAATTGCCTGCCCTGGGGAGACAAATATATTACGTGACAATCTTCCCCTTTATCGCTTTTAGCGGCTTTTATTGCATCTCCTAGAGGCTGCGCTTTCAAAACCATTCCCGGTCCACCCCCATAGGGCTTGTCGTCCACTGACCTTCTAGGTTCATCGGTATAATCTCTAGGATTCCACAAATCAACACCGATTATCCCTTTCTTTATTCCCCTCCCCAAGACTCCAGCATTAAGAAATGGACCAAAAATCTCCGGGAAAAGCGATATTATTCCTATCCAATGACTCATTCTGCGCCCGCTTAATACTCTGGCTCCCAATCAACTATTAACTCTTTTCTCACCTCATCAATTCTAATAACTACCTCATTCTCTACGTAAGGAATCAGTCTCTCTTTTCTATCGCCAATGTCTTTTCCATCATGGACTACAAGCACATCGTTCGCCCCCGTCTCAATCAAAGATTTAACCGTCCCCAAAAGAAACCCATCCAAGTTTTTTACAAGCATACCCTCCAAATCTTTCCAGTATATCTCTCCATCCTCAAGATCAGGCAACAAAGATCTATCTACAAATATCTGACAATCCTTCAGCATGTCGGCCTGGTCACGATCCGAGCAACCCTCTAACAGGGCAAAAATCTTGTTTTCTGTGGTCCTAGAAGAGGCAAGTTCAACCGTTTTTCTTGTTTCCCCTTTTATCAAAGTCCAAGGGGAGTATGCCAGGATGCCTTGAAATGGACGCGTATAGGAATATATCTGGATCCAACCCTTAACACCGTTGGAACCTAATACTTTGCCTATGAGAACCTCATTCTTATCATTCACCGCTCGATTACGCGGCCTCCCCATTTTCAGAGCCTTGGTCCTGGTCTTTATCTTTTTTTCTGTAAACACGGGACAATGAATTAACACGATCCGACATCTTGGCTCCCTGGCTTACCCAATAATCAAGCCGTTCAAGATCTAACC
>PAPD01000052.1 GCA_002708765.1 Gammaproteobacteria bacterium | reverse complement strand
GCGGAGCGCTGGCAAGCTGAAGAGGAAGCGGAGGCGTCTAGGCTGGAAAAGATTTTTGAGCGTAACGAAGAAAAAATAGCGGCTCAGGAAGAAATATTGTCTAAGCGTCTTGGGTCTCTTCGGGAGCTTTTTGGTGTTCTGCAACAGGTCGCTGGAGATACTCAGGGCGTCTTTGAAGGCTCTATCGTTTCTTCACAGCTTCCTGGTCGAGGGGAGTGGTTGAGTGATTTTGCGAAATCGATGGGTAAAAGCACCAAGCTGGCGACCATTGAAGAAATAGAAAGGTTGTGGTTTGAGCTTCAGAGAGAAATGACTGAGAGTGCGAAGGTCACTCGTTTTACGACGACCGTTGTTAAAGTTGATGGTGAAGAGGTCCAGCAGGAGGTAATTCGTGTAGGATCCTATAACTTGGTAAGCGATGGTGAATACGTAACCTACGATATAGATAACGGAATAGTCGCCGAGCTTCCTCGGCAACCAGCTGGAAGATATGTGAGTTCGGCAGATGACCTTCAGGACTCTGACTCTGGCTTTGTCCAGTTCGCGTTAGATCCGACCAGAGGCCAGCTTCTTGCGCTTCAGGTGCAAGTGCCATCAATTACTGAAAGGATTCAGCAAGGGGGCACTCCTGGTTATGTGATAATCCTGTTGGGTATTATTGGACTTTGTCTCGCTATAGAGCGCATGGTCACTCTTAATAGCATAGGAGGTAAAGTCAAGAAGCAGGCCAAGAACATAGGTTCTGTGGATGGAACCAATCCGTTAGGTAGGGTGTTGCAGGTATACTCCCAAAACAAAGATGTGGATGCGGAAACCTTGCAGTTAAAGCTTGACGAAGCAGTGTTGAAGGAGCAGCCGCTAATAAACGCCAGAATAGCGTTTATTAAAATAATCTCCATGGTCGCACCGTTGCTTGGATTATTGGGAACGGTAATTGGTATGATTGTTACGTTCCAGGCAATTACTTTGTTCGGAACTGGTGATCCAAAAACCATGGCGGGTGGTATTTCTCAGGCGCTTATAACCACGGTTCTAGGTCTAACAGTGGCCATTCCCACTGTGCTGCTTCATTCCATCGTGGATTCGAGAGCTAAATCTATTCTTCATGTGTTAACCGAGCAAAGTGCTGGAATGGTTGCGCAACATGCAGAGAGTTCGAGAAATTAAAGAGTGGAAATATTAATAGCAATTCGGACCTTTTTTGAAGCTGGAGGAGACGTTCTTTATCTGATAGCGCTTGCCACGTTTTGCATGTGGGCTCTGATCTTTGAAAGATTATGGTTTATCAGGACTGAACACCAGGAAGACCTTCAGGAGGCCTTGACATATTGGCGAGGCCGAAACGAGAGGAGTTCTTGGAATGCGCAGATGATGCGCCAGAGATTGATTTCCGAGGTTAATTTGCGTCTTACTCAGAATATTGGCTTTATAAAAACTCTCATTTCATTGCTTCCATTGTTGGGTTTGTTGGGCACGGTTACCGGGATGGTCCAGGTCTTCGAAGCCATGACTTACTCTGGCGGAAATGCGAGATCCATGGCTGCCGGGGTTTCTGCAGCCACTATACCTACCATGTCTGGTATGGTTGCCACTCTTTCGGGCGTTCTAGCGAATACCTTTTTGGGATCGAAGGTGTCAGCGGAAGAAATTCACCTAGAAGATATGATTGCAATCGATCATTAGCACGAGGAGGCTGAATATCTTATGCGTAGAATGATGCAGCAGGAAGAAGAAAAAGTCGCTGATTTGACTCCGATGCTTGACGTCGTGTTCATTATGTTGATTTTCTTTATTGTAACTGCAACCTTTATTAAAGAGACAGGAGTCGAGGTAAACCGCCCTGACACCAAGACCGCGGAGCTCAAAAAAACTGTATCATTACTGGTTGGAGTAGCTCCAGATAATGGTATATGGATTGACAAAAAGAGAATAGATATAAGGAATGTTCGTCCGATGATGGAGCGCCTGCACGCGGAGAACCCAAAGGGAGGACTGGTCATCCAGGCAGATAGTGACTCCAAGGTCGAAAAGGTTCTTGCGATAATGGAAGCGGCCAGAAATATTGGTATAAACCAGGTGGCGGTTGCGAGCGAGGAAAAATAGGATACAAGATGGCGAAAAGATTTAGCTTATCCGTGTTGGTTGGATTGATTGTTACCCTTGGCCTGTTTTATCTTATGCAGGCTCTTATACAGGGAGCGGACAGTGCTCTGAGCGAGGACAAAATAGGGAATTTGGTTGATTTTGTCCGCATTAAGCAAGATCAGGATTTGCAAACTAAGCAACGAAAACCAAAGAAACCGCCCCCTCCGGATGAGCCACCCCCTGAAACACCCCCTAAAAATTTTGATGTTAATGTTGATAAGCAGGCCTTCACCATGGCCAATATGAATATGAACGTGGGGTTAAAAATTGGAGGCGGGGGTTTTGGCATTAGCGACGGTGAATACCTTCCGATAGTCAAAGTTCAGCCTCAGTATCCCCGCAGGGCGCTTAGTAGAGGAATGACGGGTTGGGTGATCGTCGAGTTTACGGTGACCGAGTTGGGGACTGTTATAGACCCATTCGTGGTAGCCAACTGTGGGTGGATAAAGAGCGCCAGGAATGAGGGCGAATGCACAGATAAACCAAATGGGGTCTTTGACTCTGCCGCGAAAAAAGCTGCTGTGAAGTTTAAATATAAGCCTAAGGTCATTGATGGAGAACCGGTTGCTACAGCAGGGGTTCAAAACAAGATAACTTTCGAACTAGTCGATGATTAGGAAATAAAAAAAATGAGAAAAATCTTGGTGTTAGTCTTTTTTCTGGGTTCTCCGGTGGTTCTTGATCAGTTCGGTGGCCCGCTTAGTTTTAGTGAGGCCGTTCATGCGGCTGAGCAAAAAAGAAAAACCAGGCGAGTCCCTGCGCTTAGGGAAAAGACATACAAGCTCTTGTCGGAGGCGCAGATAATGATTGATCCTGAATCCGTGCCAAGGGAAGAGGGAGAGCCGGCACCGGTTCCAAAAGGCACTCCAGCAGACGCGGTAAGAATGTTGCAGAAAGCTTTGACAGGAAAGGGGGTAAATAGTTACGAAACAGCGCAAATATGGAATACCTTAGCCTTTGCCTACTATACTCTAGAAGATACTCCTCGAACAATTAATGCGTATGAACAGATATTAAAACAATCACCTATTACTTTAGCTCTTGAACTTAATGCCTTGCGAGCGCTTTTTCAGCTTAACCTCTCGGAAGGCAAATACAGAAAATCGATTGAGTACATTGACCGTTGGCAAGCGGTGAATATCACGCCGGATGCGGATGTGACCCATTTTAAAGCTATCGCTTATTATCAGCTCGAAAATAATAGGGACTCATTGAGGCAGGGTCTTCTCACCGAAGAAATTGCTGTCGCTCAAGAAAGAACGATCAAAGAGAGTTGGTTAGAGTTGCAAGTGGTTAATTATTATACCTTGGAAGATATTGATAACGTTATAAGGGTTTTGGAGAGATTGATAACCGATTACCCGAAAAAACGTTATTGGCTCCAGCTCGCCGGGATGTATGGCGAGAAAAACAGAGACGATGCTGCGTTGTCAGCATATCATGCAGCCTACGTCCAAGGGTTTCTCGAAAAGGAAAGTGAGATCGTTATGCTTTCCCAGAGATTGCTTGGCGCAGACAACCCCTATGAGGCTAGTCAGGTTTTGAAGATGGGGTTGAAAACGGAAGTATTAGAAAGTAACGAAAAAAACCTTAAGCTTCTCGCCACGGCTTACACCATGGCCCAGGAAACAGATTCAGCTATTGATGCCTGGCGCAGTGCTTCCAGATATGCAAAAGATGGAGAGGTAGCATTTCGCCTAGCTCAAACGCTCGCTCAGGAAGATCGTCATAAGGAAGCTGTCAAGGCATACAAGGATGCTCAGAAGAAAGGCAAACTTAAGAAGCCCGCCGATTGCGCGTTTTGGCAAGGAATTTCCGAGATGCAGCTTGAGCGTTGGGATTCGGCGACTAGATCGTTTAGAGAGGCAGCGCGCCTTGACAAGAAAAAGAAAAAGCAGACTCGCAACTATATTCGATATATAGCGGGGGAAAGGCGTCGTCAGGCAGAGTTGAAAAAAATGCTGGAAGGGTAACTCGCTAGTATTTTTTTTGGTTCCCGAATTCGTTCTGAAGCGATTCATTCATTAGCCTTTTGAACTGGTTTAGCCTAGTTGAGCTAACTATTCCGTTTTCTTCTGCAAGTTTGAGTTCACAGCCAGGTTCTGAAGTGTGAGAGCAATCGTTAAATTTGCATCTTTGAGCTAGTGCCAGGATGTCTTGAAACCGGTTCATGTTAATATCCGGTGACCATATCCGGATTTCCCTCATCCCGGGGGTGTCAATAAGTACAGAATCATGAGGAGTTAAAACGAGTTCCCTGAAGCTGGTTGTGTGGCGGCCTTTGCTGTCCTTTGTTCTAACCGCTCCGGTTTTGAAAGTTTCTTCTCCCATAACCAGATTAATAAGTGAAGATTTCCCGACGCCTGAGGAACCGAGAAAGATGCTTGTTGATCCGGGTTTCATGTACTGTATTAGGCTCGATATTCCCATTTTATTTAGTGCACTTAAACATAGTATGGGAGTGTCTCCAGAAATGGTTTTTACTTGGTTAACCGCGTCCTTGCTATTTTTCACGAGGTCTTTTTTGTTCAGAATAACTGCAGGTTGTAGGTCCAGGCTCCAGCATAGAAGAAGATATCTTTCTATTTTTCTGGGATTAAACTCGCCGTCCAGACCAGAGACTATAAAAACGCGGTCTATGTTGGCTGCCATAAGCTGTTGCCGATCGGCTTCCCCAATCTCTTTTCTGGATAGCAGGTTCTTTCGCTCGAGGATTCTTTGAATCGTTACCTTATCCGGTTCCATGTCTTCAACGTCTTCTACTAAGACCCAGTCACCGACGGTAGGCAACTGACCCTTAAACCCTTCCTTGAATTTGCTTGGGAGAATCCCGATCGAAGAGCCTTTTTCTGAAAGGAGTATATAGTTATTTGTATTTTGTCTGGAAATTCTTGCTGGGTAATAGGTTTTTTCTGACTCTATCAGTTGGCGTTTAAAAAAAATTCCCCAACCAAGAGATTTAATATCCACAACCACGGTCCTTATATCCTGAAAGGTTATGGATTTTTGATTCGCTTCCTGATGAAACTTGGTTAGCGGGGGTGTTATTTCTCAAAAGGACATTTCTTTGGTTATTCTAATTTTTGTCAGGTATTCAGGAAGTTAAGAGGCAGTCCGGATGTTTCCCATTGGCAAGACACTAACTTTCCTGTGGTGGATAATGTTATGAACGCTGTTTTGAGATCTTTACCTCCAAAACAGATATTGGTTGTAAATACGTCTGGCATTTCGACGAACGAAGCCTTTTCTCCATCTGGAGAATGGATGGTGATCCCACCAGTTACCAGGGTCGCCACGCAAATATTTCCCTGAGCATCCAGAGCGAGTGAGTCGTATAGGTGATAGCTAGGTATTTGAGCCATCATTCTCGGTTTTTCGGATTGGTTTATCTTTCCGGGAGAAGCAATAGGATAAGCCCAGAGCCTTCCCGTTGGAGTTTCGGCGACATAAAGAGTCTTCTCATCCGGCGACAGGCCAATTCCATTTGGCGCCTCCATAGGATATATCTGCTCGCTAATAAGATTTCCATCTACCGAAGCATAGAAAACGCCTGTCCTATCTCTGTCCCGGTTTCTGGTTTTACCATGATCCGTGAACCAGAACCCTCCTTCTTTATCGAAAACGATGTCGTTCGGACCTTTAAGAGGAATTCCTTCGCATTCGGTATAAAGTGTTTCAACATCACCAGTTACCAGATCGACCCTTTCTATCCTTCCTCCGGAATAGTCGGCGGGTTGCAATCCCGGGAACAGAAGACCATTGCTACTTGTGTGCCACTCGAACCCGCCATTGTTGCAGATGTAGCATTTTTCGTCAGGGCCTATCGCAGCTCCATTCGGTCCACCGCCAAGAGTAGCCACTGTCTCAGAAGAACCATCAGGAGTTATTCGGGTGAGAGTACCCGCACCTATTTCAACCAGAAGCACAGATCCGTCTGGCATGGCTATGGGGCCCTCTGGAAATTTTAATCCTTTTGTTATCTCTTTTAATTTTGGCATTTATTAGTTCTCGTTTTTTACTGTTAGGTATCCCCAATCTATCCATGGAAGCAATTTTTCTATATCAGTTTTTTCTACAGTTCCCCCGCCCCAGACTCTGAAGCCAGGCGGCGCATCTCGATAAGCTCCGATATCATAAGCCACTCTCTGAGATTCTAGTTCATTAACTATGTTTTTTATAATAGCTCTTTGGTCTTTTTCTGGTTTCTGAGTGAACCACTGATCAACGATTGATAAGCATATCGAGGTTGGGGAACGATTAGACGAGTTCCTAGCAAGGAATTCTACCCAGGGAGTTTGTTCCACCCAATGCTCAACCGCCTCCAGGTTTGATCTTGCTCTTTTAATGAGGCCTTGCAGGCCATATTGCTCGGCCCATTCGAGAGCCTTTAATTGATCCTCAACGGCGATCATGGAAGGGGTATTTATTGTGCCCCCTTCGAATATATCCTCGATAATCTTTCCTTTTTTTGTCAGCCTGAATATTTTGGGCACTGGCCAAGGCGGGCTGTAAGACTCGAGCCTCTCGGCCGCACGCGGTGACAAGGCGATCATGCCGTGCGCGGCCTCTCCACCAAGGACCTTTTGCCAGCTCCAGGTTGTCACATCTAATTTTTCCCAGGGAACCTCCATAGCAAAAAGAGCAGAGGTTGCATCGCAAAAAGTTAGTCCTTCACGATTGTTTGAAATCCAGTCTCCGTCTGCCAGGCAAACTCCCGATGTTGTGCCGTTCCAGGCAAAAACTAGGTCTCTACCGACCGAATCAACTTCATTAAGGTCGGGCAATTCGCCATACTCGGCGCTATAGTACCTGGCGTTGTCTATTTGCAGTTCCGAACGAATATCTGTTAGCCACCCTTCACCAAAACTCTCCCACGCGAGAGCGTCCACCCCTCGAGCTCCTAACATGTTCCACATTGCCATTTCGAATGCGCCTGTGTCTGATGCAGGTACTATGCCGACTAAAAAATCGTCGGGAATACCTAATAACTTTTTACTTTGATCGATTACTAATTTAAGTCTTGATTTGGGGTGTTTGGCACGATGAGAACGACCTAATGAATTTGTGTCTAGCTCGCTTATAGACCATCCAGGGTATTTCGAGGTTGGACCTGAAGAGAAACACGAGTTTTCTGGTCTGATATCTGGTTTTTTCAGGGTCATGTTTTGGTTCCCAGTTTAGGAAAAAAATCAGTTTGGTCTTGATGCTTAAGGGTTAATAGCACCACTAATAATAAACCTTTTTCTTCATTTAAACATTCATTGGAATGATAAACATCTTTACGAAATCGTGTGGAAGAAGCAGGACTACATGACATTCAGATCCAGGGTTTCGTCAAGGAGATCTGCGAGGCGGGCAGCTGCTAGCTCGAGCTGGACCAGCACCTGTTTCGGTTGAGTTTTTAAAAGAGAGAATGTTCTCGATTCTTTTCTTTGTTCTCGGCGAGACATTTTTTTCTGCGGTCTCACAAATCTAGCGATGGCCTTTGGTCCTCCATCCGTAGCACTCAATGCTTAAGGGAAACAGCAAAAAAATTAGAGGAAGAGAAATTCTAAAGAGCCGGCGAACGTTTATGGTAGGGTATCTCGATCCGAGTATACGGATCGATTCCAGAAATAACCCATTAGGCCTATAGCGATATTCGCGATTGCCGATGCAAGAAAAATTCCTTTGACTCCCAGTATAAGTTTTCCGACATATGCAAGGGGAACATAGACTACAATTAGTCTGAGACCTGACATCAGGGTCGAATTTAGTGGTTTTCCGAGAGAATTAAAAACTGCGCTAGACATCATCAGGGCACCCCATGCGCCATAGCTTATGGGCACGATTAACAGGTAGGTGGTCGCCACAGAGATTACTACTGTATTCTCGTTGAAAATGGCTACGATATCTTTGTTGAAAATTCCAAGAACTATAGCTGTAAATAATCCCCAGTATAATGAATAGCGGAATGCCAAAACCATAGCATTATTGGCTCGATCGTGACGCCCAGCTCCAAAATTCTGGCCTACAAACGGTCCGATACTAGCGGATAACGCAAATAATGGAATTGCGAATAGTCCTTCAATTCTTGCCGCGATACCGAAACCGGCAACCGTTTCTTGGCTGAAACCAGCTAGAAAGCTAACTATTATTGCAGTTGAAACTGGACCAATCATATTAGTAGCGGTTGCCGGTATTCCGATTGCCAGAATGAGTTTCCAGGAATCAATCATTTTTTTCAGCGTTAAGTCTTTATAGGTAAGAAGTTGTTCTCGGTGTCGGAGAATAGCTATAGTTGCCAAAAAAGTTATCAGGCGAGCTAAGAGGTTTGCCCAGGCAGCGCCAGCAAGACCTAGGCTAGGCAGGCCTGCAAGGCCAAAGATCAGAAAAGGACTGATCGCTATATGGAGGAGAGCGCCTGAGACCATAAGAGTTCCTGAGATGGTTGCGTCTCCGAGCGCTCTAAGCGCGTTCGCACCGACTGATGGAACGGCTAAAAGAATGACTGAAAGGTAATAGATTGTCATATAGTCGTTTATCAGAGGTAGCGTCGAACTATCTGCCCCTAGCGCAGTGAACAAAACATCAATCGAGAGATATCCGATTATTGATACCACTAACATAATAACCGCTACCAGGGCGATCCCGTCGCTAGCGATTCGTCTTACCTGCTCCTGTTCGCCGCTTCCAGCTGTCCTAGCGAGCACACTCGATACTCCAATAGAGATTCCCAGCGAAAGGGACATCAATGCAGCGCTGATCGGAAATGTGAAGCTATATGCCGATAGGGTTTCTGTGCCTAGCCTAGCCAGGAGGAATGCTTCTACAATTCCGGCCCCGATATTCGCAGTAATTCCTATAATTACAGGAGCAGTTAATCGTAAGAGACCAGAGCTGACTTTGCCATTAACTAGCCGTGGTGAAGGTTGATCTGTTCTTGTCATTTATCTGTGCTAGGTGCACGATCTTTTCTCATTTCTCCTATTTTAGAAGAGTCAAAAGGTGTTAGCTGGTATACGTAGTAATTCAACCAGTTGTTAAAAAGCAAGGTCCCATGACTTTTCCAGTTAACGATTGGTTCATTCTCCGGATCGTTATTCGGAAAATAGTTTTCGGGAATTTCGGGATCTAGTCCAGCCTCTAAGTCTCTCTGATATTCGTTTCTAAGGCAGTCAGGTTCGTATTCTGAATGACCGGTTACGAAAAGATGACGACCGTCTTCATGGGCCCACAGGTAGGCACCAGCTAACTCTGAATCAGCAATAAGATCCAGATTTTCTATTTCTGCTATTTTATCGCTCGGTACTTCGGCATATCTTGAATGCGGAGCGTCGAACCTATCGTCAAAGCCTCTTGCTATGGGTGATAGCCTGTTGCGGAGTTGGTGCGGATATACGCCGCTGATCTTTTTTGGAAGTAAAACCTTATTCACCTGATAGAGATGATACATCGCTGCCTGAACCGCCCAGCACAAAAACATTACTGAAGTAACATTTGTAATAGTCCAGTCTAGCACCTCTGTCATTTCCTTCCAGAAACTGACGTCATTGAATTCGATCTGTCCGAGCGGGGCACCGGTAATTATCATTCCATCATATTTGTCTTCTGTGATCTGCGAGAAACTCTTATAGAAATTTTCCATATGCTCGATTGGAGTGTGTTTTGATGGCCTTTCCGATATCCTCAGAAACTCTACGTTTACCTGCAAGGGCGAGTTAGAAAGCATCCTAAGGAGATGGATTTCAGTTTCAATTTTTTTTGGCATCAGGTTGAGTAGGAGGACCCGGATAGGTCTAATGTCCTGGTGTTTTGCTTCGCTACTTCGCATGCAGAAAATGTTTTCCCTCTCCAGGACATCAAGAGCAGGAATTCCATCGGGTATATTGATTGGCATTGCTTTTTCCTCAAAAAAAAACCTACTAAGCAGCAGCTAAAGTAGGTTTTCTCTTTAGCTGGATTTTTATGGCGCCCGCAAGCTGATATCAAATCGGCGCATGGTTATTTTATCTAAATTGGATTCGAGGTCAAACCCGCTAGCTAGCTTTTGACTAGGGCCAGTTTGGATTTCCGTAACTCGATTGCAATTTTCTCATTCCTTTTAACCAGCGATCGTAATCTTCAGTTTTTCTCTGCATATATGTCAAGACCTTCGGGTGAGGAAGAACAAGAAAGCTTTCTTTCTTTAGAGCGAGCATTACCGCGTCACAAACATCTTCAGGCTCTATCATTCCGTCAACGCTGGCGACTCCGTCTGGGTCGTCTGCAGTCATGGCTGTGCGGACGGCTTGCGGGCAAAGAACAGAAACTTTCAATCCCTGATCTCCATAGGTTATTGCCAGCCACTCGGCGAAACTTACGGCGGCATGTTTTGTTACAGCGTAGGGAGCTGATCCTATTTGAGTTAATAGCCCGGCGGCGGAGGCCGTGTTAAGTATGTAGCCTGACCTTCGGTGAAGCATCCCGGGAATGGCGGCACGAGCAGCAAAAACGTGTGCCATAACGTTTATTTGCCAGATTTTTTGCCAGTCCTCGCTTGGTGTCTCCGGTCCTCCTCCGATTCCTATACCTGCATTGTTGCAGAGCAGATCAATTCTACCGCATTCTTTTTCGGCAGTTTCTATAAGCTTGAAGACTTCATCTTCTTTGGACACATCGGTTGGTATGGCAATTGCCCCAGTGTCCCTGGAGACTTCATTCAGACCACTTGCATCGAGGTCTGCTATCAAAATAGTTCCCGCATTTTCTTTAGCAAATCGGTGAGCCATGGCTCTTCCGATTCCGCTGGCCGCGCCAGTAATGACGATGATTTTATTCTTTATTTCCATTAGTTTTTGTCCAAGACAGGATTTTAACCAAAGATTGACATAACTTACCTATATTGCCCAGCCTTTGTCTATTATGTGATTATCTGAAAAACAGGTATTCATTATGATGAACGAGTTAGCTTTTTATGCTTTGGCCGGGGCTCCAGAAAATCCTAGAAATCTTCTTGATGAGGTGATCCAGGCAGAAGAGTTAGGAATTGGAAATTGCTTTTTGTCAGAGCGGTTTAATATTAAAGAGGCTGCTACCTTGAGCGGGGCGGTCGGCGCAGTTTCGGAAAAATTAGGGATTGCCACGGCCGCGACAAACCATAATACGCGACATCCAGTTGTCACCGGGTCTTATGCGTCGACGATGCACTTTCTAACTGGGGGGAGGTTTGCTCTTGGCTTGGGGCGTGGAATCGATGTTCTTTTTCGAGCAATGGGTCTTTCAAGAATTACAACTAAACAACTGGAAGAATTCGTTGGGATAATGCGGAGGCTTCATCGTGGTGAAACAATATCTGGATATGAGGGTTCTGTAGGTAAATGGCCGATGCTTCGCTTGGACCCCGGTTTTGACGAGTATATCCCGCTTATTTTAACAGCATTTGGTCCGAACTCTCTGGCCTTGGGTGGGAGAGTCTTTGATGCCGTTGTATTACATACATTTTTTACCGATGAAACGACAGCAAGGTGTGTTAATGATGTAAAAGTCGCGGCTGAAAAGGCGGGACGAAACCCGGCTGATGTTAGAGTCTGGTCTTGTCTAGCAGTTGTCGGTAATCATCTTTCGCCAGAATTACAATTGAAAAAAACAGTGGGAAGAATGGCGACCTATTTGCAGGCTTATGGGGACCTGATGGTCAGGACTAACAACTGGGAATTTAAAGAATTAGACAATTTTCGAAAGAGTGAAATTGTAAGACATTTCCAGGGGGCGATAGATCAGATGGCGTCGTTCGATGAGCTCCAGCAAATAGAAGAACTGATACCGGAGGATTGGTTGTCCCATTCAGCGATGGGTAGTCCTCGGAATTGTGTCGAAGTCATTAACAAGCAGTTTGATCTCGGTTGTGATGGCGTGATTTTGCATGGCGCTTCACCAGACGAGCTTGGACCTGTTATTCGAGAATACAAAAAACACAGGCCCAGGAATCGTTTCGAACATTTACCAAACAACCCGGGCTTGCCTCCAAGTATGATTAAGGTGTCGGGGTAATTCTTCGATATCGCCGAGAACAAGATAGAGACCTTGCTCGTTGAGAATAGCTTTTTCGAACTATATGAATAGGATAGCAAGCAGTTTTAATTCTTTGTCAGGTTAATCTTTGACTTAAAAGTTTGCTCAGGTGTTGGGCAGACTCAGAAGTATAGGTGGCCCCAGCTTCCACCAACTCCTTTTTGTTTCTGTAACCCCAAAGCACTCCTATACTTTTTGTGCCTGAGTTGACTGCTGTCCTTATGTCAGTTGCAGTATCTCCGATCATGCAGGTTTCATTGTTGGTTCTTCTGGCGGCTGCCATTATTTCTAGCAAGCCTTTCGGTCCCGGCTTTAAGCCATTCTTTTTCTTGTAACCTGTTACGAAGTCAAATATTCCCGGAAAGAATTTTTCTACACATAGCTTTGTGAAGGAATCATCTTTGTTGGACAGGACGGCAAGTTTGTTTTGACTAGCGTTTTTTAGCAACAGATCAAGAATGCCGGGAAATGGTTTAGCTTCATGCCAAAGGTTTTCGTAATGAATCCGGAAAAGATCTAGACATTTTTTGATATCTTCCCGGGTGCGTCTGTTTTCTGGCAAGCATCTTTCAGATGCTGCCTCCGCCCCATCTCCGATAATTTGCTTATAATCTTTGAGGGAATGCTTAGGGCATTCTAGTTCTTCGAGTGTTTGATTAAAGGCCTTCGCCAGACTCGGTAAACTGTCAACCAGCGTCCCATCCAGATCAAATACTAGTAGGCTTGTTTTCTTCATTTTATCAAATTTCCATATCCCAACAATTCTTTAAGATGATTTCATCTAGGGAGCTCAGTCGCCTCATGTCCTCAAGAAACAGTCGTTCCTTGACGAAAGGGATGGGTTCGTTATTCCCCGCTACATCTTGAGCTCGAATTATTCCGTAGTATCCAATTAAGCTAATCAGAAGTTGGTATACGGTGTCTTTGCCCAAGTTAGCTTGCAAGGCAACCAGTTTGTCCATTTTAGGGTTTAAAAAATTGAACATTGCCGAAAGAAAATTTATCTGTTCTTCCGTGATAGAGGAGAGCGTTGTACTTTGTTGAGCTCTGCTATTTCTTTTGAGATGTTCTAGTCCGGTGAGCCATTGTTGACATATGCAGCCGACAGAAAAATAGGTTGAAACATATTGAGCGCCATGCCCTGATTCCCCTAGCGTGTAGGTTTTGCCCTCACAGAGAATGCTTATGGAGTCTTCCATCTGATTCCAGAAAATCCCTTCGGCGTCGGCCTCTCCATGAATTCGCCAGTCAGAAACATTGGTTATAATCTTTTCTAAGAGGAATCGTTTTTTGTCTTCTGAGGCAAGGCCTATGACAAGTGGGGCTCCTGCACTAATAGATTCAGGAAAAATGGGACAACCGTATTCCGCCATGGCTTTAATCAGAATCAATTGCTCTTCCCGACTCCACCCTCTGCCGCCATATTCTTGTGGCCAGTCAAAGCGCAAAAAGCCTGCCTTTTCCATTTCGAAGAAAAAATCTCTTGGGTTTTTGTCATGATGCTGTTGGCAAAAGTAGGACACTTCTGATCGCAAGAGTTCGGTTTTTCGGGGTTTGCTGGACGTCATCAGGAATATAAGTTCGTTAGCAGATCTTTGGCAGCATTTATTTTTGCGGCGAGATAGGTTGATCCTCCTCGGTCAGGGTGCACTCGCTGCATTAATCTTTTATGGGCCGTTATTACTTCTTCTTTTGAGGCGCCTTCCGAAAGGCCAAGAATTTCCAGGGCCTGTGTTTCACTCATTTCAGATGAAAATGCTACATCAGCTCCTCCATCTCCTTCTGCGCGAGTCTCATTCCAGTCGCTTCTTTCTCTTTCCAGGTAAGCATGCATCAGATTTAAAGAATCCGCATCCGATTTTATTTCTTCAAGAAATTGTCTGATATCATCTAATGACATCTTGGACAAATTTTGGGTCTCGAATGTTCCACGCAACACAATGCCTTCCATTTTCCCGCTTGCATGGTCTAGTCGCATGTGCAGATATTCTGTTCTTATCTCACTATGGTCGGGACTGGAACCACTGCTACTATTAAACATTGCATTAACGTTCCGGAAGACCGAAGCAAACTGGACACCCCTCATTACTAGACCAATAATTCTGGTCAGGAAGGGAAGCGAGGCTCCGATTATTGCAAATAGTGGGTGTAGGCGACCAGTCAGGGCTAGAAAGAGAACGCTTATTCCGATGAGAGTCATCCCGTAGACGATAAAGAAACTTCTAACGGAAAGATTTTTTTTTGCCAGAAGTTTCCTCAGCAAGAAAAATGCAATAGTTGCTGTAGCAATTAATGTTATTAGGATTCCCAAGGCTCTTTCTCATTTGCTGATTTGCACCGTTAACATCTTACCGGACAAGTTTTCTTTTTCGAATTTCTCAAGGGCTTCTCGACCACCCGCGGCGTAAACCGCTACCGCAGCCAGAAGATTTTTGAGTTCTTCTGCGCTGCTGGAGTTGAAGGGTGCATAAGCGCCGCCGCTCAGTTCGGCTATCTGTCTAAAGGTCGTCATTGCCAAGGGATTAATCCCTTCTTGGAAAACGAACACCGGGATATTCAATACCCCAAGTTTTCCTGCAATAAAACAGAGCTTATCAGAATCCTCTTCAATAGCGTCGCCAACAAAGACTAGAGCATTTATTCGTTTATTGCGATGCTCTTTTAAGGCATGGTTTAGGATTTTTTCTATCTGGGTGTGTCCACCAAGGCAGCGGACTTTGCCCATTTCGTGAACCAGTTCTGTTTCTGAGCTGGTCCAGGGCGAGGAATTAAATTGGTTAAAGCCTCGGTAATAGCAGAGTTGTATATTTAATCCACCGATCCTGCTGGTCGCTCTAAACATTTCTCCCTGAATATGGCATGCGTGATCCCAGGTTTTTTCTCTAGATGCAGTGGCGTCCATGGCGAACAAAAGCCTCCCGGTCTCTTTCTTTATCTGTCTTATGGGTGTTTTTTCAACTTTTTCAAGAAAGTTGGCTAATTCGCTTTTCTTTTTTCCAATATGTCGTTTGTGTTTCGTCATTCCGACTGCTGCCATGAATTTTGGGGTATAATCGATCAGACGATTGTAACCTGTCGAGCATATCGTTAGAAATGGAAAAGTTGATAATAGCAACATCAAGTGCAGCGCTCTTTGATCTCGACCAAAGTGATAGAATTTATAGGGAGGAAGGCCTTGATGCATATTCGAAGTACCAGGTGTCCAGAGAAAATGAGCCTTTGGATCCAGGGAGAGCCTTCCATCTAGTAAGGAAGCTACTTAATCTTAACCTGATTCTTGGAAAGCCGGGTCGTGTCGAGGTTATTCTTCTGTCCAGGAATACCTCGGATACTGGGCTTCGCGTATTTAACTCGATCGAATATCATAACTTGCCCATTACTCGAGCGGCGTTTACGGGTGGGGGTAAACCCCTTAAATACATGGGTCCGTTCGGTGTTGATCTGTTTCTTTCCACGGATAAACAGGATGTGGTAGAAGCTTTAGATGAAGGGAACGCTGCAGCAAGCATCTTGTCCTACAGTACTTCCAGTGCTCCTGCGGGGGAGGAGATACGTTTTGCGTTTGATGGTGATGCGGTTTTGTTTTCGGATGAAGCAGAAAGAGACTACCAGAGTCATGGTCTAGAAGGTTTCCTTGATAAAGAAAAAAAGCTAGCCAATATCCCTCTGCGCAGCGGTCCTTTTAAGTCCTTTTTTTCGTCATTAAATCTGTTACAGAGAGAGTTTCCGGAGGGAAATTGTCCTATAAGGACAGCGCTTGTAACTGCTAGGTCTTCTCCTGCTCACGAAAGAGTTATAAAGACAATTAGGTCTTGGGGGCTGTCTCTTGACGAGAGCTTGTTTCTTGGTGGTTTGCAAAAATCTGAATTTCTTTCCTCTTATGAAGCTGATGTTTTTTTTGATGATCAAGCGGAGCATTGTCGGCTTGCGAGCCCGACGGTCCTCACTGGGCATGTGCCTTCGGGAATCAAGAACCGCTCTTGATATTCTAAATTTGTATAAACATGATAGGGTTAATATCCTAAATGCATAAGAATTAATAAAAATCCGTGAAACTTCAGCAGCTCAGGTATATATGGGAAGTCGCTAAAAATGACTTAAATGTTTCAGCTACGGCGCATAGTCTCCATACCTCTCAGCCCGGAGTTAGCAAACAGATAAAGATGCTTGAAGATGAGTTGGGGGTGCAGATATTCGTCCGTAATGGCAAAAATTTAACCCATATTACCCCGGTAGGCCGAGCGATTATTGAACAAGCTGGCGAGGTAATTAGTCGGGTGGGAAGTATTCGTCGAGCTGCGGACGAATATAGGGACGAAAAGACTGGCAGTTTGAGTGTTGCGACGACTCACACTCAGGCCAGGTATGCACTTCCTCCGATAATAGACAGGTTTACAAAAGAATATCCGGGTGTTTCTTTACATATGCATCAGGGTAGCCCTATTCAGATTGCGGAATTAGCTTCCGATGGCCAGGTAGACTTTGCCATTGCTACGGAGGGTTTAGATCTTTTTGAGAATCTGGTCATGTTGCCTTGTTATAAATGGAATCGATCAGTTATTTTTCCGCGAGAGCACGAGTTGGCTAGGTCTACAGAAATCACGCTAAAGATGATTTCGGAATATCCCATTGTAACCTACGTGTTCGGCTTTACCGGAAGATCAAAACTGGATGAGGCATTTAAAAATGAGAAACTTGAACCAAACGTGGTTTTTACTGCGACAGATGCAGACGTGATAAAAACTTATGTGAGGCTTGGTCTGGGGATTGGCATAATCGCTGGAATGGCCTATGACCCTCACGAAGATTCGGATTTGGTTGCGGTTGAGGCTAGTCATCTTTTCCCGCCTAGCACTACTATGATAGGCGGAAAAAAAGGCACTCTTTTAAGGGGCTATATGTATGATTTTGTCCAGCTGTTTGCGCCTCATCTATCAAGAGAATTAATTAGCGAAGCTTTTTTTGATCCTAATAGCCTAGAAATGGAAAACCTGCTTTCTCAGATTGATTTGCCACTCCGATAAAGGGCTTTATTGTTATAATTGTTCTAACTCAAATAACAAAAGTATGGTTTTTCGATGCGCCTAGTATGTCTTGACCTGGAGGGAGTTCTGGTTCCTGAGATCTGGATCGAATTTTCTAAAGTAACAAATATCGATGAACTTCGACTAACGACTAGAGATATCGCTGACTATGATGTTCTGATGAATAAGCGGCTCAATATATTGAAGGAGCGGGGCCTTACCATATCTGCGATCCAAGAAGTTATCCTAGAGCTTGATCCGTTGCCGGGTGCGAAACCTTTCCTGGATGATCTAAGGCGGGAATATCAGGTTGTAATTCTATCCGATACGTTTTACGAGTTCGCATCTCCTTTGATGGAGAAGTTGGGTTGGCCAACTCTCTTTTGTCATAGGCTAGAAATTTCCTCCGATGGATCCGTTGAGGGCTATGTTTTGCGTCAAAAAGATCCTAAGCGACAATCTGTCAAAGCCTTCAAGAATATGAATTATACGGTGCTAGCGGCGGGTGATTCATATAACGACACTACCATGCTGGCCGAGGCAGATGCCGGATTTTTATTTCGTGCGCCTGATTCAGTCATTACCGAGTTTCCTCAATATCCGTGTGCAAACGAATATTCAGAGCTCCGCCTTCTTTTTGACGAGGAACCGTGATACTTAAGTTACGTTGCTAATAATCAATTAGGGCTAATAATCCGATATAATACCCGGTTAAGAGAGTGGCTAAGGAGTTATAGAATGTCGTTAGGAAGAAAATTTCGTGAAGCATTGGCGCTGGAATCCCCGCTTCAGGTTGTTGGAACGATTAACGCTTATTCGGCTATTATGGCAGAGAGAGCTGGCTATAAGGCTATTTACCTTTCTGGTGGAGGGGTAGCCAGTGCTTCCTTTGGCCTTCCTGATTTAGGAATGACTTCATTAAATGATGTATTAGAAGATGTCAGACGGATAACGGGAGCCTCCGATTTGCCACTGCTGGTAGATATAGATACTGGATGGGGGGGTGCATTTAATATCTCGAGAACGATAAGAGATATGATTCGGGGCGGCGCTGCGGGTGCTCATATTGAAGATCAGGTAGCGCAGAAGAGGTGCGGGCATCGACCAAACAAAGAAATTGTTAGTTGCGAAGAAATGGAAGACAGGATTAAGGCGGCGGTGGACGCTAAGACAGATTCTGATTTTTTGGTTATGGCTCGAACGGATGCTCTTGCAGTTAGTGGTCTGGAGGAAGTAATTGAGAGGGCTGTGCGTTTCGAGCAAGCCGGAGCCGACGCCATTTTTGCCGAGGCGATGACGGATCTATCGATGTACAAGAAAGTTGTTCGGGCGGTTAGTGTCCCAGTCCTGGCAAATATAACGGAATTTGGTTCTACTCCTCTTTATACTTTGGAGGAACTCAGAAGCGTCGGGATAGCTATGGCGCTTTACCCTCTATCAGCGTTCAGAGCTATGAATCAAGCGGCGTTTAAGGTTTATGGTGCTCTCAGAGAGCAGGGCACCCAGCAATCTGTTCTTGATATTATGCAAACTCGTGCTGAGCTCTACGATTTTTTGGGGTATCACGGTTATGAAAAAAAGCTAGATGACCTTTTTTCTAGAGAAAAAAATTGAAGACTAATCGATACAAAAAGGAAGAATAATGGTTGAGAAAAAACTTGGGGGAGCAGGGTTGAGAGGACAGTCTGCTGGCGAAACTTCTTTGTGCACGGTTGGTAAAGAAGGAGCCGGATTGACTTATAGGGGATATACGATTGAGGAGCTAGCTCAAAAAGCAGGTTTTGAGGAAGTTGCCTATATGCTGTTGTACGGTGAGTTGCCGACGTTGGAGCAACTGGAAACATATAAACAGCGCCTGATTAAAATGAGAGCGCTCCCGGATGGCCTTAAGGCAGCACTGAAACTTATACCAAAAGAAGCACATCCGATGGATGTTATGAGAAGCGGGTGCTCGATTCTGGGAAATCTTGAACCAGAGAAGAGTTTTGATGATCAACAGGATGCAGGGGATAGACTGTTGGCGACGCTACCAGCAATCATCAGCTACTGGTACCGATACTCCCATCATGGAGAAGAAGTCAGTACTGATACCGGTGAGGAAACAACTGCGGGTCATTTTCTGAAAATGCTACTGGGAGAAAACCCATCAGAAATGCATCGCAGCGTTATGGATTGTTCGCTGATACTGTATGCAGAACATGAATTTAATGCCAGCACATTTACTGCTAGGGTTTGTGCTGCAACACTTTCGGATATGTACTCGTGCATAACGGGCGCGATAGGGTCATTGCGCGGACCACTCCACGGTGGAGCGAATGAAGCAGCCATGGAGCTTATAGAGAAGTTTTCTGCTGTTGAAGAGGTTAAGCCGCAGGTGCTGGGTATGTTGGAACGTAAGGAGACTATCATGGGTTTTGGTCATGCCATATACCGGACATCCGATCCTAGAAACGGAATTATAAAGGAGTGGTCCAGAAAGCTTGCAGAGGAAAACGGAGACAGCGCGCTGTTCGATATATCCTCCGAGATAGCCCAAGTGATGTGGGATGAAAAACAACTCTTTCCGAATGCCGATTTTTTCCACGCGTCAGCCTATAATTATATGTCGATTCCAACGAAGATTTTTACACCTATCTTTGTTATGTCGCGGTTAACTGGTTGGGCTGCCCACGTTATGGAGCAGCGCTCGAATAACCGACTGATAAGACCTAGTGCTGACTATGTTGGTCCGGACACGAGAAAATTTGTTCCCATTGAGAATAGATAGATTTCTCCCTTAGGAAGTTTGTCTTGAAACGGCTGGTGTGAGAGAGAGAAAAAATGAGAAAGGCTTATATGGGAAAGCTCGAAGACACGGACCTTGACTATTTTGACGCAGAGGCCGCAGTAGAGTCTTTCGCAAGCGGTACTTACGAAAAATTGCCGTATGCAGCGAAGATTTTTGCTGAAAATATAGTGCGGAATTCCGGTGAATCAGAGTGCGCTAAGTATCTTGACCAGATAGTTCATCGAAAAAAAGACTTAGATTTTCCATGGTTTCCTGCAAGAGTGGTTTGTCACGATATACTTGGGCAAACCGCTTTGGTTGATCTGGCGGGGCTGCGAGATGCGATCGCTGAAAAAGGAGGTAATCCTGCTCAGGTTAATCCAGTGGTTCCTACCCAATTAATAGTTGATCACTCTCTTGCGGTAGAGCATGCGGGATATGAAAAAGATGCGTTCGAGAAAAATCGGGCTATCGAGGACAGAAGAAATGAAGACAGGTTTCATTTTATAAACTGGGCAAAAACTGCATTCGAGAACGTTGATGTTATTCCTCCAGGTAACGGGATAATGCATCAGATAAATCTGGAGAAAATGTCTCCTGTGATTCAGGTTAGAGATGGTCTTGCTTTTCCGGATACATTGGTAGGAACGGATAGTCATACTCCTCATGTTGATGCTTTAGGGGTTATAGCGGTAGGCGTTGGAGGACTTGAAGCAGAAAGCGTAATGCTGGGTAGGGCTTCTTTTCTCAGATTTCCCGAGATCGTTGGCGTGGAGTTGTTAGGAAAGCTGGGAGCAGGTATTACTGCGACCGATCTTGTGCTGGCGTTAACTGAATTCCTGAGAGAAGAGAAAGTAGTTTCGACTTATCTAGAATTTTTTGGATCGGGAGCTTCTCACCTTACCCTAGGCGACAGAGCTACGATATCAAATATGACTCCGGAATTCGGTGCCACGGCCGCGATGTTTTCTATCGACCAGAATACCATAGACTATTTAAGACTTACTGGCCGTGAGAAAAAGCAGATTGAGGTTGTGGAAAAGTACGCTAGGAAGTGTGGTTTGTGGTCTTCTTCCTTGATCAGCGCAGAGTATGAACGTGTTCTAAGTTTTGATTTGTCAAAAGTTGTTAGAAACATAGCAGGCCCCTCCAATCCTCACCGGAGAGTCGCAACGAGCGATCTCAGGAAGAAAAAGATTGCAGCGGACTTTAAATTCGAAAAATCTGGGATGCCTGACGGCGCAGTAATTATTGCTGCGATTACTAGTTGCACGAATACCAGCAACCCAAGAAATGTAATCGCGGCTGGTCTTCTAGCAAGGAATGCGAACAGGCTAGGTCTTTCAAGAAAGCCCTGGGTAAAGACATCCTTAGCCCCTGGTTCTAAGGCTGTTAAACTTTATTTGGAAGAGTCTGGTTTGATGGGTGAGCTGGAAAGTCTGGGTTTTGGAGTGGTGGCATTTGCATGCACGACATGCAACGGCATGAGTGGGGCCCTAGCCCCCAAAATCGAACAGGAAATAATTGATAAGGATCTTTATGCGACAGCGGTTCTTTCTGGCAACAGAAATTTTGATGGAAGAATTCATCCTCATGCAAAGCAGGCTTTTCTGGCTTCTCCGCCACTCGTAGTTGCCTATGCTATTGCTGGAAGTATTAGGGGAGATATTGAGAGTGATGCTATTGGCTACGACGGAAATGGTAATCCTGTAAGGCTCCGGGATATCTGGCCTGATGATGAAGAAATCGATGAAGTTGTGACTCGAGCAGTTAAACCTGAGCAGTTCCGTAAAGTCTATGATCCTATGTTTATTCCTGTAAGGGACGTGTCAGAAACGACTAGCCCGCTTTATGAATGGAGAAACAAGAGCACTTACATCCGCCGTCCTCCCTATTGGGAAGGAGCTCTTTCTGGTGCACGTGAATTAAAGAATATGAGGCCGTTGGCTGTTTTAGGCGATAATATAACCACCGATCACCTCTCTCCCTCTAATGCGATATTACCTGACAGTGCAGCTGGAGAATATCTCTCGTCAATGGGTTTGCCGGAAGAAGATTTCAACTCATATGCGACGCATAGAGGGGATCACCTGACGGCTCAACGAGCTACATTTGCTAATCCAAAGCTTCTAAATGAAATGGTGGTAGAGGAAGGGCAGGTCAGACAAGGCTCGTTCGCAAGAATTGAACCTGACGGGAAGGTTATACGGATGTGGGAGGCTATTGAGACATACATAAATCGTCGGCAACCTCTGATCATTATTGCGGGAGCAGATTATGGTCAAGGCTCGTCGAGAGATTGGGCCGCAAAAGGAGTTAGGCTGGCCGGTGTGTTGGTAATAGTAGCGGAAGGGTTTGAGCGCATTCATCGAACTAACTTGATTGGCATGGGTGTGCTCCCGTTGGAGTTTCAGGGAGGAGTCACCCGGAAGACGTTAGGTATTGATGGAACTGAAGTTTTTGATGTGCTGGGCGATCCTGTGCCGGGGAGCCAGTTACGCTTGGGTATAACCTCGCAGTCAAGGGGCTATCAAGAGATACCTTTGATATGCCGAATAGATACTGAAGAAGAGCTATCTGTGTATACGGCAGGAGGAGTTCTTCAAAGATTTGCTCAAGATTTTCTGAAAGGAAATGCAAACTGAGATGAAAAAATTGCGCAGTTTAAGTGTCCCTGCGACCTATATTCGAGGAGGTACGAGTAAAGGAGTGTTCTTTGCTCTAAAAGATTTGCCTGATTTTGCGAGAACTCCTGGAGAAGCTCGGGACATGTTCTTTCTGCGAGTCGTCGGATCTCCAGACCCATATGGAAAACACATTGATGGTATGGGTGGGGCGACATCGAGTACTAGCAAGGTCGTGATTGTTAGCCCAAGTAAACGAAAGAATCATGATTTAGATTATCTGTTCGGTCAGGTGTCTATTGATAAGCCTGAAATTGATTGGTCAGGGAATTGTGGAAACTTGTCTGCTGCCGTGGCTGGCTTTGGTATTTCCAGAGGAATGATGGAGAAAACGAAGATTCAGGAAGATGGTATATGCGAAGTGAGGATATGGCAGGAAAACATTGCAAAGACGATTGTTGCTAAAGTGCCTGTTTTCGAAGGAATTCCTCAAGAGGAGGGTGATTTCGAGTTGGATGGTGTCGCTTTCCCTTCAGCGGAGGTTTGTCTCGATTTTATCAATCCCGGGGATGAAGGCGGCGGTTCAGTTTTTCCGACAGGTTCTGTCGTTGATAATCTTGATGTGCCTGGTTATGGAGCCTTCGAAGTTACGTTAATTAACGCGGGCATACCAACGGTTTTTCTTCGTGCAAAGGATTTGGGGTACTCCGGTACTGAACTTCAGGCTGATATAAACTCTGATGAGAAAGCACTGAAAAAATTTGAGGCTATTCGTATATCCGGTTCCATAGCAATGGGATTGGCTAAAGATGAGGTAGCCGCATCTGGTAGTCAGCATACCCCGAAGATTGCGATGGTAGCTCCGGCAAAGGATTATATTTCCTCTAGCGGGAAAAGGATCTCAGGTTCTGATATCGACATTGTGGTTAGAGCATTGTCGATGGGGAAATTGCACCACGCTATGATGGGGACAGCTGCGGTTGCCATCGGAGCAGCCGCGACAATACCTGGCACGTTGGTTCATGTTGCGATGGGAGAGAATCAAAACGGCGAAGTTCTCTTTGGACACCCCTCAGGAACCCTTAGGGTAGGATCAGAAACTGATAGTACTGAAAGTGGTTGGGTAGTCAGGAAAGTCTCTATGAGCAGAAGCGCCAGGGTTATAATGGATGGTAGAGTTAAAGTGCCTTACGGTCAGTTTGCTTCTCTTCTTGATAATTTGAATAGATAGGTTTCTTCCGGGTTTTCGTTAATCGGTCTATTTCCGTACTTCGCTTCCCATGCGCTTGCAAATTTTTCGAACAGTTGATGATCTATTAGCCGGGTCGCCTCAAGTCTATAGAGCTTGTCTTGAACCTTAAGAACAACGCGTTTATCTTTGATAATATTCTTGGCCCACCTGCTAAAGTTTTCACCAGCGTATACGTAAGGAGAGTTATCAAGATTGACTATCCAGAGATTTACCGAGTAAGGATCACTGGGGCTTGTTTCCAGTTGTATGATTTCCCTTTCTAAAGGTTTGGCCCAGTTGTCTGGATTTGGAGACGCGATTCCTTCAAGTTTCCCACCGTTGAATGGGAGGTACTCACAGGCAGTAGACAGAACAATAAGGATTAAGAGCGAAACTTTCTTCATCATAGGAGCACTTGGAACTAAATCGTTTGTTTTCCTACTAGTCTACCTGTGTCGGTGTGCGATTTTAAGTCTGTTTTGGATACTAAAGCTTGCTTATTCTGGTTATATTGAACGCTTGAATTAACTGGAGACCTTCATGGAATTTGTTTTGCCTGATTTGTGCGATGAATATGGAGAGCTAGTAGAGGTTCTGGCTCCGATTTTTAGGAGTTTTGGTGGCAAGCGTTCTTTTGGAGGAGAAATAAGTACGATCAAATGCCATGAGGACAATTCTTTGGTGGCTGACGCGGTTGCCGAATCAGGTAACGGTTCAGTTTTAGTAGTTGATGGCGGGGGTTCCTGGAGATGCGGATTGCTTGGCGACAATTTAGCTGAAATTGCTTCCAGAAATCATTGGGAGGGGGTTATCGTTTACGGATGTGTGCGTGATGTTGACGCATTGAAAGGAATAAATCTGGGGATACAGGCACTGGCTCCTCACCCACTTAAAAGTGTGAAAAGGAAGGTAGGGCTGCGGGACGTAGACGTTTCGTTTGGTGGGGCAACTTTCGTCCCGGGACAATTTGTCTACGCGGATAACAATGGCATCATCCTGTCCGAAAAATCTCTTGAGAAGAGTGCTCTCTAGCGCACTAGAAAATTTTTTTCATTTTTATGTGTTTGATGTCTGCTTCGAGAAACTTCTTTCCCAGAACAGAAAACCCAAATTTTTTATAAAACTCTATAGCATGTTCTTGCGAGTGCAGAAATACGGACTTGAAGCCGAGTCCCGGTGCTTTGTCCAGAACGCTTTCTAGTAGCGCACTGCCGACGCCCCTGGATCGGTGGGACTGAATTACCGCCATTCGCCCTATTTGCCCTGTCTGCAATAATCTGGCGGCACCGATGGCTTCTTCTCCTTGCTTTAGGGCTAGCCAGTGCCATGAACCTTCATCCAGCCCATCCCATTCTGTTTCTTCCTTTACTCCTTGCTCCAGGACAAACACATTAAAGCGAATCTTTTGCAGAAGCCGAGAATCGCTATTCCAATTCGCTTGTCGAACGAGAATCGGACTCCGGTTCAGTTCACTCTTATTCATGGACTGAAACTACTGACAAACTTCCATCTCTAATCATTTTTGCTATACAGTTTTCTCCTGAGGAGCTCATGTTCTCGTTATATATAAAATGCCTTTCTGTTACTAGTTCAAAGATCCAGCTCATGTCCGAAAGATCTAGAATGTATTTCTCACCATTAACAAAAAAAAGGACATTAGTCTCTTTTGTCTTAAAGGCAAATCGAGAAGGGAGAGTTGCTCTTAGGCTGGATCCGATAAGCGGTTTTTCTGAATCGCTAGTTTCGAGTAGATCTGGATTCTTTAATAGTGTAGAAAATATTCCGACCCAGTCCTCGGTATTCTCCCTTGTCAAAGCTTCTTCCAGGGTTTGCTGTATTTCAGTTACGAAATCGTCACTAATTCCAGCTTGACCAGAAAAAAGCTTTGAGCTGGCGGGTGCCTGATTACCCATTTGACTCATGACATGAGTGCTTAGGTCCCCCAAGATCTCAAAAGGTGTCGGGTTGCGGATTCCTATGGAAAGAGTGATAGAAATATTCTTAGATATCCCATGGTGCCCGATACCTGGTGGAACATAAATCAAATCTCCTTCGTTCGCGATAATTTCCGAGGTGGGAGAGAAACTTTTTAACAGTCTCAGTTCAGTGTTTTTCATTAGATCTTCATCTATATGAGAACCGTCGTCAAACAGCCACTGTTTTGTGCCCGTATGTTGGAGAAGAAAGACGTCGTACTGATCGAAATGAGCTCCGCAGCTAGCGGATTCGCAGCTCAGTGATCCCATTACGTCCTCGAATTGCCAGGCTGGGATGAACGCGAATTGCGTGGACATTAGGTTTCTAATTATTTCTAGGTGCTGCTCTAGACCTTGCACGAATAACATTCCAGTTCCGGAATAGAGACTTTTAGTGACTCTTCTTTTGGTAAAAGGTCCAGAAGAGACAGTTTCCATGTTTTCAACAAGACGAGACTCCATTGAGTCATGCTCTGCCATCGAAATTAACTGGTCGGGTGAAAGTGGGTAACGTTTTGTATCTATAGATTTCTTGAAAGCTGTAACCTTTTTGCGCCAAGAATTCTGTTGGAATTCCTTTAATTGGAATGCCATCTGCATTAGCGGTTGATTAGAAGTTGAGTCAGCTTGCTGGCTTGTCCTGCATAAGACTCTGGAGTGAGATCAAGTAGTTCCTTCTCGACATTTGAGGGTAGGTCCAGCTTTTTTATCAGGTCTCTAATGTTTTCCTTATCGAGAGCGTTGCCTCTGGTCATTTTTTTTAGTTGCTCGTAAGGCTCTACCATTCCTTGTTTTCGCATTATCGTCTGAATTGCTTCAGCTAAAACCTCCCAGTTCTTTTCGAGGTCTTTTTCAAGAGATTTTTCATTGAGTTCGATCTTTGAAAGCCCCTTAACAATAGAATTGTATGCGATTAATGAATAAACGAAGGGCAGGCCTAGATTTCTTAGGACCGTTGAATCTGAAAGATCTCTTTGATAACGGGAACTTGGCAGTTTACTTGAGAAATGAGCAGATATTGCGTTAGCTAAGCCAAGGTTTCCCTCAGCATTTTCAAAGTCTATGGGGTTTACTTTGTGGGGCATGGTCGAAGAGCCTACTTCACCCTCCTTAGTTTGTTGGGTGAAGTATCCTATGGAAACGTAGGACCAGATATCCTTGCAAAGATCATCAAGAATTGTGTTAAACCTAGAAATCGTCTGAAAGAGCTCTGCTATTGAGTCATGAGGCTCTATTTGCGTTGAATAAGCATTCCATTTGAGGCCAAGGCCTGAAACGAATTTTTCGCTAGCTTTTATCCAGTCCACTTCTGGGTACGCGAAAGTATGAGCATTGTAGTTCCCGACAGCACCATTGAATTTTCCTAGGTATTCGGAGCTTTTAACAAAGCGGAGCTGCCGACTTAATCTCGAGACGTAATTAGCTAGTTCTTTTCCCATTGTAGTAGGAGAAGCCGCTTGGCCATGTGTTCTTGAGATCATGGTTTTATCCGAGTATTTGTTCGCGAATTCTGATAGTGCCTCGACGATTTTCTCCATCCGAGGAATTAGACTATTTTCGGTTGCTTCTTTCAGCATTAGTCCGTATGCGAGGTTATTAATGTCTTCAGAGGTACAAGAGAAGTGCACGAACTCTTTGTAAGGTTTTAATTCTGATATTGATTCGAATTGGGACTTTATAAAATACTCGATAGCCTTTAGATCATGATTGATTTTCTTTTCGAGCACCTTTACATCTGAAGCCTGTTCGATTGAAAAGGAGGTAGCTATCGCATCAATTTTTTTTGAAGTTGACTTAGAGAAAGGACCTAGCTCGGCTATATAATCTGAATTTCCCAGGAATTTGAACCACTCAATTTCGATTAGAAGCCTGCGTCGCATTAGTCCGAACTCGCTAAATATTTCTCGGAGTTCGGCGGTTTGTTTCGCGTACCGTCCATCTGCAGGACTTATCGCTGTAAGCTCTAAAAGTTCCAACATAGTCTTTGCATTTTATATTTGATCATTTGATTTTCCTAATTTTTATTAAGTCCCTGACAACAACTAAGTAATTCGGTTCTCCGAAATACTAAATCTCGGCGTCTTCCACCAACCTGGCGCCAAAGAACGGCAGATCGGATACCCGAAAGGAGAAGTGATCGGATGCGCTCCGTGTTTACTCCTATTGTCAGATTTTTTGGTTGTCCCTTTACTATTATTTTAGGGCCGAGTTGCGAGATCGTCTGTTTATAGAGATTGGAAAGAAGCGCTGTTGTTTTTGAACTACTAGGACCAAGGGCTTTTGACTCAAACTCTCTTCTTATTTCCTCTATCCCTTGAGATAGTCTGAGAACAGTATTTTTTGATTTAACTAATTGCCTTTCAAGCATCAGGATTGCCAGACAGTTTCTATTAGCAGCTCGGTACTTTGTAGGGATCCAGTTGCTCAGAGTATCCTTTAATATCTTTAGTCCTAAGGCCAAGCTTCCAATTTCACCGTAGACATCCAGAAAAGTATTTGGATCTGTTACGAAAATTGTTTTGATACAAGAATCAAGATTATCATTCGAGGTCATCCCTAATTGGGCGATTTCGTCAGTTATCTGACAGGCCTGCATTACCCCGGCTAATGATATCGTTTGTTCTTCCAGTCTCGATAGTTTCATCAGGCGTTAACGGAAGTTATCACTCCCCCTCCTAGGCACCAATCACCCGAATAAAAGCAAGCCCACTGCCCCGGTGTCACTGCTCTTTGCAGTTCATCAAAGCGAACAAGAAATCCCTTTCCCTTTTTTGTCAAAATACAGTTTTGATCTGCTTGGCGATATCTCACTTTAACCGCTAAGTTTTCTGGCAAATCGGGTTTGGGTCCTATCCAGGAAATAGAGTCTAGGTATATAGATCGGCTAAAGAGTGATGGGTGCTTGTTGCCTTGCACGACCACTAGCTTGTTTTCTTCCAATGACTTTTCTGACACGTACCATGGTTTTTCCTGGGCGCCTTTTTTTCCGCCAATATTTAACCCCTGGCGTTGGCCAAGTGTATGGAACATTAGACCTTGATGTTCTCCCAGAACAGTTCCTTTTTCGTCTACTATTTTCCCTGGCTTAGCTTTTAGGTAGGCTTTAAGAAAATCTCTGAATCGGCGCTCGCCAATAAAACATATCCCCGTCGAATCCTTCTTGGAATGGATATCCAGGTCGTTTTTTTTTGCGATTTTCCTTACCTCGGTTTTTTTCAGTTTGCCCAACGGGAAGATGACGTTTTTAAGTTGTTCTTGAGAAACTGCTTGAAGGAAGTAACTTTGATCTTTTTTATGATCGTGGGCTTTCAGTAATCTAATTTCGTTGTTTGTCTTTTGCAACCTAGCATAATGCCCGGTTGAAATAGATTCGGCTCCTAGCATTCTTGAATATTTGGCAAACACGTTGAATTTAATCTCTCTGTTACAAAGCACATCAGGGTTCGGTGTTCGGCCAGATTTGTATTCCCTTAGGAATTCCTGAAAAACGTTGTCCCAGTATTCTGCTGCGAAATTGGCATGATTTAGTTTAATACCCAATTTTCGGCATACGTGGTCCGCGTCTTCGAGGTCCTGTTTAGCTGTACAATATTCTGACCCATCATCTTCGTCCCAGTTTTTCATGAAAAGACCCTCGACTTCGTGCCCTGATTGTAAGCAAAGCAAAGCAGCAACCGAAGAATCCACTCCACCGGACATTCCTACTATTACCTTTTTCCTCATGGTCTGGTTAGTTTCGGGTTCAGGCATTTTTCTAGCCAGTCAAAATGGGTTGGGGCCTATTTTAACTTGCTACTACCAATTTTTCCTTAGTTTTGGGTGGAGTTGTATCGATAGATGAATTTGATGAGCACTGCAGAAAAAGATTTTTGGATATAGAACCATTTCCTGTGAAAATAGGGTTAGCTATCTTGATGTCAGGAGGAAAATTTTTTGATTAACAAAAATTCTGGTCTTACTCATTTTGATAATGATGGTCGTGCCCATATGGTAGACGTAAGTCCCAAAGCTGTGTCAGAGAGAGAAGCTAAGGCTTCATGTTATGTGCAGATGGAGCCCGAAACCTTGGAACTGATCATTAAGGGAGAGGCGGAGAAGGGGGATGTTCTTGGGGTCGCGAGGATCGCAGGCATTCAGGGAGCAAAAAAGTGCTCAGATCTTATTCCTCTTTGTCATCCTCTCTCTTTAGATACCGTAAAAATCCGTTTTTCCTTTGATAAAGTTTCTAGCCGTGTTTTAGTAGAGAGCATATGCAAAACCTCTGGTCGAACAGGTGTCGAGATGGAAGCTCTTTGTGCCGTAACGTTAGCAAGCTTGACAATATATGACATGTGCAAAGCTGTTGATCGAGGAATGACTATTTCTGAGATCGGGCTTGAGAATAAGTCGGGTGGAAAGAGCGGAACCTGGACAAAAAAGAAATGAATGTCCATGTTTTGTTTTTCGCTAGTATTCGAGAGGATCTTGGGTGTTCCAAGCTTTTAGTGGTTCTTCAGAATCCCGCAAGAATTTCGGACTTAATCAGAAAACTGGGGCGTGAACAAGGACCCAATTGGTTATCAGTTTTAGGGAAGGAATCTGTCAAAGTCGCTATCAATAAAGAGATTGTTAATTCGGACGAGTCATTAGTAGACGGTGATGAGATTGCTTTTCTGCCTCCGGTTACAGGAGGGTAAATGAGTTTCAGAGTTGTTGTCCAGGAAACTCCTTTCGACGTAGCTGAGGAGTATTCTTCTTTGCAGAATTCGAGTCCGTCTGTTGGTGCGGTTGCCACGTTTGTGGGATTGGTTCGAGATGTTAACCAAGGGAAAAAGATTGAGAAGATATTTATTGAGCATTACCCTGGGATGACAGAAATTGAGCTCCAGAAGATACTTGGCGAAGCAAGAAACCGTTGGGATATTCTGGCTGGAACCATAATTCATCGTTTCGGTAAATTAGGAATAGGTGATGGAATAGTCTTTGTGGGTGTGGCTAGCTCGCATAGAAAGGATTCGATTAGCGCCTGTGATTTTATAATGGATTATTTGAAGACTAAGGCTCCTTTCTGGAAAAAAGAAAAGCATGAGCGAGGTGAAAAATGGGTTGCTAGTCGGGAGAGCGACGCAGCTTTTTTGGTAGCCTGGGATAAAGAGGATAATTGACCCTGCATTTTTGAAAACTGCCTGTCGGAGTGGAAAAAATATTCCAGGGGCCAACGCCAGTTCTATATAGCCTTAGAGTTGGAAAGCCCGCTGCTGCCGTCATTTTTCGGATTTGGCGATTCCGACCTTCTTTAATCACTATTTCTAGCCATGAAGTGGGGATGTTTTCCCGGCGACGTATATCTGGTTCTCTGGGACTTAAAGGAATATGGATTTTCTTTACTTGCGCTGGAGCCGTCTTTTTTCCTTTTATTAAAACGCCTGTTTTTATAAAATTAAGAGCGGTTGCGTTGATTTTTCCTTCGACCTGAGCCCAATAAGTCTTTTTCATTTTATATTCAGGATCAGTAATCTGGGCTTGTAATTGACCGTTATCGGTCAGCACTACCAGGCCTTCAGAATCTTTGTCTAGCCTTCCTGCTGGGTAGAAACCTTTAACTGGTATGTATTCGGCTAGATTTGGTTTGGGCCCCGTAAACTGGCACAAAACGCCGTAAGGCTTATTGAAAAGAATTACATAATTACCGGGCTGGTCTAGGTTTTTGTTCAAAAATACGAATTCTAAGTTTGTTTCGTGTCAGTCGGCTTTTTCATCTTCAATTAGTTTAACGTTAACTGCATTTTTTCCTTTTTCGCCTTCCTCTATCTCGAAAGTGACCTGCTGACCTGCCTTTAGGCTCTTATATCCTTCCATAACGATAGAGGAGTAATGAACAAAGTAATCTTCTGAATCTCCGTCATATATTACAAATCCATACCCTTTGGTGTTATTAAACCATTTAACCTTTCCTTTCTGCATCGCCTTCCTCCGCCCCTAAAACCCGAAGCCGTTAGGCAGCCAGATATTCTTACGAGTTTTGGAGGATTATTGTTATTATTTATCATATTTAGGATCTTTTGTTAGAAAACGTCAAGGCTATAGTTTCTAATGCCTCATTATTAGTGCAATTTATCTAGATCAGTGTCAATGTGCATTGGACATTTGTTATTTTCAGTTGATTCTGATCGATTAGACGGAGAAAATTGGGCAAACGAAGGTACTTATGTTCAGAAAATTGAAAACCGGTAAAAAAGAACAGATGATTGTTAGCATGGGCATTACTAATTCTAGTGGCGAGACGGAAGGAGGTGCCGGTGTCATAGAGGCTCCTTCGAAACCTGCTTTGAAGAAGCCGTCTTTTTATCAGGTGATTATGCTTAACGATGATTACACGCCTATGGAGTTTGTTGTAGAAATTCTTCAATCTTTTTTTGGTATGGATCGGGAAAAAGCTACCCAGGTGATGTTGACAGTTCATACTAATGGTAAGGCGACCTGTGGGATTTTTCCTAGAGACATTGCAGAAACGAAATCTGCTCAAGTGAACCAGTGTGCTAAAGACAATGAGCACCCTCTGGTATCGGAAATAGAGCCGGTCGCAGATGATAATTAGAAGGAAGCATAAAATCGATGCTCAGTAGAGAACTAGAACTTACCCTTAATTTTGCGTTCAAGGATGCACGAAAGAAAAGACATGAGCTGATGTCGGTTGAACATTTGCTCTGCGCTCTCTTAGACAACAGGTCGGCGGTTGAAGTTTTAGCTGGTTGCGGTGCGAATCTGGAAACGTTGAGAAGTTCACTCATTGAATTCGTAGACTCAACGACGCCTCTAGTAGCCCAGGATGAAAACCTCGAAACGCAGCCTACTCTTGGTTTTCAGCGTGTGCTGCAAAGGGCGGTTTTCCATGTCCAGTCCAGTGGCAAAAACGAAGTGGATGGAGCGAACGTTCTGGTTGCTATATATAGTGAACAGGAAAGTCATGCAGTGTATGTCCTTAAACAGCAAAACGTTAACCGGATCGATGTCGTTAACTACATTTCGCATGGTGCTTCGGACAAGGCATCAAATGAAGAGCAAGATGAAAGGGTTAATGAAGGAGTAGCGGGAGAAGCGAGCGAAAAGAAAAAAAGCGCCCTGGAGCTCTATGCGACTAATCTTAATTTTTCGGCAAAGAACGGTATTATTGATCCTCTTGTCGGTAGAGATGATGAAGTGGAGAGAGTAATTCAGACACTTTCCAGGCGAAGAAAGAATAACCCGCTTCTGGTGGGAGAGTCTGGTGTGGGAAAAACTGCTATTGCGGAAGGTTTGGCGAAGCTAATAGTAGATAACCAGGTTCCTGAAGTAATTTCAGAAAGCGTTGTTCATGCCCTTGATTTGGGTGCTCTGTTAGCCGGGACCAAATACCGGGGAGATTTTGAAAAAAGGTTAAAGGCCTTGTTAAATGAGCTTAAACGCTCTGAGAATCAGATTCTCTTTATTGATGAAATACACACCATTATAGGTGCGGGAGCAGCTTCGGGGGGGGTGATGGACGCCTCTAATCTCCTAAAACCTTTGTTGGCATCTGGAGAAATCAGGTGCATTGGTTCGACTACTTACCAGGAATACCGTGGCATATTTGATAAAGATCGAGCGCTCTCCCGAAGATTTCAAAAGATTGATGTCACAGAGCCAGATGTGGATGACACCTATCAGATATTGAAAGGATTAAAGACTCGTTTCGAAGAGCATCATAAGCTTAAGTACACAGACCGGGCTCTCAAGGTCGCTGCCGAGCTTGCAGATAAATATATAAACGATCGTTTTATGCCTGATAAAGCCATAGATGTGATTGATGAGGTTGGTGCATTTCAGCAGCTTCAGCCGAAGAGTCGAAGAAAAAAACAGATATCCCCTACAGATATTGAGCAAATGGTAGCGAAGATTGCTCGGATTCCTCCAAAAAATGTCTCGAGCACGGACAAAAATACGCTTCAGGATCTGGAAACCAACTTGAAAATGGTGATTTTTGGTCAGGATGAGGCTATCGAATCTATGTCAGGTGTTATTAAGCTTTCCAGGGCTGGACTTAAAGAAGAAGGAAAGCCAGTAGGTTCTTTCCTGTTTAGCGGACCGACCGGAGTAGGGAAGACGGAAGTATGTCGTCAATTGGCATCTATTATGGGTGTGGAGCTAGTTCGGTTTGATATGTCGGAGTACATGGAACGACATACGGTTTCTCGTTTGATTGGGGCGCCTCCAGGATATGTGGGTTTTGATCAGGGCGGATTGCTAACAGAAGCTATTTCGAAGCAACCTCATTGTGTCTTGCTGCTGGATGAAATTGAAAAAGCTCATCCCGAAGTTTTCAACTTACTCCTTCAGGTCTTTGATCATGGAACTTTAACTGATAATAACGGAAGAAAAGCGGACTTCAGGAATGTCATTATAGTTATGACGACCAACGCAGGAGCCCAGGAAATGCATAGGAGTTCTATTGGTTTTCAACTGCAGCATCATTCTACGGATGGGATGGAAATCATTAAAAAGACGTTTGCTCCAGAATTCAGAAACCGCCTGGATTCTATTATCCAGTTTGGATCCCTTCCACCTGAGGTTATAAAAACCGTGGTCGATAAATTTCTCGTCGAAATCCAGGTTCAATTGGATGAGAAAAAAGTTCAGCTGGATGTGTCCGAGGAGGCTAGGGAATGGCTTGCTACCAATGGATATGATGAAAAAATGGGAGCTAGGCCTATGCAGCGGCTTATTCAGGATCGCATTAAGAAGGAACTGGCTGAAGATATATTGTTTGGAAAGTTGTCTAAAAACGGTGGGGTGGTATCTGTAGAAGTAGAGAATGATGAGCTGGTTCTCGTTATAGATGAGCCAGAAACGGTATAATTATTCTCTGAAGGTAATTCGTCCTTTCGTCAGATCATATGGGGTAAGTTCAACCTGCACAGAATCTCCAGTTAATATTTTGATATAATTTTTTCTCATCTTTCCACTAATATGGGCTATTACGACATGGCCATTCTCTAGTTCGACTCGGAACATCGTGTTTGGTAGCGTATCGATAACGGTCCCCGCCATCTGAATCTGTTCTTCCTTCGCCATATGCAAAAACCAAAACTGTATCTTTAAATTTAAGCGAGCAATTGTGCACTAAATAACGTGTTAAGGCAAAATGATTGTGTCATAGCACTCATTTTTCGGTCAGTATCCAGGCCTTATCTAAGTATTTTTCAAACGGGGTGAATTGACTTTTGTAATTCATTTTTTTGTTAGCTTCGATCCAGTATCCTAGATATAGAAAGTCTTTACAGGTTTTCCTTGTCTGTTGGATTAACCAGAGAATTGCGAAAATGCCTAAGGCACGGGATTTGAGTTCTGGATTGAAAAAGGTGTAGACCGCTGACATTCCGTCTTCGAGATCGTCCGCCACCGAGATCCCCAACAATTCTTTACCTTCTTTGAATTCGTAGAAGCTCGCTTCTTTTCTTCCATTAACAAGAAAGTCTGTAAATTGCGAAGCATTAGGAGGATACATCTCGCCTTTTTTATGTCGGTATTCAATATATCTGGAGTAAAGATCAAAAACCTCTTCGGAAAAGTATGGATCCGTTTTCGTTGTAACTACTCGTTTATTGATATTCAGAATTCTTTTATGTCGCCTCCTGTACTTGAATAGTTTGGCTGGGATTCTTAATGGAATGCAAGCCGAACAATCTTTGCAATGGGGTCGGTATAGATTGGAGCCACTCCGTCTGAATCCTAGTTGAGATAACCTCGAATATTCTGCTCTACTTAGACTGCGGTTAGGGTCGGCAAATAGGGTCGCGGATCTTTTGTGAGGCAGGTAACTGCATTTGTGCTCGGGCGTAATATAAAACCTTAGTGGTTCATAATTCACCATTCTAGTCGCGCCAACGGGCTATTGTATTGTGCCCAGTTAATGGGGGTCTGGTTGAGTCCATCTCTCAGAGTTTTTACAAAGGTTTGCCGGGGAATTTCCTTGGCCCCGAGGGAGAGGAGGTGGCCGTTAACCAATTGACAGTCCACCATTTTACTGTCGTGGGAATTCATAATTGTCATTAATCCGGCGAGAGCGAGTTTGGAGCAATCCCTCGCCTTATAAAACATCGATTCCCCAAAAAAGAGGTTTCCGAGCGAAACTCCATATAACCCTCCCATCAGCTGGTCATTTACAAAGCATTCCAGAGAGTGAGCGTGCCCAGCCTTATGCATTTCGATATATGCTTCGGTAATAGCCTCCGTTATCCAGGTGCTATCGTTACCTCTCCTCATTTGTTTGCAATTTCGGATTACTTCTTCAAAAGATGAGTTAACTCTTATCTCGAATCCGCCGCGCGAGATCTTTTTTCTAAGGCTTTTACTTTGAGAAAATGTTCTGGGATCAAAGATACATCTTGGATCAGGAGACCACCATAAAATGGGGCTACCTTCCTCGAACCAGGGGAATATCCCTTTTTCGTAGGCATTAATCAGGGTGTTTACGTTTAAAGCGCCGCCGGCAGCTAGGAGACCGTTGGGTTCTTCAAGCGCTTTATCCACACTTGGGAACGAAACTGAATTTGTAGCGGGCAAGAAGGGGATCATTGTCATATGAAGTTGGTTAGTCGGAATCTAAATCGTCAAGGTATTTTTCTGCGTCGAGTGCCGCCATGCAGCCGAACCCTGCGGAAGTTATTGCTTGTCTATAGACCTGATCTGCAACATCCCCCGCCGCAAATACTCCGGGAATGCTCGTTGAAGTGGCATTCCCATCCAATCCTGAGACGATTTTTATGTAATTGTTTTCCATTTCCAGTTGCTCGGAGAAGATAGATGTATTGGGATCATGTCCTATCGCGATGAAAACTCCGTGAACCATGTCTGTGGTTGTTTGCCCCGAATTTACTTCTTTTCTTCGAATTCCGGTCACCCCCCCTTTATCCCCGAGCACTTCGACTAATTCGTGATTCCAGGCAATGCTGATGTTTTCTTTTTCTATGACTTTTCTCTGAAGAATTTTCTCGCCTCGAAATTTGTCTCTTCTATGCACCAGCGTTACTTCAGACGCTATGTTAGCGAGATAAAGGGCTTCTTCCAATGCCGTATTACCGCCTCCGATAACCGCAACTTTCTTGTTTTTGTAGAAGAAGCCATCGCAAGTTGCACAGGCGCTTACGCCTTTTCCCTTATATAGGTTTTCCGATGGTAATCCGAGATATCGTGCGGAAGCCCCTGTAGCAATAATTAGGGCGTCCGCGCTGTAGGTGGCCTGATCGCCCCAAAGCCTGAAAGGTTTCGTTATGAGTTCCGCTTTTTTGATATGGTCGTAGATGATTTTTGTATCAAATCTTTCTGCATGTTCCTGCATTCTTAGCATTAGATCTGGTCCTTGCAACCCCTGAGGATCACCTGGCCAGTTATCTACATCAGTAGTTGTTGTGAGCTGGCCTCCGGTTTCGATTCCGGTGATCATTACGGGCTCAAGGTTTGCTCTTGCCGCGTATACCGCAGCCGAAAAGCCTGCTGGCCCGGACCCTAATATCAGCAGCCTTTGATGTATTATTTCCATATCTTTCTCGATTTCGATGTCACGTAGATGATTTCCCCTGAGTCCTTGATTTATGAAGCCTAGTTATATTGTAGGCTCTTCCGACAGCACAAAATAGGCTGTGTCGTGCTCTTCCTATCCTGATTTCGGTCCTAGTCGATATTCGATGGTATTATATATCGGACACATCATTCGCCCAAGATTTATGCGTGATATCCCTGAGAGTTTTAAGCTAATGAATTATGGGTTTTATTTTGGAATCCGTTACAATTTATTATCTGTTTTCCGGTTATCCTGTAGAATGAAGTGCAGAAAGCATGTTCATAAGGAGATACAACTTTAGTGGAGGGCAAGAAGAAATCTCTGCCAGGTAATGACTTTGAAGAGCGACTGACGTCAAGGATTCAGGAAGGAGTTTTTATCGCCTTGGTGGCTGTTGCGATGTTCCTTTTTTTAGCCCTGCTTACGTTTAATTCTATGGACCCTGGTTGGAGTTATATTGGCACCGACGCGGAAACCAAGAACCTGGTGGGAAGAATTGGTGCGTGGGTAGCGGATGTTTGTCTTTTTTTCTTTGGATATCTCGCTTTTCTTTTCCCTGTCGTAGTTGGTTTTCAGGCTTGGGAGATTTTCCGTGACCGCAATCTCCAACAAGATTTCAATTATCCTTTTTTTATCTTTCGGAGTATCGGATTTTTACTTACGCTTGTTGCGGGCGCAGGTATAGCTTCCCTTCATTTTTACGACCTGGAGGTTGACTACCCAAATGGCAGTGGCGGGGTAGTCGGGATGGAGCTGTCTGATCTGTTGGAACCCGTTTTTTCTTATGTTGGTACTACGCTGATTTTTCTCTCTGTCCTTTTTTTCGGTATTACGGCTTTTCTTGATCTGTCCTGGATCAGTTTAATGGAACGGGTAGGAGGTTTCGCAATAACCGGAACGCATTGGTTTCTGGCGCGGCTCAAGCGTTTTATAAACTTTGTGGTAGACCAATATAGGCTAAGTAAATCGAAAAAAAAGCGTAAGGAGCGGATCGAAAAGCAAGTCGAAATTAATGAAAGAAGGGTGGCTCCTGTAATTGAACCTGTCGCAGATAAAATGGCTGAGGAAAGCAAGAGGAGTTCTCGAGAAAGACAAGGTAACCTTTTCAAGATTGATTCGGTTGAAGGTCTTCCAGCGTTGCACCTTCTTGATGATAATGAAGAACGAGCAGTAGGCCGAGGATATTCTGACGATGATCTTAAGGGGTTGTCCCGGTTGCTTGAGTTGAAATTGAGAGATTACGGAATAGAGGCCGAGGTTTCGGCTGTTTTCCCTGGTCCGGTAATCACACGCTTTGAAATACAGCCTGCTCCGGGGGTTAAAGTTTCCCGTATATCCAGCCTAGCTAAAGACCTGGCCAGATCACTTGCCGTCATCAGTGTCAGAGTTGTTGAAGTTATTCCGGGCAAGTCTGTCGTAGGTATAGAAATTCCCAACGTAGATCGCGATATCGTGAAGATGAGTGAGGTTCTTAAATCAGCAGCCTATGATGAATCTCAATCAGCTCTGTCCCTGGCACTCGGTCAGGATATATCTGGAATACCGATAGTTCAGGACTTGGCAAAAATGCCGCATCTACTAGTAGCGGGCACCACTGGTTCGGGGAAGTCTGTTGGGTTGAACGCTATGATTCTCTCTCTCCTATTCAAATCTTCCCCTGAAGACGTCAGGATGATTATGGTAGATCCTAAAATGCTTGAGCTCGCAGTGTATGAGGGCATACCCCATTTGCTAACCCCTGTTGTTACTGACATGAAAGATGCGGCAAATGCCTTGAGGTGGTGTGTAGCGGAAATGGAGAGAAGGTACAGGCTTATGGCTTCTTTGGGGGTTAGAAATGTGGGAGGATTTAACCGAAAAATAAAAGATGCCGTCAAAGCAGGTAACCCACTTCGAGATCCTCTATGGGTATCGGACTTTGCGGATGAAGAAACATTGGCGCCGGAGTTGGAAACGCTTCCTTACATCGTCGTGATCATTGACGAGTTTGCTGACATGATGATGATCGTTGGAAAGAAGGTAGAAGAACTTATTGCCCGAATTGCTCAGAAAGCCAGAGCCGCCGGAATACATCTTGTGTTGGCGACCCAGCGACCTTCGGTAGATGTAATTACGGGACTGATAAAGGCTAACATTCCGTCGAGAATCGCTTTCCAGGTTTCCTCGAAAGTTGATTCCCGTACTATCCTCGATCAGGGGGGGGCTGAGCAATTGCTGGGCCACGGAGACATGCTCTATCTCGCAGCGGGTTCTCCTTTGCCTGTTAGGGTTCACGGTGCTTTTGTAGACGATGACGAGGTGCATCGTGTTGTCCAGAGCTGGAAAAAACTGGGTGAACCCAATTACCTTGAAACTATTCTGGAGGGAGCTACGGATTCTCAAATGATACCGGGAATTTCGTCAAATTCTGAGGGGCAAGGTGTCGAAGATGAGTCTGACCCTTTTTATGATGAGGCGGTTCAGTTCGTTACTGAAACGCGCCGAGCTTCTATTTCAGCAGTGCAGAGAAAATTCCGTATAGGTTATAACAGGGCGGCAAGAATAATAGAGACGATGGAGTCGGCTGGATTGGTTAGTGAGATGAACGCAAGTGGGTCGAGAGAAGTACTCGCAAATGCTCCTCCCAATTAAATTTCCGCTATTGGTTTTGGTTTCTCTAACTTTTCCGGGGCTGGCGGATACTCGTGATGCTGAGTTTTATCTGATTCGAAACTTCGAGAAGATAAATTCTTTTCGGGCGAATCTGGAACAGGTTGTATTAGATAGCGGTGAAACTTATGTTGGAAATATCTGGTTCAAAAAACCGAATTTTTATAGACTGGAAATGAATTCCCCCATTAGCCAATATATCGTTTCCGATGGTGCTTATATCTGGACACATGATGTTGATCTGGATCAAGTCATAGTAAAAGATGTCGATCAATCCGCTGCGGACATGTCGCTTACGCTATTAATTGCTGATCCAATATCGTTTCTGGATGGAAATAAAGTAACAAGATTTCCGGGGGAAAAAACGGATTCGTATTTGGTCGAAATGGAAACTGAAGATAGTATTGTAAAAAATGTGATGGTCGGCTTTACATCCGGCCGTCTGAGTAGCTTTCTTCTTGAGCCTAGGGTAGGTGATCCTTTCAGAATTGTTTTCAATGAAGTTGTTCTGAACCAACCGATAAAGCAGTCGGTTTTTCGTTTTTCAGTTCCACCTGATGTTGATTTGATCGATGATAGGTGACCTGTCAATAGAAATGCTACCCGTTCTTATTTTCCGGTCTATTTTCGGTGTTTGAGTTCTTCTATCAATTAACTGTCTTTTACTTATCTGTTAACATGTTTTTTTGGGTTAATTATAGTCAAAATGTTAGATTCAAAGTATCTCCGCCAGAATATTGATGAAGTATCTAGAAGGCTCGCCATAAAGGGGTTTGATCTGAACCGAAAGTTTCTCGAAGAGAAAGAAGCCCGACGAAAAAAAATACAAACTGAGACCGAGGAACTTCAGTCCGAACGAAACATCCGCTCCAGGGAGATTGGTATTGCAAAGGCAGCAGGTCACGATATCAAGAACCTTTTGGATGAAGTGTCCGGTCTGGGTGAAAAGCTAGATGCGAGTAAATCCGAGTTGGAACAGATTCAGGAAGAGCTACATGAATATTACTTAACAATTCCAAATATCCCGGACGAGTCCGTTCCAGTTGGTGATTCCGAAGAAGATAATCTTGAGGTCCGCCGCTGGGGAAAGATACCCGAGAACGGGACGACATTTAAAGACCATGTGGATCTTACTAGTGATTCGGACCGGTTAAGCTTTGAAGATGCGGCAAAAATTTCGGGGGCTCGATTCGCTATTATGCGAGGAAAGCTTGCTCAAATGCATCGCGCCCTTGTTCAATTTATGCTTGATGTGCATGTCTCGGAGCACGGTTACGAGGAAGTCTATGTTCCCTACCTGGTTAATCAGGACGCACTAATGGGCACTGGTCAGTTACCGAAATTTGAAGAAGACCTTTTTAAAATCGAAGGGGAAAGGGGTCTGTACCTTATTCCTACGGCGGAAGTGCCGGTTACCAATATATTAAGGGACCGAATCGTCGAAAAGGAGGATTTGCCCGTAAAATTTGTGTGCCACACCCCGTGCTTTAGAAGTGAGGCAGGGAGTTATGGTAGAGATACTCGAGGCATGATACGGCAACACCAGTTTGAAAAGGTTGAGCTTGTCATGATGGTGAGACCCGAAGATTCCCAGGATGCGCACGAGGAGTTAACCAGTCACGCCGAGACCATTCTGAAAAAACTGGAGCTTCCTTATCGCACAGTAAATCTGTGTGGTAAAGATTTGGGGTTTGCTTCTGCGAAAACTTATGATCTTGAGGTTTGGTTGCCAGGGCAGGAAGCCTACAGAGAGATTTCTTCTTGTAGTAATTTTCTGGATTTTCAGGCTAGGCGGATTAGCGGGAGGTGGAGGGAGAGCCCGTCAGGTAAACCTTTGCTCTTTCATACGTTGAATGGGTCCGGGTTGGCTGTCGGAAGAACCTTGGTAGCTATTATCGAGAACTTTCAAAACAAAGACGGATCGCTCGAGGTTCCTGGTTTGTTGCAGCCGTACATGGGCGGAACAACGCGGATCTCTTTATAGCAAAAAAGACCTAATCACAATTTGGAGGTTTTGGCAGCCCCGCGACCTTGGCGATAATTTTTGCGGGCTTCCCGGAAAATAGTTTCATAAGGTGGATGCTGTTTCCTTTTTCCGCTCCATATTTCTTTCCGACCAACTTAACGAGAACACGGTTAGCGGGGAACAACCCATAGTCTTTGTAATAATCTCTGACCAGTTCTATGATTTCCCAGTGCTCGGCAGTCAACTTGATCTGGCTGCTTTTTGCTAACTTCTGAGCAGAGGAAGTTTCCCAGTCTAGCCAGTTATTCAAAAACCCTTCGTCATCGACCTTTTTCATTTCTTAAAACCACGAACATGTTTTTCTGGCTTCTATAGTAAGTTCTACGAACCTGCAGTAGTCGATCATCTCGATTCTGCTCGACGCACGGATTTTGATTCCTCTGGCTCGAAGATCAGCTTCGATGGCGTAAGCTTTACCGGGTATGGTCTGATTAGAGAGATATATTCCGTCTTCTAACAAAACAACAACATCTTTCTCGGATATTAGATCAAAGCAACTGGCGAGCACTCCGGGTTTGTTTATCGTGTGCAATATCATCTGTAGCTCAGAACCAGATCGCTTTGGCTAATCCGGGTCCTTTCTTCCTCGTAGTTAATAATGTTCACATTAATCAAAAGATCTTCTGGTTCGAGCAAATATTTCTTAAGTGCGCTAGCGCTGCAATAGATTCCAGATACTCCATAATCTTTGAGTGCTCCATAACCTCGAGAATAATCCTTTCTTTTCATCGCATCAGCGTCCTGGTCTCTTTTAAGTTGAAGAACGGCTTCTTCGCGAAACAATATCTCGCATTCCGTGAATGCGCTCCCCGCTAGAAGTGCTTCGAATCCTTCTTGTGCGTTTGTATTTGACGGAGATCCCGAAAAAATGAACAGGATTTTTTTCATCTAACCGCCAAAGGTGATAGCCCGGTCCGATTCCAGAACGGCATCCATGAGCAGACCAAGACCACCGACAATGAAATTAGCCGCAAGATTATAGCTCTTGCTGTCGTTTCTGTTCGATTCGGCTTCATCCAGAATGCCTCTTCTTGACGCCGATGTTATGCAGACAACCAGTTCGAGCTCATGTTTTTCAGCTAACTCGGACCACATTTTTCCGATGTCGGGTTCGTCCTGAGGCGGCGATGAGAAATGATTTGCCACCAACACCCCGTCCTGATGAAAAAATACTCGCGAGATCTCATGGCCTGATTCTAAAGCGGCTTCTGTGTAGGCGAGCGCGGATGCGCAGCACTGGGAATAGGGTGATCCTTGGACTACAACTGAAATTTTCATAAGGTTGGTGGAGAGATTGCGATCTATGAGATCTTCTTCACAGATCGCAGCCGATCAAGTTGCTAGTCCTCTCCAAAGGCTCCAAAAAGATACAGCAGACTCGTGAACAGGTTGTATATACTAAGATACATGGAAACTGTCGCCATGATGTAATTAGTTTCACCGCCATTAAGAATCCTGCTGGTGTCAAACAAGATAAAGCCGGACATCAGAATTACGATAGCTGCTGATATGGCCATGTGCAATCCCGTTAGTTGCCACCCTAAGAGTCCTCCAACGAGCATCAAAACTATGCTACCGATTACGACCCAGATTCCGGTCATAAGGAAGCCGGCCATGAACGAAAAATCTTTCCGGGTTACAAGCGCGTAACCTGAGAGCGATAGGAAGATAATTCCTGTCATCGATAGGGCGGAGACAACAATGCCTGTGCCGCCTTGGGTCGAAAGGTAATAGTTGAGAATAGGCCCCAGAGAAAACCCGAGTATCCCGGTAAACAGAAAGACAAGAGCGATTCCCCAGCTGCTATTTTTGAATTTATTGATAGCAAAAAGCAGCGCAAATGCAACGATTAGCGGAATCCATCCCATATAAGGCGCTTCTATAGCCATGGCAACTCCCGCCATCGCCGCGCTGAACAGTAGGGTCATAGAAAGCAGCATGTAAGTGTTTCTTAGAACTTTGTGTGCACCCGTGGCTACCGAACCCGTTGAAAAATTGGCGTCACCGACAGATCGTGTTTGCAAGTCTCCCATCAAAGAGTCTCCATAAGTATTTTTATAAAAAGTTTACGTTACTTAAACCTAAAAGCAAGCCCAACATGGGGCTGAACTGAACCGGGGGATCAATTCTTAATTTACCCTTGATTTATTCTTGGTTAGGAGAAAGTAAGAATCTTTTTAGGGCGAATACCATATTGGGGAAGTGTAAGCTCTATCTTGTATTGTCGCAGGGACTCCTTCGGGAAGGGGTATGTCGAAGTAAACGGCGTCGTAGGTTGTCCATCTCGGAACCGGTATTTCCAATACCCTAGCATAGTAAAAAGCTTTTTGGTTCGGATCAAAATCTTCGTCAGTCCAGACCGTGCTAAGGACCGCAGTGCCGATAGTGTTTTTATAGGTAGCGGTATCAAGATCTACGGTATTGCCCACCGGAGGAACCTTTCCTGTTGTCTGATCTTTCTGTCTATCTCCGGACCAGGCGACATCGTAAATCTTCTCGTTAAGGTTGCCTTTTTTGTCCAGCCATCCCTTGATAACCTGCACCCTGTCCAGATTAGCACCTACCGCGTCTTTTGCTGCCGAAATGACAAATCGGGGCTTAGAGTTATTCGGTCCCGGAAGAAGATCCCCACCCATGGGAACACCCTTTTTGTAAGCCTCAGCTACAAAGTGTGGCCTTTCAACCAGGTCTTCATCGAAGTCCCATCCGCCAAAGAAACGGACGGTTATTCTTGAGCCTGTGGTCGCGTACACCTCTCGTCTCTTCATCGCGTCAAAAATAGCTTCTCTTGTGTTTTCCCGGGCCCAGACAGCGGCGTAACCCGATGCCACGTTATACTTGCCTTCCCAGAGACGTCCCGCCATAAGACTATTCATTCTAGTTTCGGAGGGATTTGATTCGGGAAACTTCCCGAAGAAATTGTCTTCTTGCACGGTTGTCAGAGAGTTGTGGCCATCGGAGCTTGCGATAAGACCAACCTTGAAAGGATTAATTCCTAATTTTTTTTCGTATTTCAGGCCCAGTTTAAGGGCGCCTCTGGCGTATTCATGCTTAAGCATCCAGTCTTCTTTGTTTTGAGAGCGGCCGATATTGTCCCAGTCCCAGTTCTCGAAATCGGCGAACTCATCATCAGGTGATAGAGTAGGGTGAGATTCTCCGTCACCCTTGACCTGGCTGATTTCGGCGATAGGCTCCCACCTGGCTCGCAATTTTGCGTAGCTCTTGTTAATGGGTTTGCCGTCGATAGATTTGCTGGGGAACATCATCCCGTTTGAGAGGTTGCCGTTGTGAGGAATTGCCAGTACCTGCCCCCCGGTTTTTTCTTCAAATCTTGCCAGCGCCTTCCAGAGTTCTCTTGGATCGTTGCTGTCCTGCCCGGAAAAGGGCGGGAGCTGAGACGCTATTTCCGCAGAATCACGATAGACAATCACACGATGCAGATTGTTCCCCGCCACTGCAATTGTCCATTCGTATCCGGTGAACGCCGTAAAAGTTCCGGGGTCGTTATTGAAGTCCGCGGTCTTTGCGACATCCTCCCAGATAAGCTCCCTGGTTCTTAAGGGGAACGGTATTGCTTTATCGTTATGTCCGCTTGAGGCCCTGTTTGGTTCATCTGAGGCCTGGTTGAGGCTGTTGACGAAGGCATTAAACAGTGCCTGAAGGTTTCCGCTATCTATGAATCCTTTCCACTGGTCTCCGGTGGCCGTCTTCGTAACCAGTGGGTCATCTACGAAAAATCGATAATACCCTCCCAGATATTCGGAGTGGTCTGAAACGACCAGAAAGTCAAGTGGCCGGTTAAGCTGCACCTCCATGCCATTGTGCGCAATTACTTTTTCTCCCCTTGCAAACCGGTAAGCATCATTGGGAGTCAGGTTCTGGTTCCCCAGAGAGTATGCGTCCGCACTATTTCGGGTGTGCAGATGAGTATCTCCCCAGAATACTTCTTTCGGATAGTCAAATGTTGTCTGTCTTGAGTATGGGTTCTCCTCGGCAGCGAGTTTTGTTGTGAACAAGACACACAAAATAGTTACAAAGATTCTCATTAGACTCATCCTTATAAACATGCAGATTTGAAAAAAACCGGACTAACTCAAGTTAGCCTGGGTTTGTCTAGCAATCCATTATAGGTCCCACATCAAAGGTCCTAGCCAACTCACTAAGAGTATGGATGGACCATTAGATGCATTAATCGCTAAAACTTATATGAAAAATCAACACCGTATGTCCTAGGGTGCCCGTAGTTACCGCGGTTGTTAGTCCCGGCTACCACTTTGTCAAAGAAATATATTTCATCTGTCAGGTTCTTGGCCCAAACAGTCAACGCGACATTATCAATAGTCAGTGTTGCTCGTGCATTGAGGATGCCATGTGCGTCCTGCGTAACATCGACTAAGGGATCAACTTCAAAATCGAAAAGGTAGTCATCCTTCCATGCATAGTTCATGTTTAATGACAAGCTTCCTTCGCGACCTCCAACGTCAATTGGGGAGTTGTACTGCATTGAAAAATACGCCGCGAGCTCGGGGGCCCTTAGCATTTCCTGACCCTCTGCATTAAAAAACACAAACCCGTACCCTATCGCTGCCGGGTCGCCTGTCAGTACAGTGTTAGGAGCTCTGCCGGCGGTCTCATAATCTTTGTATTCTGTGTCTAGATACTCAGCGTTGAATCTTAAGGTTAGCTTTTCGGTAGCAGCCCATGTCAGGTCGACGTCCAGCCCCATAATATCGCTGTCTGTTGCGTTCTCTGTGGTTACGGTTCCTCCACCGCTAGCCGCCTTGGTCACCTGAAGATCGTCGTAGCTGTAGGCAAAGAAAGCACTTGTAAGCCTTACGGAGTCCGAAAGATCGGCTTTATATCCTACCTCGATCATGTCGATTGTCTCGGGCTGGATTACCGCCCCAACTCTCAGCGGGTGGTTGTATCCCCCGCTTTTGAAGCCTGACGCGAAGGTACCGTAGATGATGCCGTTGTCCAGGTTGTAGGTTAGGGTTACCTTAGGCGTGAATTCGTTCCAGCTTTCTCCATCACTGGCTGGAACAGGGCTCACGGTCGCTACAGCTAATAAAGAGGTCGCCAGAGAATTTTCCTTATCCTCGTAGGTGTACCTGCCGCCGATGGTAAGGGTCCATCTTTCATTGAGATCATAATCGAAGGAGCCAAATACGCCATAGGCAGTGTTATCGTAGAAACCGTATCCTGTCGACAAACGAACTTTTCCGCCTCCCGCGGGACCAACCCTTAGGTCAAAGTCAGATTCGGCGTCACCTTCAAAGCCGTTAGCCCCAATAACCCAGCTTAGGGGGCCATCGGAATTCGAGGTTAGCTCGATACCAAAGCCTAAATCATTTGCGTCAAAGAATGCGCTTTCAACCTCAATATCTTGAAATGAGGTGCCATCGTAATCCCCTGGTTTTGCACTCCTGAAGTCTGCATAATGAACGTACGCCGCCAGATCCAGGCTATCGGATAAGGTAGTCTCAAAACGAAGCTGAAAGGAGTCGCTCTCTATTTTGGGGCTGCCATAGAACGGATCCGTTCCCAATGAAGAGGCTATCTTGTCCCTTTCACTTGTCGTAATTCCACCCAGAGCAACTCCTCTGGGATTACCACGGTCCAAGCTCACAGCTCCGGAACTCGACAAATCAGTGGCTACCGATCTGTCGTAGGAAAATTTCAAGGTAGAGCTGTCGGATACGTCCCACCGAGCCTTGAGACGCAATGACTGTGCGTCCAGGTCGTCAAAGTCGGCTCCTCCCTCAAAAATGTTTTCCTTGAAGGCGTCACGTTGCCGTGATTGCGCCGATATTCTGATCCCAAAATTATCGGTGAGAGGCACGTTAACAAAACCGCTAGCCATCTGGTATTCTTCGGTTCCATAGCCAAAATTCAATTCACCTTCAAGTTCATCCGAAACTTCTGCGGTGATTATGCGGATAGCCCCGCCCGTGGAATTTCTTCCAAAAAGCACTCCTTGAGGGCCCTTTAAGACTTCAACACGCTGAACATCGTAGATATCGAATACCTGACCTGTCTGTCTCGTAACAAACCGGTCATCAACGTAAATAGCAACGGCGCTGTCTAATCCTGTGCCGGTGATTCTTGTGCCCACTCCTCTCATAAATATCTGGGGGTTGGCTCCTGTGTTCTGGATGGTTAAGCCTGGTATAGCTTTAGAAATACCGAAGACATCGTCAATTCCAGCCTCCCTTAACTGTATTCCTGAAAAAGCCGTGACATCAATTGCCGCATCCATGAGAGACTGCTCTCTTTTTTGTGCGGTAACTACTACTTCCTCGATCCCTCGAGCAGATTCGGACTCATCGGCGATAGCAGTGCCAAAGGGTAGGCTCGCCAAAAGAACCGCTGCAACAAAGCTGGTAATTCCGTTAATAGTTGAAGGTATCTTGAAATCTTCCCTCATATGTTCCCCCATTTTTAAATTTTCTTTTTGGTGTGTTGGATCGTAAAAGAGTCATTAAGGGGGCATATTGACTAAATGTCAAAGTTTATGTGGTTAATTTTTCAATTTATTATGATATAACTCCATAAAGGCGATTAATAACCGATATAGAGATTTTGGTTATATGTTTATCCTTCATAATCCCTTTTCTGTTCGTAAAAGTAGTTGATTTCGGGAAGTTATAGTGAAAAAATCCGTCCTAAGATATCCATAGAGGTAAAATATAACCATAATGGAATTCAATCCGTATGAACTAAAATCCATCAGACAAAGAAAAAACATCTCGACTCAGGAACTGGCCGATAATCTCGGTGTAAGTGTTGCGCAGATCCATCGGCTAGAAAAAGGTGAGAGGAGATTAACTGTCGATATGATGATGAGATTTTGCTCCGCTCTTCAACTAGAGCCAGCAGAGCTTTTCTTTAGCCCAAACAAAGTGCCAGTGACGGGATACATCGATAAGGACTACGAGGTCAGGGCTCCACTCCCGAGTGACTCGAATACCGTAAGGGTAGACACTTTTTTTCCTGATGCCGAAAACCTGGCCGCGTTGCGATGGAAGCCATTAGGAGACCTTTCCATGATGGATGGCCATCTTGCGTTCTATTACAGACACGATAAAGGAATTGATCCGGAATGCTGGGGCAACCGTTCCCTGGTTCTGAGGTCGGACGGGACTCAATGCTGTGGCTGGCTTCGTAAGGATGGTGAGAAGATCCATGTCGAGAATATCCGAGCGCGAACAGAGCTAAGCGTCGAGGTGGAGTGGGCCTCTCCAATTATAAGTGTGATGGCCCCTTTCATGTTCGGGTCAGTAGGAGTGGTAACCGAAGCCTAGTATGTGCTTAAAGACTTTTTCGCCTGTTCAATAACCTCCATGCGGCACTAGCCGCCCTTGACCCAAGGAAGGGGCGAACTAGCCTGTAGATAGCGCCTGGGATAACCAGGCTTTTGTTTTTCAGTGACGCGGATTCCGTTTCCTGAACAACCTGCTCAGCTGAGATCCACATCCAGCTTGGTATTTGCGTTTCCAGGTGGCCTAACCCTGCTCGTTTATGTGCGTCCGTTCTTACATAGCCAGGGAGACTAACGGTAATCGATATGTTTTTTTCTCTAAGTTCTTCGTTTATGGATCTGCCGTAAGCGTATATACCTGCTTTCGCGCTTGCGTATATTGAAGATTTAGGCATCGGAGTTATGGCTCCGATGCTCGATATAATAACTATTCGGCCGGAACCTCTTTGCATCATTACAGGGAGATGATATTCGATAAGGTCTATAACTCCGTTACAGAGCAGGTAGCTCATTTGTCGTCTAGTTTCTATATCGATAGAACCTGCTGCCCCTGTTCTGGTAACTCCTGCGTTGGCGATGATCAGGTCTGGTGTCGGTATGGCCTGGTTCAGATTCTCAACGGATCCGGGATCGCTCAGGTCAGCATAATGATATCGGGCGCTGCCAGGGTGTAGGCTCTTCAGCGCGATTTCTGCCTTCGCTGGTTTTTGAGATACCAGGTGTAGCTCCCAGCCTTCTTTCGCAAGGTGCTGCGAGTAGGCTAGACCTATTCCGGAAGATGCGCCTGTAACTAATGCGGTAGAGCCTTTTTGTTGCTGCATCTTTATTAGTAATTTAACTTCAGAGAGGGTCCCCGGGGCCTTTTAACAATTCTCCCTGTTCCGCAATGGGTAACCGCTAAAGTATCTTCAGCTATCCGGTTCAATATCCACTCAATTTCGCAAACTGGTCGGCATGGTAGGCAGCGTCACCTAACAGTAACTCGGTAACCCTGGCCCGCTTCATGTAAAGTCCGATGTCGTGTTCGTCCGTTACACCTATACCCCCGTGCATCTGAACGCCTTCGATTCCCGAGAGGTGGTAGGTGCTAGAAGTTCTTGCCTTGCAGGCATGAGCTAATCGCTTCTGTTCGGGATCGTCGCTATCTATCGCCCTTAGAGCTTTCAGCACAATCGACTTGCTCAACTCTACCTCACAGAACCAGCGAGACGCTCTGTGTTTTAGCCCCTGAAAGCTTCCGATTTTAGCGCCAAACTGCTCTCTCACTTTCAGGTATTCCAGCGTTATATCAAAGGCTCTTTGCGCACCCCCCAGCATTTCTGCGGAAAGTGCTACCGCTGCTCTTGTGTAGATTTTGTCCAGGGTGTCGGCGCTCTCGCCTATGCCACCGATGACGTTGTCCGTTGAAACAATAACATTCCGGAATTCTATATTCGCCACTCTTCGACTATCCAGGAGCAGGTTGTTTTTGACTGAAACGCCTTCCTGTTGCGCGTCTACAATTACAAGGCTCAGGCCACCTCTATCATTTTTTTTACCCGATGATCTTGCCACTACAATCAGGTGATTCGCAGACCCTCCGTCAAGCACCAGTTGTTTTTTCCCGTTAAGTACAAATCCTTTGGGGTCGGGTTCTAACGCAGAAGACACATCATAAGGAGCGTGTCTGGCTCCCTCCTGGTAGGCCAGGGATATGAAAGTTGAGCCGTCAATTATCTTCGGTAGTAGCTGTTTTTTCTGTTCCTGGCTGCCGGCCACATCAATCACGCTTCCCGCTAGCACTATGTTCGAAAAAAGAGGCACGTCAACCAGACCGCGGCCAAGCTCTTCCATTACTATCCCCAGCTCCGCGTAACCCAGACCAAGCCCCCCATACTCTTCAGAGAAAGGTATCGCTGTCCATCCGAGCTCGATTATTTTCTGCCACAGGTCTTTGTTGATTTCAGCGATTCGGGAACGCGATCTTTTTTCTCTCATCGCCTCCAGGTCTGTATTTTCATCAGTAAAAGACTTCGCGCTATCTTTAAGCAGAGTCTGTTCCTCATTAAGTAGTAATGACATGCGATGCCTCCTAGTCCGGTAATCCAAGAACTCTTTTCGAGATAATATTGAGCTGTATTTCGGACGTTCCCCCCAGTATGGTGGCAGCTTTTCCGTATAGCCATTCCCTTGTTATTTCCTTGTCTTCGGCATTGAAATCCTCGCCGTCCCAGATAAGGCTGTCTGCTCCGTTTATTCGCTGTCTCAGGTCTGCCTTTCTCTGGTTTAACTCCGACAGATATAGTTTGAACATGGACCCTTCAGGTCCCATGCCCTGGCCCGCTTTTGCTGCCTCCGTGGTTCGTTGCAAAGTAGCTTCGTAGCAGAGAGTATCCATCTCTGTCTGCGCAATCTCGCTCCGGATGGCCGGGTCACCGAGGGTTCCGTTTTTCTGTCCTAGAGCATCCCTTGCCACTGTTAATAGTGATCGCCTTTCTAGTCCGCTACCTGATCCCCGAGAGTTCGCTGCTAACATGGTTCTTTCATGCAAGAGGAGTGCCTTGGCAACTGACCACCCTTTATTTTCCTCATGTATGCGATTCGCTACCGGAACTCTGACATTGTCAAAGAAGGTCTCACAAAAAGGTGAAGCCCCGCTGATCAGTTCTATTGGTTTAGTCGAAACCCCCTCGGTTGCCATGTCGATAAGTATGAAACTGATACCGTCATGTTTGGCTGCATTCGGGTCTGTCCTCACGAGGCAGAATATCCAGTCGGAGACATCCGCCGTAGAGGTCCAGACTTTCTGTCCGTTAATAACGTAATCATCTCCATCTCGCACGGCTTTGCATTGCAGGCTGGCCAGGTCTGATCCGGCCCCGGGTTCGCTGTAACCCTGGCACCACCTTATTTCTCCGCTAGCTATTTTTGGCAGATGTTCGCGTTTCTGTTCTTCTGTTGCGTACTCCATCAAGGCAGGTGCGAGCATAGATATCCCGAAGCTGTAGAGCGGTGAGTAGGTGCCTATTGCGTGCATTTCCGCACGAAGTACCTTTTCCTCTTCCTTGGTAAGGCCCGCGCCCCCGTACTCCTCTGGCCAGCTAGGGACGGTCCAGCCTTTCTCGATTAGCTTGTCCATCCAGAGTTTTACGTCCGGGTCGGGGTATTCCTGTAACCTGCCACCCCAGATAATGTCCGGCAACGCGTTATCAGGGCCCTGACACGAAGCAGGACAATTATCTTTTAACCAGTCCCTGGTGGAGGAGCGAAATTGATCGATATTTGACATTAAATTCTCCAGAAAAACCGTCAGTTCATTAGGGCGCCGGCTGTTCCCGCACCTTCGATAATATGATTATGAGTATATATAAATATTCTAATCAGGTACCGATCTTTCAACAATATCCCATAAATTTCCAAAAGGATCTTCAAATATAGCCGTTATTCCGTATGGAGCTTCCGTGGGATTTCTAACGATGGTCATGCCCCGCGCCTCGATTTTTTTGCAAATCGAGGATATGTCCCCGACCTCCAGTATGAAATCGACAACGCCAGCCTTTTTTTTCAGTTCGGAGATCCGGGATTGGAGAGGGGTTTCAACCACCTGCAGATGGAGGCCGGACTCACCGGAAACACGTACCGTAACAAACCTCGTTCCATCAACGGTAAAGTCTTCTGACATCAGTTCAAAACCGAGCAATTCGCCTAGAAACTCTAGTGCTGCTGCTTCGTCATCAACCAGGTATATAGCGTGCGTGATTTTCATTTGCGTTCCCAATTATTAATTAGTGCACCCGAAATAATGAAAATTGCCCCGAGTAATGTACTGATGCTCAGCGTCTCGTCCAGGAATAGGGCTCCGAGGAGTGACGCAAAAATCACCTGTATATAGCTGAAACCGGTAGCTTTCCCCGCGGATACCATGGCAACACCCCGGGTTAAGCCGATCTGGCCAACCTGGGTAAATAGTCCGATGGCGAGCAAAAGGATCCAGTCGGATCCCTCTGGAAAGATAAAGTCTTGCCAGCCAAAAACAATCGTGGCGGGGAGGCACACTAGCGGGAAATAGAGAATTATTACCGAAGGGTGCTCCCGGTGGCTGAGGCGTCGAACTATGGTGTAGGCGGCCCCGCTACCTGCCGCTCCAAGAAGTGCTATGGCAACACCCGCAAGAGGCAAGGGGGTTCCTCCTAGCAACTGTGGTTGTGAAATAACCAGTAGACCGATGATGCCCATTACCATGCAGGCAACCGTCGTTTTTTGGATCCTCTCCCCAAGAAAAAGAAAGGCAAGTATTGCGGTGAATATGGGGTTGAGGTACTGGATAAGTGTGGCTTCGGCCAGAGGCAGCAGCGTAAGTGCGGTGTATACGGCGATGAGTGCCAGGAATCCGATGATCCCTCTGAGCCAGAGAAGTGTTCGCTGTTCTCCCCAAGGTGAAATACCCAGCCGCCATACGTCCCAGTAACTTAAAAATAATGAGATGAGTGCCTTTGCAGCGATAAGTTCAAGGACCGGGAAACCCCTGAGGTTTCCGATTTTTACGCACAAAGCCATGAGTGAAAAACCGAGCGCGCTGATAACCATGTAGCCTGCCGCATTCATTGAGATCTTCAGGAAACTGTTCTTGGACGATTCATATCTGTATAGGCCTTATTTTGTATGGTCCCATTCGATTAAAAAATGATATTCTACGCTCTTTTGCGATTCACGACGGTAAAGCTAAAAAAAAGATTAGTTTGAGGAGAGGATCAGATGAGGTTTCTGCTTTCGTTTTTATGGCTGTTCGCGGGAATAACGAATGCCGAACCAGAAACCGGGGCTGTTTATCTGGAGGTTTTCAAGTCCAAAAGCTGCGGTTGCTGCGTCAAATGGATAGAGCATCTTCACGAAAACGGGTTCGATGCTGTCGGCACGGATACGGAAAGTTTAAGCAGCTTCAAACATCAACATGGGGTTAAGCCAAAGTACCAGTCCTGCCACACGGCTATCTCTCTCGGGGGTTATGTGTTCGAAGGGCACGTTCCCGCTAGATATATCAGCCAATTTCTCCGTAACCCGGTTGAAGGAGTGATCGGTCTGTCGGTTCCCGGGATGCCCTTCGGGAGCCCAGGAATGGAAGTGCCGAAACGGTTTGATCCATACACTGTTCTTTTACTAAAGAATGATGGTAGCAGCGAAGTTTTTGCGGCGGTAAACAGTCCCTATGAGCAATAATCTGGCTCGGTTTTTCTTGTTGTTTTAGGGATAAAGTCAGAGTTCAGTTAGCGACCTCGACAAAAATCGGGTTTGTGTAAAACCACAGATCGTTCCATGGATTTTCGTTGTCTGGGTCCTCTGCTGGCTCTAGCTCATTGGTGTTGGTTCCACGTAACCGGACATAAAATGACCTGGAAATGTTCTTTATCGCGTAGTCTGCCGCAAGATACTTTCTATCGTTCTTCATGTCCTCTCGGTCCCATCTTTTTTCTACTTTTGCTGACGGGTTTAGGTCAGTTCCAGAATCTACCTCCTCCTGGAAAAACTCTCCAAGGATAAGATCTGTCCTGGCGACCTCCGGGCTGTCGCCATTATGATTAGTGGTCCCAGGGTCAAGAATCTTTATGTTTATGGTTACCTCTTCACCTGGTTGCACTCGGAGGGTGGAACCCATTGAGGCGGTTTCCCGTTCTGAACTAGGTTCCGTCCCTGGCCCTGATTTGCTCGCCTCGAACCAGACCTCGGAGACCAGGTCTCCGGTGGTAACGAAAATTTTCCCGTTACGGATGGCGTCGAATATTGCTCGCGGGTTTCTCTCCGCCAGGACATACGTCTTCGAATACTCTCCTGGCCAGAAATCAGCCCCTCCGTCCGTCCAGTGGATGTGGCTGTCGGAGTTTGCTGTGATCCACCATCGCCTTCCTTCACCCAACATCGAATCCCAGAATCCGCCTACCTGGGCCGTCATCTGGTCAAAACCTCCCATCGTCGGGTAGCCGCCTAGCATCCGACCGTAGATGCCTCTCGGCCTAGCGGCCCCGAGAAATTTGGAGTGATTTGATGGCTGGTCGAACCGGTTCCGAAGTTGAGAGATTGCCTGATGCCCGGGTGCGCCTTCCATTCCGACCGCGATTCCGGGTGCCGTGTCATTCCATGATCTTAGCTCGGCCGGCCCCGTCATTCCGTATTCCCCATTACCTCTTGCTGACCTTGATGGGTGGTGCGCTATTACGATCGGTTTATCGGTAAGCTCTTTCATTGCTTCGAGGGCCTCGATCATCCTTTCTTCGGTGTCCCATGTCTGGTCTTCCGGCCATGGCTCTTTCTTGTTGAATCTGGTTTCGATATCAAAAAGGTCCGTCGCTTCTTTCTCTCCCAGAGGCATGATGATGCTAGAGTGATCAGCCCCGGGGGTGTCGAACTCCATTCCCATGTACTGGATCATTTCAGGCAGGGCTTTTCTGGATTCCAAGAGTTCAGGGTACGCGTGTTCGAGCCTGATTTTAGAATGATTAGGGCCTCCGTGATCTGTTGTTACTATCCAGTCTAGGCCGAAGCGACTTCCCATAGCTGCATTCATTGGAATCGGGTAGATCGCGTCCCCCCCCATTATGGGAGTGGGTGGGTTGGTCTTCTCGTCCCATCTAACGCTGAAACGACTATGAACATGATGATCGCCCGCCAACCAACTCTCATCGAATTCAGCCTTATTTTCGGCGCGCTCTTCAGGGATATCTGATACTGTTTGGCCAGAGTCGCAGCCTGAAATCAAAAGGAGTGCTAGGGCAACTGCTCGGGTCAGTTTGCATCGATCATGTAGAAGCATTTTTGAAGTCTTCCATAATGTTCTTTCTTTGTATTAGTGACCGTTTTCTCGAAATTCTGTAAGAATACTCTAAATTAGTCTTCAAAGTACCCTTTAGTAAGAACTCGTGAGACTAATCGGGCATCACCTTTCGGTTGAATTTTTGTGGGTATGGCCGTTCAGTATAAATCGGGAGAGCGCTTATAGGAATCGGGTGAGGCTACTAGCCAAGGTTTGGGAACTCTGGCATAGTTTTTGTGAAATCAAGATACTGTTTATCAATAAAAGAGAAGAAGCTAGCGTTACGAAAAGGAAGCGAAACCAATGAAGGTACTAATGACCGGAACCACCGGCCACGCAGGTGGTCATGCGTTAAATTATTTTCTCGATCATGGTCACGAGGTGTTTGCGCTGGTCCGGCCCCACCACATAGCTGATCTTTCCCCGCGCGAGGGGGTGCGCTGGGTGGCGGGAGGGTTCGCGGACTCAGAACTGATAAGTGAGACGGCCAGAGAGTGTGATGCGGTAGTTCATATCGGGGCATCCCATGACGAAGAAATGGAGAAGCTTGATTCACAATTTATCTCAGCGGTAGAGGCGGCGTTCGATGGTTCTGGTAAGGTTTTCGTGACGACAAGCGCAAGTGTGGTTTACAACGACACTCAGGGGACTCCGCGGGACGAACATGAGCCCATCGAGAACCCGCATCCGTTGCGGGCCTGGCGAGCCAGGCATGATCAGGAGGTTGTTGGCCTATCGGCGAAGGGTATAAGAGGAATAAGTGTAAGGCCCGGTCTTATATACGGTCACGCTGGCGGGTGGTTAGCGGGCCTCATTTTTAGAGCCAGGGAGACGGGAAAATCTCTTCACATAGGCGAGGGTACGAACCTGGTTAGCACCATTCATGCCGATGCTCTTTCCGATCTTTATCTTAAGGCCGTCACTAATGAATCAGCGCATGGTATATACAACGCGGGCTCTGATGAAGTGGTGTGCAGTAAGGACACAGCTCATCTCATTGCCAAGCATTTTGGTCCGGGCATCGAGCCGGTTTGTTGGCCTCTTGAGGAGGCCAGGGAAGTCATGGGTGAGCTCGCAGATCTTTCATGCATCGAATGTATTATGTCCTCTGATCGTGCCCGGAGTGAGCTTGGGTGGCGACCCATTGCTCCGAGCGTGACAACTGATCTTACTAGAGGAACTTATGTCAACCAGCCTCTCGTCCGGTATTCCAAGTAAGGGCCGGCGGTGATTACGAAAATCCAGTTGCTTCTAAGTGCGTCCGGTGAGGGGCAGATTAATCAGATAACCGATCAACTGGCGTTGGAGTGGACAAGAATTAAAGAGACTTCGCCGGACGCCCGGCACCGCCTTGCGGTTAGGGTCCCGGGTGATCCGACGGCGAGTGTTCCCCAGGATGGTCAACCTGATGAGGTGCCCGAACAACCTTCCTTTGATGTCGTATTCGAAATTAGAGGTGAAAATCTTTCGTTTGATGCTCTATGCGAATCTGTGGAGGGCATTGGCGAGCGATTAGGTCCCGCGGTTGACGTGCATTCCTCGGCGGCTCTGGTGGGTACAGAGCACGAGATTGTTTCCGGGAGCGAGCGCTTGTTTCTTAACATGGTTTTAAGAAGACTCCCCGAGTGGGGAAGAGCAAACTGGCAGGCTCACTGGATAGATCACCATGCTGCTGAGGTGAGAGAGAATGTCTCAGGGCTACAGGGCTACAGGCAGTTTCATGCTGATGAAAACGCTTCCATGGCTGCAGCAAAATCGGCTGGACTTGCTATCCATGACTATGAGGGCACAGCCGAAGGTTACTACTCCGACATCGATAAATTTCTCGAAACTCTCTCAGATCCGGAAGTCCAGAAGGATACCGGGTTTATTGATCATGGCAGATCGGTAATGTGGCTCTACATCCTTCAAGATAGTGACTGATCTTTAAGGTTCATGATGCAAGAAACTGATAAATATAGATTTATTTTTCACGTGGCAAGGGTTTCAGGTGCATACATGGCGTTGCTGATCGGTGGAGCTTTTGCCACCGGCCAGGAAGCAATGCAGTTTTTTGTGGGATACGGTCCCTACGGTTTCGGGGGATTGTTAGTTTGCTGTGTGTTAATGATTTATACCTGCTGGTCACTCATGAGAGCAGGAAAAGAACAGAATCTTCGAACTAATGAAGAGGCGTTCCGTTATTTTTGCGGAAAACATCTGGGTATTGCCATGACCTGGTACACGATGGTCATGATTGTTGCGGTCTATGCTGTAATGCTGTCCGGAGTGGCCGCAACACTCGAGCAGGCGTATGGGCTGCCCATCCACCTTGGGGCCAGTCTTATGGCCGTATTTGCCACCGGAACTCTTTTGCTTGGCCTCCAAAGAATTATCGAGGTGCTCGGTGTCATTGGTCCCGTCATCGTGATTCTAACCCTGGTTACTGCGACCGCGAGTTTGTTTGATGGAGGGTTTGATCTCGAAAAAGGATTCCTAGTGGGAACTGATCTCGAGATGCTGAGGGCCTCTGATAACTGGCTTTTTTCAGGGGTGCTGTATGTGGGTCTTGCCATGCCCGGGCTCGCAGCTTTTTTGCCTCTTGTCGGATCTACCATGGCGAGCGAGGCAGAGATAAATGGAATATCTTTGGCTGGTCCGATCTGTTTTATCGGTGCGATGGCGATAGTGGTCTTGGCGCTGATAGGGAACCTGGAATCTGTCCTTGGCGCTGAGGTTCCTGTTCTGGTTCTTGCTACTGAGGTTTTTCCTATTTATGGCTCAATTTTTGCGGTCGTTATATTCCTGGGAATATATACAACCGTTACCCCGCTGCTCTGGACCGTGTGCCGTCGCTTTTTTCCTGAAGATACGTCCCGCTTCAGGATATTGGCGCTTGGTCTGACCCTGGTCTGCCTGTTAGGAGGCAACCTGCTGCCCTTCGGGCAATTGATAAACTGGATTTATCCTTCGATCGGATACGTGGGACTATTGTTTATGTGTTGTCTGATCTACAAAGACATCCAGGATCTTCGCCCACAGGCGCAGTAAAGAAGCCGTTAAATTTTAGAGAGAGACCGGAAAAACATGGCGCCCCGGTCTCCTCCGTCATGCTTTTTTCTGGTGTCTAGAGGTCAAACCTGTCCGCCCGCATTACTTTGGTCCATGCACTAACGAAATCTCTGGCGAATCTTTCCTCGGAATTGTCAAAAGCGTATACCTCGGCGACTGCCCTTAATTCCGAATTTGAGCCGAAGATAAGGTCTACCGAAGTCGCTGTGTATTTAACCTCGCCAGAGTTACGATCTACTCCTTCGTAAAGTCCCTCGGATTCTGATTTTCGCCAGTCCGTAGACATATCCAGGAGATTGACAAAGAAGTCATTGCTCAAGACACCGGGCGAATCCGTTAAAACACCGTGTGAAGTCTTGTTCGAATTTGCGTCAAGAGCCCTCATTCCGCCAAGCAAAACAGTCATTTCCGGAACGGTCAGGTTCAGTTGATCCGCCTTGTCTACCAGCATTTCGGTCGGCGAACGATAGCTCTTGTCGCTGTTGAAATAGTTACGGAAGCCATCGGCATCGGGTTCAAGCAATGAAAAAGATACCTCATCTGTTTGAGCCTGGCTTGAGTCTCCTCGACCCGGAATGAACGGAACTTCGATTTTGATTCCTCCCTCGGCCGCTGCTTCCTCAATCGCTGCTGCTCCACCGAGAATCACCAGGTCGGCAAGAGAGACTTTGACGTTACTAAAATAGGAATCGTTGAACTCGGCCCGCAAGGTCTTAAGGGTTTCTATTACCCTCCCCAGTTCCTCCGGGTTATTAACCTCCCAATCTTTCTGGGGCGAAAGCGCGATGCGGGCACCATTGGCTCCTCCTCGCATGTCAGAGCCACGGAACGAGGAGGCAGAGGCCCATGCAGTGCGCACCAGTTCCGACCGGGAATGCCCTGACTCCAGAATCCGTTCTTTCAGTTTATTTATATCCGATTTTCTAATAAGGGCGTGGTCTGGCGAGGGAACGGGGTCCTGCCAGACAAGCTCCTCTTCCGGAGCTTCTTCACCCAGATAGTTCTCTCGAGGTCCCATATCTCTGTGAGTTAACTTGAACCAGGCCTTGGCAAAGGCCTTTTGATATTCTTCCGGGTTCGCTTTGAATCTCTCGGCGATCTCTCGGTATGCCGGATCGAATTTCAGAGCAAGATCTGCAGTAGTCATGACCGGCGGGTTAGACTTTCCCTTTACATGTGCATCCGGTACCGAGTTGTGTAGGGCCTTGTTTACAGGGACCCAGATTATGGCGCCGGCCGGGCTTCTGGTTTGCTCCCATTCGTTGTCGAGCAGGTTTGATAAATAGAGGCTCGTCCATCTAGTGGGCGCTTGTGTCCATGCGCCTTCCAAGCCGCTCGTGGTGGCATCTTCAGAATGACCTTTGCCGCACCTGTTCTTCCATCCTAGGCCTTGTTCTTCAACGGGCGCCCCCCCTGGATCGGACCCGACGCAGTCCTCAGGTTTGCGTGCACCATGCATTTTTCCGAAGGTGTGTCCGCCAGCAACGAGAGCTACGGTTTCCTCATCGTTCATAGCCATCCGGCCGAATGATAAGCGAATATTTTTTGCTGAAGCGACTGGATCCGGTTTGCCTTTTGGGCCTTCAGGATTTACATAGATCAAGCCCATGTGCATTGCGCCTAAGGGTCTTTGGAGTTTGCCGTTCTCGTCATAGCGATCGCTGGCTAGCATCTCAATCTCAGGTCCCCAGTATACCGTGTCTGGTTCCCAATCGTCGGACCGCCCTCCAGCAAAACCATAAGTCTCAAAACCCATATTTTCTAGCGCGACGTTGCCCGCTAGTATCATTAGGTCTCCCCATGAGAGCGAGGTGCCGTATTTTTTCTTGATGGGCCAGAGCAGTCGTTTTGCTTTATCCAAGTTCCCATTATCGGGCCAGCTATTTAGAGGATCAAATCTCATTTGACCACCATCTCCACCGCCTCGGCCGTCCAGAGTTCGGTAGGTCCCCGCACTGTGCCAGGTCATCCTAATAAAAAATGGCCCGTAGTTGCCCCAATCTGCTGGCCACCAGTCTTGAGAGTCGGTCAAAACATTATCTATATCTGACTTCACCTCGCTTAGCTCAAGATTGGTAAAAGCCGACGCATAGTCGAATTCTGGTCCTAGGGGATTAGATCGCTGGTCATGGTCTCTCAACGAGGATAGGTCTAACTGATCAGGCCACCAGAACCGATTCGATTTGGCTTTGCCGGATGATAAAGCCGCACTTGCGAGCCCTAGGATTAGGATTCCAAAAAAAAACTGTCTTAACACGAGCGGTAAATGCCGCATCTGATTCCCTCCAATTTTTTTATATCGCCAAAAAATACTGTTATCGTAAGAGTATAAGCAAAGAAGGAATTCGATCCACTAAAATAAATCGATAACCACAATAGATAAATCCTATTATAATAATTAAAATCGATCGTCCGCATGAATAGAGTTAGTTTTTGGCGAGCTGGATTAAATAAATAGGCTAAACCATTGTGGATAATGAATACCATAAGGAAGTTTGTCCTGTGAAGCTTTTTTTGTGCATTGGCAATGCGTAGCTGGCGAGGCTCGATAAGCCTAGAAACTCGAAAAATAAAGGGATCTACTCGTCTAAGTAGTCTCAAGCATGAGGGTCCGCTCAGGGTCCAGCGGCCTTTTTTTCAAGACGATGGGAGTTGTCACATCTATTTAATTCACCCTCCTGGAGGGGTCGTAGGAGGCGACTCTCTTTCGGTCCATTTCGAGGGCCACGAGGAGACGAATACACTGATTACCTCTTCCGCTGCCTCTAAGTTCTACAGTTGTGAGGGCGGCCTGCCTGATCAGAAGGTTTCCCAAGACTTTAAAGTACAAAAGGGTTCCTTGCTAGAGTGGGTCCCGCAGGAAAACATTTTTTTTGACGGAGCAAAAACAAGTCTAACTAATAAAATCACCCTGTCTGACGAGTCCCGTTTTTTTGGTTGGGACATTACGGTTTTGGGAAGGAAGGGGCCAGATAAAAACTTTTTTACAGGAGCTCTGCGCTCCTCTACTACAATTGTAAAAAATGAGCGCCTGGTTCATCGCGATTTTTTTGAGTACAGTCCCACGATGGACACGAGTTCTTGGGGTTTGCAGGGGAAACATGTTCTGGGTTCGCTGATTGCAACCTCGGCATATATCGAAGACGATGAATTTTCTAGGTTAGTTTCGGCGATAAAAAAAAAAATAGGCTGTGACTCTTTTGGCGGCACAAAGAAAAAAGGTTTGTTCCTGTTGCGTTACCTAGGCAGCTCGGTTGAGGAGTGTAAGCGTGGATTTTACGTTGCCCGGGAGATTATGCACCAAAATGAAGCGCTTATGCTCGGTTGTGATGGAGAGCGCCCCAGAATATGGAACTATTAAAAAAAAAAATACGAAAATATGGGGCTGCGACCTTTGGAACGTTTCGTACAGGTTCACTGGTAGCTATCTTTGATACCATTGACTTGGAGAGGGGAGAATCACCATGGAGCTAAGCCCTAGAGAAAAAGATAAATTGCTAATTTTTACCGCTGCGCTGCTGGCTGAGCGTCGTCGAGCGAGGGGTGTGAAGCTAAATTACCCGGAGTGCATAGCACTTATTTCTGCTGAAATTATGGAAGGAGCAAGGGATGGAAAAACCGTAGCCGAGTTGATGTCTTTTGGTAAGACAATACTCTCGACCGAAGATGTGATGGAAGGAGTCGCAGATATGATCCACGAAGTGCAAGTCGAGGCCACTTTCCCGGACGGGACTAAGCTGGTCACCGTGCACGAACCTATTCTGTAGAGGCTGAATGATGAGACCAGGAGAATATTTTCTAATTGATGGATCGATTGAGCTCAATAAGGGCAGAAAAACGGTTGAGGTTCAGGTTGCTAACGTTGGAGATCGTCCAATACAGGTAGGCTCTCACTACCATTTCGCTGAGACCAATTCCGCACTGAACTTCGATAGACCGCAGACTGTTGGTTATCGACTGAATATCGCCGCGGGCACCGCAGTTCGTTTTGAGCCTGGCGTTTCAAAAACTGTCGAGCTAGTGGAGTTTGGTGGCTCGAGAAATATCTTTGGCTTCCGAGGCGAAGTAATGGGAACGTTGGAGACCTAAATTATGCCAAAATTATCACGTCGAGCCTACTCTGAAATGTTTGGACCCACCACTGGCGACAGGCTGCGCTTAGCGGACACAGAATTAATTGTCGAAGTAGAAAAAGATCTTACAGTCTATGGAGACGAGGTAAAGTTTGGAGGCGGTAAGGTCATACGAGATGGAATGGGTCAAAGCCAGTCTCTTTCGGCTGATGCTGCGGACACTGTTATCACCAACGCTTTAATTATTGATTATTGGGGAATAGTAAAAGCGGATGTTGGAATTAAAAATGGGCGAATCTGGAAGGTGGGCAAGGCCGGTAATCCCGACACCCAGTCAGGAGTCGACATTGTAATTGGCCCTGGAACAGAGGCCATCGCTGGCGAAGGACATATTCTGACCGCTGGAGGTGTCGACGCTCACATCCACTTTATTTGTCCTCAGCAGATTGAAGAATGCTTGATGTCGGGCATCACAACGATGCTTGGAGGAGGAACCGGTCCGGCAACGGGCACAAACGCCACGACATGCACTCCTGGCCCATGGCACATATCCAAGATGCTTCAGTCGGCAGATGATTTTTCGATGAATCTAGGGTTTATGGGGAAAGGTAACGCGAGCCTTCCTGGTCCCCTAGATGAGCAAGTTGAAGCCGGAGCGATGGGACTCAAACTTCATGAGGACTGGGGTACTACACCCCAAGCTATTGATAATTGTTTGTCTGTCGCTGAGTGTCAAGATGTTCAGGTAGCTATTCACACAGATACGCTTAATGAATCGGGTTTTGTGGAAGACACCATAGCCGCTTTTAAGGGCAGAACAATCCATACTTTTCACACCGAAGGAGCCGGAGGCGGTCACGCCCCTGATATTATAAAAGCTTGTGGCCTTCCAAACGTGTTGCCTTCATCGACAAATCCGACGCGCCCTTACACGATCAACACGGTGGATGAGCATCTGGACATGTTAATGGTCTGTCATCACTTAGATCCAAACATTCCCGAAGATGTTGCATTTGCAGACTCTCGCATAAGAAAAGAAACTATTGCGGCTGAGGATATATTGCATGACCTTGGAGCGTTCTCGATGATCGCATCCGATTCCCAAGCGATGGGCCGGGTTGGTGAGGTTATTAGTCGGACTTGGCAAACCGCACATAAAATGAAAGTACAACGGGGTTTTCTTGAGAAAGGGAGCAGCACAGACAATTTCCGTGTCAAACGGTATATCTCGAAATACACAATCAACCCCTCCATCGCTCATGGGATCGCTAGTGAAGTTGGATCGATAGAGGAGGGCAAGCTGGCTGACCTAGTTCTTTGGAAGCCCGAATTCTTTGGGGTAAAGCCGGCGATGATTATCAAAGGTGGCATGATAGCAGCTGCGCCGATGGGTGATCCGAATGCGTCAATACCGACACCTCAGCCAGTGCACTACAGGCCGATGTTCGGTTCGTTCGGACGAGCTAGGGAGGCAACTAGTCTTACTTTTGTTAGCCAAGCTTTCGGGGAGAGATTGAATGACCTTGGGCTAAGAAAAAAGATTAGCGCGGTGCGTTCTTGCAGAAATGTATCAAAGCTTGACATGGTCTTGAATGATTACCTGCCACACATCGAAGTAGATCCTGAGAGTTATGAGGTCAGGGCAGACGGTGAGCTTCTGACTTGCGAGCCGGCGGATTGCCTGCCGCTCGCGCAGCGCTACTTTCTATTTTAGGCCCCAATGACATGCGATTCGATTGCTTTAAAAAAGCTACAGATCACGAGTTCTCTGGAAATGATGATGAGATAGCCTTGCCTTATGACGAGCGAAAACGGAGTAGAGGAAAGGGCATATCGGAGAAAGGAGCATCTGTCGCTTGGTTCCTTGACCGAGGCGAGTATCTGCTAGGAGGCGATATCCTAGTCTCGACAACTGATGACTTCTTCTCGGTCAAAGCTCTACCGGAGCCTGTCTCGCGTGTTACGGCAACCGATAATTTTGCACTAACTAGGATTGCTTACCATTTAGGAAATCGCCATGTCGCTCTTGAGGTAAGGGAAGACGAACTACTTTACCAGCCAGACTATGTTTTAGATCAGATGGTCATCGGTTTGGGTGGATTTGTAGACGAGACGGTTACTCCTTTTCAGCCCGAGGAGGGGGCGTATCATGCCCATTCGAAACATTAACGAGTTAGAGGGCAATTGTGAGCTCTGAGGTAACTAAACTTGCCAATTTGATCAGGCTTTCTTCGCAAGCCCTACCTGTCGGAGGTTACGCTTACTCATCTTGCATGGAATCGGCTATATACAATGGCATTGTGAAAGATCATATGACGGCGTTCCAATGGATCTCAGATCTTTTCAATTACGGGTTGTCCGCTCTCGACTTGCCCGCCTTGTTTCTCAGTTCGGATGCCTGGAACGAGAATGAACCAAATGTTATCAACAGCTTGAATGAATATCTCCAAGCAAATCGAGAGACTGAGGAGATCCTTCTAGAAGATTTGGAAATGGGCAAATCACTGGCTCGTATTCTTCAGCAGCTAGACGTCGGTAGTCCGCTCTTTAGAGAGCCTTCGTTTGTTACAGAATTTGCGATCGCCGGCGCTTACTGGCAGATTCCTGTCACCGAATTAGCTATTGGCTTTTCTTTTAATTGGATTGAAAACCAGGTGCTCGTAGTAACTAAGTCTCTCCCGATGGGACAGTCAAAAGGTCAATGGCTTCTCGAGAAAATGATTCCTCAGATATCCGAGTGCGTCGATCGGTCTAAGAGAATCGCCCAAAAGCAGCAGAAGTTTGAGTGGGAGTTCGGCCGCTCGCTCCCGGGAGTGGCTATTCTATCCGCGCAACATGAAGGTATTGAGGGCAGACTCTATAGATCTTAAGGAGACACTATGTTAGAAGAAAATAAAAAGCCGCCACTGAGACTGGGAGTTGGTGGGCCCGTCGGAGCGGGGAAAACGTCTCTCGTTAAAGCTCTTTGCCTGGAGATGCGCCAGAACTTTAATTTGGCCGTGATTACTAACGACATATATACACGAGAAGACGCAGAATTTTTATTGAAACACCAAGCTCTTTCCCCTGACCGCATCTTGGGAGTTGAGACAGGCGGTTGCCCTCACACGGCGATAAGAGAAGACACATCGATGAATCTGAACGCGATTGATCAGCTCACCGCAAGATTTACAGACCTTGATCTAATCGTTATAGAGAGCGGAGGTGATAACCTTGCAGCAACTTTTAGTCCGGAACTTTCTGATCTAACGCTCTACATGATCGATGTTTCTGCTGGCGAGGAGATCCCAAGGAAGGGTGGTCCGGGTATTACAAAGTCAGACTTGTTGATAATCAATAAAATCGATTTGGCTCCCTTCGTCGGTGCGGATTTAGATGTGATGGATAGCGATGCAAAGGTGATGAGGGCAGGCAAGCCATATATCTTTTCTAATTTAAAATTAGGTAGTGGTATTTCAGAAATATCCGAATTCATAATTCGTGAGGGAATGTTGTGAGGCGAAAAAAATCATGTTCACTAGGGACGCGCTATAATAGTGTATCAGGCTTTTTTCGCACAAAAATAGAGCATTTGTCTTGTTGAGGGTTAAAAATCAACTTGCTAAGTTTTCCTGGTTTAATAGATAAGTCATTGGGTTGCCGAAAAAAAATTTGAACCCTGTAATTAATTGGTAAATGGCACGATCCATGCTACACATTTGATACAAAATGGGTTTTAGATTTATAGTCAAAAAAAATTTTATTGATATTTAAGGGGTGAAAAATGTTCGGGACAGGCACCAACAAATCGTTACTAAGCTGGTTTCTTTTTTTCTGGATCATGCTTATGTGTTTTAGCTCTTTGGCAGACAATGTGATCGAAGAAGTTATTGTTGTTGCTGAGAAAAGGAATGAGAGTTTGCAAGATCTCTCGCAGGCGGTAACGGTACTCAGCGGCGACGAGCTAGACAATAAGAATATTACTTCCTTTGTCGATTTAAGCGGAATTGCCCCTGGCGTTACGGTGGCAAAGAACGAGGGCTATAAAACCGTTGTTTCTATCCGAGGTATTGGAAACGAGACCAATCAAAACGCCATAGCGGCACCATCTGTTGCATATCATCTCGACGGTGTTTATATCGCTTCTCCATTTTCCCTCCAGACCGATTTTATAGATGTAGAACGGATAGAGGTTTTGAGAGGTCCGCAGGGTACGCTTTTTGGACAAAACTCGACAGGCGGAGCCATAAACGTCATTAGCAAACGTCCCTCCACCGAAGGATTTGAAATAAAAAGTGATCTAACCCTCGGAGAATATAACTTGGGTAAGGGAAGGGTTTCCATGAATATTCCTGTCTCGGATCAGGTAGCGACTAGGACCTCATTTACGATTACTGAGAGAGATGGATTTACTGACAACATCTTTAATGGTCAGGAGCTAGATGATATGAGCTCCATCAGCTTCCGCACCGACTGGGAATTTACCACAGGCGACAACTCTAGCTTGAGGATTTTCGGAACATATTTTGATGCAGATAATAATGGTGCGGCGATAAAAGGGATTGATGATCAGACTCCGGGTGCGAGAAAACTCTCTCAAGACACGAGATCTAATTATGAGCTTACCTCTAAGCTGGTCGCGGCAATTTACGAGGCAGACATAGGGACTTCAACGTTCAAGGGTCTTGCGAGTTGGCAAGAAGATCAAATTTTGGTGGTTCGTGATAACGATAGGCACAATTTTGGGGATATTCACATTGGTGGTCTTTGGGAAGGTCTTCCTTACATTAGAGCTGAATTCAACCCGGAAACTTCCATCGTTGAAACAAAGACACTCGAATTAAATATAATTTCTAATGAACCCGCTTTCGGAAAGCTTGATTGGATCGTTGGGCTTTTTTACTTCGATCATGAAATAGAAAACTACATTTATGAGTTCAAGGACGTAAATAATGTTTTTGACATTGGGTTGGCTGATGGACAATTTACCCCTTATGTGCATAACCCTGAGTGTCCTGCCTGCTTTGCTGTCTATGGGGCAGAGGTAGGCTTTATCTCAAACGCTTTCCCTACCCGTGAGTCTTATTCGATATACGGGCAAACAACTTTGAGCGTGACAGATAACTTTAGATTGATAAGTGGCCTCAGATATACCGAAGACAAGGTGGAGAGCTTCGTCTCTAACTTTTTTGGGATCCCAGGCCAAGTCTATAACTTAGAGGAGGAGCTAGACAAGGTCACGGGGAGACTGGTTGCGGAGTACGATATAGACGACGATACAATGATCTACGCGTCTTTTACAGCAGGATTTAAGCCAGGTGGAAGCAACTTAACGTTTGGTTTTGACGACGATAACGCGCCGGTTATGGTATTCCCCATTTTTGAAAACGAAGAAATTAATGCTTACGAAGTTGGTTTGAAGACCGACGCGTTCGAGGGGCGCGTTCGCGCTAATGTTGCAGCCTTCTTTTACGACTATGAGAATCTTCAGTTTCAAGCCACTGATCCAGATATATATCGTGGCGGTGTAGCGAACATTCCGGAGGTCGAAGTGAAGGGAGGAGAATTAGAGCTTGTAGCACTTCTGTCTGATTCGATTACGCTTGACGTCAAAATGGCATTTCTTGAATCTGAAATTACGGCGCCCTATGAGGCACTCGACAATGTAAAAGCTGAGCCTTATTTCTTTGGGCAGGAAGCGATACGGTATAGTTTGAGGGAAGACATAAACGGTAACGATTTGGCGAAGACACCTGACTTCACGGCTAACGTTAGTCTCCGATACGAAACAACAATGGAGGCGGGGCATGAGATAACAGGGATTCTCGAATATATCCATCGAGGGGAGTTCCAGCAGCGGGTCATTAATAATCCCACGGTTGACACAGTTCCGAGCTACAACGTCCTGAACTTAATGGTAAGCGTAGACCTTGCTGACAAAGATTGGGGCTTTGATGTGATGGTTTACAATGCAACCGACGAGGATGGTGTCAACTCGCGAATGACAGACGTTTTTGGCGTTAGCGCAACCGGGGTAGAACTTATCCCGCCTCGCCAGATCATGGGCAGGGTAAGATTTAGCTTGTGATATCTAAATTCTAGGCCACTCTAAAAGCTTCTTAGAGTGGCCAAGCAACCCAAAAAAAGTCTCATGGTAGCTTTTTTCTTATCTATTTCCTGGCTCGTCGCCGAGTGTATTTTTAGGAGTAACGATTTCAAAAAACATTGCTACTAAGGCCCCTGTAGATACTGGAAAAGATAAAACGGTGACGAGATTTTCCGGAACACCCGGCACTGAATCAATAAAAAAAGAGATCAAGTACGCTAGGGAACAAGCGAATCCGACCAAGATCCAATCTCGCTTTTTGGGGAGGGATTCGGCAATTATTTTATAGCCAGAAACTGCGACAAGCCCGAACATTAGTACCGTTGATCCGTATATTACCGGAGGAGGGATGGTTTGGAATAGATTGGCAACAAACGGTATGCAACCGAGAATTATTAAAAATACCGCCGCGTAGATGCCTACGTGACGGCTGCAAATTCCAGTTAGCCTTATGACTCCATTGTTCTGACTAAAGGTCGTATTAGGAAAGGTGGAAAAAAGGGAAGCTACAAAAGAATTAGTAGCGCAGGCTGCGATTCCGCCTCGTAAACGAAGCCAGTAGGCTGTGCCCCCCGTTTTCAAACCAGAGAGAGCATTTGTAGCGGTGATGTCTCCAATTGATTCCATTGTCGATACTAAAAATATTGGAAGTAATATTCCTATTATCTGAAGATCTATTGAAATTGGGTATCTCCCGATCTCAGGAATGAAAAATACTTCTGTGCTCTCTAAAACAGACAGGTCCACGGAGCCAAAAACTAATGAAATACTGAAACCAAACATTAGTCCGAAGGTTATGCTGCCGACCCGCAACCAAGTCTTATTCGATCTAGAAATTAAAATAGTGCTTGCCAATACTGAGCCCGAAAGAATAATTATCCCGAAGCCGTTACCCTCAAAACCTCCTGCGCTATCAAACTCTCTGGCCAGGTTTTGTAAAGTAGTGAGAACAAGCGTAATGCCGAGGAGCATTATAGTAGTACCAGAGACGTTGGGCGTAATAACGTTTCTAAGATGCTTCAAAAAAAAAGAAAGCGCGAGCATGATTAATGAACAAAGTGCTGTTGAACCAAAAATCGCTCCCAATGCCTCTTCAGCGCTTTGGTCAGAAATAAGAATTTTATAGGAGAAGATTAGAGGTCCGACAAACGCAAAGCTGGAGCCTTGGAGGCTTAGGAGTCCTGAACCTATTGGCCCTGCACGATTGATTTGCACGAAGGTTGCAAAGCCTGAAATGACCAGAGCTGAGCTAATTAGATAGCTTGTTTCGGCGGTTGATAGCCCCATCCCTAACGCAATCAGGAGAGGCGCTGTCAAAATCCCTCCCGCCATGGCCAAGAGGTGCTGAAATGCGATGGCTGCCGCTAGCAGAGGAGGCGGTCTCCCCTCAAGGGTGAACGCGTTATTGTTCGAAAATTTTTCCAACCTTCTACAAGAACAAAAATTTTAACAGGAAAACGAGCGATATAATCAACACTGGAGCCGAACAGTCTCCGAGTTTGCCGCAAAGAATTTTTATTATCGAATAGGTGATAAACCCGAGTCCGATACCGTCTGCTATTGAAAAAGTTAGTGGCATGCTAAGAGCGCAAATAGTAGCGGGCGCAGTCTCAGAGATATCATCCCAATCTAAATCTGCGAGCGCCTTGACCATCACAGAAGCCACATATAGCAAAGCCGCGGCGGTGGCGTAGGCAGGAATCGTTTTTGCTAAAGGCGCGAGAAAAAGACAAAGCAGAAACAAGATTGATACGGTAACGGATACCATCCCGGTTCGACCGCCGGCTTCAACACCGGCTGCGCTTTCAACATAGGAAGTTGTTGATGACGTTCCGAAAACGGACCCAACCATCGTGGCCGAAGAGTCTGCGATGAGTGCTTTCCCTATCCTCGGCAGATGACCTTTTTCATCCAAGAGGCCGGCACGATTTGATACGCCGACTAGCGTCCCTGCTGTATCGAAGACGTCTACCAGCAGCATTGTCATGACTACCGTCAGCATTGATACATCTATTGCAGAAACAAGGTTAAGTTCAAAAAAAACGGGCGCAATAGAAGGGGGTGCCGAGAGGACACCCATGTAAGAAATGTCGCCAATCAGAAGCCCAAGTAAAGTCGCCGATAAAATCCCAATAACAACCGCACCGGTTACTCGCCTTGCAGTTAAAGCAACAGTCAAAACAAATGCACTGAGGCATAGAATCGGACCGACCCCGGTGAGGTCCCCCAACCCAACTAAAGTAGCCTGGTTCTCGACTATAATGCCTGCATTTTTAAGGGCGATAAAACCCAGAAAAAATCCAATGCCAGAGGCTATCCCAAGCTTTAAATTTCGTGGAATGGCATTAATTAACCATTGTCTTACTGGAAGAATACTTAAGATAACGAAAATCACACCAGAGACTAGCACAGCGCCTAAGGCAGATTGCCATGTATGACCAAGACCAATCACTACGCCATATGTAAAAAAGGCGTTTTGTCCCATCCCCGGCGCGAGCGCGACAGGATAGTTCGCTAGCAATCCCATGACCGCTGATCCAAAAGCGGCCGCGAGACAAGTTGCAACAAATACGGCACCAAAATCCATTCCTGTCTCTGAGAGAATGGATGGATTAACGACGGTGATATAAGACATTGATAGAAAAGTCGCTATTCCTGCCAGTATTTCTTTGTTGAAATTGGTGTTGTGTTTCTTAAACTCAAAATATCTAGAAAGAAAATCCATCGCCGGGTACTCCTAATTCTTGCTAGCCTTCTTTTATCTATTTAAATGTAAATTTTTCTATTCGTGTCAGCTCTATATGTGCAAAATGTGAGACCAAACCAGTATAGCATCAACCACATTCATTTAAATGTTAGGCGTTTCGGCTCCTCGTTGAGATTAAAGCTGAAGATATGACCCGACTTAAAATTTTACAGGAATTATTCGTTTGATTACTTGGATAAAGGATCCAGCGGTTTCATGGACAGGAAATAAAAAGCGAGCAAGTCGCGGTGTTTTGGTTTCACAAGGAAGAATACTAGAGCTCGTAGATGAGTTCCCTAGAGTAGAATTTGACGAGATATTTGATGCGTCAGGGCTGGTTTTAATTCCTGGTCTTATCAACTGTCATCATCATTTCTATCAAACATTAACTCGTGCTCTTCCCGCTGCGCTGAACAAAGAATTATTTCCTTGGCTAGCGAGTTTGTATCCGGTTTGGTCTAAATTAACGGAGGGCTCTGTCCGTGCTTCTACCAGAACAGCTGTTTGTGAGCTTTTGTTGTCTGGTTGCACTACCACAGTTGATCATCATTACGTTTTTTCAAAAGCGCTGAGCAGAGCAATAGACGTGCAGGCAGAAGAGATCAAATCGCTGGGCATTCGGGCGATTTTAACTCGGGGTTCAATGAGCCTAAGCGAAGAAAATGGTGGGCTCCCCCCTTCCAATATAGTTCAAGCCGAAGATATTATCCTAAAAGATAGCGAGAGACTTATCGACCAATGGCATGAGCATTCTGAAGGTGCGATGCTGCAAATAGCTCTTGCGCCCTGCTCTCCGTTTTCTGTGACTGAGGAATTAATGTCTTCTTCGGCTCAACTGGCACGTGATAAAAAAGTGTTATTACATACGCACCTTGCTGAGACATCTGACGAAAACTCTTTTTGCGAAAACTTATATGGTTGTAGACCTTTGGACTATCTTGAAAAATTAGGCTGGCTCTCTAATAATGTCTGGCTAGCGCATGGAATTCACTTCTTGCCTGAGGAAATACAAAGGCTTGGCCGGACCAAGACCGGCATATGTCACTGCCCTTCTTCGAACATGACGCTCGCATCGGGTTTCTGTCCGGTTGAAGAACTCAGAGCCGCTGGTTCCCCCGTCGGTTTGGGTGTTGATGGCTCCTCGTCAAACGACAGTTCGAATTTAATACAGGAACTTAGGCAGGCATACCTTCTGCAGAGGCTGAGGCTAGGTGCAGAACAATTTAGTCATATTGATGCGCTGGAATTGGCCACGACAGAAGGTGCTCGGCTGCTCAATCGGGATGATATTGGAGAGATAAGAGAGGGCGGCTACGCTGATTTAGCACTATTCGGCACAGATGAGCTTAGATTTGCCGGTGCGCATGATCCCTTAGCTGCTCTAGTTCTTTCTGGTGCGCATCGAGCTCAAGCGGTCATGGTTGACGGGGAATGGAAGGTTAGAAATGGCGAGCTGGTGGACGTTGATTTGGAAGAAATATTAAAAAGCCAAAGGAAAGCTGCCCTTGCCCTAGTTTAGACGATTGTATTTTACTCAGATTTATTTGTTATATTTTCAAGACTTACCCAGAACTTTATCCGATCAAAGAAGATTTTTTGCTGGTGATAATGTCAGGAGCGCATAATGAATTTACTTGGAATTGCCTTGTTTCTTTTGGTTACTGCTTTTGCGCCGGCGTCTTACTCGCAGGAATCGTGTAATTATTCCCTAGAAAAATTGAAGGCAATTCAAGACATCGAATATCTGAGGAGGTGGTACGCCAAGGCAACTGATAAAATTGGTACGGGAATTGATCAATCGGTGGAGGAGGGCCGGAGAACATATCACAGAATATTTTCTAAAGATTCAGTCATTTTGGCTGGCGAAGACATTCCGCCGCAGATCGGGCCTGAAGCGTGGGTGCAAGTGGTGGCTAACGCATTGAAGGATATTGGACCCACCCAACACCTAATAGGAACCCAGTTGGTTGAGATTCAGCGCTTTGACTTGGACGAGGACTGCAAGCCCTTGCGAGGGACAGCTACCATGGAGAGTTATGTTCAAGCCTGGCATGAAAGAAAAGATGAAAGGGTATGGCTTTTCCTTGGAACCTATTTGGACCGCGTTCAATACTCTCGTGAGATGGGGTGGCAGATTCATGAAATGACTCTTATCCGTGTTGGCGGAGAGACACGTTATATGGGTTCTGTTATCGCTCGATCAGTTCCTGGCGCCGACGAGTAAAAGGCTCGGATTGCGCTAAGCCCGAAACAGCTATAAGGTCCGAAGGAAAATGAATTGCGGGAGATTAGATATGACCGACATTAACCGTCAATGGGTTGTTGCTCAGCCTTCGAGGAGCGAGGGTATGTGTCTTGAGCCGGAAGTGTTTGGTGTTAAAGAAAACCCTGTTCCTGGGCTCGAAGAAGGACAGATTCTTATCCGGAATAAATTGTTTGTTTGCGAGCCTCTTGTCCACGCCATGGTAAAAGGTGTCCCCGGACGGATTGATCCTCTCCCCGTGGGAACCGTTTTTAAAGGTCATGCGGGAGGAGTGGTGGTGTCGAGCCTGCACCCTGATTTTGCTGAAGGAGATGAGGTTCATGGCACTCTTGACTGGGCGGATTTCGTTATTTCCGATGGGCTTGATGCCGGGGGAGCGCCTCTTTCGCGCCTGACTCCAGGGTATAGTCTGACCACAAATATGATCACCCTTGGAATGACCGGGCTTTGTGCCTATATCGGAGTATTAGAGATAGGGAAGCCGAAGCTCGGGGATAATGTTGTGGTATCTGCAGCGGCGGGAGGTATAGGATCCATAGCACTCCAGATAGCTAAATTATTGGGGTGCAGAACTATAGGCATTGCTGGCGGCCCCGAAAAATGTGAGTTGCTGAGGGAAGAGCTTGGAGCTGATGAAGCAATAGATTATAAAAACGGAGACTTGGTGTCGGGTCTTGCTTCTGCTGCTCCAAAAGGTATAGACGTCATGTTTGACAATGTGGGTGGTAGTGTCCTGGACGCTGTGCTTGTTAATCTGGCACCATTCGGCCGGGTCGCTATGTGTGGCGGGATAAGTGGTTATGACAACCCTGAAATGGTGGTTCGGAATACGACTTTGTTGACTCAGCATAACGGAATGATCCAGGGTTTCTGGTATAGCGATTACGAGCAGGTCTTTAGTGATGCTCGTGACCGACTGGGTGGCTGGCTCCAGTCGGGAGAGCTAAAGGAGTTGGTGGATGTATCTCAGGGGTTTGAGAAAGTTCCTGAATCAGCCAGAGGAATTTTTGCCGGATCCAATGCCGGAAAGCAGCTCGTGCAGATCAGCTAGACAGGTGCCGGTAGCCGAAGACTGGCCGGTTGTGCTCTCGAAAATAGACGAAATAGTTTTAAAGTCCAGGAACTTCTTTGACAAGAATTGGGTGATCGTTTCGCCGAAATGAGTTTTTTCATTGCGTGCTATCTATAGCGTTTTCTGTGAGTATATATCAGAGATTAGGCTTGATGTGGGGAAGACTTGATGCCAGAAATCCAGATGTTTGTGAATGGCCAGAGACTGGTAACTAATGTGCCTGAAGAGATGCCTCTTCTTTGGGTTTTGCGCGACGCTTTCGGGCTGACAGGCACCAAATACGGTTGTGGTATAGGGCAGTGCGGAGCTTGTACTGTCCACCTTAACGGGAAACCTGTCCGGAGCTGCCTTTTGCCAGTTAAGAGTGTTGCCACCCAAACAATTACAACGATAGAGGGTGTCGCGAAGGACGGGAAACTGGATCCGATCCAGGAGGTCTGGATAGATGAGGATGTCGCGCAATGCGGATACTGTCAGGCGGGCCAGATCATGTCTGCTCTGGCTTTGCTGAATGAAAATCCTTCTCCTGACGATGATGATATTGACTCTGCTATGAAAGGAAATTATTGCCGGTGCGGGACTTACGTTCGTATCAGGAAAGCGATTCATTCTGCGGCGGCGTTATATAAATCAGCAGCCGTTACAGAAGATGAAGAGGGTAAGAGATGATAGCTGCCGGACAAAAAAAGATAACGAACTCGTCAGGTTTCCAGTTTTCCCGTAGGCGCTTTTTAAAGCTATCCGGTTTGTTTGGTGGAGGCCTTGCGATAGGCGCTTTTATGCCGGTTGGGTTCGCTGAATCTCCTACCCTGGTAGGGTCTGCGCAGCTTAACGCTTACGTGCAGATAAATGATGATGGCTCGATTCTTATTTATTCGGGTTCTCCTGAGATGGGGCAGGGAATAAAGACCTCTCTTCCCATGATTGTTGCTGAAGAAATGGGAGCCGACTGGCTTGATGTGAGAGTTAAGCAAACACCGGAGGTGGATACCGAAAAATTTGGAGGGCAATCTACTGGAGGGTCCTACACTCTTTATCGAAACTGGGATCTTATGCGGGAAATGGGAGCGACTGCTCGCGAGATGCTGATAAGCGCAGCCGCTGAAGCCATGGAATTGCCCGCAAATGAACTGAGAGCCAAAAATAGCCGAGTGACTCACATTTCAACGAGGCGCTTCCGCACATTTCAGCAACTTGCGTCACTCGCTAGTCGGCAACCGGTTCCCAAAAAAGAAAGTCTGGTTTTTAAAAAACGGGAAGACTACACAATCCTTGGAACATCAAAAAGCCAGGCAGACTCACTGGAAATAGTGACAGGAGTAGGCGATTTCGGAATTGATACGCGCGTAGAAGGAATGCAGTACGGGTACGTCGCAAAGTGTCCTCGAGTAGGAGGGACTATTGTAAGCGCAGACCTGGATAAGGTCAGGCGACAACCCGGAGTTAGTGGTGCCTGGATTCTAAAAGCCAAGCCCGGAGTCGGGGGGTCAGCAGACGGTATAGGCTTAGTGGGCAGTAGCACTTGGGCTGTGATGAAGGCGGCAGAAAAAGTCGACGCAGTCTGGGATTATTCTGATGCTTCTTCCGATAGCTGGACCGAATTTGTATCCTTTTCAGAGAAAATAGAAAACACGGGAAGTGAAGTCAAAGTAGAGAGAGGAGGCGTCGACAGGGTTTTCGCGGACGATCAAAATACGGTAGTTAGCAGTTTTTTCGAATACCCGTACATTTCCCACCTTTGCCTCGAACCAATGAACTGTACCGCCTATTTCCGGCCCTCCCAGAAGAATTCTCCGGAGCATCTAGAGGTTTGGTTGCCGACCCAGAACGCGCCCAGGTTTCAGAAGATGGCCCAAGAAGTTTATGGCCTGGGAAAAAACCAGCTGACTATTCACGTAAAGCGTATGGGAGGCAGCTTTGGTCGAAGGACTAGTAATGAATATGTTACCGAGGCAATCGAATTATCCAGATTGTCTGGAACCCCTGTCAAAGTTACCTGGTCGCGAGAAGACAGCGTGCGAGGAGATTTTTTCAGAGAAGGGGGGTTTAACCGGATACGAGGAGCCCTGGATTCAAAGGGTCGGCTAGTGGGCTGGGAAGAGCACACAGTTGGGGTCGCGCCTAATGGAAAACGCCCCTGGTTCAGTGGACCAAATCCCAGGGCCTTTCCGATTTCTACCGTGACTAACGCACGGGCTTCTTTAACTTCTTATAGGATGGACACCCCTGTCGGTCCCTGGCGCGCTCCCTACTCCAACGTCCACGCTTTCTCGTCACAGTGCTTCATTCATGAACTGGCCACTGCAGCTAAACGAGATCACTTTGATTTTCTGGTGGAGATGCTTGGAACGCCGAGATGGTTAAAGGAAAACGATATCCGGGCTTTAAATACGGAACGAGCACTTGGGGTTGTTCAGATGGCAGCGGAAAAGGGTGGTTGGGGGCGAGAGATGCGTTCGGGCTCAGGTTTAGGGTTGGCTTTTTATTTTTGTCACGCAGCGCATGTCGCTGAATTAGCGGAAGTCAGCGTAAATGAGTTTAATCAGGTAACTCTCCACAAAGTAACAGCCGCGGTTGATGTGGGTCCGATAATTAACATGAGCGGAGCGATTTCACAGATCCAGGGAGCTATTATTGATGGATACAGCGCGATGATGGGACAGAAGATCACGATGGAAAACGGGGTGATACAGCAAACTAATCTGCACCAGTATCCGGTATTACGAATCGATGCTGCGCCGGAGGTCGATGTCCATTTTATCGAGAGCGATCATGTTCCGACTGGTCTAGGTGAACCCGGACTACCGCCGCTTGCCCCCGCGGTCGCTAACGCTATATATTCAGCAACAGGGAAAAGGGTCCGGAAGATGCCTCTAAGTGACCTGGGTTTTTCAGTCTGAATTATCTGAAAAACCCAATCATAATAAAGATCCTCCCTAGAGAAGCGCATCGAGACTTCGTTTCTGTGTTTCCGTCATCTCGTTGGGATCAGCCTTTTCTGCTGCTCTGTCTTGTTGTTTAAGCCTGCGATCATCTAGCACTCTTTGTTCGGAAGCGGAGAGTTCGGTTGTTCCGGATGCAGTTCTAGGCTTGTTTAATTCGTCATAGCTTGCCGCTTCTTGTCTGACTTGGTCTGACGACAGCACTATCTCTACCCCTCTCTTGATTGTTGTCGGGGCATTTTCCGATGCTCTTTCAGTAGGGCTCGCTCCTGTTTCTTTTCCATCATTCCTTAAATAAACGGCATTATTCGGTGGGCCGTATCCACTGACTTCAGGCATCTCGATACCTCTAGTAATAAGTTATGTGCATTGTAATCGATTCGTAGACCAAGAAAAAAGAAAAATTCTTGTTCTTGAGAAATATCTTTGGGATTGTGCTTTGTATATATTTTCTCTATGTTGATTACTTCTCAAAAACAGAACGGCTTTTTGTGGAAATAAAAGATATTAGGTGCTTTTATTTTGAGCTCTCTCCTCAGACTTTTATGCATCCGAGCTTCTGCGGGGGTTGGCTTACATGAAAGACAAGACTGGCGTTGCGGGAGGGTTTAAGGCAATACAATACGTGATGGCCTGTGCGCATAAGGTTGGTCCTCGCAACCTTGCAGCTGCCGTAAAATCGAAAAATGCCTGCAAGGCTTGCGCTTTTGGTACCGGAGGCCAGAGAGGTGGGCTCCATAATGAATACACTGACCGGATCGAGATATGTAATAAAAATATCCAGGCACATACTAGTGACATCAAGAGCCCAATACCCTCTCAGATTTTTCAACAGAACACTATAGAAGAGTTAAACCAGTTATCGGCCAAACAATTAACCGATCTTGGACGTTTGGGTCATCCGCTATATAAGGATAAAGGTGACAGTCATTACCGGGTCTTGGCTTATGACCAGGCTATCAAGAAGATTTCGAATGCAATGAAGTCAACCCATCCGGACAGGTCTTTTTTTTATGGTTCGGGCAGGTCTTCAAATGAGGCGGCCTTTGTTTTGCAATTATTTGCAAGAATATACGGATCGAATCATATAAATAACTGTTCGTATTACTGCCACCAGGCATCAGGTGTTGGTCTCAATGATTCTATTGGCACAGGCACAGCCACTATCCAGTATGCCGATCTTTATAAAGCAGACCTGATATTTGTTATTGGAGCAAACCCCGCTTCGAATCATCCAAGGTTTGTGAAGGTTTTACTTGAGTGTAGGCAAAGAGGAGGAAAAGTAATTGTAATAAATCCCGCGAGGGAAACCGGGCTGGTTCGGTTTGCGTCACCCGGAAACATGAGATCTATGATAACGGGTGGAGGAGATGTTGCTTCATTGTTTGTGCAACCGCATGTTGGAGGAGATGTTGCCCTGCTTTCGGGAATAGCAAAATGTTTGATTTCGAGTGGAGAAATTAACAGGGATTTTATTGATGATCACACTTCAGGGTTCGAAGATTATGTCTCATTTGTCGAGGAGCTTGAGTGGGACGTGATTGTTCGTGAAGCAGGCGTTTCACTGGAGGATATCGAGAACATTTCTGCGTTATATGTTGCCTCCGAAAAAACGGTGTTTACCTGGGGTATGGGGCTTACTCACCATCTAAATGGCACAGAAAATATTGAGGCTATCGCGAATCTTGCGCTGCTTCGAGGGATGATAGGTGGCGAGGGTAGAGGGCTCCTTCCATTGAGAGGGCACAGCAATGTGCAAGGCGTTGGGTCGATGGGTTTTACACCACAACTTAAGGAAAAGATGTTCAAGGCAATAGAAGAAAAATACGAAATCGAGTTACCTTCCGGAAAGGGTATGGACACGCTTGCTTGCGTGCAGGCTGCTGCAAGGGGAGATATAGATTTCGCGTTGCTGCTTGGTGGCAATCTCCATGCCGCAAATCCTGACACTGTTTTTTCCGAGAAGGCTATGAGCGCTATTCCGTTCAAAGTGATGATTAGCTCGACCCTTAATGAAACGCACCTTAATGGCGTTGAGGGAGAAAATATTGTTCTACCGATCCGGGTTCGTGATGAAGAAAATCAGTCTACTACCCAAGAATCAATGTTCAATTACCTTAGAATGAGTGATGGTGGATTTAACAGAATCGCATCGCTTCTTTCAGAAGTCGAGATTATCACGCGTATAGCCGTAAGCGTAATTGATGGAAAAAGGATTGACTTCAAGCCTTTTCTTGACCATCGAAATATCAGGATCGCTATCTCACGGCTTGTTCCCGGTTTTCAAAAACTGGCTGACATCGATGAGACTAAAAACGAGTTTCATATCGAAGGAAGAAAGCTCGACAAACCTAAATTTAGCACCCGCGATGGCCGAGCTCACTTCAAGTGCCCACGGGTGACCGATTGGTCGTCAAGGGTTAATGGTGAAAAACAACTGGTACTAACCTCGGTGAGAAGTGAAGGCCAGTTCAATACGATCATTTACGACGAATCCGATAGATATAGAGGGAAAGCTAAGCGGAATGTGTTGTTCGTTAGTAAAACCGATCTTGATCATCTGGGCATGCAAGAAGGAGAACGGGTCAATGTTGAGAACTCGACAGGAAAAATGAAGGACCTGGTTTTAGTTAGATATGATATTAAGCCTGGCAACGTTATGACTTATTTCCCGGAGGCAAACGTTGTTGTACCTCAAAGTAATGATGTGAGGAGCAGAACTCCTTCGTTTAAATCTGTTCTCGTCTCTGTCACGAGGTCTGATTAAAAGTTGCCGGAAAGCGCTTCGGTGGGCTCGAACTAATGGCTTCAAAGGCCGGAATTCGCATCCAGCTGCGCGACCTTGAGGATCCTACTCGGTCTGACCTCTTATTTTGGTATGACTCTAACGAGTTTCCCCTTGGGCCCGTCGGTAGCAAGGATAATAGCTCCATCAGTAGAGGTGACCACGTCCCGGATTCTACCTAGATCAGAAAAGAGGATCTCTTCATCAAGGACCGTATTTTCTTCTAAGGTCAGTCTCCTTACATCACCCGGTACTAGAGCTGAAATGAAAAGGCTCCCTTTCCAATCAGGAAATAAATCTCCATCGTAAAAAGTCATACCCGAAGGCGCGATTGAGGGAACCCAATATTTCAGCGGTTGCTCCATGCCATCCTTCTCGGTAAAAGGCGAGATTAAAGCGCCAATATAATCTTTTCCGAACGTAATCGCTGGCCAACCATAATTTCTTTCTGCCTTGATGAGGTTTATTTCGTCTCCGCCCATCGGACCGTGTTCGTGTGCGAAAACTTTCCCGCCTCTGATTACAATTCCTTGGGGGTTCCTGTGTCCGTATGACCAAATTTCTGGTTTTGCATTCGGGTTGTTTGTGAAAGGATTATCTATCGGTACAGAACCATCAGTGTTGATCCTGATGATCTTTCCGAAATGATTATCTAGATATTGAGCTTTCTCTCTGTAGTTGAATCCATCTCCAGACGTTATAAGCAGAGTTCCATCTCCGAGAAAAACCATTCTCGCTCCGTAGTGCGCGGCGGTTTTTCTGAACGGGGAAGCGCTGAATATTTCAACTACATCTGCCAGAGTAGATCCTTTGTAAACTGCGCTTATTACTTTCAGGGTGTTCGTTTTCTGCGCTTTATCCTGAGCTGAGAAGGCAAGATATATCTTTCTGTTTATTGCAAAAGAGGGATCCAGAATTATTCCTGAGAGACCGCCCTGGCCTGAGAACATGACATCGGGAACACCGGCAATCGGATCTTGAATCAATTGACCGTCTTTTATTCGTTTCAATTTTCCTGACAATTCTGTGAAAAGGAGATTTTGATTGTCGATGATGGCAATGCCCCAGGGGTGGTTCAAATTCTCGGCGATAATCTCGTATCGGTATGCTTCAGAGGTTTCCGATGGGTGCGATCCCTGAGAAGAAAATGAAAGAACTAAAAAAAGAATAACTGTTTTAAATCTCATGATCATTACTTCGCCCCCTGAATTTTAGACCCGAAATAATAGCCGCTTATAAGACCGCATATGCCCAGAGTGACTTTGCCCGCAAAAGTTCTGCCGCCGGGTAACAGGTCAAGGTTGTAAAATTCGAGCGGCATAAGAACGACGATCGCAATTATGGCGCTGCCTCCGGCAACCGAATAAACCAGGGTATTACTCATAGGTATTAAGAATAGAAGAATTCTTGCTATCGAGAATGCGATCAAAAGGCCTGCCCCGATCAATGCAAAGAAAGGAATACCTATCTCCAGATCAGGAATTAGCAGTGCTTTCAACTGATTCATGCTTAAGAAATCGTTGACGTAGGTGGATAAAATAATCGGGAATGATACCGGCATGTCTATTGTCCACAACCAGATCATATTGCTTATTGTAGTCTGAAATATGACTAGGCCCGTTGCAATCAGAACAGTGAAGAGCAAGTGAAACGAAACCCTTAGCATCGGTGGCTACTCAATAAACGAACACCTTCGCGAATATATCGGAATATCTATAATAATCAAGCTTTTGTATGCTTATCTTCATTCTGAGCTAGATTAGATTTACATTTATTAACTAAGGTTCTTAT
>PAPD01000051.1 GCA_002708765.1 Gammaproteobacteria bacterium | reverse complement strand
CTTGAATAAAATCCAAGAAAACCCCTACCTTCTTCTTGTTGCGCCTTGCCAAACATTAATGCATAAACTCCCTCCCCCCTCATTCGTATTTGGAAGCAGCCTACTAATAGAAACAGAACAGGAAATCAATATAGGAGAGCTGCGACAGAATCTGAAAACAAAAGTATATCGCGAAGTTAAAACAGTTGTTGCGCATGGCGAATATGCGATAAGAGGTTCGATTATCGATATATTCCCAATGGGTTCGGAAACTCCTTATAGAGTTGACCTCTTTGACAATATAGTTGATTCCATAAGAACATTTGATCCGGAAACACAACGATCTCTTGTAAAGAAAAACAAGATTTCCATGTTCCCAGCCAAAGAATTTCCTTTCACAAAGACTGACATCAACTACTTTAAAAACCAGTGGCACATCCATTTTGGTGGTGAACCCAAACATTGCCCAGTTTATAGAGATGTCTCTAATGGAATACCCCCAGCGGGAATCGAATACTACCTTAAATTCTTCTTTGAACAGACAGCTACGATATTCGATTATTTGCCTAATGAGACAATGATATTTTCAGAAAGCATCGAAGAACAAGTAAAGGAATTCTGGCGAAATGCCGAGACCAGGTATCAAAGTTTACGGTTTGATATCAGGAGACCGATCCTTCCCAAAAAAGACATTATTTTGGACCCTGATGATTTTTTTGGGTGCATGAGATCACGCTCTTTTTCAAATTTTGAGGCGATCAAGAAGAAAAACTCCATAGTAAATAGTTATATGGAATTACCCGACGAGTTCAGAAATAGAAAGAGAACTAGCCCTATAATGCCCTTGATTAAACTATCTGAAGCCTCAAAAAAGAAACTCTTAATAGTTGCGGAAACAGATGGAAGGCGAGAATTAATCGACGAAACTTTAAGAAAAGAGGGCGTAAAGGCGGAAACAGTAAAAAACTGGGGAAGTTTCGTTCAGAGTGATGCAAGAATAGCCATTACTGCCGCTTCCATGCAAAGGGGATTCGCAAGCAAACTTTTCGACGTCATAACAGAAAGAGAACTATTCGGAGAGGAAATCTTTCTAGCAAGGAAAAAAAAGCGAACTGTAGATAATTTCGCAGAGTTAATAGTAAAAAATCTGAATGAACTTAAACTCGATGATGCCGTGGTTCATGTTGACCATGGTGTGGGACGCTACAAAGGTTTGCAAATTCTCGATATTGAAGGACGAGACACCGAATTTCTTGTTATTAGTTATGAAGACGATGCCAAACTCTATGTCCCCGTTTCATCTTTAGAGCTAATCTCTAGGTATTCAGGGCTTGAAGGAACTGCACCACCTTTGCATAGGTTAGGTGGAGACGTTTGGACAAAAGCCAAAAAGAAAGCAGCAATACAAGTTAGGGACGTAGCTGCCGAACTGTTAGATATCTACTCCCGAAGAGGAGCCGCTAAAGGCTTTTCTCACCAGAGACCAGGAGAAGAATATGAACAATTTGTGCAGAGATTCCCATTCCAAGAAACACCTGACCAGGAAAAAGCTATTTCGAATGTCCTTAGAGATATGATGTCAACACAACCAATGGATAGACTTATCTGTGGCGATGTCGGTTTCGGAAAAACAGAAGTGGCAATGAGGGCTGCATTCATTGCTATTAACTCAGGAAAACAAGTAGTGGCATTAGTGCCAACAACTCTTTTAGCCAGACAACATGAAGAAACATTCAGAGATAGATTCGCAGAAACGGCTGCAAATATAGAATCAATTTCTCGATTCAAAACTAAATCAGAACAACACCAAATCCTTAAGAGTTTGGCACAAGGTAACTTAGATATCGTTATCGGGACACATTCTCTTCTTAAGGAGAATATTAATTTCTGTGATCTGGGACTGCTGATTATTGACGAAGAACATCGTTTTGGTGTCCGTCAAAAAGAAAAGTTAAAATCTCTGCGATCAGGGGTAGATATCTTGACTATGACGGCCACCCCAATTCCTAGAACTCTAAATATGGCGATTTCCGGACTTAGAGATCTATCTATAATCGCGACTCCACCCGAAAGAAGACTTTCTATTAAGACCTTCGTCCACGAAAAAAGTGAACATTTAGTAAAAGAAGCGATCCAAAGAGAACTTTTGAGAGGAGGACAGGTATTTTATCTCCAAAACCAGGTTCATAGCATCGAAAAAACTGCTGAACAATTGAGAAAAGGCATACCTGAGGCCACTATATCTATAGCCCACGGCCAAATGCGTGAACAACAACTAGAGCAGGTCATGTTGAATTTTCATCGAAAGAATTCGAATGTTCTGGTTTGCACAACAATTATCGAAACAGGTTTAGATATTTCAAATGCAAACACTATAATAATTGAAAGAGCAGACAAATTCGGTCTGGCACAAATCCACCAGCTCCGAGGCCGGGTCGGAAGATCTCACCATCAGGCATATGCATACCTTTTAGTCCCACCAGAAGATTCCTTAACTTCCAGCGCTCAAAAGCGTCTTGAAGCTATATCCGAATCCGAAGATCTTGGGGCGGGATTCGTCTTGGCTTCACACGACCTAGAGATAAGGGGCGCCGGAGAGATACTTGGTGATGGTCAGTCTGGAAATATTCAAAGTATCGGCTATTCCATGTTTTCCGAACTACTTGACAAAGCTGTCAACGATATTCGCTCAGGAAAAATCCCTACACTAGAAGACTTCCGAAAAAAAGCCATTGAGGTTAACTTGAATGTGCCGGCTCTTATTCCAGAAAATTACCTTCCTGATGCTCATATGAGGTTAATACTTTATAAACGAATTGCATCGACAAGCACCGCTGAGGAGACCAAAGAATTGCAAGTAGAAATGATAGACAGGTTCGGACTTTTTCCCAATGAAGTCAAAAATCTATTCTACATCACCCTCCTTAAACTTAAGGCTAAGAATCTAGGAATTGAGAAATTAACAGCGAAGGAAAGCGGGCTTAAAATCAGGTTCGAGGAAAATCCATCCGTAAAACCTGAGTCAATAATCAAACTTATGGAGGAAAACCCAAGCCGGTACAGTTTTAATAGAGGAAACGAAATACTAGTAAATGTTAGTATGACAACAGCAGACGACAAATTCGCTTCGATAGAAGAACTATTAAGCAAACTAGACTAGGGAGAAATCGAACTTGCGCCCGTTCATGTACGCCGTAATTTTTGCTTCTTTTTTTACGCTGGAATTGTTAGCTGAACCAGCTAAAGATTTAGAAAACTGGTTTCAGATAGACCTAGTAATTTTAAAACACACTAATTCAGATGATAGTAACGAGAGATGGATCACAGAAAACATAGTGTACCCATCAGATGTTATCGCCATCTCAGAAGAAATTAAATATGTCGGAGGAGAAGAAACGCTTGAATCAGGAGACCATTCAGTTGAAAGCGACCCTTCAAGTGCTGATCAGTTTATTCCATTCGAGTTTGAGGGGCTTAGCGACAGAAAGATTAATAAAGAACTTATAGAGTCGCTAAAAGACAAGCCTTTCCCGGAAACAACGGATTTTGGCAGAACTCCGAATGTGCAAACTCTAGGCATATCAGCGAATACTGAAGAGATTTACTTATCGATAAAAGATTTGGTCATGGCTCTGGATACTGAGTCAATAGGACAACAAGCCTATAAAGATAATTCTGCCAACTCAAGCTTATCGAAAATTGCGAACCGTCTTGGCCGTTCTTCAAAATTCGAAATCCTGGCAAATCGATCGTGGATTCAGCCTCTCAGCCCTATAAAAACCCCAATCCTTATAATGGAAGGAGCTAAACACGAAAATCGATTTGAAGTAGAAGGAACGCTTGCGCTATCGAAAAATCGCTTTCTGCATGCTGAAACCAATTTATGGTTCAACAAATTTAGAGAAGTGAGAGAAAATCTTGATGGCTTTTTGAATCAATCAACAAATGACTTGGAAGAAATTCGCAGTCCTGATTCTTCTTTATTTCTGGTGACCAGAACATACAGTATGAATCAAAACAGAAGGATTCGAAAAAATGAGCTACACTACATAGACCATCCTGTTTTTGGACTTATAATCCGAATTAGCCAGCACAATATCCAGAGCTAGGACGGTTATTGTTGAACTATATGCAGTGTGCTGGTTGGGAAGGCAAACTCTGCCCCGCTTTTTTCAACTATGTCGATGATTTCTAGCATAACTAGCTGCTTCACCTCATGATACTTTATCCAGTCAATCGTTTTTGTGTGAACATATATGAAAAATTCAAGCGCTGAAGGCCCGAAAGAGTCAAGATTTACTATTAACGTTTGATCAGAGTCTATTTCTTCATGTTCGATCAGCATTTTTCGTACCTTATCAACTATATCGGATACCCTGTTTGCATCCGTATACCGAACACCGATTTTTTCAAAGATCCGTCTATTATCCATTCTTGAAGGATTTTCTACCGCAATATTAGCAAATACCGAGTTTGGGATATAAAGAGGCCGTTGATCAAAAGTACGTATCGAAGTCAGTCTCCACCCAATGCTTTCGACTGTTCCTTCAATTTCTCTGTCAGGGCTTCTTATCCAGTCACCTACTGCAAAAGGTCTGTCCAAATATATCATTAGCCCACCAAAGAAATTTGCTAAAAGATCCTTGGCAGCAAAACCCACGGCAATCCCCCCCACTCCTCCAAAAGCCAATATCCCCGATATGCTAAACCCTAAGGTTTGAAGAATAGAGAGTGCGGCCGTAATAGCGACCGAAATACGAAGGAGTTTTCCAACAGCATTAGCCGTAGTTACGTCCCCTCCATTTTTAATAGATGCCAGTTCTATCTGACTGATAAATCGGGTCAGAAAAAAAGCAATCAACCCAACCACAGAGATAAATCTCAGAGGATCAATTAGCTTCTCTAGCGCGGAACCAGTGTTCTCTGCCATGATTTGAGCAGTCCAGGTAATTCCTATAAGCCAGATTAACCAGTTAGCCGGCTTTTTTGCTGCCCCTACAAAGGCATCATCCCAGAGATTAGCCGTTTTTTGAGATTGTTTTTCTAATTGAACAAAAACTCGACGAACTAGAAAGCTACAAACAGCTGTAAAAAAAATAAGCGAGAAAACCAATATCAAATTCGGATCTGAAATCAATTTATCTAATTTATGTAAGGAATCATTCATTTGAAACCACCAGTTTATAAATACCTCATGAACTGTAATCTGACAAAATCTTCATCTTCAAACAAGAATAATTCCGAATCACTCGGACTTCGCATATACCAGGGAATCTGATCTTGATCTAATATTCCATTTCTCTCTCTAGATCTGAAAATAGAAACCTCAAGAATCAACTTCCATTTAGAGCCCAGCCTAGTACTCGCTTCCAAGTTTAAGAAATACTCCCGATTTTCAACATCATACACGCCAAGAACTAAAGCAGTTAGGTCCTGGGGATTGTTAAGAGAGTATCTCATCCCAATCGCCAAGTCGTCCTCAAATAAATTCGGCGAATTCGCTCCTCTACTATCATAGAGATACTCCATCAAAATACCGATATCAGACCTAGAATCGAGAACACCCACAAAAGTTTTTTCAAACCCAAAAACCGCGGCCCAAAAACGTTCTTCTTGGCCGCTTCTCGTTATGGTTTCGAGTTTCCAGGCCCAATCTCCTATAATATACTGTGCGTCAATGCCTGTCTGGTCTATTACATCATAGAACGGAAAGAATCTTTGCTGCTTCGTCCAAGGGTTCTCGTCAGAATTTTTCCTCAACATCAACCTTGGTTCTCTCGAAGTGCCTGAAAAATGAGACAATGCAATGTCGAAGTCACCAATATAGTGACTCCATCGAAAAGCGAAATCTGCGCGGTGGTTTCTGGCTCCAGATTCAAATTCAGCCAGATCTCCATCTATTAACCCGAAGTAACTAGGTCTGCCATTAGCTCCCGAAAAGTTACGCTCTCGAAACCCCGGGAGGACAAAAAAATCTAAGATGCCCCATTCTCGAGTTAGGGAAAAGTTAAACATCATCTGACCAAGTTTTTCTTCTCCATCGAGGCTCTCCAAAAAATCAACTTGGTTGACAATATCCACGAGATGGCTGGATTCAGCTACCCCCCAAAAAATTTTTCTAACTCCTGCTCGAAACTCCCAACTATTTCCTACATGTATCCATGAGAGTTCGCGAATGTCAATGAGATTCCTTTCTGAATCTTCATAATCGTAACGGAAATAGGGGACGAAATCGAAAAGGTCTTGCCCATCGTTCCAAGAGTAATGGTACTCAAATTGAAAACTCAAGGAAGGAAAAAAAGTTTTCTCTTGAGTCCAAGAGGCTTTGCGAAAAAAACGGAAGTCTGAACCAAGTTCGGCATTCAAAAGAGGTTTCGTTTTATAATCTCTTCCGAAAAATTCTAGTTTTTTTTTAGCCGGGCGAGATTAAAATCGTTTTCATCAGGCAATGGTTTGCCTGACTCTTCTGGAAGTGTTCGCACAACCTCTTCTAACCCAAGAACAACCTGGTCGGATTCGTTTAAGACTCTTTCTATAACCGGATCCTCGGAATATTCTAGCTCTGTCGATCCATAACTCTCATCCGCCGACACCAACCAGGGAGAAGCAACCCCTTGATCTAACAGCTCTTGCTTAACTGCAGACGCCTCTTCCTTATAAACTGGCCCCACCAGAACACGATGATATATCGTTCCGAAAATATCACTCGGTTCTAGCTTAACATCTTGACCTAGATTACCGAGATGTTCGCCGAATTTAGCGGCTTTTTTTCTGTCTCTATAACTTCCCGCGACAACGTAAAATCTTTTTGGAAAAATATCTCGGTCTTCAATAATTTCCCAACCATCTGCGACACCATTCCAGGTTCTCTGTTCTTCGATATTTTTCTGCCCAGAAGACGCAACAGAGTCATACTGATTTCTTGTTGCTTTCCAGAAACCACTAACACCGAAAGAAGCTAAATTCCTCGTTAGCTCTCTTTCAAAGACCGGATCCTGTTCATAGGAAACAAGAATTCGATACCTTGGATTTCCATTTACCTCAGCCTCCTCAATAGATAACTCAAGCCCCAAACCAGCACGCAAACGATCTGCCTCAGAGTCCGCAGCTCGGAAACTACCAAAACTTCCCAACACAAAAACGTTCTGCTGTGCAAAAGCGGTGCAAACCAAAAAAAGCAAAACAAAAACGGAAATTGATGAGGTAATAAACCTAAACATAGCTAACGGATTCTTTTTAAAGCGTTCTTACCAAAATCTTGGTCATTAATACCGCGGTTAAATGTGTAACCATTCCATTTCAGTTCTGTGCTTTTCTTGCTTAGATGGTTAGTCATGGTCATAGAGCCGGCTCTCCAAAATCTATTCTCGTACAATCGATAAGTCTTGAAGGTTAGCGTCTTCAGATGTTTGTTTTTACGATCATAATATTCTACTTTTTGAAGACGGTAATGATCTTTATCGATCCAGGTAACCTGGCGAGTATAACCTGAATATTGATCAACCGGATATCGCTCTGTAACAAAACACTCAATTCCATTTATGATTTCATCACGCAAATACTTATAGGTATATTTGGTAACTTCTTGGGAACTCAAATCTTCGTACGCAAACTCACTGCCTACGAAAGGGCCTGATTTATTTTTTGAAGCTATCCTTTTAACCCTTTTGAGGGCGGGCAAATATAACCACTGATCGTCTTCTTCAACCAGATGAGTATATGTTAACAACCCAGTTCCCTTTACATCATGAGGTGTATCAAAAACCATCAAAGTCTTATCACCATCATTAAATATTTCTTTACTCTTCAATCTCATCTCTCGGACGTTGGTTTCTCCCTTCGTATTTCGCAAGGTCATGACTAGTTCGACACTCATATCGACCCAACCGGAATCACGCAGATCTGCCTCTTTTGCAATATTCAACCCTATCAGTTGATCGTTTTCGCCAAAAATTGTTGGAGAGAAAACAAAGAGCCATAACATCAAAATTCTAAACATCGTTCTGCCTATTGACCTATATCGTTCCACCTTAACAAAATTCCATAAAAATATGGAAACAAGCGGGAATAAGAAATTACTTGCGAACTAAAATTCACTGTATATAATGACATATACTGTACAAATAGACAGCTTCCTATGGAAAAGCTCACACCAAGACAAGAAGAAGTTTTATCACTTATTAGAAGTTATCTCGAAGAAACAGGGTACCCACCCACTAGAGCAGATATCGCAAAGCAGTTTGGCTTTAGAAGCGCAAACGCTGCTGAGGAACACCTTAAAGCTTTGGCCAAAAAAGGGGCTATCGAAATAATTCCAGGAACCTCAAGAGGAATAAAGCTAGCGAACGAATATGAAGGAATACCGATTATCGGAAACGTAGCTGCCGGCAATCCGATACTCGCTGAGCAAAACATAGAAGATTATTGCGAACTATCTCCAAGTTTTTTCAAGCCTCACGCTCACTACCTGCTTAAAGTTCGTGGAGACTCGATGATAGAATGCGGAATTCTAGACGGAGATCTATTGGCAGTTCACCGAACAATGGAAGCCAATAACGGCGATATTGTTGTAGCAAGAATAGAAGATGAAGTTACTGTAAAACGATTAAAAAAATCAGGAGCGAAACACTGCATAACACTGTTACCAGAAAACTCAAGTTATGACGCGATCAAAATTGATCTGAGACAACAGCAATTTGCTATCGAAGGTCTTGCAGTGGGAGTGGTCAGACACTAAAAGATTTTTAGTTAGGCTTTGTTCAAACACCAGATCAAGAGCATAATTTAATTCCCTGAAATGTCCCATTCCCTGCCAACCAACCGAGCTTCCCACCGAGTAGGCTTACCCTTCTCATCCTCGGTCATCAGGTAATGGTTTTTGGGGTCGTAGGATTCTCCTCTCTTGGCACGATACTTAACGAAAACTTCTCGGCCCAAGTTATCAGCATCAGGCCCCGTCAACAAATACTGAAAATACTCAGGGAGTTCATTTTGAAAAGGCATAAGTTCGACTTTCTTCACCTTCCTTGTCTCCCGGTTTTTTGGGAACTTGCTTGCGGCCAGGAACAATCCTCTTAACCCTTCACGCAAAACAAAACAATCATCCTCATTTTTTTCACATTGCAGATTTGGCATTTGAATCGGATCCATCATTACCGGATAGGGTTCTCCATTTCGAAGAATCTTTCTTGTATTCTTACAATCTTCACCCACACAACCAAAGTATTTCCCAAAAGGACCTGTCTTTAACTGCATCTCACTACCGCATTTGTGGCATTCTAAAACCGGACCGTCATAACCTTTTATTTTGAACTCACCTTTCTCGATTTGAAAACTAGTGCAATCCGGATTTTTCCCGCAGACGTGCAACTTGCGTGATTCATCTACCAGGTAACTGTCCATCGCCGTCTCACAATCGGTACACCGCCTTTTATTTATAAGAATTCGAGACTCGTCTTCTTCATCATTCGTACTTACGGCTTCATCACCAGCGAGAAGATTTATAGTGTTCTTGCAACGCTCTTTGGGTGGGAGCGCATAACCAGAACAACCCAAAAAAACCCCCGTACCTGCGATTCTAATCTGCATTTCACGTCCACAGATTTCGCAGATTATATCTGTCGTACTCGGTTCATTTAATCTCATTCCCTGCGGGCTCTGCGCCTTTTGCAACCTGGTTTCAAATTCTCCGTAAAATTTATTTAGCAGACTCCTCCAGTCAACATTCCCAGACGAAACCTTATCAAGGCCCTCTTCTAATTGAGCAGTAAAATTGTAATCCAGCAATTCTCTAAAACTTTCACTCAACCTTTCAGTAACTACATCCCCTATCTTCTCAGCATAAAAACGCTTATTAGTTAAAGTGACATAACCTCTATCCTGAATAGTAGTGATAATAGAAGCATAGGTTGAGGGCCTTCCTATACCTTTCTTTTCAAGTTCTTTTACAAGACTAGCTTCGCCATACCTAGGTGGAGGCTTAGTAAAATGTTGCGACGGATGCAACTCTATAAGCTTCAACATCTCACCAACTTTCAAGTCTGGCAACGAAACATCCCCTTCTTTTTTTCCTAAAGGAGACTGCGCTCGGGTATGCCCGTCAAACTTTACAATCCTTCCTCTGACTTTGAGCTCAAAATCTCCTGCCTCTATCAATAAAGTGGTGCTCAAATATTCAGCATCTGTCATCTGGCAAGCTAAAAACTGTCGCCATATCAACTCGTAAAGACGCTCAGCATCTCTGTCAACTCCCTGTAATGAAGTTGCCTTCACGGTCGCATCAGAAGGACGAATCGCCTCATGGGCTTCCTGAGCACCACTCTTGCTAGAATATAAACGAGGTTCTTCAGGAAGGTAGCTTTTCCCATAAGTTTTTTTAATAACCTCCCTCGCTATACGAACCGCGTCAGAACTCAAGTTCGTTGAATCGGTACGCATATAGGTTATGTACCCTGCTTCATAAAGCCTCTGAGCCAACATCATCGTCTTTTTTACGCCAAAACCAAGCCTAGTGCTAGAAGCCTGTTGCAAAGTCGAAGTAGTATATGGCGCGGACGGACGAGTTTTCGTAGGTTTTTCGTTGCGACTCGAAACACGATACTCAGCAGGAATTAGTAATTCTATGGCCGCATCTACTTCATCTTTTGAGCTTGGCCTGAAACTCTTTTTTTCAAACTTGGTCACTTGAAAAGTAGTGAGCCCAGCTTCTTCTGGAGCCGGCATCTGTAGGGAAGACAAATCTGCCTCAAGCTCCCAAAATTCTTCCGGAACAAAAGCTCTAATCTCATTTTCTCTTTCCACAATCACTTTAACTGCAACGGACTGCACCCGTCCGGCAGATAAACCCCTCGCAACTTTTGACCAAAGGAGAGGTGACAATTTGAATCCTACAACTCTGTCTAAAAAACGGCGAGCCTGCTGAGCATTAACCCTGTCCATATTGAGAACTCCAGGATTTTTAAATGCCTCTTCAACGGCTTTTTTTGTAATTTCATTGAAAACAACTCTACGATAACGCGACTCATCACCGCCGATTGCCTCTCGAAGATGCCAAGCTATAGCTTCGCCCTCTCTATCCAAATCTGTAGCCAGATATATCTCCGGCGCATCTTTCGCCAACCTCTGTAATTCAGATACGACTTCCTCTTTTCTTGGAAGTATTCTGTAGTCCGCCTTCCAATTATCGTCAGGGTCAATCCCCATTCTTGCCACTAGCTGCTTGCGAGCTTTTTCTTTCTTGTAAGCCGCTTTTGCTTCAGCGGTCATTTTTCTAGTCTTAGCCGCTTCTTTGGCACGGGCTTTAGGATCCACTTTTTTGATTCCACTGACCGGCAAATCTCGGATATGTCCGACGCTCGATTTTACGACGAACCCTGCCCCAAGATATTTGTTTATCGTTTTGGCCTTCGCGGGTGATTCCACTATCACCAAAGACTTGCCCATAAACTCTCCCAACAAAAAAATCAAACTATCTGGCCGCGTTTTAAAGGACAATCACCCATTAGGTCAAGTCCGAATTATCTTTTTAACAAAATTTTTTGGAACTAGAGGCCTTTAGATCGAATATTTTTCTTATCCGCGGAGGTTAACTTTAATCGCTTGTAAATTAAGAGAAATCGAAATCAATACAACCTTCTAGGAATTCCACCACTGTTTTTTCTGTCCCAGGCGATGCTTCGAACCATATTACCGATATCAGACCGTTTCTTTCTTCAACGATTTCTACATCGGGAGGAAGAACTGCTAAAGCTGTCTCTAGCCAAGCCATAAAAGTTTGGCTTCCTGCAAATTCGGGCTTTTTTTCCCAATGCCAAGTTTCAGGCTGTGTTTGTTTTGCAGCCCATGACAAAACAAGATGCGAGCCAATAAGAGGCTCTTTTTTTCGGCGCTTGCTATAAAGCATCCTCTTAAGGTTATTTGTGGGCTTCTCATTTGATAATGACTGCTTGAAACTGTTTTTTTTTGTGTTAAAAGAGGATCTTTCAGAAAAAAGACTTACGGACACTCCGGATTTTATAGCGTAACTTCTCATCTTAATCAGATCTCTCTGCCTTTTTCTTGGAAGAACCGCGAAGATCGAAGCTAAAATAAAAAAGACACAAAAAAAGATAGCAATATAAGCCAAATAACTACCCTCCGAAGATTTCCTTGCCAAGAGTTGTAGTAACCTCTTTAAACATGTAAATTCTTCCCTGTTCACTTACTACTTACTCATAACGTTCAATTGTAAGTCATGAAGGGATATAAGCATATTCTTGTAGGCCTAGACCTTAGCCCGGAATCAAAAGATGTATCAGCTAAGGCCCTAGAAGTTAAGGAAGCTCTGGGAGCAAAGCTCAGCTGTGTTCACGTGATAGAGCCCTTATCACTAGCCTATGGTGGCGATATCCCCATGGATGTCTCTACTATCCAAGAACAAATTCAAGAAACTGCCGCCAAACACATGTCAGAATTTTCAAACTCACTCGAGATAGCAGAAGAAGACCAACATTTGATATTTGGAAGGCCGGAGAGCGAAATTCATAGCTTAGCAAAAGAACTGAAAGTCGATCTTATCGTCGTCGGCAGTCATGGAAAACATGGTCTATCTCTATTGTTAGGTTCTACAGCGAATGGAGTCCTTCAGGGGTCCCCCTGTGATGTACTGGCTGTTAGAGTTGGTTTTAATAAATAACTTTACCTTTCTTACAGAACTAGAATAATAAAGAGGTCCTAAACGCTCTCGAAATTTATTTGTGAAAAAGTTAAGCCTCCTTCTACCAATAATCTGCAGCTTTCCAGCGCACGCAGATTTTTCAAGAGGAAAGACTTACCAACCGTCGAACTCGATAGATTTGATGGAACAAAGAACCGAATACAAAAGAGCTTTGGATCTTCTTAAGACCAATCAATTCACTAAATTTTCGAAAACTAAACCGAAGCTAAAGAATTACATACTGTATCCCTACCTCGATTATAAAGAGAAAATCTACCGGATATCTCGTTTTAAAGAAAAGGACATATTGAAATTTGTTGGAGATTACAGTGACACCCCACTAACTCAACCATTGATAGAACATTGGCTAAGAAACCTTGCACGGCGAGGTCACTGGAAAACTTTTCTCAGGAATTACGATAAAAGAAAAAAACCTTCGAGAGAACTTGAATGCCACCGCAGCTACGCTTTATACAAGAAATCATCAAGGAAAGAGGGATTAGAAAAGGCAGCCCAACTATGGACAGTCGGGTTTTCTCAACCCAAAGAATGCGATCCAGTTTTTTATCTCTTGAATTCGAAAGGAGAAATAACGGCTGACAGAGCATGGACTCGCCTCGGTCTAAGTATCAAAGCCAATGAAAGGCAATTAGCGAAATATCTATTAAGATATATAGATCAAAATCGTCAGAAAGATGCCGCTAATTACCGGCTCGTTCACTCCAGACCATCAACAATCAGAAATATCGAAAATTTTAGTTCTGATAGCCCATCGAACAGAGAAGTAGTTTTGCATGGAATAAACCGTCTCTCCAGAACAAATCCGGCTATCGCATTGAAGCTAATGAATGAATATAGGAAGAAACTGAAATTTAAGGATAACGCGCTAGAACAAACCTACAGAAAAATCGGAATTTCCTTAGCCAGAATGGCTAAAGATTACGAGCTAATCGAGTCCTTACCGATAAAATTGAGAGCACACCCTGATCTAGTCGAAGCAAGAATTAGACAAAGTCTCAGGCTCAAAGACTGGGGCAATGCGATCGTCCTTATCAATTTACTACCAGAGGAAGAGAAAAAATCCCAGAAATGGCGCTATTGGAAAGCCAGGGTCCTAGATTTTTCAGGAGATCCTGCTGACAGGAGAATAGCTCATAGCATATATCAAGAACTTAGTGAGGTTCGTTCTTATTATGGTTTTCTCTCTGCAGACATTATTGGAAGTCCCTACAACTACCAACATCAGATTAGCGACATTTCTTTCGAGGAAACCAAGAAACTCGAAAATATCCCTGGGATAAAACGCTCCCTAGAGTTGTTCGCTCTAGGCGAGCGATCAAAAGCGAGGCAGGAATGGTACCTTGCGGTCTCGGGCTTTAGTGAAACCGAAAGCAAAATAGCTTCCAGATTAGCTATTCGATGGGGTTGGCACAAAGCATCTATCCAGACCATGATTATGACGGAAAGCTGGGACAATCTAGATGAACGATTCCCCACCGCTTATAAAGACGTGTTTACTAAATATGCGAGGCAAAAAAACCTTCCTGTGGAATGGAGTTTAGCCGTAGCAAGGCAGGAAAGCGCATTTATGCCTGACGCAAAATCTCGGGCCGGCGCACGAGGATTAATGCAACTGATGCCCTCTACCGCCCGATTAGTGGCAAAAGGCATAGGAACCAGTTACTCAAAAAATAGACGGCTCCTGGAGATCGACCTGAATATAAAACTGGGAACGACCTATCTTAGGTGGATGTTAGATAGATATAACAACAACAGAATACTTGCCTCAGCAGCCTATAACGCGGGCCCCGGTAACGTTGACAAGTGGATCAATCCGCAAGTTCCCTTTGATGTCTGGATTGAAATTATCCCATTTCCTGAAACACGAAACTATGTCAAAAATGTACTCGCCTTTTCAGCGATATATAGTTATCTGTTAAACCAAGAAGCTCCCCTTATCTACATTGCAGAGAAGAAAGAATTTGAGAGCGCCTCAGCCATTAATACCGGATCAAATTAGAATGAGCAATTATGTGGTGAAGAGGTCTGAATGCTGATCGATATCGGTGCGAACCTGACCCATGAATCATTCCAGTCAGACATTAAATCGGTCATTTTAAGGGCCAAAGAATCGTATATAAATCAAATCATTGTTACTGGAAGCTCCCTTAACAACAGCTCAGAAGCTGAAAAACTGACCAAGGAGTTTGACTCTTTATATTCAACGGCAGGAATCCATCCTCACCATGCCGAGGAAACTAACAATCAGATTATGGAAAAAATAGAAGAAATTACACGTTTCCCTAAAGTTGTAGCGATCGGAGAAACTGGTCTTGATTTCTACCGGAATTTTACGCCGGCCGATGTGCAAATATCATCCTTCGAAAAACACCTTGAACTAGCAGAAAAATCAGAACTACCAATGTTTTTGCATGAACGAGACGCTCACAAGAAATTCGAAGAAATACTTTCCTCACATCGCAGCCAACTAGGAAACGTTGTAGTCCATTGTTTTACTGGAGACAGAAAGGCCCTGTTCAAATATCTAGATCTAGATTGCTTTATCGGTATTACCGGATGGATATGCGATGAACGAAGGGGAGAGAACCTGCAGAAATTAGTTAAAGAAATACCGAAGAACCGCCTAATGATAGAAACTGACGCTCCATACCTGATGCCAAGAACTCTTAGTCCACGGCCAAAAAATAGACGATGCGAACCGATGCACCTAAACGAAATATGCCATCAAATAGCGCTTCATACTGGCAAATCTTTCAACTATTGGGCAAAAAACACGAGCGATAATGCAAGACTTTTTTTTGCACTTCCGGAAAATAAATGAAAGTAAACCTTTACACAACTTCTGGTTGTCACTTGTGTGAACTGGCCATCACTCTCCTTGAGGATATGGTCCGTGCAGGCGAAATAATGGAAATAAAGGAAATTGAAATCGCAAACTCAGAAATTCTAATTCAAGAATATGGTACGCGAATTCCTGTAGTTGCTATCCACGAAGAAGAGCTGGACTGGCCTTTCGAAATCCCAGCTCTCAAAAAGCTTATAAAAAAATACAAAATACAAAAGTCGATAAAACCCGCTGATAAAGATTTGATCAAATAGATTGTAAAGGATTGAAATAAGAGGAAAATGACTGGTTTACTAATTGATGGACTTTGTTTTGTCCAAGTCCTTAGGTAGTGAAGACCAAAAAAATTCTTTTAAATTACAACCTCAAAACTATCCGACCCTCAAGAATGCGGAATTTTTCCTCCTCAGCAAAAAATTTTGTAAAAATCTAATCTAGAGGATACGGAAACCCATAAACTTAAAGGAAAAAAAAGTGTCATTGCGAATTGCTATCTTATATGGAGGCCCATCATCGGAAGCTGCGGTATCTGAGAGAAGCGCTCAAGCAGTTAAAAAAGGTCTAGAAACCCTGCACCCAGACATTATAACAATAAGGCTAGAAAAGAATTTCCTGGCTCAGCTTTCGGACTTTGAGCCAGATGTTATTTTTCCAGCACTTCATGGCCCGCCTGGAGAAGACGGAACACTTCAAGGTTTTCTAGAGATACTGGGATATCCATATGTTGGAAGTTCGGTAAAAAGCAGTGCTATAGCGATGGACAAGATAGTGGCCAAACAGGTTTTTAGGAAGGCAGGCCTCCCTTTGGCCAAACAAATAGTCGTAGCTCGAGATACAAAAATATCAGATTCGGTCCAGAAAATTCTCACTGAACTTGGTTCAGACGTAGTCGTGAAACCATCAACTCAAGGAAGCGCCCTTGGAGTCACCCTGATAGAAAAGACCGATGAAATTCAGCCGGCGCTAGAGAAAGCATTCGGTTTTGATTCTCGAATCCTAGTGGAAGAACGGATAAACGGCCGGGAAATCACGGTAGGCATCATAGAGACCGACTACGGAGTAAAACCATTTCCTGTTATAGAAATAATCACCCCCCGAAGCAGTTGGTACGACTATGAGCACAGATACACTAAGGGCCTATCGAATCATCGCATGCCCGCCGATATTGCTCCCGACCTTTACAGAAATATTCAAGACTGCGCCATCGAGGCCCACATCTCGCTTGGATGCAGAGACCTTTCCAGAGCAGACTTTTTGCTTGACGGTAACAAATACTACCTACTAGAAACAAACACGCTACCCGGAATGACCGAAACAAGCCTTTACCCTGAGGGAGCTGAGGGATTTGGCTTACCATTTCCTGAATTACTGGACCACCTGGTGAGACGCGCGGCGAAGCGGCTTTCAGCGCTTTCACCAGCATAGATTTTCGATACCTATCAATTCCCTAGGTATCATAGCCCCGCTCATTATGCTCATTAATATCCAGGCCCTCGATTTCCTCTTCATCAGATACTCTTAACCCAATCAATCCATCGATAACTTTAAGCAGAACAAAAGTAAGCACAGCCGTGTATCCTCCTGTCGCTAGAACTCCGGTAACCTGAACGCCAAGTTGATCTAACATGGGAAGCCCATCACCTTGACCACTAAAGACTCCTAGTGTGCTGCTAGCAAAGACTGCGACCAATATAGTACCCAACGCACCTCCAACCCCATGAACAGGAAACACATCCAAGGAATCGTCCACGCCAAGCTTCTTCTTCAAAAACATAGTCGCATTGAAACAAATAAAGCCCGCCGATATCCCAATTATTAGGGCGCCGCCAGGGCCGACAAAACCTGAAGCAGGTGTTATTGTCCCCAAACCTGCAACCATTCCGGTGACCGCGCCCAACGCACTTGGCTTTCCGAATTTCACCCACTCCACGCACATCCAAGTAAGAGCGGCTGCAGCCGCTGAGATATGCGTGACCAGAACCGCCATCCCGGCATCTCCATTGGCAGCCAGCGCACTACCTCCATTGAACCCGAACCATCCCACCCAGAGCATTCCAGCACCCGTGACACTCATAGTCATATTGTGAGGAGGCATAGGAGTTTGCGGGAAACCCTGCCTCACACCCATTACAAGAGCTGCCGTTAAAGCAGCAACACCAGCGGTTATATGAACAACTGTACCACCCGCAAAGTCAAGCAATCCCATCTCGCCAAGCCAGCCACCACCCCAAACCCAATGAGTTATAGGTGCATAGACCGCTAATATCCAGAGACCTGAAAAAAGAAGCATTGCCGAAAACCTCATCCGCTCCGCAAAACCTCCGACTATTAACGCCGGGGTGATTATTGCGAAAGTCAGTTGAAACATTGCAAAAACGCTGTCAGGAATATCACCGCTTAAAGTTTCTTCAAGAACACCGGCCATCATGAAGTTTGATAAACCCCCAATGAAAGCGTTGCCATCTGAAAAAGCTAAAGAATAGCCTACGACCAACCATATAATAGACACTAGGCAAGTTATAGCAAAACATTGAATAAGAACACTTAGAACATTCTTTACTCTCACCAGCCCAGCGTAAAATAATGACAGACCTGGAATCGTCATAAACAAAACTAGGGCTGTGGAAGTCAATATCCAGGCAGTGTTCGCTTGATTCAATTCATCCGCTATTGCAGGTAGTCCAAAAGACGCAAGTATAAGTCCCATCAGCACTGTTCTGCACTTTATTTTCTCAAAGATTTTCATGCTCGGCCCTCTTTTAGAGTTAACAAATTTTTGAAATAAAAGATTGCAAAGGTCGAGCCAAAAAAAAAAATTCTTTATTTCTTAACAAGTTATAGTTCGATTAATATTCAGCAGGATATTTTACGCACTATTGACGTGCAGAATACGCACCACATCTATGCAAACGCACCTCGATAGGCACTGAACATTCACTATACCGAGGCGGAGACATATAAATTTCCCCACCTGCGAGTGTTATCATTTGAAGGGAACAAAAAGAAAATTTCGTGGTCTATACCCACCATTACAAAAAAACAGAAAAAGGACAGGAGTCAACGGAAAACCATGGCCGCTCGACCAAAGATTTTGGAAATCAAAGACTGGCTAGAAAGCCAGATTATTGGACAGGAAATACTAGTTAGCAGAATTCTGATGTCCCTTTTAGCTGGTGGACACCTTCTGGTAGAAGGCGCACCGGGCCTAGCAAAAACCAAAGCTATCAAAACCCTCGCACAAGGACTAGATGGAGAGTTCCAGAGAATCCAATTTACTCCAGATCTTTTGCCATCAGATATCACTGGCACGGAGATATACAGGGCGCAAGACGGGTCTTTTTCATTTCAGAAGGGACCTGTCTTCCACAACCTTCTTTTGGCAGATGAAATCAATCGAGCTCCGGCAAAAGTTCAATCTGCATTGTTAGAAGCAATGGCAGAAAAAACAGTAAGCGTGGGAAGAGAAACATTCGAATTGCCAGATCTGTTTTTGGTAATGGCAACTCAGAACCCGATAGAGCAAGAAGGAACTTATTCCCTTCCAGAAGCCCAGCTAGATAGATTCCTTATGAAAGTAAAAATCGATTATCCCGACGCTATTTCCGAGAAAAACATTCTCCGGCTAGTCCGAAGTGAAGCAGGCCCAGCGGAAAATTTTCAAAGAGAACCTTTTCTCAGCCAGGCAGAGATTTTCAAGGCAAAAGAAGAAGTACTCGATCTCCACATGGCCGAAGTTGTAGAAGACTACATAGTAGCGCTCACTATGGCTACTCGAAATACTAGTGCCTACGGCGACGGAATCGAAGAAGCTATAGATTTCGGTGTTTCCCCAAGAGGAACCATTGCATTAGATTTGTGTTCCCGAGCGAACGCCTACCTTCATGGGAAAGACTTCGTTTCACCAGAGGACGTTCAAGCCGTAGTTCACGATGTGTTTCGACATCGCTTGATTCTGAGATTCGAGACTGAAGCGAAAGGAATAAGCACAGATGAAATAATCGACCTACTAGTCCAAAAAGTGGCGGTTGCCTGATTTATGGAAACAAAAGAAACTCACTTGCACGAACGATTTAGCCAAAATTTTTCAGGTGCTACAACAGATCTAAAAGACCTAATAGAACTTCGTTACAGTGCTAAAGCTGTCGGGTACCAAAGAAAAATTAGAGCGGAAAGTCAGATATCGGGGCTCATCTCTTCAAACATAAAAGGACGAGGTATTGATTTCTCTGAGGTGCGCAGATACCAACCCGGGGACGATATAAGAAATATCGACTGGAAGGTCACGGCTAGAACGCAGAGCCCTCATACCAAGCTATTTACGGAAGAAAAAGAAAGGCCAGTGTTCTTTCTTGTCGATCAATCCGCTTCAATGTTTTTCGGCAGCAAAGTAACATTCAAGTCTGTTGTGGCGGCTCGAACAGCAAGCATTCTAGCCTGGTCGGCCCTAGAGCAGGGAGACCGGATCGGCGGGATCATTTTTTCCGACCTCGCCCAACAACAAATTCGCCCAAAAAGAAACATCAAAACGGTTTTGATGTTTCTAAAAACATTAAACGATTTCAACCATGAACTCACTAGGAGCAGTAAAAATAGTGTTGCTGAATACGGAGAAAAGCAAATTACTCGGCAGCTTGTTCATCTTCGAAGGATAATTAAAGACAAAAGCCTGATTTTTTTTATTAGCGACTTCTCTAAATTGAATTTCGAAACTTCCATTGAACTTAAGTCGTTGGCGAGATCGAACAAAATTGTAGGGGTGCATATTTATGATCAAATGGAACGTCAGCTGCCACCACCAAATTTGTACACCGTTACCGATGGAACCAGCAGATCCAAACTAAATACCTCTGGTAAAGAATTGAACCAAAACTACAGCAGGAAATTCGATGCCCGGTTAGAAAAGATTATTTCTGAATTTAAGGAGATTAACTCCTCTATTATCTCGCTCAGCACAACTGCATCGATAGAAAAAGAGTTGTTAAAGAGCCAAATTCTGAACCAGAAATGAATAAGAAAAACCTCTAAATGAACAGACATTCATCCACAAACCAGTCCCTGGACCCGCTATCCGAGCTGAGGGATGTTGCTTTGCCGCCCCAACCAGGGCATTGGGACCTGGCATTAGGATGGTGGGCTTTACTGGCTGTGCTCCTGTCATTCATCTTTTATTTCGCTTACCTTGGCATCAGGCACTGGAGATCAAACCGATACAGAAGAGAAGCACTCGCAGAACTAGAGAGTATAACGGACCTAGGAAGGAAGTCCGGAAATAATCAGTTTTATCTAAAGGAAATCCAGGAGCTACTCAAAAGAGTTGCTCTGACAAAATTTTCTCGCGAAAAGGTTGCCCAGCTAAGCCAGCTAGAATGGACGAAATTCCTCGACAGATCGTCCAATTCGGAAAGATTTTCCGAAAAACAAGCCGAGGCGCTAATCGATGGAGCATACCGTAAAGAAATGGATATGCCACTCGACATAGACTATATATCCGGATTGGCGCTTTTCTGGATAAAAAATCACCAACCAAAATATTTAAAAGGGCCTTCAAAAAGTGATTGACTTCGTTTGGCCCTGGGCAATCTTAGCATTTCCACTGCCTTTTCTAATCTATTATTTTGCTCCAAGAAGAGATCAAGAAGAGCCTGCTCTTCTAATTCCGTTTTATCGATTCATTAAAGATGATGCCTCGGTAACTGCTGACTCAAAGAGAAAAGATCTAACTAAAGTCTTGCTAATGCTTATCGGATGGATCGCACTGGTAACCTCGGCAACAAAACCTCAGTTTATTGGAGAACCAATAACACTTCCTACATCAGGTCGCGATCTTATGCTGGCAGTAGATGTTTCCGGATCTATGGGT
>PAPD01000050.1 GCA_002708765.1 Gammaproteobacteria bacterium | reverse complement strand
GCTACCGAGAGTGCAAGTGCGCCAGACCAGAAACGACTGCGTCACATTGTCCCTGAAAATCGACTCCGCCTTTACGACATGCGAGAAATAATCCGAATAATTGCTGACGTCGATTCCGTTCTTGAAATTCGAGAAAAGTTCGGCGTAGGGGTTATCACCTGTTTTATGCGTGTTGAGGGAAAGCCCCTGGGCGTGATTGCCAATAACCCCCATCATCTGGCTGGCGCGATAGATTCGGATGGTGCAGATAAAGGGACTCGTTTCATTAAGCTTTGCGATGCTTTTGATATTCCCGTTTTGAGTCTCATGGACTGTCCGGGCATTATGGTGGGCCCTGATGTTGAAGCAACGGCTCTCGTCAGGCACAGCGTCCGAATGTTTAATGCCGGGGCTAACCTTAGTACACCTTTATTCGGTGTTGTAGTTCGCAAGGCCTATGGGTTAGGTGTCCAGGCGATGTGCGGAGCGAGCTCGCTCGAAGGTTTTTTCACAGTTGCTTGGCCAACCGCGGAATTTGCGGGAATGAATATCGAAGGCGCTGTCAAGCTAGGTTATCGAAAGGAATTAATGGCGATAGAAGATCCGGAGGAAAGAGCACGCGAGTTTGGGGAGAGGGTTGGGCGTGCCTATGAGGAAGCCAAGGCTGTGAATGCGGCCGCCGGGGGTGGTATTGATGACGTGATTGATCCTGCTGAGACGAGATCTTGGATTGCTGAATCTCTTAAGCGTGTCCCCGTGATGCCGCCACGATTGGAGAAAAAATACCCGTTCATTGATCCCTGGTAAAAAAAAATGAGCTACCCCAGAATTCTTATAGTCGTATACTTTTTATTTATATCAATCAAAAAATAGGTATTGGACAACATGCGTGAATGGCGCAATTATTCTACGTGTTATCTGAATAGAGAAGGGCGGTTCTAGTGGTTTCGTTTTGGGACCACTTTTTAATCTAAAACGAGATGGAGATCCATAATGATTATCGTAAGTGATGATGGCCATGTTCGAACAATCACGCTTAATCGCCCGGACGCAATGAACGCGTTTAACGGCGAATTATTTGATGCCTTGACGGAGGCTTTGCTTGAAGCAGGTGCTGATCAAAATGTCAGAGTGGCTGTCCTGACCGGGGCAGGTAAAGCGTTCTCGACAGGGCTGGATTTGAGTGAAGTAGGGCAGGATTTGCCGGAACCAAAACATGGGGTGCCCGGTTTGTTTAATAGCCTGGTGGATTTCCCTAAACCTCTTTTGCTAGCTATAAATGGATTTGCGGTAGGGTTTGGCGCCACCGCTATTGGTTTTGCGGACCTTTCTATTATGGGAAGCAGTGCTAGGCTGAGATGCCCGTTTACTTCAATGGGCGTAGTCGGGGAAGGGGCGAGCACTTTCACTTTTCCGCGAATAATGGGGCCTCAGTGGGCTAACTGGATTCTCTACTCGTCGGCGTGGATGGACGCGGAGCAATGCAAGAAGGCAGGACTGGTCTTTGATGTCGTTGATGACAATCTTTTGCTAGAAGAGGTAGAACGAAGAGCGCAATTGATCGCCGCGAACTCACCGACGGCATTGATGAAGTCGAAGGAACTTCTCATGGGACCGCTAAGGGAAAGGTATAGAGAAGCTATAAAAAATGAAGGTCTGGTGTACGATGAATTGATGGGTGGCCCAGAAAATATGGAAGCCATTAACGCTTTTCTAGAAAAACGAGAGCCCAACTTTTCTTCTCTGAGTCAGGGTTAGGGAGTAATTTATGCCTCAACCTTTGAGCGGAATAAAAGTCGTCGAGATGGGTATGGCCATACAGGGGCCGGCTGCGGGAGTCTATCTTTCAGATATGGGAGCGGAGGTTTTTAAAATCGAACCGCCTATCGGGGATTCAAGTCGTTTGCACCGGGGCGTCAATAATAACACGCCGCCTGATACTCCGGGTGCAATGTTTATTGCGGGTAACAGAGGCAAAAAGTCTGTTTGTCTTGATGTTCATACCCAAAAAGGCATCGAAGTCTTGCGAGCGATGATCGCAGAATGTGATGTATTTATGAGTAATTACCGGTCTCCTTTTTTACAGAAACTTCATCTCGATTACGAGTCGCTTAAGAAGACCAACCCCGGTCTTATTTATGCTGTAGTAAACGGTTTTGGTCCTTTGGGGCCTGATGCGGATAGACCGATGGTTGAAGGAGCGGCCCAGGCGAGAGGTGGTTTGGCTAGTCTTTGTGGCCCCGCTGATGGGCTTGCAATGATGCCCGGAGCGACGGTCGCCGATGGCACGGGGGCAATCCAGTTTGCTTTGGGCATTATGACAGCATTGCTTGAAAGAGAGCGTCATGGAATCGCCCAAAGTGTTAGTACGTCGGCTCTAGGAGCCCAGGTTTTTATTCAGTCCTGGGAGATACAGCAATGTATCCTTACAGGCAAGCCTTTGGAAAGAGCCGGAAGTCACATGCCAAATATACGAGGTCCTTACGGAATATACGAGGCCAGTGATGGCGGCCTGTTTTTGTTTACGCTGGTTGGTGATGAAGGTTGGTCGCTTTTTTGTAATATGGGGGGTGATCCAGAGTTGGCAAAAGAAGCGCTCTGGGATGATGGCGTAAAAAGGATGGGCGCCATTCCGGAAATCCAGAATGATCAGTCGGTAGAAGAGGTTCGTTTGCGTATGCGACGGATTTTTTCAAGCAGAACGACGGAAGAGTGGCAGGAGTTTTTCCATTCCAGAGATGATTGTATCGTAGAAAAAATCCAAGACCATCAAGATGTTATTTCTGATCCTCAGGTTATCGAAAATGAGTATGTAGTTCCGATGAGCTTTAGCGGTATAGGGGAATCCATGGTAGTGGGGAATCAGATCCACTTAAGTGAGACTCCAGCGGTTGTAAAAATTCCTCCGCCTGAACTTGGCGATTCAACCAGGGAGGTGATGGAAAAGCTGGGATTTTCGGACGACGAAGTCGATGAAGTGGAATCCCACACTCTTGGGATAAGAAAACAATTTTTGGGAGATTAGAAGATGGCCATGGAGTTATGGACGGCAGCAACGCCTAACGGCTGGAAAGTAAATATCATGGTTGAAGAGCTTATCGAAGCTGGGATAGAGATGCCAGAGCTAAAAATGCGTAGCATCAATCTGCAGAATGGCGAACAATTTTCCGAGGAATTTACTCGGCACAACCCCAATCAGAAGATTCCGGTCTTGATTGATGGAGACATCAGCGTTATGGAAAGTTGTGCGATTCTCCAATACCTTGGTGAGAAGTATCCCTCAACTCTTTTACCTCAGGGTGACGCCCGTTGGGAAGTTCTGCAATGGCTTTACTGGCAGGCCGCGAATGTTGGACCTATATTTGGAAACAAGCTTAGCTACACTCGTTACATGAGCGATGTTCCGGATGAAGCCAAGGCTCATCCTCTGGAAAGGTTTGGAAAAGAAGGCCTAAGGTTGGCAAATGTATTAGATAGAAAGCTGGAAGGGCGTGATTATATCTGTGGCAAAGAGATCTCGATCGCCGATATCGCAATATATCCATGGATGCGGGGGTGGAAGTGGAGCAAAATTATCCTGGTAGAGTGCGAAAATGTTATGGCCTGGATTGATAGGGTAAGGGCTCGTCCAGGCGTCGAAAGAGGCCTCTCCTTTGGCATTCCGAAAGATGAAATTGATCAATGGAGCGAGAAAAGAAAGAAGGATACGGCTGCAAGTGGGGCAGCGATAGCATCTAATGAGGTGTTAAAGAGCAAGATCTAGAGAACCTAGCCAGATGTTCTCTCGATTTAAGAAGTCAGTTGCGTCAAGTCGGTTTGACTCTAGTTAGATCCGAGGAGAGGTCCGACCCACTGACAGAAAGCGAACGAGGTGAGCTTAAAATATGAGCAACATCATTACAAAATCTGATGAAATTTATGAGCGCGCTAAAGCGGTTATTCCGGGGGGTATCTCCGGTCACTATGGTGCCTTTGTCCGCAAGAGCGGGCCTAAGTTTTTTTCAAAGAGTGAGGGTTCTCGTTTCTGGGACGTTGACGGCAATGAATATATCGATCTAATGTGCGCTTATGGGCCGATGGTGCTAGGTTACAATAATCCGGTGGTGAATGAAGCAGCGCTTGACCAGTTAAAGCATGGAAACACGGTTAGCCTAGCGTCTCCGGTAATGGTCGATCTGGCTGAGACATTGGTGGACCTCGTGGACGCTGCGGATTGGGCTCTGTTTAGTAAAAATGGTGGTGATACAACGTCTCAGGCGGTATTGATAGCGAGAGCAGCGACAGGGAGAAAAAAGATTGTCAAGATTAAAGAGGGTTATCATGGAGTGGCTGCCTGGATGCAGGAAAACAGGCCGGGGACAACACCGGCTGATACCTAGCATGTTTTGGAAGTTCCATGGAATGATGTTGAGTCTTTTCAGGAATTAATCGACCGGCACCCCGAAGATATTGCCTGCTTTATCTCGTCACCTTACGACCACACTCTGTTCAGAGACAACGAGCTGCCGGAAGACGGTTACTGGCAAGCGATTGAAGCGCTTTGCAGAAAAAACAACATTGTGCTGATCATTGATGAAGTGCGTACAGGTTTTCGTATTAACCTTAACGGAGCCAATGTCGAATATAACTTCAAGCCGGATCTGATTTGTTTCGGGAAGGCAATCGCGAACGGATTTCCTTTAGCTGCTCTTACCGGAACGGATTCCCTGAAAGACGCAGCCAAGGAGGTTTATTTCACCGGGACCCAATTCTTTAATGCAGCCCCTATGGCGGCAGCTAGGGCTACTCTTATGGAGCTCCAGAAGCTAGATGGGGCGAGAGCCATGACCGATTATGGAGTAAAACTAAACCACGGACTAGTCGATATTGCGTCTTCTCGCGGTTATAATCTTGTTGCTTCAGGTATTCCGGCAATGCCATATTATCGTCTCGAAGGCCCTCCGTTGAAAATCCATTCTGCCTGGGTTGATGAGTGCGTTAACCGTGGGCTTTATCTTTTAGCGGTCCATAACAATTTCGTGTCAATTGCTCACAATGACGAGGATTTGCAAAAGATACTTGATATTGCAGACGCGGCATTTGAGGCCATAGGACCGCCTTCCATCCATTCACAAAAGGATTAAGTTCTGTGATTGCTGCGTATTGTTGGCCTCAAAGCGCATTGCCCGGGGAGTCGATTGAGATTTTTTGTCATACCGAGGCCAATTCTTTTAGTTTCAATATTTCTCGACCAGTAAAAAAAGAAGAAAAGATAATAGAAATCAATAAATTAAAAGGAATTTCACAGAAACTTTCTAGATTCATGTCGCAAGAGGGCTGCGCTTGGGAGTCCAGTTATGAGCTTGTTTTAAACCAGAACTGGCGTTCTGGTTTTTATCTAGTTAGCTTTGAAGATAGCAACGGTGATTGTTCAGAGGCCTTCTTTGTGGTGCGCCCGTCTGGAAGACATCATGGCCTGGTTGTTTTGGCGACTTCTACTTGGAATGCTTACAACACCTGGGGCGGGCCTAGCTTCTATACGGGGGGGCATGTCGCTTCTATGAAACGCCCCATACAGCGGGGTTTCCTTTCAAAAAAGGACCCAAAACGACATAGGATAGCCAGGTTTAAAAGTTGGCCAAAGGAAGATGCGCGAGCATATGTGGCTGAAGGTTACGACGATTGGTCAATGGCAGCAGGATGGGCTAACTGGGAGATTCTCTTTGCACAATGGGCTGATTCCGCTGGATATGATCTTGGTTATGCGGTAAGTCAGGATCTCGATAAATTCCCTGATTTACTTGACGGTTTTCCAATGTATATCTCCGTTGGGCACGATGAATATTGGTCAGCAGGAATGCGTGATACCGTAGAAAATTATATCGAGGCCGGAGGAAACGCTGCATTTTTTTCGGGTAATACCTCGTTCTGGCAGGTCAGATTTGGAGAGGATTATCGACAAATGACTGGTTACAAGTCCGATATGATTAAAGACCCATTGTACGGGTCGAGGCATAACTCAAAACTTGCGACTATGTGGTCGGATCCCCTCGTTGGTAGACCCGAAGCGCACATGACCGGAGTTTCATTTAGCAGAGGTGGTTACGCCCATATGCCGAATTCGCCAGATGGGAGCGGTGGTTATTCTGTTTGGCAACCGGACCATTGGGCATTTGAGGGAACCGCTCTGGGAAGCGGCGATGTTCTTGGAGCGGAAGAAATTGTTGTGGGGTATGAGTGTGATGGTTGTGATCTCGAATTCGTTGATAATAAACCCATGCCAACGGGACTGGGAGGAACGCCGCCCGGATTTCAGATACTAGGAACTGCGCCGGCCCATTTGTGGGAAACGGAAGAATCGATGGGGAATCTCGCGGACAATTATGTTGGGGAGCTGAACTGGGTCGCGGAGCGGATTGGCGGGGCAGACACTCCGGAAATACGAGAGAGATTCGCCCGTGGACACGCAGTTATGGGTACTTTCAGGAAAGGGAAAGGCCAGGTATTTACTGTTGGGTGTACTGACTGGGCTTATGGCTTAGATAATAAAAACGTAGATAGAGTAACTAGAAATGTGCTTGGAAGGTTTTCAAACTCTCAGAGTCAATAATTAGCGAACGGGTGCGGGTATTTAGGCAGCCAGAAAATAGAGGATTTAGCAATGGGTGTACCAGATAAAATTGATTTGCCAGGTCGTCTTGGTGAACCTGATCTTGAGCTAAGAAATGATCCGAGAGCCGACCCTAGAATGCTTAGGTTGATGGATTCGATTGGTTTGCTTGAAAGTGCTGCTCCCCCGGTAAGCGTGCATACCAGTTATGAAGAGATATTAGCGTTTCTTGAGTTGGCGGAAGAGAGTTATGAGACATTGAATGACACCGTTACTTCTAGTTGGCCCCCAATAAAGGGAGTGTCCCGGGAAAAACTTACAATAACCGGGGAGGATGAGAATGAAATTTCCTTATACATTCATCGGTCAGATAAGGCGAGCAAAGTACTGCCCGGTATTCTGCACTTGCATGGTGGTGGCATGTGTTTGATGTCAGCAACAGGATCTATGTATGACAGATGGTGCGCTGAGTTAGCAGCCACCGGACTTGTTGTCGTTAGTGTTGAATTCCGTAATAGCGCCGGAAAATTAGGGCCTTTCCCCTTCCCTGCTGGACTTAATGACTGCACCTCGGCTTTGTACTGGATGGACGAACACCGAACAGAGCTAGATATATCAGGCATTGTGATTTCTGGTGAATCAGGTGGCGGAAATCTATCTATAGCAAGTTGTTTGAAGGCGAAACGTGACAATCGTATCACAGCGGTTTCTGGTGTTTATGCACAATGTCCAGCAGTTTCAAATCGTTATGTTAACAAGGACCCATCCTTACCTTCACTTTTTGAAAATGATGAATTAGGGCTGAGTTGCGAGCTTATGGGTGCCTTGTACAAAACCTATGACCCGGATGGAAAAAACGCGGAAAATCCGCTAGCCTGGCCACTTTATGCCAAAATCGAAGATCTGCAGGGGCTGCCACCGCACTTTGTTTCTGTATGTGAGCTTGACCCCTTGCGTGATGAAGGGCTGGCATATTCGAGGAAGCTCTTAAAGGCGGGGGTTCACGCGGCTAGCCGAACAATTAACGGGGTAGTCCACGCAGGTGACATGTCCTTTCGGGAGGCAATGCCCGAGGTATATTTTTCCTCTATCAGGGATATCAAAAGTTTCGCGGATTATGTTTGTGAGAGCTAATAGTGATCAAGAGAGACGCTTTCTCTAAGCTGAATTTAAGTCTCCCTTTAGGTCATTCTCAGCCCTTCGAAAAATTCTGCCAAAAATTAACATTCCTAGGGGAGTTATAGCCCCGACCAGCCCGATCCAGACCCAAACCATGTGATGATCAGGATAACCAGTGCTGATTTCAGCAGGAAGATATGTAGATAGTAATAATCCTGACATCGGGCCAGCAAGAAACTGCCCAAGAAATAGGGGTAAGTACGAAAGAGCAATGTAGGAACCCTCTTTGTCTGATGGAGCGATTTCGGCGGTGAATTGCATTAGTCTCGGAGCCCATATTGCTTCACCGATGCTGAATACCGCGATGAAAATTATAAGTGCAAGATAATAAGGCTCCCACTGGGTTTGTGGCAGTTCCAACCAACGATCGAAGACAAATTCCCCGAATCCTGTGTTAATTATTGGTCTGAAGAGATCGGGAGATAGGGTAGCTATCCAGACAGATAACGCAGAAATTGTGCAACCCCATAGCAGCATCCGGTAGCTGCTAACTCTCGAAGTCAAGGCAGCGAAGACCGGAGTAAGGAATACAATTATTAAAGGATTAAGTATAGCGTAAAGGTTCCCGACCTGGGCTCCGTCTCCAAACAGTCTTATTCCATAGGTTGGAAAGGTTATGAGGAAGTGGATTGAAACAATCCGTATGAAGGTCACAATGGCAAGAGCCGAAATAAATTTCCAGAAGCGCTTTTCTTTGGTTACCAGGTAGAGCATCTGCCCGGTTTCCATTATGACTATCGCCACTTTTGTTTTTAGCTGAGAAAGAGTAGTTTTGGCGCGAGATGCTTGTCTAGAAAAGACGCGGATTCCTGATTCTGTCATTTCTACGTTATCACGCATTAACAGAATGATAATAATCTCTGGTAGCGTAATAACGAATGCTATGGCTATCAGAAATTGGTAAACCGAAACCCCTCCGATAAGTGGCAGCTCGGCAATTAATGAATAATCACCGTACACGCCTCTGACAAAATCAAAAATCCATCCCCCTGTCGCAAAGCCCAGATTCATGAGTGTGTAATAAAGCCCGAAAGCAAGGGCCGCGCCCGAAACGGTTGTAAAGCGTTTTATGGCAACTAGCAGAACCGGACCGGTGATGGCAACGCCAAAAGCCAGCGGCAGAAATCCAAGGATCGAAACGAGTAACGGGTTTTCAAGAGCCGGAAGTGAGAATCGGCCTATTAGTAAAGCTATGCCTCCAATCAGTAGCGTTTGTCTAATGCCGACAACGTCGCAGACAGCGCCGACAAGAATGATAAGTGCTGAAACGATTACCATCCACGTCCCTACGTAGGAACCCGCTCCAATGTCGGTAAGTCCCACATCATGGCTTAGGTACAAGGCAAAGGTAAGTATGCCAAGTCCGAATGCTGAATATTCGACGAATTTGACAAGGAGTACCAGAAACAGTTCTCTAGGCGATTTTCCAAGCCCTCGGCTGTAGGAGCGGACAATAAAGAGGAATGCGAAAAACAGCACTGCAAGAGCGATCGCGAGAAAGGTGTCTAAGGCGCTAGCCTGACCCTCGAATACTCTTCCTAACATTTTCCCATCTGAGCTTTCATTCCTTAGTCTCTGCGCTATTACCAGCATGCTTATTAAGATAAGTTGCATGGTCGAATAACAACTTAAATCTCTGTTATGGCCTGTCACTATTTATGGGTTAGCGTCCTAATTGAGGGGCTTGAGTAACGCCAAGCTAAAGATTATCAAGATTTTGGTCTTCCGAACATCACCTAAATGATAATGCTGATTTCTGGAAAAAATAGATCCTGCTTTACAAGGATAACTCTCGATCTATTGTTTACTAGAGTCAGCTAATTGGATCCTTTATTATTTCAACAATTGGGGTTGGTTGAAAAAAAAGAGTATCGAAGCATGGAAGAAAATAACTCAAAAACGGAGTTTAATTTGCCGGGTAGGTTGGGAGATCCGGATATGCAATTAGCTGCAGATCCCCGTTTCGACGCGAGACTTTTCTCTGCTATGAAAAAGCTCGGCCTCCTGGAGCCAGAGCCGAAAGCGCCTGTCACCTCGGATTCAGATATCGAAGATCTTATAAACTTCTCGAACATTGCGGAACAGGCGTGGGAAGAAGAAAACGAGCGCATTTATGCCGATGTAATGCCTCACCCGGATGTTGATCTGGCGCAAGTAACCATTGATGGCGTTGATGGAAACGAGATAGAGATCTATATACATAGGCCATCCGGTTCAGAAGAGATTCTGCCAGGAGTTCTCTATCTGCATGGCGGAGGTATGGTCATGTTGTCGACTACCGGTGCTATTTATCAGCAATGGCGAGATGAGCTTTCTCTGGCGGGGCTCGTTGCGGTGGGAGTAGAATTTCGGAACGCTGGGGGCAGGCTTGGACCTCATCCTTTTCCAGCGGGACTCAATGATTGTATTTCAGCGCTAAAATGGATGCATAAAAACAGAGAATCCCTCGGCATTTCCGGAATCGTTGTCTCTGGGGAATCAGGCGGCGGTAATTTGTCAATAGCCACTTGTCTAAAAGCAAAAAAGGAAGGCTTCCTGGGTCATATTCAAGGAATTTATGCTCAGGCACCTATTGTCGCTAACGCTTATTCTCAGAAGGATCCGGGTCTTATGTCTCTATACGAGTGTGATGGGTATGCCGGATTGGAGCTTGGGCTAGTTGCTGCGCTTACCAGGCTTTACGACCCTGAACAGAAAAACACACGTAACCCCTTGGCCTGGCCAATGTATGCCACCGAGGAATTGCTAACGGATCTTCCGCCTCACTTTGTTTCGGTAAACGAACTCGATCCTCATAGAGATGAGGGCATCGCCTATGTTAGGAAACTCGTAAAGGCCGGTGTCATGGCCAGTAGCAGAACTATAAATGGAACTCATCACGTGGCTGACATGAAATTTCGTGATCATGTGCCAGACATATTTTTTGAAACCATATCGAGTATAAAAGCCTTCGCTGAGAGGGTTACGAGTTAAGTGCTCTTTCCAAAAAATGGCCTGAAATTCCCAGCCTTTTCGGATCTGTTTATCTTGCTTTTATTCTGACAGGTAAGGATTTTAGTCCGGTCACAAAATTTGATTCTACCATTCTTGGCTGCCCTATGATTTCGATATGGTTGATTCGATGGAATAGCTCTTGATAGAGAAATTTCATTTCGAGTTTTGCAAGAATATTGCCTAGACAATGATGGGCTCCATGTCCGAAGGCTAGGTGCCGGTTAGGTCTTCGATCTGCTATGAAGTCAAAGGGCAAATCAAAGACTTCTTCGTCTCTGTTTCCTGACGGGTAAAGCATCATCAGGGCATCGTTCTTAGAGATTTTGGTATTTCTGATTTCATAATCTTGGGTTGCATAGCGCATGAAATGTTTGACAGGGCTTGTCCAGCGTATCGCTTCCTCTGCTGTAAGTGCTAGGTCCACCTCTCCCGTCATGACGCGTTTCAATTCCTCGGGATGTTCTAACATTGCTAAAAGGCCACCCGCAGATGCAGAGCTTGTGGTGTCGTGACCTGCTGTCGCAATAATTACATAATAGGAAACTGTTTCGAGCTCAGTTAAATCTCTTCCATCTACGGTTCCGTTTGCGATAACTGATGCTACGTCTCTAGACGGCTTTTCACGACGATCCTTGGTTATTTCAGTGAAGTAAGAGAAGTAGTCGGCAATAGTCATTATTGTATTGTTTTTTTCCGAAGCTACTCTTTGCATTTCTGGATCATTATCTCCAAGTAATTCTTGAGTTAGCTTCAGCATCAGCGCTTCGTCCTTTTCGGGAATTCCCAGGATCATCATGATCACCTTTAACGGAAACCAGACAGCGACATCTTTGACGAAATCGATTTCCGGTCCTTTTTCCAGCATTTGTGTGATCACATCGTAGGCTATCTCTTTGATTTCTGGTTCAATCTTCTTTAGATTTTGAGGTAGGAACCATTCCCTGGTAAGTAATCTGAATGCGCTGTGCTCAGGTTCATCCATGTGAATCAGGGTCTTTAACCATGGTCCTGTTTCGTCCAGAGTTGCTTCCGTTTCCTTCGTTTCCAGCACAGAATTCAAAGTATTGGTGAATAAAGCATTCTGGCGCTCTACCTCTATAATGTCGGCGTGCTTGGTAACAGCCCAGAAAGGTTTGTAGTCGTCGGTTTCGATGCGGACCAAGGTGTTTTTCTTCCGCATATCGGCAGTTATCGCATGGTAATAGGTTTCGTTGGCATAGGTAGAGTGTTCTACGAGGTCTTCATATCGCATGCATCCTCCCAACTATACGCCACTTGTCGACAATATGGCCCAGACACCGATTAGAGGAAAAATCGAATAAACCAGAACACTGGTTATCTGTTCTATTTCGCTAGAGCTTATTTCTGAAATATCTGACATGGCAAAAAGGCAGGAGATTCTTAGCAGGAGAGCATAAAGCAGAACTAACATCAGTATTGCTAGCGCTAGCCCGATGCCTTTCCCATTGCCTATAAAATCAACCATTTTAATACAGCCCAAGACAGCAAAAACAACGCCGACGGCCGGGATAGCCCGGATGAGTTTCTTATAATCTCCATTTCCAAAAAACTGAGTGAGAAATGCAAGGGTTAGTAGCGAACCAAAGAAGACCAAGGCTGATAACGCGTCTATGTATGCACCAATGCCTGCTGCCTTATCCATCGCCCATGCTGTTATCCCTAGGAATCCGATAATAGCGATGCTTCTGGGTAGAAACCCATCTGGTTTCGAACCAGGGTTGCGCTGGTTTTCAGCTAAGAGATATAACGGTCCTTTAAGAATAAGTGCGTAAAGAAAGGGTAAAAAGACCACCTGGATCAATGGAATGAACTGGGTTGATCCGTTAGCGTTCTTAAATATACCGACCAGACCTATGAGTACCCCCAATAGCCCTACATCCAGAATAATTTGATTAGCCAGATTAATGCTGTCGCGGATGTTTCTGGTCGCCACTATGCACCAAAAAATTGGGCTGATTATCCATACAAGACTGGATAAATCAAGAAGGTTTTCAATCATGCGACTTCCTCCCCGGAAAAGTGAACGAATCAGAATCAGAAAAAAGATCGGGCTGTTATATCGCTAAATACTCTAAAAATCAAAGTGTCTTCTGCGTGACTATTTCTACGTGTGGAGCCGCCATGCGGTAAGCATGAGAACAAAGAAAACCAAAGCCAGAGAACGAAGGCTTTCCAGTTGACGTTCCATCATTCTGGTTTCTGCATTCATCAGGATCTGATCAGTCATGTTGAAGTTTTCTGGCATTTCCAGAACTCCGACCTCAGAGGAATAATTTTCATAGTGCGCTAGCATAGAAGCATAGGTTTCTGGTTTGGCTATACTGAGATCAAGCGTTTCGCCAGGGTCTTTTTCGATATCATATAGGCGCCATTTGTTATCGCCCATCGGCGGAACTGCTCGGGTGACCTTGAATTTTCCTTGGTAGACTAAAGCGTTCCCGGATACTTCCATGACAATAAAGTCATCTTTCTGGTAAGTTGTTTTTTTGGTGCCTTTGAGAACCCCCATTAAGCTTCTTCCCGTTATAGCAGAGTTGTTTTTTTCAATGCCTATCCATTCGAGCAAGGTAGGTGTGATGTCTGTAACCATGGCAAATGAATCTATCTGGCCGGGATCTATTCCAGGGCCCGCTATTATCAGCGGCGCTCTAACTCCACCTTCCGTCATGTAGAATTTGAATAGGCTGCCCGGTGTGGCTGCCGCGGCTGCCCATTCGGGACCGATGAACCCCCAACTCCCTTTCTGCCCGATGGCTTCAAGTCCGGTGTTATATCCGTTAAGAAGCATCCACAGATCTAATCGAAGGTTGTTGTCTCCTCTGCTGGGTTCGGGACCATTGTCGGAAGTAATGACGAATATAGTATTCTCAAAAAGTTTTCTTTCCTTAAGATACTCAACAAAACGTCCGATGTGAAAATCCATCGTCTCAAGCATAGCAGCATTTACTTCCATTCGGGCCGCGTAAACATCACGTTCACTTTGGGGCAAGCTTTCCCACTCGCGATAGTTTTCGGGCCAGTCAGACAGAGGAACTCCTTCGGGAATCAGGCCTAGGTCCTGAGCTTTCTGATGCCGTGATACCTTTAAGGCTTCCCAACCCATGTCAAATTGCCCTTCATATTTGCTCACATATTCTTTGGGTGCCTGGACCGGGATGTGGATGGCCTGAAAAGGTAGATAAGCAAAGAAGGGTTCGGTATCAGGAGATTCGTTCAGATAACGGATCATTTTATCAACAATCAGTTGAGAAGAATAAAACTTATTGGGTAAGGAGACTCTTTTTCCGTCTTCATACCAAGGAGCTTCCGGGTAGTAACCCAGATAAGATTTGTCTTCCCAGTTGTCTGCTCCTGATGCCGCCAGAGCAAAAGATTTATCAAATCCATGAGAATCTGGGAGGTCTGCTTCCTCCTCACCTAAATGCCACTTCCCGCTCATTAGGGTTCGATAACCTTCAGATCTCAGATACTCCGGGAGGGTAATTATCTGGGGTTCGATCCCCATGGCATAGCCTTTCTCTCCCCTGTGTTCCTCAGGCAACAATTCCGGGATAGTGGCTACTCCGGTTAAATGATTGTCGAGCCCGGTTAATAGCATTGCTCTTGTAGGGGAGCATAGTGGTGAGGTTCTATACTGGCTAAAAATTTTGCCTGTTGAAGCAATCAGGTCGATGGTAGGGGTTGACGCCTCTCCTCCATAGACTCCGAAGTCCATCAGAGCAGCATCATCAACTAAAACTAATACAATATTTGGCCTGGCGGATCTTTCGGCTGCGGTCGTGGCCACAAAAAAGGAAAAGAAAAGCAGAGCAGATAGTCCTATGGCCGGTTTTTTTGTGCGGTATAAATAACTCATCAGAGACTCGGGAAGCTAGCAAGAGAATGACAATTGAATCAGACTTTAACTTGCTAGAAAAGCCTAGGGAAGCGGACTACTGGATATAATTCGGAGAACGAGGCAAGGAGTTAGCTAACCTGAGGTCGCGCTCTATCCAGGCTTGCACTGCTTTCTTCTATAAATTCCTCGATTTTTTTCATTGACCTTAAGGTTTCATCCGGGTCTGTATTAAATAGAGGTACTTTTCTCTGTTCTCTGCTGACTCGAAAATGTTAGAGGTCTCTCGACAATACTGTGGGGCCGTATTGAGCCAGTTTTATAAACAGGACCTGATTTTCGGGCGTGTGCCCCGGAGCAGCAAGAATTTTTACGAGACCATCTCCGAAAATATCACGGTCTGCTTTTAATAATGTTATAGGGTTGTTCGCTAATTCCTTGTAAAGCTCGAAATCGAAGTCTGGGTTTGTGTCGGCATCGAGAAAAGCTGCCTTGCGTTCTTCTTCCTGAATCAGAAGACTGGCTTCAGGGAAGTAATTTGCTGCCTCGGTAAGACCGAAGCGCAAATTTACTTCCTGTTTTCTGGCTGATCTCTCCGAATCGGGTCCACTTATGTGGCCCGATTCCAGAATCGTCTGGGTTTTATGACAGCGCTTCTTTTGTAGTCTTAACGATTGCCGCTGCAACTTTATAGGGGTCAGCATTAGAAGCAGTTCGCCGATCTTCCAGCCGGCCCTTCCAGCCATCTGCAACCGTGCCCACCGGAATTCGTATGGAGGCGCCCCGATCGGACACCCCGTAACTGAATTCATCGATTGACTGGGTTTCGTGTTCTCCGG
>PAPD01000049.1 GCA_002708765.1 Gammaproteobacteria bacterium | reverse complement strand
TTTTCTATTTCAATATCATCCAGGCCGTTCAATTCAATTTCTGGAAAAACTTCGATAGTCGCTGTATATTCAAGATCTTCATTTTCCTGCATCTTTACATCGTCTATCTTGGGCATTCCAGCGGGATTCAAAGATTCTTTCTGAACGGCTTCCGCGAAACTAGACTGAATTACCTCACCAGAGACTTCCTGACGTATCCCCTGGCCATACCTCCTTTTAATCTCACTAATAGGCACCTTACCAGGTCTAAAACCATTAATTTTGGCCGTTTTTGCCGTCTGCTCTAGTTTTTCTCTAATCTTCTCTTCAATCCTATCGAAAGGCACGACAACATAAACCTTTATCTCAAGCCCTTCGAGGATTTCTACGGTTACTTCCATATTCTCTATCCCTGTTATCTGGTGCGAAAGGAGAGACTCGAACTCTCACGTCTTTCGACACTGGAACCTAAATCCAGCGCGTCTACCAATTCCGCCACTTTCGCAAAAACCCATCATATCGAATGACCTGAATTTTCCATAAATATTCAGGTCTACGCAAACTGGGGTGGACGATGGGGATCGAACCCACGACCACCGGAATCACAATCCGGGGCTCTACCAACTGAGCTACGCCCACCATAATGAGGTCCCTTTACCAAAGTCCGACTAACAAATTAGGTGTTACCCCCAGGACCAAGGCCTTTGCCTTTTTGTGCCAGGGCTGGGACCCAAAACTCGTAAATCGTCCCCGACCGAAAAGGCCCGGGCACACTGCGCGAAAGTCTACACTTCGCCCTTGCATCATTCAATTTTGTTTAACATCAAAACAGCCAGAAATTTCTGCCTAACGCCCCGACTGGTAGCAGGAGAAGTTGAAGAAGGTCTCGCTGTTGATGTAGTTCAGGTTCAGCAGCCGCAGGTCCTCGGAGGGTGAGGTGATCCTGAGGCTGGCGGTGCCGTTCCATTGTGAACCGATGGCCGTCGAGAGCTGGTTCCGGTTACGCCAGATGTGGCTCTTTGCGGGCAGGGAATCGACCAGTACCTGGTCTGCGCTGCCAACCGCGTTGCCGTTATCATCGAAGAGTGTGCCCCGGATGTCTGTCATGTCGGTGTCACCGATGTTGATGAACCGGATGTAGCTGACGTCTGTCTGATCAAACCCGCCCACGTTGTGAACCTGCTCCGTTCGCACGCAGTTGGTGTTGCTGATGAGCCCGCTCGGGCTTTCCAGCTTGGTCATCAGCTCGAACAGATTGTTACTCTTGACCTCCAGTATCGCCGGGCCGCTCCAGGGCGAGATATTGAAGGCGTTCTCTATGTCAGTCGAGGACAGAATCAGCCTTCCTTTCGCAGGCACGGTGCCTGAGTGCAATGGCTGATCCGCGGATCCGACGCGGGCTCCGTCGCTGCCATAAAGGGTACCTATGTATTGCTGCGATTCCCCCGAGGTATTCACCAGGTGGGTCAGGGAGACATTGGCACTGTTCGATGTCGTCTGCAGGTACATCCTCGCGATATTGTTAGGGTCGCTCGATGAAGAGGGGGAGGTATGCATCGTCGCCTTGTCCGCGCAGGAGAAGTTAAAGAAGGTGGATTCATCCGTCACAAAATTAAGATTGAGCAGCTTAAGCCCTGGCACCGGGTTGACTTCCAGCATGCCCTCGCCATCCCACTCGGCCCCGATCAGGCTGGAGAGGCGGTCACGGCTGACCCAGGTCTGCTGGTAAGGGTCGAGCTTCGAGACTAGTCTCGTGTTCGCGGTGCCGACGACGCTGCCGTCTGCGGCGTAAAGGGTGCCCGTCACGGCACCGGTCGTCTTCGCACCGGTATTAATCAGGCGAACATAAGATAAGTTATCAGAATCAAAACCCTCCAGGTTCAGGACCCGGTTGTCTCTGACGCAGTTGGTGTTGCTTACCAGGCCGCTCGGGCTCTCCAGCTTGGACATCAGGTCAAAGGTGCTGTCGCCCTGGATGGTTAGCATCGCCGGGCCGCTCCAGGGTGCAATCTCAAAAATATCCTCGAGATCAGAGGAGGTCAGGCTTAGCCTTCCCATCGACGGGACGTTGCTGCCCAGCACGGGCTGGTCTAGTCCCACTTTCTCACCGGACCCGCCACGTAATATCCCCCGGAAGGTCTGACTGCGACCCGAGGTGTTGACCACGTCCAGGGTCGTGATGTTCTGGCTTGCCGACGTCGTCTGCAGGTACTGTGTCACCACCCGCTTGCTCGCCGAGGTGAAGGACAGATCAGTGGGGAGCTCGTCTAGCGATTGCTCTGTGGAGCTATTCGCTTCGGAGACCCCGCTTCCCCAGCACTGCAGACCGTTGTCGTCAAGAACACACCCCCCGAACTGACCTGCCGCATATAATTTGCTCGGGTTAACTACGGCAGGGAGATCCAGCATCCCCTCCTGGTCCCGGCCCCAGCACTTCAGGCCATGGTCATCAATGGCGCAGACATGGTATCCCCCCGCTACGAGTTCCCTGGGATTGTTCAGGGCCGGTTGATTGCTCGTCAATGATGTGTCGGTGTTGTTCCTTGAGGCAAAACCGTTGGCCCAGCAAACGACCCGGTCGTTGTCTATCACGCAGGCATGAGAGTCGCCCATGGTTAGCGACCCCGGATTCACCGTGGCAGGGATATTGGTTGCCACCGCGCGGCTTTGATCGCCCCAGCACACGATCCCGGTATCGTCGATGGCGCATCCGTTTCGAAAGCCAAGCGCTACTTCCCTGGGGTTGCTCATGGACGGGGCATCTGTCTGTCCGTCATCGTTGCGGCCCCAGCAGACTACTCCCGTGTCATCGAGCGCGCAGTTATCATGGTTTTTTGTGGTCACAAAGTAGGGGTTACTAAGGGTCGGGATGTCTATCTGTCCGTAATCATTGTTACCCCAGCAGACAACACCGGTATCGTCCAGGGCGCACGCGTGAGCTACTCCGACGGAGACCTGGTCCGGGTTCTCCAGGAGTGGGATCTGTGAACCGGTAATCCACCCGGTCCCCCAGCAATCCAGACCATTGTCGTCAATCGCGCAGCCACCAAATTTCGCCAGGGAGACCGAGTAGTTCAGTACAAAATCGGTCGACCCGTTCCCGCCGCCTGGCTCTGGCCCGCCCCCGGAGTCTTCTTCGTCCGACTCGTCGTCTGAGTCGCTATCGGTGTCCTCTAATGGTAGTTCCACAATAAATGTTAGCTCGTTGCTTCGGTCGATGTCATTCCATTCACCGGCCAAGCCAAAGGCCGACGAGCCGGAGCTTCCGGCGGGCCAGTTTTCAAGTCCCATCGCCAGCCCGTCCTGGTTAAGGTAGTTGTCTGGCTCCGCCCGCCCCCAGTTCGTATAACTGAAGGCGTCACCGTTGACCCAGACCCAGTTCCCTTCCGAGTTGGCGTCATTTCCTCCGAGCCACACATAGCTTACCCCGCCACCATCGCTGGCGGTTCCCAGGCCGGCTAGCGACGCACCCCGGACCATCGAGTAGACAAAGTCGTCCTCGGCCGCCGAGTTAATGGCAACCAGGTGTCCGCCCAGGCCTTCGGCGTGAGCCTGGGCCTCGGTCTGGGTCTTTCGTTCCTTGATCCATCGGTACTCCTTGCCCCCAAAAGTTGTTCCGGAGGTATCAGAATTCCCGGTGTTGCCTGAACTGTCACCGTTTTCCTCCTGAGTGCTTTCCCCGGCGTAACCGCTGTCCATCTTGGAGTAGGGCGATTCGCTTTCATTGTTAAGCGCCGTTACCCAGTAATAGAAAATAGATTCGCTCCCGGTTTCATGAGTCAGCCGGCTGGCGTTGGTGGGCGCTGAATCAACAGTGGTGAGCCTTCGCTTGCGGCCATCCGCGGTGTCTGACCAGTAGACCCTGTATTGTGATGCGCCGTCGACCCGGTTCCAGGTGAGGAACACCGACTCCGGGTCAGCGCCGTCGCTCGCAGAAAAATTGGAGGGTGCGGCCACTAGAGCGCCCCCGGCTTCATCCCCGGCGGCGGCGATGTTGGCGGAGATACCCAGGCTAATCGGGGGGTTGTCTGCGTCGTGTTCTATTGATATCGATCCGGAGTAGGCTCCGAGGTCCAGGTTGTTGGTTTTCAGGGTGACGGAAAAGGTCTTCTGCTCGCCGGGGATTAACAGCGTGTTAGCCAGGTCCGTCGTGACTTCGTCAGCGCTCGGTATCACGTTGCTTACCTGGATATCGCTGTTACCGAAATTCCCGATCGCGAAGTTTGCGGTGATCTCTTTACCCTTGACCGTGTCCCCCAGCTCAATCGATTCCGTGCTTATTCCGAGTACTGTCCGTGTATTGACATATACATTGATATGCGCCGCACTCAGTGCCGCCGAAAAGGGAATCACATTGGGCGCCGAGCCAGAAGGCTGGTAGCCATCGTCAAGCGCCATCGCATAAAGAAATATGCCGTCGTCAAATCTTGCCTGGAACAGGATGCTCTCGTCTTCCCCCACGAAGGAGGGGTAGCCAAAGGCCCTGTCGAATTCTTCCGACTGATTCGGGTTGACGATGCTAGTGGCTCCCTCTGAGTGGACGATGATGACCGCTGAGAGGGCTTTTTCTTCGGCGTCGTAGTCTGAAAAATCAACGTAGTCCAGGACGATGGCTTCGTAAGTTTTCTGGGAGTACCTCGGGTTTGCGACGTCTATCTGTTCGTCCTGGAGATCCAGAAACGGGAACACCACCTTGCCCGTAGAGAGCTTCACTAGTCCGATCGACCAGATATTGGTGCAGCCGTCCCCGCCAACTTTTTCTTTGCAGACACGGTAATCGAATATAAGAGATCCTCCCTGGGGATCGAAGTTAATTGCGTCGACCAGATCCACGAGGTCGCCTTCTTCGCCTTCGGTGTATGAGGTCTCTCTGATGTCAAAGGTTGACCACTCTTCGGCTACGAAATCGTAGACATAGATGTAGCCCCGGGACTCGTTAAAGACGACCGCGAGCCTGGTTCCGTCCCTGGAGAGAGCGACACTGTTTACGGTTAAATCGTCACCGAAATCCAGGAGGTTGTCTGGTTCTCCGATCTCGTCGGAGAAGGTGTAGTAGAGCTGGTCCGTCGAGTCCCTGACATACAGCACCAGGGTTCGCTCGTTCGAGAGGGTAGCGACCGCTGGCCTGACATAGGCGGCCGGGAACTCGTTGATCGGCCCGAGGTTGGCTTCTTCGACGAAGGTGTCCCCGTCGGTGCCTTCGACCGGGCTGAAGTCGGAGTTGTAGAGCATGATGTCGTACTGCTCGTTGTACAAGCTGCTGTCCGCGTCGCCGGTGGATCCGTCCTGGGCAACCAGGTATATAATGACGTCGTCACCCGGGGGGATGGGAATATCCCGGCTGGGGGTCTCCTCTTCGTCACTGGTCCCGTCTTCTTCCGGGACGCTTTCTTCGTCCTCTCCGGTGCTGTCATCGCTCTCGCTATCCGACGACCCGTCGTCCCCGGCCTCGACAGTGATTTCGATACCCACCCCGGCCCAGGCCTGGGTGACCGCGGTCACCTGTGCGCTGTCCGCACCGAAGAGTGCCTCGGCTTCGAGTGCCCACTGATTTGCAGAGTCAATAAACTCGGAGCTGGGGGTCAGTTTGAGCAGAGCGGCGTAGGCGATTCTTTCCGCGTCGTCACGCCCTATGCTCTGGCCCCGGCCTTCCTTTGCGTTTCCTTCGGCGAGTAAGTAAAACACCCGGTTCTGGATTCCACTGTTAACGTGAACGCCGCCGTGGTCTGTCTCCGGGGTGTTGGGCATGAAACGGAAGTCATCCATGTGCGCTGGTTGTGGTCTTCTCCCGGAGGCGGGGTTGCTCACGCTCCGGAGGAAATTGCCTGCACCCGGTGCCATAATGTCCTCCCCAACCAGCCAGTCTTCGGGTTCGACAGATACCCCGAATATGTCGGCGTAGGACTCGTTAAGCGCGCCAGACTGGTTTTCGTAGCGCAGCCCGGCGGTGTACTCGACGACGCCGTGACTCATCTCGTGCGCGGCGACATCAAGAGAGGCAGCTAGATTGGTGAATACGGGCCTCGCTGAAACTCCATCACAGCCAGTACCATAAACCATGTAGTTGGTGCCGCTACCAGCCCAGAAGGCATTATCCATACACTCCTCACCATCTTTTACGTAGTTGCCTATCGAGGTCATCCGACTACCCTGGTTGTCGTAGCTGCTCCGGTTGTGTTTGTTGAGAAAGTAGTCGTGGGTGGCCCTGGCCGCGAACGCCATGCTGACTAACGTAGGATCCCACCCCGCATCGGGGCTCTCTGATTCAAAGAATGGTAAGCTCCGCTCTCCCTCCTCGTCGGTCACCTGGTCCGAAAATCGGCTGTCATCACCGCTAGGGTAGGCCTTATCGATAGAGATATATTTGTTCGATTGGCTTAGGCTGTTGAAGTTCCTTCGGACGCCGAGCAGGTCGACCCCGGAGCTGGGGGTCTGGCTGAAGACCGTGGAGACTTTCATGATGACCTTGCGTCCTCGGGGCGCGACGTAAAGTTCCCATCCCCTGGTGAGGCTGGCCTCGACCGTGACCTTGTAGGTGTAGGTGTATCTGTCAGCGTACCTCAGGATGCCTCTTTCTGTCCCCGTGATTTCAAATGATCCCCGGGAAATCCCGAGGTCGGTGGCGGTAATGTTTTCGAGGTCCTCATGTGATAACAGTGTCTCGGTGTCGAGCCCGGTTGGCGCTGACCGGAGCGCGCCGGTGACTGACCTGACCTGGCTCCCGGTGACCGAAACGATCAGCTGCTCGCCCCAGATGGGTAGTCCCTGGAGGCGTTTCTCCATCCGGATGATGGTGTCTCCGGACGCGCCGTTTTCGGGCGCACGGACTGACTCGACAGAGATCTCTTCTCCGAGCCCAAAGGTTTTCGGGTACTCCTCGAGAAAATTACCCACAGAAGTTTCGAAGGCGCCGCCGTCCGGGCCCTCGCTGAAGGTGCTGAGGTCGAATTGTCCTGACACCGACAAGAGACTGCCCCCGGCTGAGGTTCTGACGCTTGGGCTTTCGCCGGTCATGTTGATTGACCTCAGGGACGCTCTCTCGGCCGCGTCAAGGGATGAGCCCTTGCGGCGACGGGGTTTTTCGGAGATCGCCTTGCTCAGCTGGGTGCCCACCTTCTCCAGCCGGGCTTGTGAGACAGGTACGGCGCTTCCGGAGTATTCGGGCCCCGATTTCGCTAAAAAATAATCTTTCCGGGCCTTCAGTGCGTCAGGGCTCAGCTTTGTTGTGGCCGGGTTTTTGCCCTTGAACAAGGCGGCGGTTTCCTCTGTGACATTTTCCAGATGAAACGAGTCGGTGTCTGTCCCGGACAGAGTTTCGAGGAGCAGCCACCCCATGCCTGACACTCCTAGGAGCGCCAGGCCGGATAGAAATAGCGCTTTTCTGTTTCGGGTGAGCGTCGCTAGCAAAGGTTATTTTCCTTTCACTCTTGTTATTCTAGTCGGCCGGTTCTGGGATGACTTGAGTTAACGATGCCACATTTGGTTGATTACATCAAAATTCATGCCCCCCCGGTTTCACTCACCTCAATCGGAAATCGTTTGATCGGTATGGAGGTCGCCGAGAATTGTCCGGGAGGCCAGAAGATAATAAGCCATGCTCAGGACAGTCCCCAGCAACACCGTGACCATGGCATACCTCAGCGACTGGTCGCCGGCCCAGGGAGAGTAGAGGTCGCTTATGATGCCCACTGCCAGGGGCCCGAGCCCCAGGCCTATTAGGTTAAACAGCATGAGATTTAGCGCCGCAGCCATCGCCCGTTTATTCCCGGGAACAAGCTCCTGGATGATGGCCCAGGTGGGCCCGGCGAATGCGCTGGAGAGAAACCCGGGTAAGACAAAAAGCGCGAGCGCCAGGCCAGTGTTGTCCGTCAGAAACATGCCGGTGAGGAGGGGTAAGCCGATTCCCATAGAGACGCAGGGAAGCCAGCAACTCCACCGGAGGTCGCCCTGGCTCAGTTTCGAACACAAGCTCGCGGTAAAAATGGTTCCCGCGCCGCCTATCACGCCGACAATCAATGCGATCGCGGTTCCCGCTTCGCCGGTAGAGAAATCGTGATACCGGATGTAGTAGACAGGCATCCAGGTCTGTATCCCGTACGCGGACAGTCCGTAAAGACAGCTACCGAGGGCAACCAATCTGAAACTTCTGATTTTTCCAATAAGCACCAGGGAGGCCGCTGTATCGGCTACCCACCCGGGAGCGCCTGGCGGGGCCACTCGTCGAGGTTCAGGCACGGTGAGGCGGATGATCAGTGCCAGAAACAGGCCGGGTACTGCTGCGACCCAGAATGCGGCCCGCCAGCCATACCACTCGTTCACCCAACCGCCTACCAGGAGACCCATGAGAAGACCGATGTTTCCCCCGGAGGCTAGCACTCCCATGGCGAAGGGTCTTTCTCTTACCGGGAAGAGGTCGGCGATGATGGACTGGCTCGCTGGTGCGGTGCCGGCTTCCCCGACGCCCACCCCGACCCGTGCCAGGAAGAGTTGAACAAAGCTGGTCACCGATCCGCAAACCGCTGTCATTGCGCTGAACAGAGCGATACAGGCGGCGATGATGTTTCTTCGGTTGAGCCGGTCTGATAGAGCGGCAATCGGTATGCCTAGTATCGAGTAGAAAGCGGCGAAGGCGATGCCCGACAACAGGCCCAGGAGACTGTCCGATAACTCGAACTCCTGGCCGATGGGTTCGAGCAGGACAGAGAGTATCTGGCGATCCAGGAAGTTGATTGCCGCGGTTAGTGTTAGTAGTACGAGCACATAGTTACGCGAACTCAAGCCGGACCTCTTTAACCCTAATTTGTGAAGGGTCCGAGACAGCGGATGCCCGGACCTGATTTCTTCAATGATATCTCTCTCTCGTCACAGGAAGCGAATGCTTTTTCAAGGAGATTTTCCGCAGAGGAGTGAGCCCGCCCGGGTTTTTCCGGTGCTCTGGTCAGTGCTGTTAAGTCCAGGGTAAAAACCAGTGCAGATAGCCCGAGGCAGGGTATTTTCTGGTTGCCTTAAGTCACTTATTTTAATCAGCGACCACCCTCGGGGATGACTATTTACTTAAACCGATTTGCAAGTTTTGTGATTCTTTCCGCGTTCTCCCTTTCAGCTTCCTCGTCTGAGTATAATCTTGTAAAAAGTTGGATTATCATATGACTTTTATTCACTGAGAAAAGAGATATGAGAAGATTTTTAAATCTAAACGGAGTACTCATAATATTGATGCTTCTCGGTTGCGGAGACTCAACCCAAGACAAGGGTCAGACATATGAGAGTTCGGAGGTTTCTTCTCGTACAGCACCAGTAGGCCAGGTCTGTGTTGAGGGAGATCCCTGCGCGGACGGGGTTGTCCTTGCTTCTGCTTCGACCTCAGTCGCGACCCCGGCTTCGGGATCTTCGAAAGTCGGTCTTTCCGAGGGAAGCGAGCATGAAGTAAGAATGTTGAACAATAGTGCCTCGGGAATGATGGTCTTTGATCCCCCCGTCCTGAAGGTGTCCCCAGGAGACACAATTCACTTCAAGGCCACGGACCTGGGACACAATTCGGCCTCGGTGGCCGAGATGATGCCCGATGGCGCAAGCTCATGGTCTGGAGGCATGAACCAGGACATCAGCGTTACTCTTGATGCAGAGGGTGTATACGTTTACCAGTGCGACCCCCATGTCATGATGGCCATGGTGGGGGTGGTTCAGGTAGGCGAGGCAACCAATCTCGAGCGTGTCAAGGCTGAGGCGGCAAAAAAGAAATCTTCATTCTTTTCGAATCAATCCAGGTTAGATGATTATCTTTCCCAGTTGTAGGGATCTGTAGATATCCCCGCCCCGGTCTTCCATAAAGATATCGGGGCGCGCGTTATAAAATATCTTCAGGTCAGCTGGTCTGATATAAAAACGCCGGATATTTCTACCCCATGGGGTACATGATTTCACGGCTTATTTTGTCTATCCGCTTGTTTGTCTCGGCGCTCAGCTTCAAAGGGCCCGCGTCGATGATATCTTTCATCTGTTCTTCTTTTGTCGCGCCCACAATGGTCGAAGCTACAAAGTCATGCTGTTTGCTCCATGCCACCGCCAGTGTCACTGGTGACATGTTCTCGTCAGCGGCTATTTCCATAAAGGCTTTGGTAGAGGCCAGGCTCTTTTCATTAACGAAGCGCTGCGCCATCGCCTTCTGCCTGTCTCCCGCACTGAGATAATTACTGAATCTTGCGCCCTTCGGCTGGTTCCCATCGTTATATTTTCCGGAGAGTACACCGCCCCCGATCGGAGAGTAGGGAATCAGGCTTACCTCTTCCTGTCGGCAAACCTGCGCCAGCTCGTCCTCGAATCTCCGGTTGTTTAGGCTGAAATTGTTCTGAATGGTTTCGTATCGTGACAGGCCATGCATTTCGGATACCATCAGGCTCTTGGTTAGACCCCAGGATGTTTCATTGCTGCAGCCCAGTATCCTTACTTTTCCGTCCTGAACCAGATCATCAAGAGCCGCCAACGTTTCTTCATAGGGCATGCCGTGATCTGGCCAGTGAGTCTGGTAAAGATCGATGTAATCGGTCTGCAGTTTTTCCAGACTCGCCTCGAAGGCTCTCACTATGTGGTGCCTGTCTAACGCAGTGGTTCCCTCCCGGACAGCAGCTCTCATCCATCCGTGGCTAGGCCCTGCGACTTTGGTCGCGATTATCAATGAATCCCTGGGCTTGGTCTTCATCCACCTGCCAAGGATTTCTTCGGTTCTGCCCACGTAGGATTTATCGGGGGGGACCGGGTACATCTCTGCGGTATCATAGAAGTCAATTCCCGCGTCATAGGCAGTGTCAAGAATCCTGATAGATTCTTTCTCATCCGCACCGGTCCCGAACGTCATCGTCCCCATGCAGATATCAGAAACGACGATACCACTTTTCCCCAGCCGGTTTCTTTTCATTTTGTGAATGCTCCCTACGAATAAAAAATGGCAGTATACCTTAAAGCCAAAACCATTTATCGTCTGAAAGTAAATCAATCAAGATCTATCGCGCTATCTACCAGAAGGCAAATAAGACATGAAAAAGAAATTGTTTTTGCTCACCGTTATTGCCTGGTTATCCTCATACGGAACCTCGGTTCTGGCGGAGGTCCATGACTGGCCAGCTTACGGAAGGGGGGCAGGGGGCGGGAATTTTTTGTTGGCCTCTGAAATCACCCCCTCAAATGTCAAGAACCTGGAAGAGGCATGGGTCCACCGGTCGGGTGATTACCACCAGGGCAACCACTGGACAAAAGACAAGTCCATCAACAGTTCATTGCAGACAAGTTTTCAGGCGACGCCGATAGTGGTTGAGGGCACTCTCTTTTATTGTAGCCCTTACAACAAGGTGATCGCACTAGACCCCGAGACTGGCGATGAGAAATGGACGTTCGACCCGGAGATTGAAACGGAGGGAAAGGGGATCCTTCATTGCCGGGGGGTCAGTAGCTGGATTGACGAATCCCGGGAGGAGCCATTTGCATGCCGCCACAGGATCATAGCTACCTCTATCGAGTCTGAGCTCTTTTCAATTGACGCCTCTACGGGGGAGCTTTGCGAGGAATTCGGGGAGGGTGGCCGGGTTGATTTAAGGCGAGGTCTTGGCGATCACGACCACGCTCACTATTACAGCACCTCTCCACCAGCAATTATCAATGATATGATTATCGTTGGCGGGTCGGTCGCAGATAACGTCAGTACGGACGTCCCCGGGGGCGTGGTTAGGGCCTACAACGTTCGGACCGGCGAGCTTGTCTGGTACTGGGACCCGGTTCACCCCGATCAGGTACCGTCCGTCGGGCCGGGCGGTGAACAGCTCTACCAGAGGGGGACGACCAATGTCTGGTCAATTATCTCTGTCGACCCCGAATTGAACCAGGTCTACCTGCCGACAGGGAATACCTCTCCCGACAATTACGGTGGGCACAGGAATGGATCCGACTATTACTCCAGTTCGGTGGTCTCTCTTGACGCTGACACTGGGAAAGTTCTATGGCATTTCCAGACCGTTCACCATGACGTGTGGGATTACGACGTGCCATCGCAACCGACTTTCTACGAAATCAAAAAGAACGGGAAAATAATAAAGGCACTCGCGCAGACAACGAAGATGGGGTTTGTGTTTCGCCTGAATCGAGAAAACGGTGAGCCGATTTTTCCGGTCGTGGAACGACCTGTCCCCCAGGGAGCTGTGGAGGGAGAATCTCTTTCACCAACCCAGCCTTTCCCTACCAGGCCGGCTCCGCTGACGCCAACCAATTTCGATCCTGAAGAGGCTTACGGCTTTACTTTCTGGGATCGCGGGTATTGTAAACGCGTGTCAGGGAATGTCCGAAATGAAGGTCTCTATACCCCGCCATCTTTGAGAGGAAGCATGCACTACCCTAGTTCAATCGGCGGCGCTAACTGGGGTGGGCCGGCAGTGGATTCAGATCGGAATATTCTTGTTGTGAACACGATGAATCTGGCCAGCACCATCAAGATGATTCCTCGCGAGGAATGCGGGAGGGCCATCAACGAGCTCGCGAGTGATGACGTTCAAGGGGGCATGTCGGCAATTGAACAGAATCTGGGCACCCCTTACTGTACGCTTCGGGCATACGGTTTACTGTCGCCCCTCGGTGTTCCTTGCAACAGCCCGCCCTGGGGTCACCTTACCGGGTTAGATCTTGATACGGGCGATCACTTATGGAGGGTTCCACTCGGAACCTCCAGAGATCTTGCTCCGTTTCCATTTCACAGAATAAAAGGAGCGCCCAATGTGGGTGGTCCCATGGTGACCGGTTCAGGTCTTACTTTCATTGCGGCGACAAGCGACTATTATCTGAGAGCCTTCAACAGTGAGACGGGAGATGAACTTGCAAAATTCAGGCTCCCGACCGGTGGTCATGCCACCCCGATGACTTACACTACGGCGGCGGGAAGACAGTTTGTGGTCATTGCCGCGGGGGGGCACTGGGCTATGGGTTCGCCGGCCGGAGATTATCTGGTTGCCTTTTCGTTACCCGCAGACAAATAAATCTGTAAACTGTCCACTTCTGGATCACACCTCCGGAAGTTAGAATAACCCGTTAAATATACAACAAAGCTATTCACCAATGTCGGAGCGGTCTATGCAAGCGGTCAATGAATCAGTCATCGACTTAATAGGGAATACGCCCCTGGTCAGATTATCATCTTTTGATACCGGCCCCTGCGAACTCTTTGTGAAACTGGAAAACCAGAACCCAGGGGGGTCTATCAAGGACCGGATCGGTCTTTCAATTATTGAAGAGGCGGAGAAATCGGGTGAGCTGGCTCCTGGAGGAACTATCGTCGAGGCGACCGCTGGAAATACCGGGATCGGCCTGGCCCTGGTGGCAGCAGTGAAGGGTTACAGTCTGGTTCTGGTTATCCCGGACAAGATGAGCCGGGAAAAAATCCTGCACCTGCAGGGCCTAGGTGCTGAGGTCATTATCACCCGTTCCGACGTGGCCAAAGGGCACCCAGAATATTACCAGGACCTTGCACAGAAAATTGCGGACGAGAGGCCGGGGAGTTTTCTCGCCAACCAGTTTTCAAATCCCGCGAATGCTTTAGCTCACAGGACGACCACGGGACCAGAAATATGGTCCCAAATGAACGGGGAGGTAGACGCTGTAGTTGCCGGCGTTGGCTCCGGAGGGACGGTGGCCGGGCTCGCCGAATTTCTAAAAAAACAGAACCCAGATCTCAGGATGGTGGTAGCGGACCCCGAGGGTTCTATCGTTGCGGACGCTATTAATACCGGGAAATTTAACTACGACGGTGGGTCCTGGCTGGTTGAAGGGATAGGCGAGGACTTTATTCCCTCGAATGTCGAGTTGGCGATGCTGGATGAAGGGGTTACGGTCTCGGATTCCGAGGCCTTTGGCGTTGTGCGCCGGTTGCTGGAGGAGGAAGGGCTGCTGGCTGGCTCTTCCAGTGGCACGCTTATCGCGGGAGCGATAAAGTGGTGCCAGATGCAGCAGGCACCAAAAAGGGTAGTAACCTTCGTCTGTGACACAGGAAACAAGTACCTGTCAAAGGCCTTTAATACCTCATGGTTAAAGGATAATGATCTTCTGAATGAAGCTCCTCTTGGAAACCTTGCTGATCTTATAAGCAGACGATTCGACAAGGGAGAGATGATCAAGGTAAATGAGGAAGATACGTTGTTGACAGCGTTCAAGAGAATGAGAGCAGATGACGTATCGCAGCTCCCCGTCATGAGAGGGAACAAGCTGGTCGGGATCGTTGACGAAGAAGATCTCATGTTGAATGTTTACCGGAACGAGCCTCTCTTCTCGAAGCCCGTGAGCTCGATAATGGTTTCTGACCTGGACACTCTCACGCTGGAATCTACAGAAGAGCAACTCTACGACACCCTGGCGAATGGAAAGGTTGCTATAATCTGCGACGGTGATCGGTTTCTGGGCTTTATCACCAAGGTTGATCTGATCAACCGTTATAAAACTACTTTCGTGGCGAATAACTGACATGGCAACTGACTCAAAGAAATATCGTTTTGCGACCAAGGCAATTCACTCCGGGCAGGACCCGGATCCTTCTACCGGGAGCGTGATCGGGCCAATATATGCGACCTCGACCTATGCCCAGGAGAGCCCTGGCGTGTTCAAGGGTTACGACTACTCACGAACCGCTAACCCGACCAGGCGTTCACTGGAAGAGTGCATGGCTGATCTGGAGGGTGGTGAGAAAGCGTTCGCCTTTGCCTCCGGGATGGCGGCGACCTCCACTGTTCTGGAACTGCTTGATTCTGGTGATCACGTCATCAGCATGGATGATGTCTATGGGGGGACCTATCGGTTGTTCGAGAATGTCAGGAAAAGGTCTTCAGGACTCGATTTCTCTTTTGTTGATCTAAGCGACATCGGAAATCTGCAATCGAACCTGAAAAGTAATACGAAAATGATCTGGGTAGAGAGCCCCTCGAACCCTCTTTTGAAGATAGTCGACCTTAGACAGGTGAGCGAATTTGCTAAGAAAAATGGTCTTATCTGTGTTTGCGATAATACCTTCTGCTCCCCCTATGTTCAGAGACCACTGGATCTTGGTTTTGATATTGTTGTTCATTCCGCCACTAAATATCTTAATGGGCACTCCGATGTTGTTGGTGGCCTGGCCATCACCTCCGAGGGGAGAGCGGATCTTTCCGAGCAGCTCGCTTTTCTATCCAATTCCGTTGGTTCCATTATGAGCCCCTTTGATAGCTTTCTGGTTCTCAGAAGCCTCAAGACTCTTTCTTTGAGAATGCAGCTACACTCCACAAATGCGGCCGGCATTGCGGAATACCTGAACCAGCATCAGTCAGTTGAAAAAGTCTATTATCCCGGGCTCCCGGAACATCAAAATCATCCGGTAGCTGCGAGCCAGATGAACGGGTTCGGGGGAATGATTAGTATGGTGATAGAAGGAGGCCTCGATAGCGCCAGAAAATTTCTGGAAAATACCCGCCTATTTACTTTGGCAGAAAGTTTAGGGGGTGTAGAAAGTCTGATAGAGCACCCGGCAATAATGACCCATGCCTCTATCCCTCTGGAGATCAGAGAAAAACTGGGTATTGTGGATGGCCTGGTCCGGCTTTCGGTGGGCATTGAAGCGATCGAGGATCTGAAGGACGACCTCGCCCGGGCTCTTGATAAAATCTGAAGATCGTGGCTGTGCTCGCTGGTTTTGTCGCTGTTTCCCCGTATAACCCGACCTTGAAATTGCTGTGACATAAAATATATAGTTCTGGGAGAGACTGACCGGGAGCTCCTTTTATGTCCTACAGCCATGAACAGATAAGTGAACTGGAAGAAATCAGAAACCTTGCCCGGAGGTATTGCCGGGGGGTGGACCGGCTCGATGCAGCCGAAATGAAGTCCGCGTACTGGCCGGACGCGACAGATGACCACGGGGTCTTTGTGGGCAACGCCTGGGAGTTTGTTGATCACTGTATGGTCAGTCATCTGCGATGGCGATCAACGTCTCATTGCATATTCAACCATTACATCGAGCTTGATAATGACGGAACTCACGCGAGGGGTGAGAGTTATAATGTCAGCTATCTCTTGCAAAAAGATGCTGATGTCCTTGATACCTGGCATGGTCGTTATCTCGACCTGTACGAAAAAAGAGAAGGTGAGTGGCGTATCTCCGAGCGGGTATGTGTTCACGAGTTCACGAAGTCCGAGCACATCAGCCCGATGGCAATGGATGCATCAAAGTTCCGTCAGGGAGCCTTTGATCGACCTGCAGAGGGTCGCCCTGTCGGGCCATAAACTCCTAGCCAAAAGCTCCGGCCTTAGCTCGCTTTTTTCGTGTCAGCGAACGCGCTCTCCAGAGGGCACCCGTTGATAGTGATGCGGTGCATGATTCTGCGAAAGCCCTGGTAATCGTTTTGTGCGAAGTGCCAGGTTGCCCTGTTATCCCAGAAAGCGATTGATCCCGGCTTCCATTGATATTTGGTGATGTGCTCTTCTTTAATCGCGTGCTTGTAGAGCTTCCCGAGGAGACTCTCCGAGTCTCTTTCCGACCACCCGGCTATTCCGATAGTGAATCCGGGGTTGACGTAGAGCGCCTTCTTTTTGCTGAGAGGGCGGGATATAACGACGGGATGCTCGGAATCATGGAGCGCATCCGCTGCCTCCGGGTTGCCTATCCGGCCCCTCGTCTTTTTGAGCATGTCCATGTCATCTCTGCTGCCGAACACGTGTCGGGCTGAATGGATGGCCCTCAGGTCCCGTATGCTTGCCTTTAAATCAACCGGAAGCGTTTCATACGCCTTATACATGTTAGCGAACCAGGTATCTCCTCCCGACGGAGGTAATTCCCGGGCTATCAGAATTGATCCCATCGCGGGCTCCTGGTCATAAGAATGATCTGTGTGCCAGCCCCCTCCGATGTTTGCGACCTGGTCGGGCTCTTTGCTCACCATCGCAATCTCCGGGTAATCCCTGTGCTTGGCAAAAAACCTGTTGATATTTATTTCTCCGAAACGCCTGGCAAATGTTATGTGCTCGGCTTCAGTTAAATTCTGTTCACGAAAAAAAATAGCACCGTGCTCGGCGAATGCGTTTTTGATAACGGTCATTTCCGATTCAGACAAGCGGCGTGATATATCGACACCGGTAATTTCAGCACCTGCCCCGGTGGCTGGTAGGACCGACAACGCCATTTCCGACTCCATTAAATGTTTCGTCCGGGGATCATGACATATAAGTTTTTCAACAAACAGTTCTTTGGCTTCAGGGAAATCTGTTTTCCCAGGTCCGGATGAGGAAGAAAGTTTGCCAGTTTTTATTTGACCCGGGATTCGGTATTCTGGCCGGGACATCAAAAATAAAAAAGTTATGCGATCCGATAAAGAAGTCAATCTTATGGGCCCGGACGAGATGGAGGACCCTTCTGTCAGCGCAAGGAAGCTCCTGAATGGACCTAGGGCGTTCCTGTATGAAAAGTATGACCCGCCGTTTTATATTCTATCCAGGTATGATGATGTCGCGAGTGCCTTGCTTGATTCGGAGACTTTTATAGAGGGCTTTGGTAACGGCCCTAATTTCCAGCCCGCACTCGGGATTCTCTCGGATGCTCCTCATCACACATTCATTCGTAAATTGGTGCAACAGGACTTCCTGGCGAAACAAATCAACGACTTGGAGCCTAGGCTGCAGGCGATTGTCGATGACCTGCTAGGTCGGGTTGAAGATAAAAAAGTCTGGGATATCCACGATGATCTGTCTTTTCCTCTACCCGTGATCATCATTTGCGAGATCCTTGGTATCCCCACTGATGATCTGGACAGGTTCAAGAGATGGGCTGACGCGTCTGTTGCCAATATGTGTTCGGAAGATCCGCTTGAATATGCCCGGGACCTGGATGAGATGCGTCAATATCTTCTTGCGCAGGTTGAATTGAAGCGCGAGGACGAGCAATCAGAGGGACTGCTTTCCACTATCGCAAACGCAAAGCACGAAGGAGTCTATCTCTCCGATGACGAGTGCGCTGCTTTAGCTACCCAGATTTTTGTTGCGGGTAATGAAACAACTACGTCGCTGATATCAAATTTGATCTGGCGTCTCCTTAGCAGTGAAGGGCTTTGGGAGAGGTTTTGTAAAAAAGAGATCGATACCGATAGCGCGATTAACGAAAGCCTGCGATTTGATCCGCCTTTGCTCGGGCTTTTCAAGACCACATCAAAAGAAGTCAGGATGGGTGATGTGACTATTCCTTCTCGAACCAAAGTGATGATGCACTACGGTGCGGCTAACCGCGACCCCGATGTATTTGAAGACCCTGAAGTATTCGATGTAACAAGAAATGGAAAAAAGCAGTTGAGCTTTAGCATAGGGTTGCACGTCTGCCTTGGGAGAGAGCTTGCAAAGTTAGAGGCTCGGGTGACGCTCAATGCTTTGCGAGACAGATTTCCGGGTTTGAGACTTCTGGGTGACGGGGCGAGGGTCGGTCCATTCTTGTTCTGGGGGCGGTCAAGGCTCCCTGTCTCACATTAAGCCTAAAGCCAATGGGAAATACTAACCTTTCAACTGCATATTAAATAAACTTAAACACCAGACGCATAAACAAAGGCTCCTTTCGGAGCCTTGTTTTGTAGTTTTTTTATAGGCTAAAACGAATTCCGGTAAGGTACCTTCTACCATAATATTCGTTTTGAGTTGGGTTCCATTTCTCAGCTGCGTAACGACTGTCGTTTTCATCTGTCAGGTTATTCATGTCAAGAAAGACGCTTGCCTTGTAGCCGATAAACGGCTCAAGATCATAACGTATTGACAGATCCAATCGGCTTTGTTCATCCCAAAATATCGCTTGAGTGAACTCAAATACTGCGCCCGTTTCCGTTTCGTCCTGCCACGCATCTCGGTATCGATAGCTGAGCCTTGCGGACAGTCCATGGTCTTCGTAGAACAAGGAGACATTGTAGGTTAGGTCTGATTGTCCGGGCAGTCTGAAATCTAACCCGCTAGGCGCTGTGTACTCAGAATCTATGACCGTGAAGTTTGCCTCTAGACCAAATCCTGACCAGAATCCCTCAACGTAGTTGTCTAGTCTTCCTATATAGTTGAGCTCGATTCCTTGGAGTCTGCCGTCGTCCCCGTTTCCGAAACCGGTTAGGCTCCAAAGATCACCCGGGTCGGCTATGCTCGAGTAGAGGCTTCCATCCACTAACAAGGTTTCTTCAGCTATTACATTGTCGATGGAGCGATGGAAGGCGGTCAGCGATAAAATGCTCGCTTCGTTGTAGTACCACTCCCAGGCTATGTCTATCCCCCACGAAGTTTCTTCTTCAAGAAATGGGTTCCCGCCAGTGATTGATTCTGAGATTTCGCTGATCGATGCGGAGGCTCTAGCTTCGATATAAGTAGGCCTGCTGATTCCCGTAGAAAATGAAAAACGAAGTTTCTGGTCTTCTTTGAAGTCCCAGTTAATATGAGCGCTTGGTAAAACGTTTGTGTAGCTTTGTTTCACTGAAAGAGGTTCTGCTACAGCTCCGACGAGTTTTTGACCAATGGTCTCATACTCTGTGTCCTCGATCCTCAGACCAATGATGATATTCCCCCAGTCCATGTCGATGGTCTGCATTGCGTACGCAGAAATTATTTGCTCTTCGATTACTAGGGTTTCGTCTGCCGAATAGTCCGGTCTTGTGAGACCGCGTTGCCGCATCAATTCCCCGAGGCCTCGATTGTCAGCGTAGAACACGCCTATGTCGTTATTGAACTGGGTGTTCCACAGTCCTTGTGCAGCACCTCTGACCTCGTCGACGGTAAGAGAAAGCCCTCCACCAATAGTTTCTAGCGGTGTGCC
>PAPD01000048.1 GCA_002708765.1 Gammaproteobacteria bacterium | reverse complement strand
CAGATTGCAGCATCACCAACAAATGTTTCCAGGGGCATTTCCCATAGGCCTTTCATGTCAGCAGGGATATTCTCCCAATGACTGATATGACCTTTGCCGCCCTGAACGTGCGAGCCGTTGTGCGATGTCATACGCCCACGATCCCACACCTCATCACCTCGGGGTGCAACGTAGAGGGTGAATAATGAATTGTCACCGGCAAAGTGACCTTCTTGCATGACCCATGGTTTGCCATAGGGATCCTTATTGCCTTCTTCAATGGTGCCATCAATTCGATGCACCCTTGCCTTGATGCGTGGACTCAGGTCGATGACCCTGTGTCCATCAAAGGACATCATTTCATTTCTCCTTAAATAAACTTGCCGTAGCTGATTTTTTTTGCGCGATCGAAGAAGTCATCCCATTCCGCGTCAGTTAGAAGATAGGGTTCTCCTAGTTGTCGGGATAGAACATATTGCCTGCACATAATTTCAAGTCGATGTGCCAGCATGACAGCCTGCTCAAGGTTACGGCCGCGACAAATCATGCCGTGACTGCCGAGTAGGCAAGCTGTGCGTTTCTGCAGGGCTTGCGCGGCACTTTCGGCCAGTTCTTCAGAACCAAAAGTCTTATAGGTGGTGCACGGGACATCTGAGCCACCGAAGGTCCCAACCAGATAATGGAAACCGGGCAGGTCCTGACCCTGGCAGGATAGAGCGACGCAATAATCTGAGTGGGTATGAATAACTGCAGATGCTTTTGTGTTTTTGTAGATGGCAGCGTGCATACGCCACTCACTGGAAGGTTTGCGCTCCCCCTGCCATTCACCGTTGAGTGACATTCGAACCACAACCTCAGGCTCAATGTTCTTGGCGGTAGCGCCGGAAGGAGAGATCAGCATGTCGTCATCGATACGGATGCTGACATTGCCGGAAGACAGTTCGTTGAGTCCGGCACCGCTTAGCTGCCTGTATTGTTCCGCCAGTTCGGCGCGCAAAGCCTGCTCGTCTGTATTGTCAGTCATTGGTTGTCTCCATCTGTTTCATTTGCGGTGCGCATTCGAGCGAGAGCGGTGTCGAAAAACTCGGGCTTACCAAGGGCGCCTGCTTTTAACACCAGGGACAGTGGCGCAGGCTGGTTCTGGTGGCAGTAGCCGCCGCCCAATTCATCGAAAGCTGATACTTCAACCTGCCTGATGCCGAGCGAGTTAACCACCTGACCTGAGGTTTCGCCGCCTGCGACGACGAATCGACGCGCGCCAAGATCATAAAGCCTCTTCGCCACTTCACCTAGTAATTGATCAGCGAGTTGCGCAGCGCCTGATCGACCGAGTTCTGCCTGGCTTGCTTCGACACCAGCGACCTCATCAGATGTTGCGATAGCGATGGGTGACTGACCAATGTGTTCTGCCGCCCAGGCAAGAATTTTATCGATGTAGTTTTTGTTCTCGCTGGCGTCGAGCAGGTTGATACGAAATACAGGGTGGTTGGTTTCGAAGTGCTCGATCTGTCGTAAGGTTGGGCCCGCGCAACTACCGGCAATGACCACTTCGTGTCCTGGACTTGGCGGTAGTAAGGTTCTGGCCTGGCGCTCAGTCGCCGGAGTCTGGCCTGTCCGTTTCAACATTTCACGGATGAGAAAAATAGGCAGGGCATCGGCGCCGGTAGTCAGAGGCCAATCGAAGGCGAATTCAGCGATCCTGGTCAGGTCATCATTATCAGTAGAATCCGTGATGTACAAACGGGCTGCCTCAGGATGATTAACGAGTTTGTCGACCGCACCCGCTCGCATCAGTTGCGCATGAGAAATCAGACCGACTCTTTGGGTGGATTGTGCTTGTAATACCTCAACAAGGTTTGAATTCGTCATTGGAGTCACAGGGTCGAATTTTTTGAACGAATTTCCCAGCGGCTTGTTACCGATAAACATCACACCCTGAAAAACTGTCACAGTGTGTTCAGGGAAAGCCGGACAGAAAAGAGTTCGGTCTGCATCAAGTTCGGTCATCATGGCCTCTGCAATCGGACCGATGTTTCCCTGTTCTGTAGAATCAAAGGTTGCACAGTACTTGTAGTAAAAACGCTTGCAGCCGATTTCATGAAGCGCCTGCACAGCCTGCCTGGCTTCGTCGGTCGCTTCGTCAGTGTCTATCAGGCGGATCTTCCGTGCCACAACCACCGCCTGGGCAGAGCTGTTTTTCAGCCCAGCAAGCTCACCGGTGGAGCTGACCAGCGGACATTCTATGCCTTCACGTTCCAGCAGACTGGCCACCATCATGCCACCTGTCAGGTCATCAGCCAGTATCCCCAGTTCAATCACGATTTAATCCAATGCCATTGTGAGCGTAAACCAAAGGTCCATCCTACGGGAATACCCTAGCTGTATGCAGCGTGTGAAGCTGGGTAATCACCCAATTTTTGATTGTATCAGGCTGACAAATAATGGGGCAATTCCGTCAGTCTGTGGCTCGTACAACATTCACATAACCGATAGGATCATGGTTCGAATTTTGCCTTTCAGCCTGACTGGAAGGCGATCAAAATGGAGTTCATATGAGATTTGGTTTCTGGCCAAACCCGCGCAGTAACTATGAGGACACACGCCTGCTTTGTGCTCATGCCGAAGCGACTGGTTATGATGGTATCTGGTTGGCGGATCATTTTCTGCCAGATGAAGATGAATTGATTCCAGTGCACGAATCGTGGGTCACGCTGTCTGCACTGGCTCGTGACGTGCCGAGAGTTCGTATGGGGCATCTTGTCACAGGTAACACGTACCGCCATCCAGCAGTCCTCGCCAACATGGCAGCAACGCTTGACAATTTGAATGGTGGCCGAACCGTGCTTGGGCTCGGTTCGGGTTGGCAGCAGAACGAGCATGAAGCCTACGGTATTGAGTACGGCACCACCGGTGGTCGGTTGCGAATGTTGGAGGAAGCCTGTCAGGTGATCAAAGGTCTTTATGGCAATGACTACTTCGACTTTAAGGGTGAGTACTATCAGCTAGCTAGAGCGCCGCTCGAGCCGAAGCCAAAACAGGAAAAAATGCCTTTAATGATCGGTGGTGGCGGAGAAAAGGTCACATTAAAAATCGCTGCCACCTACGCGGATGAATGGAACGTCTGGGGTAATGTCGACACGCTGACACACAAGATGAAAATCCTGGACCGGCATTGCGAGTTTATCGATCGGGATCCGGCGACAATTGAGCGTTGTGCGGTGGCTCTTCTGTTTCTGTCAGACAACGATGACTATCTCAAGCGTGTCCGGGAAGCAGCGCCCGGCGATCGGTCAATTATCGGTGGTATTAGCGAAGTCAGAGATACAGTTGCCGCCTATCAGGAAGTCGGTGTTGAAGAACTGATTATTCCGGATTTTACGCTGGGCACCCTGATTGGATCTGATCAAAAGAAGCGTGACCTCATGGAACAATTTATCACTGAAGTCGCGACTGTCGCGGCCTAACACAGAGTAGGAGAAAACATGTCCGGGATCCTGGAAGGCAAGGTCGCAATTATTACTGGCGGTGCAGGTGGTATCGGCAGCCGAATAGCCCAGGCCTATACAGAGACCGGTGCAAAAGTTGTCATTGCAAGCAGAAACCAGGAAAAGCTTGATGCCATCGTCGAGAAGTTGCAGGCGAATGGCGCCGAAGCGATGGCCGTCGCCACAGACGTCACGGTACCGGAAGAGGTTGATGACATGGTGGCCAAAACGATTGAGGCCTATGGCTCGGTCGACATTCTGGTGAACAACGCTGGTGGCGCCATGTTCGTCAAACCACCTGAAAAACTTAAGCCCGAAGAATGGAATGCCGCGATCGCGCTGAATCTGACGAGTGTGTTCCTCTGCAGCCAGGCAGTCGGTCATCATATGATTGAGGCCGGTGGCGGCAGAATCGTTAACATTTCATCCGTTGCCGGTATGCGACTATCACCCTCTTTTGTGCATTACGGTGCCGCCAAGGCTGGTGTCATCAATCTCACCAAATCTCTCGCCGTATGCTGGGGGCCACACAACATTCACGTCAATTGTATTGCGCCGGGTTTGACCCAGACCGAAGGTGTCGCCCAATGGTTACCCGACAGAACAAATGAGGATGGTAGCCCGGTTGCCAGGCTCGATTATCCGCCCGAAACTGAAAATGTCGCAGAACTGGCACTGTTTCTTGGCTCAGACCTGTGTCGACACATCAGTGGTGAGCTGATTCCCATTCGTGCCCTGTATGAGCTTGCCTGATGTCTGAATTCGAAACGCTGAAAATTAGCGATGCCAATGCTGTCCGTACAATAGAACTGAACCGGCCGGATGCCCTCAACGCACTAAACGGGCAGATGACAAATGACCTAGCTGATGTTTTTCTTGAAACCGGCGAGGACGACCTGGTGAAAATTGTAGTCCTGACCGGAGCTGGTAGAGCCTTCTGGGCAGGTGCTGATCTGAAGGAGGCCGCGACTTCACGTTCACGTTTTGGTGAGATGATCGAGGCTTTGATTGATTTCCCGAAACCTTTTCTGATCGCGGTCAACGGAGTCGGCGTTGGAATCGGTGCAACCGTTTGCGGTCTTGCCGATGTTGTTATCATGTCGGACAAGGCACGCCTCAGATGCCCATTTTCCGCTCTGGGTCTAACGGCGGAAGCAGGTAGCACAATGACCTATAGTCAGTTGATGGGGCGTCAGCGTGCAAGTTGGTTTCTTCTGTCCTCGGAATGGATGACTGCTGAGGAATGTGTTGAGGCGGGACTTGCGCTGGAAGTTGTCCCGGCCGATGAACTGCTTGCGAGAGTAAAGGCGAAGGCTGAGATCCTGGCAGCATTACCGATGGCTTCTCTGGTTAAAACTAAGAATTTGCTCATGGATCCCGTCCGTGAAAAACTGAAGCAGAACGTCAAGGCTGAAAATGCCGGTCTAGCAGAATTACGGGGCGGAGCGGCCAACCAGGAAGCACTGGCTGCCTTTCGCGAAAAACGCGATCCGGATTTTTCGGGTCTGTAAAAGAATGACAATCAGGAGAGTCGTATGAATGGGGCACAAAGTCTCATCGCAAGTCTGGTGAATTCGGACGTCGAAGTTTGTTTTTCCAACCCGGGAACGTCTGAAATGCATTTCGTTGCCGCCCTGGACAGTGTGCCCGAGATGCGAGGCATCCTTTGTCTTTTTGAAGGCGTTGCTTCCGGAGCAGCAGATGGCTATGCCCGTATGGCCGAGAAACCAGCCTCGGCGTTGTTTCATCTCGGCCCAGGCATGGGTAATGCCATTGCCAATCTTCACAACGCGCAGAAGGCTTTTACACCACTGGTTAATATCGTCGGCGAACATGCCACTTATCATCGTAAGTTCGAAGCGCCGCTCACATCTAATATTGAAGGCTATGCAGAACCTTTTTCGAAATGGCTGAGGGTCAGTGAGGCATCTGCAGACGTTGGTGCTGATGCGGCTGATGCCATTGCAGCCAGCCAATCTGATATCCCGGGAGTAGCGACTCTTTTACTGCCGGCCAATACAGCCTGGGATCCAGGAGGCAGGGTGGCTGACAAGGTTCCCCTCGCTGGGCCTAGGACAGTTGATTCGCAAGTCATCAAAGATGCGGGGCGGCGTCTCGAAAAAGCGAACAGGGCGGTCATGCTGATTAACGGTTCTGCTGTTCGGGAGAGGGGTCTTGAAGCTGTTGCTCGAATTCGAGAAAAAACAGGAGCAACTATTTATCTGTCCACTTTTCATGCCCGGGCAGAAAGAGGGGCAGGCCGGGTTAACATTTCCAAGCTGCCTTATTTTCCGGATCAAATCTATGCAGCGCTGGATGGTTGTGATGAGTTGATACTGGTTGGCCAGGACAGGCCGGTGACGTTTTTTGCCTATCCCGGCAAGAATTCTGATTGCACTCCTGAGGGTGTTGAGCCATTCAAGCTGAGCACGCTGGCGGATGATCAGATCGGTGCTCTTGAGGCACTGGCGGATGAAGTTGGTGCACCTGCGATTGACCGGATTGCAGAAGACCCCAGGAGTCGGCTGATTGTTCCTGAACTCCAGACTGGTGAACTGACACCGCGTACAGCTGGTCACGCGGTGGCTGCCATGTTGCCGGAAAACTGCATCATCGCAGATGAATCGACGACTGCAGGAGGGGCTTCATATGCGTTAACAGCGAACTCACCCCAACACGATCTGATCGCGCTGACCGGCGGTGCTATTGGTGGTGGTATTCCACTCGCAATTGGCGCCGCAGTCGCCTGCCCGGATCGCAAGGTAGTTAATTTGCAGGCTGATGGCGCAGGTATGTATACGATTCAGGGGCTGTGGACGATTGCCCGCGAACAACTCGACGTGACCACGGTCATCTGGAACAACAGAGCGTACAATATTCTGAACATGGAACTGCACAACGTCGGGGCAGCCAATGATGCTGGTCCTAAAGCCCTATCGATGTTTGATCTGTCAAATCCGGATATTGATTTTTGTGCCCTCGCCCAGGGTATGGGAGTGGAGGCGATGCGCGCGACGACCTCAGAAGAGTTTAATGACCAGTTCGCTTATTGTATGGTGAATAAAGGCCCCCATCTCATTGAAGCAATTATTTAAAAAAGCATTAGAATAACAGTACGCAGTAGCGTGACACGCAATCGGAGGAAAGCATGACCGTGGTATACGAAGAAATTCTTTACGAAATTGATGGGCCGGTAGCTACCATTACGATGAACAGACCGGACCAGTTGAATGCTCTCACTGATCTGACCCAGGCCGAGATTCGCCACGCCCTAGATCAGTCGGAGCGAAACCCGGATGTGGTCGGCACCGTGCTGACCGGTGCCGGACGAGGTTTTTGTGCGGGCGTTGATATGAATGCGCTCAGTAATATGAGTGCCGCCGGTGAGCGTCAAGGCAAGAGTCATGATCACCTGAAGGTCAGTCCGGGCAATCCGGATGATGATCCAAATTACAAATCATCACCGACATATTTTTTGGGTTTGAGAAAGCCGTTGATAGCGGCCATTAACGGCGCCGCGGCTGGGCTCGGCTTTAGTTACGCTACGTTCTGTGACATGCGATTTATGGATAGAAAAGCCAAAATTGTCACGTCTTTTGCGCCGCGAGGATTGATCGCTGAACATGGAACCAGCTGGATGCTGCCGAGACTTGTAGGTCCATCGAATGCGCTTGATTTGTTCTGGAGTTCACGCAGAGTTGATGGCGAGGAAGCTTTTCGCATGGGCTATGCCAATCGACTTTGTGAGGATGGTCAGTGTGCCGTCGATGCTCAGAACTACATCAGGGAGATGGCAGGAACCTCTGCGCCCATGGCACTGATGATGATGAAACGACAGGTGTTCAAACATCTCAATCGTGAACTGGGAGAGTCTATGGACGAATCAACAGTCTGGATGGATGAAAGCCTGGCACGCAATGATTTTAAGGAAGGTGTTGCTTCATTTGTAGAGAAAAGGGCGCCCGACTTTCAGAAAGTCGAGGTTGCTGACTGAGTACGACAATGGGCAGACCTGTCATTCTTGATACCGACATCGGTTTTGATGTTGATGATGTCTGGGCACTGGCCTTTATGTTGCGCTGTCCGGAACTTGATGTCCGGCTAATAACAACCAACACCGGCGACACACTGTATTCAGCGAAACTGGTTGCGCGCCTGCTTGAAATTGCCGGGCGTACGGATATTCCTATAGGTATCGGTGTTCCCATTGATGCGATTGAAAAAACCCATGCAGCCTGGCTTGGAACCTATGACTTTGATGAGTATGAAGGTGTCGTCATCGAAGATGGCGTTGGCGCCATCATTGACGTCATCGAAGCGAGTGATGAGCCGGTGGCAATTATCAGCATCGGTCCTCTCACCAACATTGCATCAATGCTGACACGTCAGCCTTCTGTCACCCGCTATTCAAGTTTCATTGGTATGCAGGGCAGTATTCGCAAAGGTTATCTTGGTGCTGCTGAGCCCATGCGGGAATATAACGTTATCAAGCACACGGCGTCCTGTCAGAAAGTTTTTGCCACCCCCTGGGACATCAGCCTGACACCACTTGATACCTGCGGTGTTGTCTCTTTGCGTGATGAAAATTTTCAGCTCGTAAAAACTTCCCAAGATCCGCTGGCAGTTGCAGTCATGGAAAATCATTTCGGCTGGTTTGATGCCATCAAATCATGGAAGGGTATGGATCGATATGATCCGCAAGTCGAGTCGTCAATCCTTTATGACACCGTAACTGTCTACATGGGGTTTTCGGAAGACCTGTTTGAGGTCGAAACCCTGCCGATTGCTGTTACCGATGAAGGTAGAACTATCATCGACGAGAGTGCCCAGCAAATTCGATGTGCCATGGAATGGCAGGACCAGGCCGCATTCGAACAACTGGTTGCCGAGCGTCTGGCCGGATGACCAGGCCCAATATTGTTTTTATTTTTTCTGACCAGCAACGGGCAGACACCATGGGTTATGCGGGTGATGAGGTTGCGATTACGCCGCACCTCGATCGCCTGGCGCTTGAGGGTTCAGTCTTTAGGCGTTGCTTGGCATCCTCACCGGTTTGTATGACAACACGTGCCAGTGTCATGACCGGTCTTCAGGTTCATCAGCATGGAGTCTGGGCATTTGCGGACCCTGGCATCAGGTTTGGTCAAAGCCATGTTCGCAATATTCAGTCAGCTGGTTATCGCACAGGAGTTGTCGGCAAGACACACCTGTGGCGACACGGTGGCGGTCATGCCAGTGATCACCTTGAAGAGATGGCCGACTGGGGCTTTGATGACGCGAGAGAAACGACGGGTCCTTCTGAATCCGTAGACACGGATTCTATCTACACTGATTACCTGGCAGAGAATGGGTTGCTTGCGACCCACAGGAATTACCTGAACCTGTATTTGAATAGTCAGCGACCTCTTCCTTGGGAGTTGCCCTCGAGCCAGTTGCCGACCGAAGCCCACCTGGACATGTTTATTGCGAGTCTTGCCGAAGACTGGCTGCGTGACAACGTATCTGAAAGTCAGCCCTTCTATCTGCAAGTCAATTTTGGTGGGCCGCATGACCCGTGGGACTCACCACCTGAGTATCGCCGGATGTATAACGCGGATCACATGGTGCCTTCCATCGGGGCCGAGCAATCAGGTCCCGTATCTCCCCTTGTCTCCCTGTTACGGGAACACGCACCGGCCAAACTTGATCAGATGAGTCGCGCCGAGAATCAGGTGATGAAGGCAAAGTACTACGCCAAGGTGACCTTGATCGACGACTGTGTTGGTCGCGTCATTGAAGCGCTCGAATCAAAGGGCCTGATGGGTAATACCTGGATCGTCTTTTCTTCTGATCATGGTGAAATGCTCGGTGATCACGGCTTGCTGGCAAAAAAGAATTTTTATGAAGGGGCGGTTAATGTGCCGTGTCTGTTTCGGCCACCGGGCGGCGGCGAGACTCAACAATCCAGAGCGCTGATGTCGCACCTGGATATCGTCGCCACACTGATCGATATTGCGGGTGCCCCAGAACTAATAAAATCAGATGGGCGATCGCTTCTGCCGATGTTGGACGACCGACTTCAGGATACCCATCAAGCAGCGGTGTTGAGTGAACTTGGGCTGCCGCCTTCGGTTTACACGATGGTTAGAACCGACAGGTACAAGTTGTCCATAGATGCCCGATCACGTGCTGCGATTGATTTGTACGATATGCAGGATGACCCTGACGAGCTGCGCAATCTCGTTAATGAGTTAGATTATCAGTTGATAAAGTCCGACCTGATTGAAAATATGCTGAACCCGATGATAAGCGATCTCGATACGAGCGCCTGGTAACGAATGATGCTGTCCTCCTGGGAAAAAATAGAGGCGATCATAGGCTTCGAGATCGAACAGCGTAGGCAGGAGGGCTGTGTTATTGTTCCTTCGTTGGTGATGGCAATTGACGCAGCTAAAAGCACCGGCGATACCAATGCTCTGTGGGATTTAATGCAGCAGTTGTCAGAGCTGCAACCGGAACCCTCTTTCCCCTATCACGAGCCCAATGATCTGGATGAAATTCGAGCTTCGCGACCTGATGGTCCACGTCACAGCTCCATTCGATCGGATGTCGACCTTTTTGATCATATACATGGTGCCTGGTTAGGTCGCGCGGCTGGTTGCGCGCTGGGTAAGCCGGTCGAAAAGTGGCCGAAGCAAACCATTGAGAATTATCTTCACTATTACGATGCCTTGCCACTTGATGATTACTTTCCTTCTGGCAAGGGGTTCCCGGAGGGCCATCCAATTGAGTTCGTCCTGGAGAGCTCGGACTGCACGCGAGGTCACATCAGTTTTATGGCAAGAGACGATGACATGGATTTCACCGTCCTTGGTCTCGCAGCACTTGAGCAGTATGGCCATGATTGTTCAGCCGAAGAAATTGGTCACAACCTAATATCACGGCTCCCATACAACCTGGTCTATACCGCAGAACGTATGGCTTATCGAAATCTCGTCCTTGGTATCGTGCCACCTGACTCGGCATTGCGGGACAACCCATTTAGGGAATATATCGGCGCGCAGATTCGAGCGGATATCTGGGGTTATGTCACACCCGGTCAGCCTGAGAGAGCAGCAGAACTGGCTTATCGGGATGCTTGCATCTCGCATGTTAAAAACGGACTCTATAGTGAAATGTTTTTTGCCGCATTATTGGCGGCAACCTTCCTGACAGATAAGATGCATGAAGCAGTCAGCATTGGATTGTCTGAGATACCAGAAAACTGCCGCTTGGCTGAGGCGTTGCGTAACACGCTAATCTGGTCTCAAAAATATTCTGACTGGCAACAGACCTGGTTGAAGATCGACGAACTCTATGGTCATTACAGTTCTGTGCACAGCATTAACAACGCCGCCTTGGTGGTCATGGGATTGATTTATGGAAGTCAGAATTTTGAGAAAACCATTGTGACGACGGTGCTCGGTGGTCTTGATGCAGATTGTAACGGTGCGACCGCAGGCTCTGTGATGGGTATGAAACTGGGTGCAAAAGCGTTGCCGGATAAATGGGTCAGTGTCTTCAATGATTGCTTGAACAGCGCGGTGCTTGATCACCAGCAGTGCAGTTTTGCTGATCTGGCGCGCCGGACCTCTCAGTTAGCACGAAAGGATTAGGTCTATGTTTAATCTACTCGAAGGCATCAGAATTATTGATCTGACGACGATTGTTCTAGGCCCATATGCAACCCAGTTGCTTGCAGACTTCGGTGCTGAGGTGATCAAAGTCGAATCCGCAGAGGGCGATGTCTTCAGGGCGGTCCGACCGGGCCGAACGGAAGATATTGGCACCGGCTTCATGAATTTCAATCGTAACAAGCATTCGGTTGTGCTGGATCTGAAATCAGAAACGGGCCAATCGGAGCTGCATGCATTGGTGTCTGATGCGGACGTTCTGGTGCATAACATGCGATCCACTTCGGCCGAACGCCTGGGTGCAAGCTATGACGAACTCATCAAAATTAACCCGTCACTGGTTTACTGTTACTCACCTGGATACGGGGAGAGGGGTGGAGACAGGGATCTGCCAGCCTATGACGACATCATCCAGGCGCGTTCCGGCTTGGCATCATTGAACGCTGATGCTACCGGGGCACCGCAGTTTGTCAGAACCATCGCCTGCGACAAGGTGGTCGGTTTGCATCTGGCGCTAGCTATCCAAGCCGGTCTCATCCAAAAAGGTACAACCGGCAAAAGTGTTTGTATTGAAGCGCCGATGCTTGAGACGATGGCGTCATTTCTGTTATCCGAACACCTGGCCGGCCATACACTGATTCCAGAAGAAGGTGAGTTGGGTTATGACCGCTTGATGACAGAAAATCGCAGGCCCTATCAAACCCTAGACGGGTATCTCGCGATTCTGCCCTATAGCACCAAGCACTGGATTCGCTTTTTTAAGCTGTGCGACGAACCGGGTTGGGCTACCGCTAACAAGGTGATTGACCCTGTGCTGCGTAGTCAGAACGTTAATGAGTTGTATGGCAAGGTTGCGGATCTGGCGCTGACGAAAACAACCGCTGAGTGGCAAAAGCTCCTCATCGACGCAGATATTCCCCATTCGAGGGTCAGTAGCCTGTCAGATCTGTTGACGGATGAGCATCTGATGGCTGCGGGAATGTACAACATCTACCAGGATGAGCGGCTCGGTGAAATCAGGGAAGTCAGATCACCGTTTCAGGTCGATGGCAAACTGGATTATGAAGTTAAGGCCAATCGACCGGCTCCTAATCTGGGTGAGGACGATCCAGCGGTCTTTAAAGGCTAACAATCCTTTAGGTACCAGTGGACGCCGCCGATATCGACCTGGTCTTCAGAGACCAAAGCACCGCGTGCCTGCGCGTTTGCCAATAACTGTTCCCGGTCAGCGACACTGATGTCCAGTCCGCTGAGGCCTGGTCCTCGGCCATCAGTGGCCTCGACGAATCGAACGGTGGCGTTATTGAATTGCATGGCGAAGTGGTCACCTCGATGTTCCAGATCGAGGCCGGCAATTTTCGCCCAGAGTTCACCCAGTTCGAGTGGGTCACTGCCTTGTAATTCGACGCCCGTAAAATCAAAGGTGACATCCTGCCTGACCTTGTCTTCCCAGCCGAGCCCACCAACCGGGTGCCAGTAGCCTTCGAAATCATTGTGGGCATCAGATTCGATTTCAAAGAAAGCGGCTTTTAGATCACCGGGGTGAAGCTGACAGAGATGCCAGTCATCACGCTCGGATTCATAGGCGACGCGTACCTTGTTATCAATTGCATTTTGTCTGATTTTCACCTGGCTCTCGCGACTGTCCGCCTGCGTGATCACCATATAACCACCATCACCACCGCGTCGATCCAGGTAGCGGCCACCAGCGGTGCCATCCTGCGTTGGTGCAACGACCTCAAGAAAGTTGCGACCGACAGGCATGAGCGTATTTTCCAGACCAAACTTGCCGACACCGGGGTCGACATAACATCGATTGATACCAAGAATTTCAGTCAGGTCGTCGATGACCGGTTCGAGTTCACGAGCGACGAGACAGATTTGGCGGAGATGCAGGGTCATAGTTGTTTCCTTGTCGGGGCTTCCTTTTCACAAGTTTAGCTGATGGGACTGGTCAGCGCATCAATATACTTCTCATCATTCGATTAAGACCATACCGCCGCTACCTAATCAACGTGTTGACCAAGAGTGATCCCTGAAATGGATCGAAAGCGCACAGTTTGGGTTAGCTGAAAGACTTTCTTGACGGAGGGGCTGACAGACTATGTGAGGGGCTATCATTAATTTGTAGCTTATCAGAAAACCAATCGGTGAGGTCGTCTCTATCTTGCCAACGATCGGGATGGGCTCCATTGGCTTGATTCCAGCTATAGCAAATGATTTTTTCCCCTTTGCGAATGAGAAGATTATTGTTTACTCCATCAAAAATAATATCTTTGGCTGAAAAACTATTCTCTGAATTGCAATTATTTGCGAACCACTCCTTAACATCTTCTTTCTTTTCGAATAATTGTTGCCAATCATCTGTTGAAAAAAATACCGTTTCACATTTTCCTTCAAGAATTGGGCCCTTTAAATCTCCAATGTTATTGGTCATTTACCACTTTCCCCTATTCTGAATTAATTCAGATCCAAGCCAGAAACCTCGGCCAAAGGAACGTCGGTTCAACTAGTCATATAATTCTAGACCCAATACGAACTGCGATAAAGAGTTGCACGATGGGCAACTAGCGTTAAGCTGGTCATTGATCAATACTGAGAGTGGTGGATCACGTTGAGCCACAGCGCGTGGTAGTGAGTTACCCGAAAGTTACACGGTGCTATTGAGGCTATTCAAGTCGTTGAGATACATGGATCATGAAACCGAGTTACTGCTGAGAGGGAGTAATATAATGACTCAAATTTATGATTAAGGTTCTTTTTTTATGCGTAGAAAACTCATGTAGAAGTCAAATGGCTGAAGCTATTTGTAATAATTTTTTTTCAGATAAACTTAAAGCCTATTCTGCTGGATCAAATCCTGTCGAAAAGATTAATATAAAAGCTCAAAAATCTCTTCTAAGAATTGGTATAAATCATATAGGGAGTCCGAAAATCATAGCGACTTTCAAAAATCATGATCTTGATTTTATTGTTACAATGGGTTGCGGAGATGTCTGTCCTTTCATACCTAAAATCAAAAAAATTGATTGGCAAATACCTGATCCAAAACCATTGGAGAATGAAGAATTTGATCAAATAAGAGATTTGATTAAATCAAAAATTATCTCAGAGTTTATAGAAAATGATAAATAAGAAATTAATAAGAAAACTTTTGGCTGAATTTGTCGGGACATGCTTTCTCGTAATGATTGTTATTGGTTCTGGGATAATGGCTCAGAACTTATCATCAGACCAGCTAAGCGTGCTACTGGCAAATACGATAGCAACTGGGGCAGGACTGACTGCATTAATTTGGATATTTATCTCGATTTCAGGGGCTCACTTCAATCCTGCGGTTAGCTTGATAATGCTTTTAAAGAAGGAATTAACATTCAAGGAATTCTCTTACTTTAGTTGCTTCCAGTTTGCTGGGGGATTTTTTGGGGCAATACTAGTTAATATAATGTTTGGCTTGGATCCAGTTCAGATTTCAGAAAATGAAAGAAGTGGATTGAATATATATTTTAGTGAATTGATAGCAACTTTTGGCCTCATCATCACCATTCTCGGGGTAAGAAAATTGAATGCTCTTGCCGTTGCACCAGCAGTTGGATTATATATCTCTGCAGGGTATTGGTTTACATCTTCAACCTCTTTTGCAAATCCTGCAGTGACGTTTGCCAGAGGATTCAGTGATACCTTTACTGGAATACACCCGGGTTTTATATTGCCGTTTATTATCTTTCAGATAATTGGAGCTTGTTTAGCAATGCTTTTTATGAGTCTTATACAGAATGATGAAGTTGATACAAACTAGATACAAACTTTTTTGAAAACCTTTTAAATAAAGGGTTTCAGAGGGTATTACTCATTGAGTGGGAATAGCGAAACTCTCATTATATAAGGGTTGGTCGACCCTTGGGGATGTGGATTATCAAGACGCGGATGCTTTTCTTTATCTCACTGATCGAAAGAGTTTCATGATTATTTCCGGTGGCCTGGGCACCAGCGGCGGGTTGAATCTACCAGAGCAGGTACTGGCTTTCGGTGAATCCAGGCTGCGCCTTCAATTCGATTCTTTGTGAATCAATGTCGATCCAACCTTTAAAACTTCCGAACAGCTGGTGAAAGTCGCTCGACATGTTGGGTGATGCCCCGTTGGCGTGGTAACCGTGACCGGCTGCGAAGGTGAGTTCAAAATCCCCGTCTGTTCCATGAATTCGCCAGTCTGATTCGATATCGTCGTGATCGAACTCGAAGAGAGCGCCTCCAAGTGCAAACCATTTGCCGTCGAGCCAGCATCCATTTTCGCGGTACCCACTTTCGTTGGTGCCACAGGAGACATTAAGTCCAAGAGTTTGATCATCGGGTAAGCGGCCCGCAATACAGGCCCAGTGCCACCAAGGCGCAGCTCTGAGAACAAGAATGGTGTAATCATGGTGGGCAAGAGCAGCAACATCTTTGAGCCGGGTGCTGACCCCTGAGGCTGTAAATAAACCTGTCGCATCAACGGCGACAACCTTCTGCACGTAGCTCCAACCAGTGGGTCCTGCAGGGGTGCAGAGTCTTAAGGTTTCTGTTGAATCTTCAGAGAATGTGAGTTCGATCTGAAGGGAGTCGCTGTTAACGATTAGCTGCTTCTCGTTTCCGTCAGACTGCATGACAACTGTGCCTCTGCCGGTCCTGAGTTCGGTTTTACCGCTGTCAGGGTCATCAGCAAATTCTGCTGTATCTCCGTCGCGGCTGCCCAGGCGTAACTGGGTGAACTCACCCTCAAACCAGGCGTATGCGAATGCAGACATGACGTGCTGGGTTTTTGTTACAGCACAACCAATGGCCATACCCTCTGCGATAGCTCCGATGAACTGGAAGGAACGAAAAGCTTCGTCACGTCCGGCCTCCGTTGCCCAGCCTCCCATTGGGTTTCTCAACTGAAAATCCTGTGCTCGGATAGCTCCGACGGGTTCAGGGTAGTGTCCGAACTTCATGATATCTCTTTCCATGGAACCACCAGATTGATGGTCTGCTCGATCAGGGCTTCCATTTCTTCTTCTGATTTCAGTCCATGATGTAAAAGATTGTCGGTCAGCATTAGTGCGGCATCTGTTGGCACGGAGTTGGTGTAGAGGATAAGAATCTGCAGTAGCACCTCACGGTGACGACCCTCCTGCTGGGTTTTTTCGATCGCGTGCTTCCAAACGATACAACCAGACTTCTTCGAAATTCATTGGGTTTCGCTGAAACACAGAGAGGTTTGCCCATACACCAGCGAACTCAGAGAGTTCTTCATCACTTGTCACGCGAATAGCACGGGCAGGATAAATATTGTCTTGCACACGAACTCTGACAAGCGGGCTCTTTTCTATATTTTTTACCCAGTTTGTTCTTGTGTCGCCAGCGTAAACGTAGAATCGACCATCTAACTGAACGTATGTGAAGTTGATCGAATAAGGGTCTTCGGGCCGAGTTTCCAACTGAGCGACAGCCGAGTCTTCATCAAGCTGCCATTTCTTCGGTACCTCTGTCACCGTGCCACTCAGATCTCCGCCCGCCGCAAGGATAAAGGGTTCATCGCATGCCGTTAATATCAGCAAGCATGCTGATAGCGAAAGGACTGGAAATATTGAACGCATTTTCAATCTCAACTATTGGAGACTAATCGAAACGATTACCCGGTTTGGTTTGGCTCGATCAGCACGAAAACGAAGCCAAGTTTTTCTAACCCGTGAAATTATCTAAATATGTCTCGTTTGTCGACTTATTCCTCATACGAGTATAAATTACGAGTAAATGCTCATATTCTATAATGAGGCTAAATTAACTCGGAGATCTCGCTATCACGAAATGCTCGAGGTTGAATAATTGATTTTCTGGAAGTGTTCTTCCAACAGGGCCAAAGTGCTGAGAGTTAAGATCCTCCATAGTCACATTTTCCGTTATTGAATAACCATTTCTTGCCAATAAGCTTTCTATTTCTTCATTACTGTATAATGATATCCAAGGTTCACCTACTTTTGCTGATCCATAGGTTATTAATTTAGCTCGTTTTTCAGCATTTGGATAACCCTTGCCAAAGCAAGCCTCAGGATTTTTATTGAGAAGTTCGTTGACATACGATATGAAAAAAATTGAACTGGCTTTTTGAGTTAGCGTAGCGACTTCTTTAATCGTTGAACTGACAGCCTCTTTAGTGATGTACTGCGAGACGCCCTCAAGGGTAAAGACGGCGGATTTGCTTTGATCGAAACCTGAATCCATAAGTCGTTCAGTTAACGACTGGTGAGTGAAATCAACATCCACATAAGTGATATTTTCTGAATTTAGTAATTCTTTGGGAAGTTTACGGCGCTTTCTAGCCTGAAGTTCAGGCTGATCCACTTCAAAAATTCTTAGTGAAGATGGAAGTTCAAGCCGATAAGCTCGAGAATCATATCCCGCTCCCAGAATGACATATTGCTCAACCCCACTGGCAGCACTTTTTTTAATCAGATCATCGATGAAGCGTGTACGCGAAATTATATGTTCGTGAAAACCAGGCGCTATTTTTTTAGCCAACCAGATGCTGAGCTTATGCCCCATCACTTTAATAATGCTAGCACCCATTACAAACCTGTCGGCGTAAGGATCGTTTATGACGCGTTTATCAGGTTTGGCCAGTGTTTCAATCAAACGTTGTTTGGCTACTCCCTGGGCGGTACCATCTTTGGCAGAAAAAATTGATTCACTCACAGCTATTCTTTCTCTTTTGTTTTAATTTTTTCTATATTTCCAGAACTTCTGCATTAGAAACCAGGCAGCGTCTTCTCGCAAAGACATTGCTCGCTGGTTTAAAATCCAGCCTTCCCTTCAATTATCTTGTCGTAGAATTCAGTTTCTAGCCTGGAATAATTGGCTTCTCCTGGTCGTTTTACGAGAACAGTTTCGGTAATACCTGGCAGATGGAATCCTTCTTTTTTTAGCTCGTTTTTCTGCATTTTGTGGGTCGAAGTCGTGGGGAGTTCTGAAAGCAGCCGGATGAAAATAGGTCTTGCGTAGGGTGGCAGGTTTTTATTTATATGGTCTGACAATTTCTCAATATCGAGGTCCTGCTCTTTAATCCCATTCTTAAGTATGAGAGCTGCCATGCCTGCCTTTCCATCAGTTTGTGGGATCTCTACTCCGTATACGTTTGCAAATTCGATTGATGGGTACTGATTGATTATTTCCCCGACTTCGTTTGTTGATACGTTCTCGCCTTTCCATCGGAAAGTATCTCCAACTCTGTCGACAAATTGAAAGTGCGGTTGAAAAAAAGCGAAACCGACATCCACCGTTTTCATTAGGTCGCCGGTGTTGAAATACTTATCTCCGTCTATGAAAACGTTACGGAGCAATTTTTTCTCAGTTGCTTCCTGGTTCGTATACCCCTCGAACTCTGATTTTTCTGTAACTTCTATGATAAGTAAACCCGGTTCGCCTTTGGGCATCTCCGTACAAAAACCGTTCGCATCTCTTAATATTTCATCGGTCTCTACATCGTACCCGATTATTTTAGAGGGTGCAGTAGGAACCCCGACCGTACTATCTTTGTTGAACACGTTGGCGAATCCGCCGTTACCCTCACTTGCACCGTAGAATTCTCCGATCCTAGTTATTTGAAAACGCTTTTTGAAATCCATCCAGATGTCTGGGCGTAAACCATTTCCAACGATCGATCTTATTCCGTTTTTATGGTCCTCAGCGCCTGCGGGAGCGGCCATCAGATACCTGATAAATTCTCCGATATAGACAAAGGACGTACAATTGGTCGTCTTAATGTCTTCCCAGAACTGGCTTACGGAAAGTTTTCTCTTTAAGACAGAGGAAGCTCCCACGGTAAAGGCGGCGCCAAGCCCGATCATTAACCCTGTGCCATGATAAAGCGGTAGGCAATTATACATCCTGTCTTTTTTGTCTATTCTCAGCAGATACTTCGCTGACATTCCTGCTGCAAGGAGAAATCTTCGATGAGAAACTTTTGCGGCTTTCGGAAGTCCGGTTGTGCCAGAGGTAAATATGTAGAAGGCTGTTGAAGAGATTCTTATGTGAGTTGAATCAATCCCGGTTTCCGAACTACTAGCGTTGTTTGTGCTGTCAAGTGATGTAGCCCATTCGGGGCTCTGATCAATATTTCTATCGGGAACAAATAAAAAATCCTTCGGAGATTTAATCGATAATTCTTCTCTAGCTTCTTTTACGCTACTTAAAAGCTCTTCACCAAAAATTAGTTTTTTTGAGTCAACGATATTGATGCAATGAGCTAGTGGCTGACGAGTTAAATTTGTGTTGATTAGCGCTGAAATCGCACCAAGTTTGTTTAACGCGAGCAGCTGGATGATAAATTCAGTTCTGTTTTGCATAAAGAGAGCGACGGTATCGCCTCCGCAGACTCCTCCTGTTTTGAGTTTGAGTGCCACTTTGTTAGCTCTTTCGTTCAATCCTCCCCATGTTTCTATTTCGCCTTCGCACAAGATAGCGGAACCATCGGGATGGTTGCGGGCATTCGTTTCCGCCAACAACGAAAAAGACGATATGTCGTCGTCTTGCGGCGGAGCAACGAATAATTTTTCGTATATAACCTGAATATCCCCGATCATGCTTTTTATTGGTCCCATTAGTCCGCTCTCTTATTCTTCCTTTGCCATGAAATCATATCGACTTAGTGTTAGCTGATACAAGATCCTAACGGTAATATTGGTTATCTTCTTAGCTAGTTCAAAACCATGACTATTAACCCGATTCTTCAATTTTATCTAAAGAGTCAAAAGGGCAGCTTGCTATTTTTATCAAATCTATTCCCTAGGCTCGCCTTGTATCAAGGGCTGTAGAGAAAATGTGGCCTGACTTATTCACATTACCCGGGGTCAGTTCTAATAAATTGGTGTTATCCTGGATAATTTGATCATCAAGGCTAGATATTATATAAGTTATTGAAATAAAAAGACAAAATACAATCTGGTCAAATTTTGCTCAATTGGCCAATCCAAGAGTCAATGCGTATCAAGGTTTGTTAGCGGCTAGTTATCACCAGAGTTATCCACAGATTTTGTGGACAAGTTTATTCATTATGTGAGCTCTCCGGGTGCACCATGATGGGTCGGTCTAAGCATGAAAAATTTGTTCCAGTTAAATCAATAAGATGGAGGGGTTTGTGTTAGATTCGACATTTCCATTCATGATGATTTAAAGCCAACATGGTGCGGTGATCTGAATATAGTGGTTACTATGAGCTTGGGTTGTGTTTCGAAGCAGATGGAAGGAAAAACATTTTTTACAAGATCGTATTTTTGAGGGCCGCGTTTTCCGCATCTTTTGATGAAGAAATGAATCTCGGCAAGGTTGCGTTTCCAGATAAAAATGATACAGACAGGATCTAATTAGTTGATGGAGTTTTTAGTCAGAGCACGCGCAGCTCCTGTAAAGGCATCGAAATTGCTCAGCTCGGTAGGCAAAGGGCGAGGTGTTGAATATCTGGCGGACATTGTCAGGAATGCATTGTTTGTTAGCAAGGGCCACAGAGAGAATGTGTCCGTGACCTTGGTGTTTGAGCGTAGTAGCGATTTCTCTCGTATTCTCAGGATATCAGGAAGTGATTTAGGTAGTTTCGTTGACCTTCACGAGAAGGCCATTCTTGATTACATTGCTGAGGCCCTTAGACTTGCAGAAAAATTCGAAAAAAATGAGGAGATTGAGAACCCTGGGGGGGTCTTTGTAACCGCGAAGAGCTTCGAGGCTTATTTTGATGAAAGAAAGCAAAGCTCCAACCCTTATTTGCTGGATCAGAAAGGAGAGGATATCAGGTGCGTTGAAGTAAGCCAGGACTCGATTTTTGTTATGTCTGATCACACGCCTATGCCCAAGAATTCGAAAAAATCTCTGATTAACTCAGGGATTAGAAGGATTTCGGTTGGACCAAAGATGCTTCACACCTCCCAATGTATAGCAGTTGTTCTGAATGAACTGGATCGACGTTCAGATATTTCGAGTTAAATTTTCTATAGTTGTCTTGTTTGTCCGGTTTTTGATATCCCGGTTGGCATTGTCTGATCAAGTTGATTGGTTAATAATCAGCGCTAATGTTTTTAGAGGTAAGTGAGATGTCAGAAAAAGTTAAATCTATCGCTATCTTGGGGGGCACTGGTGATTTAGGAGGAGGTTTAGCCCGCCAATGGTCCAGAGCTGGCTACAAGATTCTAATAGGTTCGAGGACCCTGGAGAAGGGTCAGGCCGCTGCGCAGGCTCTTCTAGATGAATTTTCTGATTTGAATGTAACCGGCCATGAGAATCTAGAGGCATGCCTAGGAGCAGACTTGGCTGTGCTGACGGTTCCGTTTGCTCATCAGTTGCCTACTTTGGAAACCGTCAAGTCAGGTCTGATTGGAAAAATACTGATAGACGTCACCGTTCCTTTGATGCCCCCGAAAGTTGGAACTGTTCAATTACCAGATTCTGGTTCCGCTGCTGTTCAGGCCCAGAATTATCTTGGGGAGGAAGTTCAGGTGATATCGGCTTTTCAAAATGTGGGAGCAGTCCATTTGCAGGGAGATCACGGGATTGCCTGTGACGTTTTAGTCACGGGGAATAAGCGTTCTGCGAGAGATTCTGTTATAGAACTCGTGGAGGCATTAGGATTAAAGGGCTGGCACGCGGGGCCTCTCGCAAATGCCGCCGCTGCAGAGGCTTTGACTTCGGTTCTTATCACAATAAATAGACATCATGGTATAGATGGCAGTGGAATCGTTATCACGGGTGAACCACAAAAATAATGGAATTGTCCTTCACTGGTTTGCCTGATATACCGATGGTGAAGCCGGGAGATAATCTCGTCGAACTGATAATTGATTCGTTAGAACATCTTGGACAAGATCTCGAATCAGGTGATGTTCTGGTCATCGCACAAAAAATTGTCTCAAAAGCGGAAAACAGGTATTTGGATCTCAAAACTATTGAACCTTCGTCCTTAGCAATAACCCTTGCTCAGAAAGTTCAGAAAGATCCGAGAAAAGTCCAGGCGATCCTTGACCAGTCTAATGAGGTAGTGAGGGCTTCGCCAGGAGTGCTGATAGTGGAGCAAAAAAGCGGTTTTGTTCAGGCAAATGGGGGAATAGACCAGTCCAACATTGAGGTGAAAGGTGTAGACCCAGATGATTTGTGTCTTTTGTTGCCGGAGAACTCCGATGTGAGTGCAGAAAAAATCCGAGCCGAAATCATGCTCAGGGTTGGAGTTGATGTTGCGGTTATCATTAATGATTCTCTTGGCAGGCCCTGGCGAATGGGAACGCTTGGTCTTGCGATTGGTGTTTCCGGGTTCACGGCTCTTGAGGACTATGTTGGAGGAGAGGATATTTTCGGTAGAGAGCTGCAGGTAACCCAGGTTGGTGCGGCTGATGAAATGGCGGCGGGGGCTTCTTTAGTGATGGGTCAAACTACTGAAAAGACACCGGTAGTTTTAGTTCGCGGATATCAGCCGCGTGATCCTGTTGATGAAAGCTTGAGAGGAGTGAGCCCCCTGATTCGTCCAAAGGATTTGGACCTTTTCCGGTAGGACCTTTATGGATGAGAGAAAACCTAGCCATTACCTAGCACTATCTGGTGGTGTTGGTGGAGCGAAGCTGGCCCTTGGCTTGTCCAAAATATTGTCTTCAGAAGAGCTTACGATAGTCGCTAATACGGGGGATGATTTCCAGCATCTTGGTTTGACCGTTTGCCCCGATATAGATTCTTTGCTCTATAGTTTGTCTGAGACAAATAATACGGAGTTGGGTTGGGGTCAGAAGGGTGAAACCTGGAATTTTCTGGAAGCGCTAGAGAAATTAGGAGGAGATTCATGGTTTAAGCTGGGGGATCGGGATCTCGCTACTCATATTCTAAGATCAGAAAAATTAAAGGAAGGTCTTTCGCTCACTGAAGTTACGAAGCTTCTTTCTCGAAAAATGAATATAGCCCATTCGATTTTGCCGATGACTGATGATCAGGTTCGAACCGTTGTTGATTGTGTCTCGGTGGGAGCGTTGAATTTCCAGAATTACTTCGTGAAAGAAAGGTGTAAGCCCGAGGTCAGATCAATCTATTTCAGCGGAATAGAAAAAGCGAGCTTAAATCCCGACTTAGATCGGATTATAAGTAGAGGCCTGTCTGGAGTTATTTTATGTCCCTCTAATCCGTTTTTGTCAATAGACCCGATTCTTTCGGTTAATGGTTTTGTTGATCGAATAAAAACGAGCGATCTGCCCGTGGTAGCTGTTTCTAATATAATAGATGGGCAGGCTATAAAGGGTCCCGCAGCAAAAATGATGAAGGAATTTAATATTCCTCAATCGGTAATAGGAGTCGCTAGATATTATGGGGAAAATTATCCGGACTTAGTTAGTCATTTTGTTTTGGATAAAAAAGATGCCCACCTCGAAAAAGAAGTGTGCGAACTTGGTTTTTCAACTTTGGTGACTGAGACTATGATGACTAGTCTCGAACACAAAATTGATCTAGCCAAGGAACTAATACGTTTCTTGGCCGAGGCTTTGGTCCGATGATTCAGGTTGCTGCTTTGATGCCAATAAGAAACTTTGGAGATGCCAAGAATCGCCTTTCTGGGGTGCTTGATCAGAAGGAAAGAAGTCTCTTGTTTTCAGCAATGGTAGAGGACGTCTTAGCCACCCTCCAGGGTTGTGCTAAGGTAGACTCGATAGTTGTAGTGACAAATGATCTGGAGGCTGGTGCTCTTGCGCAAGACTATGGAGCCACTGTTATTCCAGAACCTGAAAGACCAGGGTTGATCCGAGCTGTATCCGAAGCAGCAAGGCAACTGACTGAAGCTGGAGTTGAAGTCATGTTGTTCTTGCCAGGGGATGTCCCTTTGGTGGGAATTGAAGAACTTGAAGTGGTGCTAGAAGGTTTCGGTCAGTCAGAGAAGCCGGAGCTGGTAATTGTTCCGGCAAAGGATATGGGAGGTACCAATTGTATGGCCATATCACCGCCGAGTGCGATAGACTTTAAGTTCGGTGAAGATAGTTACAAAAAACATTTGGATAGTGCTAGAAGTATGGAAATTGAACCGCAAACTCTTAGATTGCCAGGGATTGGTTTGGATATTGATACTCCGGCTGATTTGATGCAGCTTCTAGATATCTATGAAAAGGAAATGGGAGGTGGTTCCGAATATTACACGCTCAGATATCTTGTAAGTAGTGGAATAGCGGAACGTTTAGCCATGGTATCCAAGGAGCTAGATTAAGTTAATGGAAACCCATATGACTCTTTTGGAGGAGGCTCTGGCTCGAAGATTGAGTGACGAAGAGATACTGAGTTTTGAGAGTTATGGAGATACTTCTGCGCTCTCAAAGGTAGCGCGAAGGCTTCGCGATTCAGGGCATCAGAACACCGTATCTTATTCTAGAAAGGTATTTATACCGCTTACCCATCTATGCAGAGACGTTTGTCACTATTGCACCTTTGCCCAGGTTCCCAGAAAACTGAAAGCTCCATATCTTAAGCCCGAAGAGGTTTTAAAAATTGCTAGGGACGGAGCGCAAGCGGGCTGCAAGGAAGCTCTGTTTACGCTGGGAGACAAGCCGGAGCTTCGTTATAAAGCAGCGAGAGAAGGTCTGAAAGAACTTAAACAGGATTCTACTCTCTCCTATCTGAAAGATATGGCCCAGTTAGTTATGGACGAAACGGGATTGTTCCCTCATCTGAATCCCGGATTGATGAGTGAAACCGAGTTGAGTGAGCTTCGCTCTGTGTCTGTTTCCATGGGCATAATGCTGGAAAGTGATTCGAATCGTTTGACCGAAAAAGGAATGCCTCACTACGGATCTCCCGATAAAACTCCTGCTCTGAGGATCGAAACGCTTAAGGATGCTGGCAAAGCTCGGGTTCCTTTTACCTCAGGGATATTGATTGGGATTGGAGAGACAAGGGAAGAGCGACTAAAATCTCTTCTGACGCTACGCAGTATTAGCGATGAATATGGCCATATCCAGGAGATTATTGTCCAGAATTTCAGGGCTAAACCGGACACTCTTATGGCCAATTCGCCTGAACCGGACTTGAATGAGCTGCTTTGGACCATAGCGATGGCGCGGCTCGTTTTTGGTTCTCAGATGAATATCCAGGCACCACCAAATTTAAGTCCCGGAGTTTTTGAACGAATTGTAGAGGCTGGTATTAATGATTGGGGTGGAGTTTCTCCGGTAACTCCAGATTTTGTCAATCCCGAAGCTCCATGGCCTCATTTGGCAGAGTTAGCTGAAAGGACAAAGGGCGCTGGTAAGTTGCTGATAGAAAGATTAGCTCTGTATCCGAGCCACGCTAACCAGAGTGAGAAGTGGTTAGACCCTTCGATTAGACCTTTCGTGTTGCCTGCCCTGGATGGTTCAGGTTTTGCGCGCACCGAAACATGGGGAGCCGGGGATCTTGCTGAGCCACCTCAGATAGATCTAGGTCTTGTTTCGGCTATTCCTACGCAGAAAATATCTGATGATGTCCTTGAGATAATAAAAAAATCTGATTCGATGGAAGAAACCCTTTCTGAATCAGAAGTTGTGAGATTGATGCAGGCTAGAGGATCGGATTATAGTGCTGTTTGCCAGGCAGCGGACCGGCTCAGGAAGCGTTTGGCTGGCGAGGAAGTTACTTATTGCGTAAACAGGAATATTAATTACACGAATGTTTGTTATTTTAAATGTCAGTTTTGCGCGTTTTCGAAAGGCAAGATGAGTGAGAATTTACGAGGCAGACCCTACGATTTGACTCATGAAGAAATTATGAGGAGGGCGAAAGAGGCATGGGACCGTGGGGCGAGTGAAGTCTGCCTTCAGGGGGGCATTCATCCCGAATATGATGGGAAAACCTACATTGATATATGTCGTTCTATAAAACAAGTCGTTCCGAATATGCACATACATGCGTTTTCTCCCCTAGAAGTTTGGCAGGGAGCGAAGACGCTTGGAGTTTCGATATCCGAATTTTTAGGTGAGCTCAAGGAAGCCGGACTGGATACGCTGCCGGGGACGGCGGCGGAGATTCTCGATGATGAAGTTCGGAAGACTTTGTGTCCCGATAAGATAAATACTGCTCAGTGGCTTGAAGTAATGGAATGTGCTCATGAGGCCGGGTTTAATACCACAGCTACCATAATGTATGGGCATATGGAGCAATATTCTCATGTAGCGAGACATCTGCTTAGGATTAAGGCGCTGCAATCCCGAACTCAAGGATTCACAGAATTCGTTATATTGCCTTTTATTCATATGGAATCACCACTCTATCTGAAAGGTAAAGCTAGAAAAGGCCCGACTTTTCGCGAAGCGGTTCTTATTCATGCAGTTTCGCGGTTAGTTTTGGCCCCTGAATTCCGAAATATTCAGGCGTCTTGGACTAAGCTTGGACATCAAGGAGTTCTAGCCTGTTTGCGTGCTGGCGTAAATGACGTGGGTGGCACCTTGATGAATGAGACTATTACCAGAGCGGCCGGAGCTTCGCATGGCCAAGAAACAACCCCTGAAGAAATGGAAAAAATAATTGAACGCGCAGGAAGAATCCCTCGGCAGCGCAGTACAACTTATGGCCCTGTTTCGGATATACAGCGTCAGAAATCGTTTGGTGCCATGGGTTTGAGTGATCCGGTTTATAGTAGTGCGAAGAAATATGAGAGAAAAACTAAGAAGAAAAAAACAGAACTTGTTCGTCCTGGTTTAGATAACTTGGAAGGGGAAGACAGAATCTCTAGTGCCGATATAATTTAGGAAAAGGAAAGAAAATGAGTGTGCGTCAAAGAACTGCGTTGACTCTGCCGGATCCGCGCGGGGTGAAAGCGACAATCGAGATGGCAAAACGAGCGGAAGTCGAAGGCTATGATGACGTCTGGTTTGCAGATTCTGGCGGAGTAGACGCCTTAACTACGGCCGCCGCGGTCGCTCTGAATACCGAGAGAATCAGGATAGGAACGGCAATTATTCCTGTGTATTCTCGGACTCCCGCGGTTTTGGCTTCTACGACTCGCGTTCTATGGGAATTATCAGAGGGCCGATTCATTCTTGGTCTGGGGTCTTCCAGTCAGACTATGATGGAAAATTGGCATGGCCAGAAATTTGAAAAGCCTTTAACGAGAGTTAAAGAGACAACGGAGTTAGTCAAGTCTATCTTGACTGGGCAAAAAACAGATTTTTCAGGTGAAACTCTTCGAAGCCACGGTTATAGGCAGGCAGGTATTGAAAATGGAGAGCCACCTATCTACATGGCAGCCTTGCGACCAGGTATGCTAGAAGCGGCGGCCGAGTTTTCTGATGGGGTAATTCTGAATCTTTTTCCCAGGCAGGCATTACCTAAAATGATGGAGCATATTCGGGTGGGTGCTGAACGTGCAGGGAAAAAACTGGAGGATTTAGAGGTGGTTTGCCGACACCAGGTAGTTGTTACTGATGATAAAGGATCTGCAAGAGATCTAATCCGCGCTGGCTTTGCTCCTTATTACGCCACTCCCGTTTACAACAAGTTTCTCTCTTGGTGCGGCTATGCGGAAGTTGCTGAAGCAATTAAAGAAGGTTGGGCAGCCAAGGATCGAAAAATGACGACTGGAGCACTGGCTGATTCTCTAGTGGATGATATTGCGATTTTGGGTTCGAGAGATGAATGCCAGCAACGAATCAGAGAATATGCTGAAATGGGGATCACCACTCATATCATATCTTGTGTCTCCCCGAAAAACTCCGACCAGACTTTTAAAGCCTTTACGGGAGATAACTTCAATTTTTGAAAAAAATTAATAGAGAGGAAAGGAAATGAAGGTAGATGGCGGACTTATGGGGAATTTGGCCAACGTGCCAAAGCAGGCTAAAAGATTAGAGTCTCTTGGGTATCACGGCGCGGTAACAGCGGAAACTTCGCATGATCCGTTTTTTCCACTGTTACTTGCTGCTGAGCATACTGAGAACATTCAGCTGGTGACTTCTATCGCTGTGGCTTTCGCTAGAACTCCGATGAATTTGGCGAACATAGGTCATGATCTTAATAGCTATTCGAAGGGGCGCTTTGTTATGGGGCTTGGATCGCAGATAAGACCTCATATCACGAAGAGATTCAGCATGCCTTGGTCCAAACCAGCAGCCCGAATGCGAGAATTTATATCGGCCATGAGAGCAATATGGGACTGCTGGCACCATGGTTCTCCTCTCTCGTTTAAGGGAGATTTCTACGAGCATTCTCTTATGACACCAATGTTTACGCCACTTGATAGCGAATATGGGTCTCCGAAGGTCATGCTTGCAGCGGTTGGTCCGTTGATGACAGAGGTAGCAGGAGAGGTAGCAGACGGAGTTATAATTCATTCCTTTACTACCCGTAAATACCTCGAGGAAGTGACCTTGCCCGCGGTTGAAAAAGGATTATCGATCTCGGGAAGGACTCGAGAGAATTTCGAAATATCCTATCCGGGGTTCATCGTAACCGGGAAAAATGAAGAGGAATTTAACGTCACGAAAAAAGCTGTCTGCAAACAGATCGCATTTTATGGGTCGACTCCAGCATATGCTCCTGTGCTAGGGCTTCATGGGTGGGGTGAGTTGCAGCCCGAATTGAATAAACTTTCCAAAATGGGAAAATGGGATGAAATGGGTTCAATGATAACTGACGATATTCTTGAAGAATTTGCTACGGTTGGAGAGCTTGATGAAGTGGTAAGTAAATTCAAGGGACGTTATTCTAATCTTGTTGATAGGACCATGGGTTCGATTCCAGCAAGAGACGATGACCATGCGAAGGCAATGTTGAGCGAGCTCAGCGGCTAGAAAATTAGGAACTAATTTAACTAAGGGTTAAGACATGAAACTAGGAATATTGAACGGTTTGGGCGGGAAGAATATCTCTATCGATATAGAGAGGATAAAAGCTGCTGAAAGCATGGGTTATGATTCAGTTTGGACCGCGGAAGCCTATGGGTCAGACGCGGTAACTCCGGCTGCGTGGATTTTATCCCAGACCGACAAAATAAAAGTTGGCACAGCCATAATGCAAATGCCTGGAAGGAGCCCAGCTTGCACAGCTAGTACGGCAATGACCCTCAACCAGTTGTCGAATGGGAGATTTATAGTGGGCCTTGGAGCATCAGGCCCTCAGGTTGTGGAGGGGTGGCATGGAGTGGCCTACGGTAAACCGATGACTAGAACTCGGGAATATATTGATATCATGAGAAAAATCTTTGCGAGAGAGGAGCCAGTATCTCATCAGGGCTTTCACTATAGCATGCCATATCAGGGTGAAGATGGTACGGGCCTAGGTAAGCCTCTTAAAAGTATGCTCGCGGCAGATACTTCCATCAAGATATATACGGCTGCTATTACACCGAAAGGATTAGAAACTTCGGGAGAGGTAGCAGATGGAGTATTCCCGATATGGATGCCGCCTGAGAAAAGTGATGTTCTTGTGGGATCAATTCAGAAAGGATTATAAAAATCTGGAAAAGCGCTTTCTGACTATGATGTTGCTCCATTTGTAACTGTTATGGTGGGAGATGATCTTGATCATTGTAGAATGCCTATTAAAGGTAATATGGCCTTGTATATTGGTGGCATGGGCGCTCGTAACAAGAATTTTTATAATGACTACGCGAAAGCACTAGGGTACGAGGACGCGGCAGTGAAGATCCAAGATCTTTTCCTTTCAGGGAAAAAGGATCAAGCTATGGCAGCTGTGCCGGATGAGTTGGTTGATGCCTGTCACTTGGTTGGTCCTGCAGAAAAAATCAGGGAACGTTTGCAGGTTTGGAAGGAGGTCAGTGCTTCAGGAAAAATCGGTAGTATGCTGATTGGATCGGGGCAGCTAGAAGCTCTGGAATTGGTTGCCGAGGAAATGTTGTAAGAACCGTTCTGAGCCAGAAAATTTCTAATACGAACTATCTTGTCAAGGCCTTTCCCGGCATAGAGGAAATAGGCCAGAAGGCTTGGGATGAATGCGCCAATCCTTCAGGGGCTGACTTGCCCTATGATCCGTTTTTATCCTATAGTTTTCTGTATTCGCTGGAGGCAAGTGGCTCGGCGAGTCCGCGGTCAGGGTGGGCGCCCTATCATCTGGCACTGGAAACTTCAGCAGCAGAAATTATAGGAGTGGTTCCCAGTTATCTTAAAAGCCATTCTCAAGGCGAGTATGTTTTTGATTATGCTTGGGCGGATGCATTTGAACGTGCTGGGGGGGATTATTATCCCAAGTTGCAAGTGAGTGTCCCGTTTACACCAGCAACAGGGCGACGGCTATTGGTAAAACCTCTGGAGAAAAAAGAGGAGATTGAAAAAGAGCTTGCAAAGGGGTTGGTGAGTCTTGCAAATCAGTTAAGTGTGTCCTCTGTGCATATAACATTCCTTGATAAAGATCAGTGCTCGGGCCTCAATGAGATAGGCTTTTTACGGCGAACCCATAGCCAATTTCATTGGGAAAACCATGATTATGACAGTTTCGACGCTTTTTTGAATGAACTCTCTTCAAAGAAAAGAAAGAATATAAGAAGAGAAAGACGAGGCGCCATGGAGTCCGGTGTGACGATTGAGTTATTGGAAGGAGGGCAGATCGAGGAACGACATTGGGATGCTTTTTACAAATTTTATGTTGATACGGCAAGCCGGAAGTGGGGTTCTCCTTATCTGACGCGACAATTTTTTTCGTTGATCGGCCAAAATATGGCTGATGATATACTTCTTGTGATGTGTAAAAAGAACGAAAAATATGTTGCCGGAGCTATAAATTTTATCGGCTCTGATTGCTTATATGGTCGAAATTGGGGGTGCCTCGAGGATTATCCATACCTTCATTTCGAAGTCTGTTATTACCAGGCTATAGAATTTGCGATCCGGCGCAATCTGAAACGAGTCGAGGCTGGCGCGCAAGGCGCGCACAAATTGGCCCGTGGTTATATGCCCAAATATACTTATAGTGCGCACTGGATAACACACGACTCGTTTCGGGACGCTGTATCTATATATTTAAAAGAAGAAAGACATCATGTTGATATGGAGGTCGATTTTATTGCACAAAGAGGCCCATTTAAGGATGTTGATTAGTTCATCGAACTTGATTCTTATTTTAGTTACACTAAATTTCTGATAGTCAGTTTTACAGAAACCTCAAGGGAGTAAGTGGTCACATACTTTTATACTCCTTTATATAGATATTCGAAAGTTCTGTTCGGACGATTCTTTTCAAAAAGCTATATCTCTAGAAAAGGACACACAAAGTACGATATAAGTATACATATGTATTAATAAAGTATACATCAAAAACCCTTCTTAAATAAGAGTTGTCTGCTATATATCATCTATCTACTTTTCATTGATTTTGCAAGATACTGGTCTAGGCTGTTTCCGAATTTCTGGGAGTCTACTTTGCTCATAGGGCGACTGCCCCTTGTGTGTTCTCCGGACGAACGCATGGTGTCTAAGAAATCTCTTATGTTAAGTTTCTGTCCCACGGTTTCAGTAGAGAACTGTTCTCCTCTCGGACTTATTACGCTAACACCCGATTTGAGGAGACCTGCCGCAAGAGATATGTCGCCTGTGATTACTAGGTCCCCAGGGTTAGATCGGTTTAGTATTTCCTGATCTGCAACATCGAAACCTTTAGGAACCTGAACGAATCTGATTTCTTTTAGTGCTGGGATTCGGATCTGTGAGTTTGCGACGAAAGTTACGGTCGTTTTGGTCCGTGCACTGGCACGAAATAGTATTTCCTTGACGCTTCTTGGGCATGCATCAGCGTCTACCCAGATAGCCACTTAGAAGCTTTCCTTGAAAGTTCTGAGGTCCATTTCGTGGGTCCAGGCATTTCTAGGCTGCATATATAGTTGCATGAAGGCCTCTGCGAGGCCATCAAGTCCGATGAGTCCATCAGGTCCCGCTGACCTTACAAAATCTGGATAATTGGAAGTAAGTTTTTCTCCCAGAATACCGCCATCGATAACTATGTGCCCTATATGAATACCCTGGGGTTGAAATTCCCTAGCTAGACTTTGTGCTAAGGCTCTTAAACCCGATTTGCCTGCGGTGAAGGCGGAGAAGTTTGGTTTTCCTCTTATCGAAGCGCTAGCCCCTGTGAAGATAATGGTTCCGGTATTCCTCGGTAAAACAGCTTTCAGGACTTCCTGGGAGAAGAAGAATCCGCCCAGTGTGCAAACTCTCCAGGCTTCTTCGAAATATTCTGGGGTCATTGTCATGAAATCGCCGGGGTACGCATTTCCCGCGTTATATATGGCTAGATCAATGGGACCTTTATTTTCGGCCGCGTTAATTAGAGAACGGACTTCCTTCTGCTCAGTAGCATCGCTGGGAAAGGCTTCGGCCGTTCCTCCGGCTTTTTCTATTTCAGCGACAACTTCATTGATCGAAGATGGTGTCCGTCCTGCAACAAAGACGTGAAGGTTTGCCCTTGATGCATGGATTGATAGGCGCGCTCCAAGTCCCTCTAGGGGACCTACTCCCAGTATAACTGCGGTCTTTTTCATATTTTATGGCCGGTATTCAAGTAGGCACATAATAGCGTTTAAGGTCCTAACCTGTCATTTAAAGGCAGTTATTTATGTTCTGTAGAATGATTGAGTTGCGGATTTGATCATCCCCACTTATGCTTCAAAACTAAATTAATCGATTCCGGAGAATCAGTTTTATGAGCGATGTATATATTGTAGAAGCCTGCAGAAGTGCAATTGGCAAGCGCGGGAAAGGCCTAGCAGGTCTTAAGCCGGCAGACCTGCTTGGAGCGGTTCAGCAGGCTGCTCTTGAGCGTGGAAACGTATCTCCGGGAGACGTTGATCAGGTCGTAGGCGGGTGTGTTTCCCAGGTTGGGGAGCAGACTTTCAATATCGCTAGAATAGCTTGGCTTTCTCAAGGGTTGCCACTGGAAGTGCCTTCAACTACGGTAGATGCGCAATGTGGATCAAGCCAGCAGGCCACTTCCATAGCGACCACCATGGTGGCCTCCGAGATAGAGAATGTTGTCATGGCTTGTTGTGTGGAGATGATGTCCAGAGTGCCTCTGGGATCGGCTATGAAAGACGGTAACCCCATGGGCAAAGAATACGGGAATCTATATCAGCCCACCTCGCAATTCATGGGTGCGGCGATGATTGCCGAAGAGTACCAGATAACTAGGCAAGACACTGACCAGTTTGGTCTGGATAGCCAGAATAAGGCGATTAATGCCTGGAAGGAAAATCGTTTTGATAGAGAAATTGTCCCGATAGAGGCCCCGGTTCTTAATGAGAAGTTCGAGCCCACGAGTCAGACAAGAATAATTGATCGTGACGAAGGTCTTCGGGAAACGACGTTAGAATCTTTGGCTAATCTTGACCCTGTCCCAGGTCAGCAAATCCATACTGCTGGTTCCAGTTCGCAGGTTTCAGATGGAGCCGCTGCCGTTATTATGGCGTCGGAGAAGGCTTGCGAAAATTATGATCTCAAACCGAGAGCAAAAATAGTTGCGACGACCTTGGTAGGTGTAGACCCGGTAACTATGTTAAAGGGACCAATTCCTGCAACCAGGAAAGTGCTGGAAAGGGCCGGTCTCTCTATGGATGATATTGATATTTTTGAGGTTAACGAAGCCTTTGCTTCGGTTGTTTTGGCATGGCAAAAAGATGTAGGAGCGAACCCCGAGAGAGTTAATGTTAATGGTGGAGCGATTGCTTTAGGTCATCCTACAGGAAGTACGGGTGCTAGGTTGATTACAACGGCGCTTCACGAACTTGAGCGTCGTAATGGTAAGTATGCTCTCATAGCGATGTGCTGTGGAGGTGGTCTCGGAACGGGAACAATTATTGAACGTTTATAGCTGGCCTGAACTCACTTTATGTTGCTAGAAGAAATTTTAGGTCTTAGTATCAAATGAAAGTTGCAGGCCGGTAAGTCCGTGAAGTAAAGCATTTGCAGCAAACGCGGGTGTATCGGCTCCTTCCGAGAGCCTGAAATTTTCTAGACGTTCAAAGATTACCTTGAAACCTATGTTCATTTCTCTTCTGCTTAGTGCGGCGCCGAGGCAATGGTGCACTCCTTTCCCGAAAGCCACTTGTTCTTTCAGGTTTTCCCTAGTTATGTCAAATTTTTCCGGATCAGGAAATTTTTCTCCGTCCTGATTTGCTGAAGCGAATCTTGCGAACAGGATAGAGTTTTCGGGAATTTTTACCCCATGCATATTTATATCTTTCGTGGTTCTCCGAAACATGTTCGAAGAAGGACTAGAATAACGAAGCACTTCTTCGACAAAATTGGAAATTACCTCGGGTGAAGGATCGCTTTTAATTATTTCATATTGCTCGGGATTTTTGATTAATAGCCATATACCTTCCGTTAAGGATGCACTCGTGGTTTCATTTCCAGCTACGAGAATTTGACTTAACATCGAAAGCGATTCTGCGTTGTCGAGTGGCTTTTCGCCATCGATGCTGGCGTTAACGATCTGGGAGAGGATATCTTCTTCAGGTTTTTTGCGACGTTCATCCATTCTTTTTACAAAATAGTTCTGGAACTCGATGACTTCTCTAGCGGCCTCCAAAAGGCCGTCTCTGTCTAATTGGCCGCTTAAGTTTCCGATGAACGCTTCAGTCCATTTTCTAAATAACGGCAGATCAGCTTCTGGGGCGCCTAACTGAGACACGATGACCCTGAGCGGAAGAGGCACACCAAATTCGGCAAGAAACTCGCAGCTTCCGCTGTCACCAAAGTTATCTATTAATTCATTAGATACTGATTCTATAAAGGGCTCCAGAGCCTTAAGACTCCTTGGCGAGAACGCTTTGTTCACGAATTTTCTGTATCTCAGCTGGAGCGGTGGGTCTTGCGTAAGCATCGTGGGAACGTTTTCATATCCCTGATTCATTATCGCCAATAGCTCTTCATCTTCACTCGCATAAAGTGCTCTGTTAGAGGAAAACATTTTGCTAGAGAACGTTTCATGGTCCATCGCCATTTTTACGACGTCTTCATACCGCGAGATGAAGAATATTCCTGAACTAGGGTCTTGGAATACTGGTGCTTCATCTCTTAGCCGCTTATTCATTAGCCAAGGAGATTTGAGCACTTCGGGGTGCATGGGGTTGATCTCCCCGATGGGGCAAGTTGCTATTTTTTCGAGCTCATCTGACATAGAAATATTTTCTTACATATGAAACAAAGGAAGAATAGCATGGAAATACGTTTCGTGTGGCTTTAATCGGGTATACTGGTCATGCTATCTGATACCGCTCAAAGGTTTCGGATATCTGAGCTGAAAAAAAATGTCCATTGAGAATCAACAAAATGCCTAAATGGTTATTAAGATGAAACCCTATTCCGATTGGACTTTATGGTACGTAGTTTTTCTTCTAACGGTTGCCTCCACCTTATCTTTTATTGATCGTCAAATCTTAAATGTAATGATTGGCCCTATAAAAAGAGATCTCGGTGGGCTTTCAGATACGGAAATATCATTGATTATAGGCCTTGCTTTTTCAGCTGTTTATTCTCTGACAACCCTTCCTCTTGCAAGAATCGCTGACCGGTATAATCGTAGGAATTTGATCGTAGCGGGTATTTTTAGTTGGAGTTTGATGACAGCTTTGGCAGGAATGGCAAATTCCTTTTGGCAGCTTTTTCTCGCCAGGATGGGTGTTGGTGTTGGAGAAGCTTCTTTGGGACCTGCTTCTACCTCGATGTTGGCTGATTATTTCGATGAATATCGTTTGCCCTTGGCTTACGGAATAGTTGCTGCGGCACCTTTTGTGGGAACCGGCCTAGCCAATATAGTGGGGGGACCACTTATTGATTATCTTGAGACCCAACCGAAAATGGTCTTGCCTCTTTTTGGCGAAATGTTTTCATGGCAGACGGTACTTGTAACTGTTGGATTGCCCGGCATTCTGCTGGCGCTATTGATGTTTACGATTAGAGAGCCTAAACGCATTGGAGTTAGCGCAGAAAAAGAAGAAGGATATTCTTATAAAGAACTTTGGGAATTCTGTCTATCGAGAAAAAGATTTCTGTTTTTTCTTTTTGTGGCGTATCTCTGTTTATCGATCCAGGGTTTCGCTTTCCTGACCTGGATAGTGGAATTTTTTGTCAGGACTCACAGCTGGACGAGAACTGAGATAGGTCTATCGTATGGATTTATAGCTCTCATGTTTGGGACATCGGGTAGTATTCTAGCCGGCTATTTTGCTGGATTCATGGTCGCAAAAGGACGAGCCAACGCTCCGATGCGAGTATGTTTGTGGGGTACCATAGGATTGGCACCCCTGGCAGTAATTATGCCCCTCCTAGACAATGCTCATATTGCTTTGGCTATTGTTGTTCCGATAACCTTTTTTATGGGAGTTCCTCCCGGTCTATCTAATGCTGCCTTGCAGGCTATTTCTCCGAACCGGTTGAGAGGGCAGATGATAGCGGTTTATCTCATCTGCGTCAGTTTTCTTTCTTACTTGTTTGCTCCACTAATAATCGGATTGATGAACGACTACGTATTTGGACGTGAAGATGCAATCAATTTGTCATTGTCATCGCTTGCCGCAGTAAACTACTCCATTGCGATCGTTTGCCTTTTTTTAAGTCTTAAACCACTAGACACAGCAATACAGATGGCAAAGCAATATGAGCCAGGATTGCCAATTTGATCCTTAGCGAGGCTTTGCTCCACCACCCACTCTGAGAATTTCTCCGCTAACCCAGGAAGCCGCGTCCGATGACAGATAAATGCACGCCGAAGAGATGTCCTGCGGAGTTCCTAGTCGACCCAGCGGTATGTTCCATTCTTTCAGAATGCTATCTAGTTGCGTTTCATCTTTTCCGATCGCTTTTAGCATTACCTCAGTAGGGATAGCCCCTGGGGCCACGGCATTTACTCGTATATTAGGGGCGAATTCGGCCGCGAAAGTCCATGTCAATGAATTTGTTCCAGCTTTGGCAGCTCCATAATGAGCGCTCCCGGGAACCGGTCCAGTTCCTGCTCCCGAGGTAATATTAATGATAGAGCCTTGATCCATATAGCGTTCCGCTGTTAGACAACCCTCGTATATAGAGGTCAGGTTGAGAGCTATGGTGCGATGCCATTCCTCCCTTGGCAGTTCTTTCGCGGGCATCCTCATAGGTGAACCCCCCGCATTATTAATCCAGTCTGTTAGCTTCCCATACTCTTCTACGGCGGTTCGACCGAGTTTATCCAGATCATCATTTTGCGTGACGTCCGTTGTGACGGGGATAGCGCTACCTCCGGCATCGATAATGTTTTGAGCTACTTTTTCTATTTCTTCGGTTCTTCTTGCAGCAAGGACTACCTTCGAGCCCGCTTTCGCAAAGTCTTCCGCAATTCCCTGGCCAATGCCTCTTCCGGCACCCGTTACTACGGCTACTCGGCCTTCTAGGCTGTATCTTTGAAGTACTTCCATTCTTATACTCCTTTACGCAACTTTTTTTGCCTTTTCTAATTTCTCGCTAAGCAAAGTGAGTTCGCGTTCTAGTTCTTTTGGAACTTTGTCCCCGTAGTTCCGATAGTATTCGCGAATAAGCGGAATTTCTTCAAGCCATCCATCTACTTCTATTTTTAGTAATTTCTCTAGATCAATATTTTTTGGTTCTAGCCCTTCCATATCAATACTTTTAGTGTCAGGCAGATTCACGATCGGGGTTTCGACGGCCTCTGCTTTGCCTTCGCACCTATCGAAAATCCACTTTAACACTCTGGAGTTTTCTCCAAAACCTGGCCAAAGGAAATCTCCTTTTGCATTCTTTCTAAACCAGTTGACATAATAGATCTTTGGAAGAGAGTTTTCTTTCTGTGCTCCCAGACTAATCCAGTGAGCCCAGTAGTCTGCCATGTTGTATCCGCAAAAAGGAAGCATCGCCATTGGGTCCCTTCTAAGTTCTCCAATTTTTCCGTCTGCAGCCGCCGTTTTTTCAGAGGACACTATTGAACCGAAGAAAGTTCCCTGTGCCCAGTCACGTGCCTCATTTACTAGCGGCACTACCGTTGCTCTTCTGCCTCCGAAAAGAATAGCGCTTATTGGAACCCCAGCTAGATCCTCCCATTCTTTGGCGATGGCAGGACATTGAGACGCGGACACAGTAAAGCGCGCATTAGGATGAGCTGCCGGTTCATTAGATGCTGGTGTCCAGTCGTTTCCTTTCCAGTCAATAAGATGCGAAGGAGGCTCGCTTTTCCCTTCCCACCAGACATCCCCATCGTCCGTTTCGGCAACATTGGTAAAAATGCAGTTTGCTTCTAGACTCCTCATCGCATTAGGGTTCGAACCCATACCCGTTCCAGGAGCTACCCCGAAGAATCCGGCTTCAGGATTTATCGCGTAAAGCTGTCCATTATTCGAGAATTTCATCCAGCAGATGTCGTCCCCCACGGTTTCCACTTTCCAGCCGGGGATCGTGGGAATCAGCATTGCCAGATTGGTTTTCCCACACGCGCTTGGAAAAGCTCCGGCAATATAGCGCGATATGCCTTCAGGGTTTGTTAGTTTCAGGATCAGCATGTGTTCGGCCAGCCAGCCCTCATCTTTTGCCATAGTGGACGCAATTCTAAGCGCAAAGCATTTTTTTCCTAAGAGAGCATTCCCTCCATAACCTGATCCAAAGGACCATATCTCTCTTGTTTTGGGAAAATGAGCAACATACAAATTCTCTGGGTTGCAGGGCCAGGTTACGTCTTTTTGATTTTTTTCTAGAGGCACTCCCACTGAATGCACACACGGAACGAAATCCCCTTTGGTTCCTAGCTCGTCCAAAACCTTTTTACCCACTCTGGTCATAATATGCATACTAGCCACCACATAAGGCGAATCGGTAATTTCGATTCCGATATGAGCTATAGGTGAACCTACGGGTCCCATGGAAAAAGGGATCACGTACATTACTCTGCCTTGCATGCACCCATCAAAAAGCCTTGAAAGCGTGTCTTTCATTTTTGCGGGGTCTTCCCAGTTATTGTTTGGGCCCGCGTCTTCTTTTGAGTCAGTACATATAAATGTTCTGCTCTCTACTCGAGCCACATCCGCTGGGTCGGAGCGGATCAGGTAACTATTAGGTCTTTTTGTTTCGTTCAGCTTGGAAGCTGCTCCTGATTCTAGAAGTAGCTCCATCATATTGTTGTATTCGGTCTCGCTTCCATCACATAGAACTATCGAATCAGGCTTGCAAATAGATCTGATTTCTTCTAGCCAAGCTGCGAGCCGCTCGTGTTTCAGCATTAATTTGGTCCTTTTTATTAGCGATCAAATAACGATACCGGTGCACCGCTTTTAAGCCTCAAGAATAACTTATTCGAGGTCTCAAATCGATCATTTGTGTGCTAAAGAGAGTTCTTGATATCGAGCTGCTCTCTTAGTTCACGTTTAAGAAACTTTCCATTTGCATTTCTAGGGAGGGTCGTTTCACTAAGCCATATGTATCTTGGCACCTTGTGTTTGGCCATATGGGTGACACAGAATTCTCGGATTTCTGCTGCGCTCTTTTTGCTTCCTTGGGCGAGATATATCGCGACTCCCACTTCTTCGCCAAGTCTGTCATCGGGCACGCCGAAAACAGAGCATTCTGAAATTTCAGGAATTTTGTGCAACACCGTTTCGACTTCTGAACAATAAACGTTTTCGCCACCTCGCAGCACCATATCCTTCAATCGGTCAACTATGTATACGAACTCGTCCTCGTCGAGTCTGGCTATATCTCCTGTATGGAGCCAGCCATCGGTAATGGCCTCGGCAGTGGCTTCTGGCCGATTGATGTAGCCTTTTATCACTGGAGCTCCTCTGACCAGGAGTTCTCCTTCTATTCCTGGTGCTTGCTCGATGCCCTCTGAGTCGATTATTTTTGCTTCGAAGACAGGCATTACTGGTCCGCAACTTGCAGGTTTGTCCAGAAAAAAAGCTCCCGCGATAGAAGTGATAATTCCGCAGGTCTCGGTCATTCCGTATCCTGTGCTTGGACGAGCGTCTCCAGAAAAATGAATTTTTTCGACCAGGTCCGGCTGTAACTGCGCTCCACCGCCCCCCAGATTGAGCAGAGATGAAGTGTCATAATTATCAAATTCGGGATGACCAATCAACTCTCTGGACATTACAGGAACGCCAGACATGGAGGAGACTTTTTCTCTTTCGATAAGTCTTAGCGCCTCTTCCGGATCCCATCGATACATATGAACTAGCTTCCCACCATTTATTGTCGTTATATGAGCCACGCAGTTATTTGCTGTCACGTGGAACATGGGGGTAGTTACAAGAGCAACGGGACTGGGCATGTCTTCCGGGAGAGGCTCTGCTATTCCTTCAATGCGCGAAGTTGCGGTTAGACTTAGTTGGCCCGCAAACCCCAGGTTCATGATGTTGTGAACGCAACCTCGATGCGTTAATTGAGCACCTTTCGGGTACCCTGTGGTCCCAGAGGTATAAAAAATACAAGCGTCATCGTCAGGGTCGATATTTACTTCGGGAAGTTCTCCCGAGAATGTTTTTATTTCGGAATAATCGATTATCCCTTTTTGAGATTGCTCTGTTCGGACTCCCACTGTTTTAACGGGCCCGCACTGATCTGATATGTTTTGAAATCTCTTTATTCGTTCAGAATCTGCGAAGAGCACTTTTGGCTCTGAATCGGAAAGCCCATATTTCATCTCGTCTTCTACCCACCAGGCATTCATTCCTACCACTGTAATACCAGAAGCAACGCACGCCCAATAAATAAGGAGCCACTCCGGGAAGTTTCTCATTGCTATCGCTACTCTGTCGCCGGGCTTTACGCCCTGGGACTGCAGCCAGCCAGCAACGGATGAAACTTCAAGGTGGGCTTCGGCATAGGACCATCGTTCATTCTCATATACCAGGTATTCGGATTCCAGAAACTGTGTTGTTGAGAGCCAGATGTCGCGCAGACTTCCCGGTGCGTTCTTATAGACACGCATTGGTGCTCCACGCACATCGATACTTTCGAAGGCGAAGGCCCCATCGTGACTGGTTAACTCGTTCCAGATTTCTTTATAAATTTTGTACATTTTCTCTGACGTTTATAAAATATTTTTGGGTAAGATAGGCTTTATGATGTTTAGTTGCAATCGACTAGGAGTTTTGTAAGTGAAATACATCTTTGAAGGATTAAAAGTCATTGATTTAGCGAGCTTTTTGGCTGGACCTGGCGCAGCTACTTTGTTAGCTGATTATGGAGCTGAAGTCATTAAAATTGAACCGCCCGGAGGGGATGGTTACCGCCGCCTTCATGGAAACTGGAAATCGGACTATAACTGGCAGCTTACCAGCCGGCATAAACTGGGTGTGTCTTTGGATATCCTGTCGGAAAAAGGTAAAGCTGTTCTTTATCGATTGCTCGAGGACGCGGATATTTTGGTGACTAATTTCAGGTCTGATCAGCTAATCAAATATGGACTCGATTTTGAGACCTTGCGTCAGAAAAACGATCGCCTGATATCTGCTCAGGTAACAGGTTATGGGAATCTTGGACCGGATAAGAACCGGAAGGGTTACGATACGACAGCCTGGTTTGCCAGAACAGGGATAATGGAAGTTAGCAGAAATATGGATGCTCCTCCTCCATTTCCTGCAGGCGGAGTCGGAGATCATTCTACAGCTATGGCTCTCTTTGCGGCGATTTTGATGGCTCTGCTAAAAAGGGAGAAGACGGGAGAGGGGTCTTTCGTAGAGACTTCGCTGGCCGCGAACGGTTGTTGGGCTAATGGTATGTCTCTTCAAGGTGCTATCTCGGGTTTTGATCTGGGTGAAATTCTCGCGAAAAAATCGCGAAGTCCGTTTGCGAATGTTTATGAGACCAGAGATCGCAGATTTATTACGTTGGTTTTGACAGATCCAGAACGGGAGTTGCCACGATTCGCGGAGGCTCTTGGAAGGAAGGATTGGCTTGAAGATGAACGATTCCATGATTTGAAAGTCCTTTTAAAAAATCGTGACGCTGTGCGCGATATTTTTTCAAAAAAATTGAAATCGATGTATTTAAAAGACCTTTGTTCCTGTCTGGATAAATATGATCTTACTTACGGAGTTGTAGAAGACCTGACCGGTGTTACTCAAGACGCTCATCTAATTGAGAATGGTGTTATCGTTCAGACTGAATCTAAAGATCCAGATTTCGAGTGGACGATTGCTAATCCGATCAAGATTTCTAATGAATCGACACGGCCGATTTTTGATCCCCCAAAAAAGGGAGAACATACCCGCAATGTTCTCCGGCAGCACGGGTACTCCGTTACGGAAATAGATGAACTGATTGAAGATCGGGTTGCCTTTTAGGTAATCTCCTGAGGAGAATAACCATTTGCAGTGATGACCACTTTTCCAACAACTTTTCTGTTCTGAAGCATTTGCATCGCTTTAACTGCGTCCTCGATAGGGAATGAAGCACATACGTGAGGGTCGATCGAACCCTCTGTCAAAAGCTGGTGAATTTCGGCTCCATTCTGCCTACCGAGCTCAGGATTTCGTCGACCTATCTCTCCAGCACGGACACCGATAACACTAATTTGTTTAATAAGAATGTGATTCACCGGTGCTTTTGGCCATACTCCGGAGGTGAAACCGATTGTTAGGATCCTTCCATTCCAGTTTATACATCTGATGCTTTCATCGAAGACTGTTCCACCAACAGGATCAAAGATAACGTCAGCTCCACGACCATTAGTAAGTTCTTTAACCTTTTCTTTGAATCCTCCAAGAGAAGCATCTTGCTGGGTATAATTGATTATATGGTCTGCTCCCCTAGCTTTTACTATTGCAAGTTTTTCGTCTGTGCCTCCTGTTGCTATTACTTTGGCTCCCATATATTTGCCTAGGTCTACTGCAGCTAGGCCCACTCCGCCGGTTGCTCCATGAACCAGAAGAGTTTCATTAGGTTGAAGATTACCTCTGATTTTCAGTGCAACTAGTGCTGTAAGATAGGTTGTGCTATAGCAGGCTGCCTTTGCGAAACTTATTGCCTTAGGAAGAGTTCTTACTGAATTTTCGTCCACGTTAATGTATTCGCTAAAACCTCCGTATCTTGCTCCAGCGACAACTCTATCGCCAGTCGAAAACCCTGAGACTTGCGACCCGATTGCCACAATTTCTCCTGAAAATTCTCCTCCTGGAGCGAAAGGAAGAGGTGGCTTGAATTGATACTTACCCTGAATCATCAAGATGTCGGGGAAATTGACTGCACAAGCCATGATCTTGATCTGTACTTCATTTGGTTCTGGTTCTGGTAACTCAATTTCTTCAATTTCGACTGAAGTTATATCCTCACTAATCTTGCGGCATATAAGTGATCTCATTGAATTGGCTCCTATCGAAAAAGGACAATCTATCACAATGTTGATACTCTTTGTTTGCCTCGCGAGAAAGGAGAGAAATGTTGGTTGAAGGTATAGATGAAAATAATGTTGTGGCATGGCTGGAAAAGGAGATTCCTGAGCTGAGCCTGCCGCTGTCTTTTTCCCTTATAGCGGGTGGCCACTCGAATTTGACTTTTCATTGCGAAGATTCGTCCGCGAACGGTTATGTCTTGAGACGCCCCCCACTTGGTCAGGTTCTTGAATCGGCCCATGATATGGGACGAGAATATAAAATAATCAGATCTCTCAAAGATACTCGGGTTCCGGTCCCCGCAAGCATTGCTCTGTGCACAGATAAATCTATTAACGGTGCTGATTTCTATTTCATGAAATTTGTTGAGGGAGAGGTTCTTAATGATTCTGTTAGTGCTTCTTTGTTGCGAGAGAAAGAGAAACAATCCATTAGTAAGGATGTCGCGAAAATTCTCTGTGATCTCCATGCTTTGGAACCAGACGAGATAGGTTTAGGTGATTTGGGCAGAAAAGAGGATTATCTGGCTAGGCAGATAAAAAGGTGGGTCCGCCAATGGGAGGCATCCAAAACTCATGAGATTCCGGAAATGGAAGAGAGCTGCCAGATCTTAACTGAAAAAATGCCTCAACAGATGGGAGCTACGATCGTCCATGGTGATTTCAGGCTAGGTAATATGATTGTTTCAGAAGGGAATGTTAGGGCTGTTCTGGATTGGGAGCTTTGTACACTAGGTGATCCCTTAGCGGATTTAGGATACGTACTGAATAACTGGGTAACGCTTGATGAAGTTCCCGAACCGGGGGAAGGAGATCAATCGCCCACTGCCGTTGGTGGCTTTTTCTCTCGGCAGAAATTCCTAGATTTTTATGCACAGGAAACTGGTCGGGATGTTTCCAATATTGATTACTATCGTGCTTTTTCTCATTGGAGGTTGGCGGCAATTGGTCAGGGGGTTTATAGACGCTATCTGGTGGGAGCAATGGGGAAAGAGCGTGATGTGGATCTGGAAAAGCAGAAGAACAGCGTAGCTAGGAGAGCGAGCTCGGCTTTAGAGTTGTTATCTAGATCCTAGTGAATAATTCTCGGCTTTGGAGATAATGATAATAATCGCTTCGACGCAATTGATCTCACGTTTTCATCGCTAGCCTCGTTGGTTATTATTGATTCGTATTTATCCTGCGCGAGATCCAGATTTCCTCGAATTTCATACATTGCTCCGAGTTGAAGTTCGAATTGACCTTCATGGGAAGATAAAAATATCTGTTTCTCGATACACATCTGGCAACGCTCCCATTTTTTTTCTTTCCAGAATATCTGTTTCAGGTTATCAATCATTCGTATAAGAATTTCTTTCTTCGTGGCCACCTGGAAATGACTATGGTCAAGTTCGACACTTCCGCCAGAAATCTGTTTCAACAGGGTTTTGCAGTCATAAGTGCTTAGTTCTCTCCCGAAAAAAGGGTCAATTAGTGAGCCTCCATCGCCAACATAACGGACAAGAAAGTGCCCAGGGAACGCTATACCTTCAACTGGAATATCCAGTTGATTTCCTATCGAAAGATGCAACAGTGCTAAACTTACAGGGATGCCTACTTTGTTGTCGATAACCTTATTTAGATAGCTGTTAGCCGGATCATAGTAATTATTTCTGTTGCCAGAAAAACCGGATTCCTCATAAATAAAGGAGATCATGGATTTAGCAATAGTTGCTTTTGGTCTCGACTTCCGAAAATTTGTGAATTCTTTTGCGAGTTCCGACAGGTTATCGAGGTACCGCTGAATGTCCAAATTTTCCCCTGCTTCTATCGCGATAAGCAGCGCTGCCTCCGCAAGAGGAAAAACTTCGTCATTCATTAAAGAAATTTCTTCAAATCTTAGCCGGACAAATTCAATTTGATGATTTTCCATGAACACATTTCCTTGTCGAGTTCTCTGTTTTTCCTCATGCAAGTTTGAGATCACCAATGGTTAATGTGCATCACGTTTTCGATTTCCGGTCTGTAGGCGGCTTTAAAATTGGTGCCTTTAGTATAAGCGATGGGAATAAGCGCGATTTGCATAAATTCGTCATATGGGATTCCTAATAAATCCGCAATTTCTTTTTCGTGCATCAGGTGCAAGGTGGTCCACGCAGTTCCTATTCCTCTTGCCCTTGCAGCCAGCATGAAGCTCCATGCCGCCGGAATTATTGATCCGTACAGGGCAGTCTGTGCGAGAACATTATTGCCCTCCTCATTATCGGTTCTTCCGGTTATACAAGGAATCATCATCGCCGGAACCTTTCCCATATTTTCACCCAAATAATCTGCCGATGAAGCGGATCTTTCTTGGCTATTTTTCAGATCTTTATCTTCTGAATCAGAGTGGAGTTTGTGAATTGCCATTGGCATCTCGCGATAAAGACTGAATGCCTGTCTGTAGAGTTCCCCGATTTTTTTCTTTTTATCGGGATCGGTGACGAACACAAACTGCCAGTTTTGTGAGTTAGATCCGGTGGGTGCCTGAACTGCTAGTTCCAGACATTCTTTTATTACCTCCATCGATACGGGGCGGTCAAGGTCCAGTCTTTTTCGGACCGCTCTTGTCGTGCTGAGCAATTCGTCATTGCTAAGTTCTAATTGATCATGAGTCATTTTTCTATCCTTCTTTTTTACCAGGTAGCTATATCTCGTTCTATCATGTCCCCATATAGTGCCAGAGCCTCCTCCTGTCGACGAGGAAGGCTGTATGATGGGAAAAGATCATCGCATGGTTCGTAGTCTCGTAAGACCTGTCTTGCTACTGTGACCTTGTGAACTTCTGTTGGACCATCCGCAAGACCCATTGCGTAGGATCCTATTAGCATCGAGGTAAAAGGCATCTCGTTTGATATTCCAAGAGATCCATGAATGTGAAGCGCTCTTGACACTACATCGTGATAAACCTTCGGCATAGCAGCTTTTATTGCGGCGATGTCTTTTCGAACTTTCATGTAGTCGTTGTATTGATCGATTCGCCAAGCAGTTCGCAGGACCAGTAGTCTAAACTGTTCCATTTCAATCCATGAGTCCGCTATCTTTTCCTGAACCATTTGTTTATCAGCCAAAACTTCGCCTTTTGTGGTCCTGGACAAAGCTCTCTCACACATCATATCGAACGCTTTTCTGATCTGACCCAGGGTTCTCATCGCGTGGTGTATTCTTCCTCCTCCCAGCCGAGTCTGAGCTACCGCAAACGCCTGCCCTCTGTCACCCAGCATATTTGTTTTCGGAATTCTCACGTTTTCGTATCTGATATAGCCGTGGGATCCCTTGCCGGGTGACTCAGTTCCGACACCTACATTTCTTAGGATATTTATTCCCGGTGTCTCTGCCGGGACAATGAACTGGCTCATTCTCTTATGTGGCGGAGCATCGGGGTCGGTAACGGTCATGACTATAAAAAAAGAAGCGTATCTAGCATTGGAGGAGTACCATTTTTCGCCATTAATTACATAATCATCGCCGTCTTCTAAGGCCATGCATTTAAACATAGTTGGATCGGCACCGGCGTGCGGTTCGGTCATGGAGAAGCAGGAAACTATTTCTCCTTCGAGTAAAGGCTTTAAATACTTTTCCTTATGTTCTTCAGTGCCATAGTGAGCGAGGATTTCAGCATTTCCCGAATCGGGGGCCTGACACCCAAAGACGATAGGCGCGAATCGGGATGTTCCTAGAATCTCGTTAAGCAAAGCAAGTTTTAGTTGGCCATAACCGGGTCCGTCCAGTTCGGGGCCAAGATGGCAAGCCCATAGACCTCGATCCTTGACTTCCTTCTGTAGTGGTCTCACTAGTCTGATGAAGTCCGGATCATTAACCAGATAGCTTTCGTTCAACACCATGTCGAGAGGCGAGACTTTTTTGTCAACGAAATCTGCGGTCCAATCAAGAACGTCTTGAAATTCCGAGTCTGTATCAAATCCCCACGTCATTGTTTTTCTCCATTTTTTGTCGCGTGTAATTCACGCTAGTTATAGAAGCTATCACGTTTGCCGGTCTTTTTCGCGCATCCGTTTAATTTTTTCTGCTTTCCGGGCTTCCTGATCTTTTCTTCCAGTCTTACCTAAATGTTTTTCTTGTCGTTTTTCTAGCAGTTCTATCTGCTTTTGTCGCTCCCTAAATCTTTCCCGATCTCTATCAGTCTTTTGTCTTATGCAATGCGGGCAACTAATCCCTTGCGTAAAATCACCGGTCGATTTATCTTCGTCTGTTATCGGCATACGGCAAGCGTGACACTGATCGTAGCTACCTTGCACTAAACCATGATCAACTGTGACTCGATCATCAAACACGAAACACTCTCCTTGCCAAAGAGATTCATCTTCAGGAACGGTTTCGAGATATTTAAGAATTCCTCCTTCTATATGATAGATATTTTCGAAGCCATTTTCTTTGAGAAAGGAAGTAGATTTTTCGCAGCGAATTCCTCCGGTGCAAAACATTGCAATTTTCCTGTTCTTTTTGCCAACTAGATTTTTTTCGACGAACCTTGGAAACTCTCTGAACGACTCAGTATTAGGGTTGATTGCTCCCTGAAAAGTACCGACGTTTACCTCGTAGATATTTCTGGTATCTATTACTGTAACGTCTGGATCAGATATCAGATCATTCCAGTCCTCCGGTTTTACATATGTTCCTGCAGATTTATTGGGATCGATGTCCGGTAATCCCATGGTAACAATTTCAGGTTTTATTTTTACTTTGCTTCTCAGAAACGGTATTTCAGAGGAAATGGATTCTTTGATCGATAGCAGAAGAAAACCTTTGTCCTTCAAAAAATTTAACAAACTATCTATGCTTTCTCTCTTTCCCGAGACGGTGCCGTTAATCCCTTCATGAGCTATCAGGATGGTTCCTCGGATCATGTGATCTTCAAATAGGATTCTTAATTGTGTTTTTAAGACGTCGAGATCAGAAATTTTTACGAACTGATATAACGCGCAAACCACATATTGATTTTTCTCTGTCAACGTATCTCCTTTCTTAACAATTTGCCTTTCAATCAAGTATTATATTACTACCTAATCTATTGTGAAGATCGCTAACCGAGGAGAAAACTATGGCAATTAATCCTGATGCTGTTGGCCAGAAAGGACAGCCGTCGAAGCGAAGCTGGACTTCAAAGGACGCGCTTTTATACGCTGTTGGTATAGGTGCTGGTACTGAGGAGTTGCAATACACTACTGAAAACACTAAAGACGTTATGCAGAAAGTTTTTCCAACCTTCGCGGTGATTATCGGAGGGGGAGGAATTCCAATGAAGGAGGTGGGTTCCTTTAATCCTTTTCTGATGGTGCACGGTGAACAGGGAATTGAACTGTTAGGTGAGATTCCTCCCGATGGAGAAATAGAAAGTACCGGGGAGTGTACCGCGATCTGGGACAAAGGTTCGGCAGCGGTCCTTGAATTTACGTCAGAATCACGTGATCTGAAAACCAATGAACTTCTTTTAAGAACTAAAACCTCTCTGTTTTGCAGAGGAGAAGGAGGGTGGGGGGGCGATAGAGGACCATCAGAAAAGCTTGATTTCCCTTCTAGAGCACCAGATATAAGAATTACTTATCCCACGAGAGAGGATCAGGCTTTAACTTATCGTTTGTCGGGAGACCGAAACCCTTTGCACTCGGATCCGTCTTTTGCAACGGCGGGTGGTTTTGAGAAGCCCATTTTGCATGGCCTTTGCACGTATGGGATTACCGGCAGGGCACTTTTGCATGGATTGTGCGACGGCGACCCCGGTCGTTTTCTGTCAATGAATGCACGATTTTCCAAACCGGTTATTCCTGGTGACATATTAACGGTTTCGATGTGGGTCGATGGTCAGAAGGCACTATTCCGTACCGAGAATCAGGATGATCAGGTAGTGATCGATCAAGGAGAATTCAATTTTAAGTGACCCGGGTTATTGGTTGCTTGATTCATAGCTTGCAGAAAAAATGGGGATTATGATGAAACGGAACCTTATATCGATCACCGGAATAGCTATCAGCGTGGTGCTTGGTTTGGGCTTGGCTTGGGCCGGCAGTGATGGCGGAGTAAAATTCTATGGGCTGCCTGTTTTCTTTTTGGCTGTTGGCTTCGCTTTTGCCTTGCAGTGGATTTGTTTCATTCCGGCGTTTTATTTACAGACAGAGAAATACTTCGATTTGGTTGGAAGCCTTACTTATATCTCTGCAGTGATTTTTGTTCTGGCTATATCAGAAGATGTTGGTGTGAGAGAACTTGTGTTAGGCGGTTTTGTTCTTGTTTGGGCTTTGAGGCTTGGAAGCTTTTTGTTTTCCAGAGTCCGGCGAGCCGGAGAAGATTCTCGTTTTAGATCAATAAAGACTAATTTCCTGCAGTTCCTTATGACGTGGTCCTTGCAAGGGCTTTGGGTTTCTGTGACTGGTGGTGCGGTTTTGGCGGCTCTGACTTCTTCCAAGGAAGTTCCGCTTGGACCATTTTTTTTTACTGGCATTGCTGTTTCTATTTCAGGATTCGTTACGGAGGTTATAGCAGATTTCCAGAAAACGCGTTTCAACGAAAATCCTGAAAATGCACGAACATACATTAATACGGGATTGTGGCGTTGGTCGAGACATCCAAACTATTTTGGAGAAATTATATTCTGGACGGGCCTCGCAATTATTTCATTGCCGGCTCTGGTAGGCTGGCAGCATCTGACTCTGATTTCTCCTCTATTTGTTTTTGTGCTTCTGACCCGGATTTCTGGCATCAACTTGTTGGAAAGGAAGGCGGATCTGAGGTGGGGTAATGATGTCAGCTACCAGAGATATAAATCGTCGACAAATGTTTTGATTGTCTGGCCTTTTAAACAAAAGGACAGTGGTTAGCGCCTCCAGCCAGGATGAATAAAGTTTAATCGTCCGATCTTCGGGTTATTCGGGCATCATGATCCTGGGTTAACTACAACTTTTCCGATGGCCTTCCGCTCTAGAATCTGTTGCATTGCCAAAGGAGCCTGCTCTAAGCTGAAGGTTTGGCCTTCTTTAGGGTTTATCTTCCCTTCTTTTATCCATTCCATTAAACCGGAAACTACATCCTGGACTGTCGGCGGGTTTTGAGAAATGTGTCCGCCCCAATTGACTCCCACGATCGAGCATCGTTTTAGCAAGGTGAGGTTTGCTGGAAAGGAAGGTATTTCGCCCGAGGCAAAACCTACAACCAAAAACCTTCCTCCTGGAGAGAGTGATCTTAAAGCGGTCTCGGAATAAGCACCTCCTACCGGATCATATACCATGTCAAGAGGTTGGCTCCCAAGAATTTCTTTCAGAACTTCTCTCCAGTTTTCCGCTTCATAATTCAGCACATGTGTGGCTCCCGCTTCCAGGCAGGCGTTTCTCTTTTCTTCAGTAGAGGCCGCTGCTATAACTTTTGCTCCTATTGCCGTTGCACAGTCAATCGCTGCTAATCCTACTCCCCCACTGGCACCCAGGACCAGAATGTTTTCGTTAGCGACTAGGTTCCCGCAGTAGTTAAAGCCATAGAAGGCGGTACAATAATTGATTAAAAAGCCCGCTGCTGCGTTATATTCGAAGGAGTCGGGTATTGGAACACAGAGATCAGCATCCATGGCGATGATCTCGGCTAGTCCGCCAGTGCTTGGACTCGCAAGTACGCGTTGTCCTATTTTCAGTTTCGTTCGACTTTCACCTAGGGAGATAATGGTCCCAGAAATTTCATTGCCCGGAATATATGGTAAAGGCGGTTTTATCTGATACCTTCCTTCAACCATGAGAGCGTCAACGTATCCTATTCCCGTCGCTTCAATTTTTACAAGGATCTGGTTTCCCGATGGAGTGGGTGTCTCAACCTCTTCCAGTTTCAGGTCGTCAGAGCCTGAAAAATCGTGACAAACTATAGCTCTCATATTTTCCCCTGAAGACTTGGTAGCTGAGAAAATGATAGGATAAATTTATTTTCCTGGCTAGAGAATCGTTTAATTTCTATGCGGCTAGAACTAATCTCATGAGTTAAAAACCATGATGTTGGTATAGTCAGCTTTGCCAGAAGGGGTCCTTATGGTCTTAGGTTCGGATAGCTAAACATGAAATTATCTAGAAAAAATATAGGTAGCGTTAGCGATTTTATCAGTTTGCCTGACTATGCTCCGGAGTCTTTGGAACCAGGTATTTTACATTTGGGAGTCGGGGCATTTCATAGAGCGCATCAGTGTCTCTATTATGATGAATTAGCGAGAGCGGGAGAAACAAACTGTGGGGTTTTTGGTGTTTCTTTTAATTCATCTCACTTGCAGCGTACACTGAAAGTTCAGGATAACCTTTACATTCACTCAAGAGTTGGGAATGAAATAAGTCACCGGGTTATCGGATGTATTCTTGGGATAGCTAGTTTGAAAACGGGTGTTCAAATGGCTATGGACCTTTTTGAGAAACCTAACTTGAAACTTGTTACCCTGACCGTAACTGAAAAAGCCTATGTCGAAGAAAGCCCAGTCATCGATTTTCTTATTGAGGGGTTGAGACGACGAAAAAACCATGATTATCCGTTAGTTATCTGCAGTTGTGACAACCTTTTAAACAATAGCGCACGGCTTGGCTATTTAATCAAACAAAAGCTGGAGGCTGATATAGATTTCTCGGAGTGGGTTAACGATCGGGTAAGTTTTCCGTCTTCAGTAGTAGATTCTATTACCCCTAGAACAAGTTCCTTGGATTATGGAAAGATTTGTAAGGATCCCGGGGTTGAGGATGATGTTCCCGTAGTATGTGAAAATTATAGATCCTGGATTATCGAGTCTGTTCCGCTGGAAATCGATCTGGCCAAAGTCGGAGTTACCTATGTGTCCAGTATCGAGCCCTATCAGCAGTTGAAGCTCAGGATTTTAAATGGCGCTCATTCTCTTATCGCCTACGGTGGAATGCTTCTGGGATACAAAACCGTTTACGAGGTTATGCAGGATAATATGTTTAAGGCTTTGGTTAAAAAATTCATGGGGGGTATGCTGTCTACCATTGCTGATTTGCCTGATGTGAGTGGAACTGAATATATAAAGAATACTCTTGAACGGTTTAATAATCCCATGATTGAGCATGGTCTTCGTCAGATCGGAGAGGATGGGTTCAGTAAACTCTCTCAGAGAGTAAAACCGGTACTGGAAAAGACTGCGGGAGTGAAGGAAAAAAAAATCCTTTCCGTGCCCCTGGTGTTATGGGGAATATACGAATGGAGAAAAGTTCATGAGAAGACCGGATTATCCCCCAGCGAACATGTTAATGAGGATTTTCGCCAGAAAATTTCTGAGACAGGCTCGGAGAGCGGCTTGGAAGATATTATTGTAGATCTTTTTTTTGTAGAAGAAGTTAGAGAAGATATAAGCTCATCACTGCATTTATTTGAGCGGTTGGGAGCTCGTGGTTTCTTGGAAACTTTGTTAGCTGTCTAAACTTAAGGAAAAAATTTATGGCGATCGGTATAGGGATAGGTACGTCCATCTTTCCTTTTGATACTCCTAAAGACTACTTCAAATGGGTTGATAAGTGTGAGCAGGGGAAAGTTGATTCGATATGGCAGACGGACCGTCTTATATCCAAGGAATCCATGCTTGAGTGTCTAGCGACGATGGCCATTCTTGCTGGTCATACTGAATCTATAAGATTTGGAATGAATGTAGCGTCGATAGCTATACGGGATCCTCTTATTACTGCAAAGCAATGTGCGACGATTGACTACATGAGTGAAGGAAGGCTTTTGCCTGCATTTGGTCTAGGGAGCAAGCTTTCTCGAGATTACACCGCAACAGGAGTTTCAACAAAGGGACGAGGCAAGAAGGCAGATGAAGCCTTGGAACTTGTATCCAGGCTCTGGTCGGAAGACTCGGTCAACTTTAATGGTGATCATTATGTATATGAAGACGCTTTCATCGCTCCCAAGCCAAAAAATGATTCAATTCCTCTGTGGATTGGAGGGTCGAGTGGTATAGCCATAAAAAGGACTGCCCGGCTTGGAACGGGTTGGCTGGGTGGTATCGATTCTCCTGAAACCGCCCGAGTGGTTGTTGAAGGGATCAAAATGGCCTTGAAAGAGACAGGGCGTACCATTGATGAAGATCATTACGGAGCAACTCTACTGTTCAGGTTTGGTAGTGACGAAGATTCTTCAGTTCGCTCGACCACCAAAGGCGTTTCTGCCCGATTCGGGAAAAAGGCTGATCAGTATTATGTTGCGGGCGAAGCAAATGACATTTTAAATAGAATAAGAGAGTTTCTGGATGCTGGTTGTCAGAAATTTGTTTTGCTACCGATGGCCTCTGGGACCAAGGATGTAATGGAGCAGACCAGACTGTGTATCGAGGAAATCATTCCGGAATTTGACTAACTAACCAGTTCTTCATCTGAGATAGATTTTATGAAAACGGGATTTTTTTTTGAGAAATCTTCTAACGAATATATCCTTATATGGAAAGGTGAAGAAATTCGCAGGTACACTAGTGTTGAAGAATTCGTTGACGAACATTATGAACTGCTCGAGCTTCTCCAGACATCACAGGAGGCTTTGTTAGAAAGTTACTACAAAGGCCCAGCTTGAAATTCCGGTTCTTCAGTTTTTGTCAAGCCCTACCGAGATGCTGGTTCCTTCCACCAATAAGGGGTAGGATTTGATTTCTTCGAAGGCTGGCGGTGTCAGAGCCTCTCCGGAGCGCAGACAGAACTCCGCGCCATGATAGGGGCAAATTATTCTGCTCTTATATATGTAGCCGCCCTCGAGCGCGAGAGTAGCATGAGAGCAGTAATAAGAAACAGCATAGAAGTCGTCTCCTTCACGACACAGTAAAATTTCCTCGTCATTGATATTCACGTGAAGTTGATCCGTGCCTGAGAATTCGCTTTTGTCCGCTACTGGGTAGAAATTTATGGTCATAAGATTCAATCAGATTGTTGTCGACTTGATGACGTGTATTTGTTGTTTTGAATAATACAAAAAGACGATTCCAACGCCAACGCTCATGAGTTAGAGTAACGCCTTCCTGTAAGGAGTTCTTTTGAGCACAAGGTTTGCAAAAGCGGTCATTGATAGAAGGTGGCTGGTAATAGTTGCGACGCTCTTGGTCTGCCTGCCCTTGAGTTATGGTGTTAAGTTCCTGTCGATATCGCAGGACTCGAGAGCTATGTTTGGTCCAAAAAACCCGCAACTTAGAGCTTTCGAGGAACTTGAAGAGACTTTTACTCGAGTAGAAAACGTCTTTTTCGTTATCGCTCCTAAAGAAGGAGATATTTTCACACGAGAGACGCTATCTGTTATCGAAAATCTCACGGAGGAATCCTGGACAACAGATTACGTAAACCGCGTCGATTCGATAACGAATTATCAACATACCGTGGCTACGGATGATGACCTTTTTGTTGATAAACTAGTTCCTTCTGCCAGCGACCTAAAAAAAGAAGATCTGGATCGGGTTAGGGAAATTGCTCTAAACGAGCCTTTGGTTCTTAACAGGCTAGTGTCAGGGAATGGCCGTGTAGCTGGTATCAATATTGATCTTCATTTTGATGGGGAAGGGGACCAGGCGGTAGAAAAAGCTCACTGGGCCTGGTCCAAAAAAGAACAGTTGATGCGTGAGCATGACTGGTTAGATGTATATGTGACCGGTTCAACTATTATTAGCGCAAGTTTTGCTGAGACAGGCATGAGAGATCTCAAGACTTTGTCGCCACTCATGTATCTGTTTGTAATTATCCTGATGGGTCTGTTGCTGAGAGCAGTTTCCGGGGTCGTTGCCATAGTGATTACTACTCTATTGACACTTATACCAGCGATGGGCCTGGCTGGTTGGTTGGGTGTAACCCTTACTACCTTGTCCTCCACTATTCCGGTGATCATATTGACGGTCGTAGTGGCGCACGGAATACATCTGATGGTCGCCTATTATCAGGGGATTAGGAACGGGATAGCAAAAACCGAGGCACTGACCGAGGCAATAGTTGTCAATATACAACCAATTTTTCTGACCAGTGTCTCGACGGCGATCGGGTTTTTCAGTTTGAACGTATTAGCGGATGTTCCGCCAATCCAGCAGATCGGGAACATAGTAGGGTTTGCTGTTTGTCTAGCCTTCGTGCTTTCACTTACGTTCCTCCCTGCATTTGTTTATATACTGCCGAACCGGGTGATTGCCAGCTCCCCAAGATATGAACCCTATATGGAGAGTTTCGCGGATTGGGTAATTTCTCATAGAAAAAATCTACTGGTTGGGTCATCGTTGGCTGCCTTGTTTCTTATGGCAATTGCTCCGCTGAACGTTATTAGCGATCAGTTTAGTAAGTACTTTGCAGAAGGAACTCCGATTAGAACAGATACAGATTTTACTGACCAGAATTTGGGGGGGTTATATAGTATTGAATACTCTCTAGATACGAAAAACTCTCAAGGAGTGACTGATCCTGAATATCTTGTGACGGTAGAAAAGTTTGCGGAATGGTACCGCCAGCAACCTAAGGTGTCGCACGTAAATACCTATACGGATATTGTTAAACAGCTCAATCAGCGGCTGAATGAAGACCATCCCAGTTACTATACTCTTCCCGAGAGTAAGGAACTCTCCGCCCAATACCTGCTTCTCTACGAGTTATCACTTCCGCTGGGGCTTGATCTAAGTAACATGCTTAGTTTCGATAAATCTGCCTCCAGAATGATTGTCTCTTTCCCCAGCCTTAAAACTTATGAGTTTATCGAGATCCAGGAAAATGCTAAGAGCTGGCTCAAGCAAAATGCCCCTGACCTTTTGCAGGAAGGATCTGCTCTTTCTCTGATGTTTACCCACATAGGCCTCAGGAGCATGATAGGTGGGGTGAAGGGAGCTTTTATCGCACTTCTTTTAATCACTCTGGCTCTCATGATTTCTTTCAGGTCGGCCAAAATGGGTTTAATCAGCGTGTTGCCCAATCTTTTGCCCGGAGCAACCGGATTCGGGGTCTGGTATTTACTATCCGGAGAAATCGGGTTTTCTTTTGCAATGGTTCTGGGGATCACGATGGGGATAGTAGTTGATGATACGGTCCATTTCCTAACCAAATATCTTCGTGCGCGCGAGACCAGATCATCGGAAGACGCTGTCAGGTATGCTTTTAGCAGCGTAGGTGTGGCTCTGGTAATCACGACTCTTGTTCTGGTTGTAGGATTCTCTATGCTTGGAATATCAGATTTCAAGATGAACAGCGATCCGGGGGTCATGGTCGGCATCGTGATTACGATTGCCTTGATATTTGATTTCCTTCTTCTCCCGCCGCTTCTGATTACTTTTGACCGTTTTATTTATCGCCAGGCAAATACCGGTTGATCGAAATCCAAGACTCTGGTCTTGTTTCCTAGGATCGCGACCTCACGAAATTGATATAGCATGGCCGCGGTGGGAGCATAAATCCGGTCATCAAGATAATTCATTGATAAAACCTGTCGGTTGCTCTGAGGAATGTTTTCGAGGTTAGGTGAGTCTGTTCTGGTCAATTCAGTAAAAGAGAAGAAATGAACAGACTCTACCTCGGAAGGGTTTCCGATTATTTCCGGTTCTCGAGTTTCGGTCCAGACAACAACAGGGGTAATAATGTATCCGGATCTTGTAATATAGTCATCCAGTGTCCCCAGAACCTGATCATTAGGGACGCGAATATTGACTTCCTCATGCAGTTCCCGGATTGCTGCGTCAACTGCGGATTCGCTTGTGTCTAGTCGGCCTCCCGGCAATGCCCATTGCCCGCTGTGTTCTTTGAGTTTCGCTGAGCGTCTGGTCACTACGATAGCGGATTCATCTTTGAAATCGCAAATTGTGATTGCTACCGCTGCATGCTTTTTCCCTTTCAACGGTTGTCTTTTTCTTTCGAAGGCCTTCAGGTTCGAGAAAATCTGCTTGCGCAGGTCGGATGAATAAGAAAAATCTTTTATCAATCGCATGGCATTTTATTCTAGCTGAGAGCACATTTTCTGATGCGCGTCAGTATAGTTTTTTACCTATTTTATCCTGCTCTTAGCTCAGGGAGTTGGTAGTTCTCATCCATCAGATTACTCCGGATAGTTTTTTTATCGATTTTCCCGGTTGAGGTGAGTGGTAGTTGGTCAACAAAGATTATGTCGTCAGGCAGTTGCCATTTTGCAAAAATTTCTGAGCAATGTTTCAGGATCAGATCGGCTGTTACGTTAGCACCCTGAACCAGGACAACGACTGCGACAGGTCTCTCGTCCCACTTAGGGTGTGGTTGAGCTACTACAGCTGCCTGCTGAACCCCTTCCAGCGCAACAATATGGTTTTCCAGATCAACAGAGGAAATCCACTCTCCCCCGGTTTTGATAAGGTCTTTGGAGCGATCAGCGATAATTAAATACTCTTCGGAATCTATTTTTGCTATGCCACCGGTAATTAGCCAGTCTCCATGAAATTTCTCCGGTTGTTCGTCGTTATAATATTCCGAACAAATCCATGGTCCTCTGATCAGCAACTCTCCCACGCTCTCTCCATCATGAGGAACGGGGTCCCAGTTTTCATCAACGATTTCCATCTCTAGTCCCGGCATCAGGAGACCTGCCTTGCCTGTGTTCTCAAACTGTTCTTCTTCTGAGAGCGATAGGTGAGAGCGTTTTGCAATTTTTCTGGACAAAGTGCCGAGAGGGTTGGTTTCCGTCATCCCCCAACCTTGGACCATTTCAATCCCAAGCTCATCGGCGTACCAGCGCATAAGAGAAATGGGGGGTGCGCTTCCTCCACAGGTTAGCCTAGTCAGATTATCCAGATTGTACTTCCCGGGATTTTCTTCCAGGATTGCTTTGATACCTTGCCAGATAGTTGGAACTCCTGCCGAAATAGTAACTTCCTCTTGACTCATTAGTTGAACAAGTCTTTCCGGATCCATGAATCGATGTGGCATCACCTGTTTACACCCAAGCATTGATGCAGAGAAAGGCAAACCCCATCCCATTGCATGGAACATGGGCACAATGCCACAAACCGCATCGACTGCAGATAAGCTCATTGAATCTGTCATCGCCTGGGTAATAGTGTGGAGGTAAGTCGATCTGTTGGTATACATCACCCCTTTAGGTTTCCCGGTGGTCCCGCTGGTGTAGCACAGGCCCATCGGAGAGTTTTCGTCTAGATCCGGCCAGACGAACTTTTCCGGATATTGTCTGATAAAGTCTTCGTAATCGATCTGATTAGAAGCGCTGGCCTCCTGGGTTTCGCCGTGACGGCATATAACTAGTAACTCGACACTCGGTGTGTCGGGAAGTATGGATTCGATTGCTGGTAATAGATCTTCGTCAACAAAAATAATCCTGTCCGATGCGTGATTGATTATATAAGTCAGATCGTGTGGAGATAGTCTGATGTTGAGTGTGTGCAGGACGCAGCCCATAGACGGTATGGCCTGATAAAGTTCGAGGTGCCTGTAGTTGTTCCACATAAAGCTTCCGATTTTATCTCCTACTTCTATTCCATAGTCGTTAAGAGCATTTGCAAGCTTCGAAACTCTTTTCGCGGTTTTTTTAAGAGTTTGCCGGTGGGTTCCATTTTCCTGCAGGGTAATAATCTCTACATCCGGATCCAGTGTTGCCCCCCTATGAAGTATTCGTGACATCAGAAGTGGTGTCTTTTGCGTAGTCATCTGTTTCTACCCTGTCCACTTAAATTTTTCAGAAAGAATAACCTAATATCATAGAGACGCAAATCGGTATCTGAAATCTATTACTGTGCCTAGCGTCTATCCAAGTTATCCCTACTGGGATTGTCTCTGCTTTATGACTGCGTCTGTTGAAAAAACCGCCAGGGCAAGCCAGATGAAACCAAAAGTCACTCCTGTCTCCATGTTGAATGGTTCGGAGAAAAAGAAAACCGCTATCAGCAGTGAGAGAGAAGGTGCTATGTATTGCATCATGCCAATCGTCGTGAGATTCAGTCGGGATACGGCCGCTGTAAACAAAAGGAGAGGGAATGCCGTAACGAATCCACCAAGACACAAGAAGATATCACTGGTGGGGTCAGATCCGAATAAGAGGGCAGCATTGGAAGCCGACCAGGCTACGAAAGTGATAGCGAACGGGAGAGCAAACAGTACTTCAATGGTTAGCCCGGCAACCGGATCGATCGAAAGGGTTTTTCTTATAAGCCCGTATAAACCAAAACTGAATGCAAGACTTAACGCAATTAGAGGAATTTTACCGAAGATTATTAGCTGAAGAAGAATACCGAGAGCTGCAAAAAAGACGGCTAGCCATTGTAACTTTCCAAGTGATTCTTTTAAAAAAATTACTCCGAGAAATACGCTAACAAGCGGGTTAATAAAATACCCGAGGGCTGTTTGGGTAATATTCTCGTTTATTACTGCGAACGTAAAGACGAGCCAGTTAATTGCAATCAGGATGGAAGAGGCAAACAACCTAGGAATCTGGGAGGTTTTGGGAATAAGGAGCCTGATCTTCTTCTGCACTATCATTATCAGGGTGAGAAGAATCGCGGCCCAAATGATTCTATGGCCTAATATTTCGAGGGGAGAGACGTGGTCAATCGGGATATAATAGAGTGGAACCAGACCCCAGAAAATTACGGCAGTTAGCCCAGAATATATACCCTTTTTCTTTTCGTGTCCGTCTATTTTCTCGGAAATCGCTGTATTTTCAGAAGTCTCCAAAACGTTTTTCCAGGAGGCCTAGCTGATAACTAGGATTTCACCCGAGGCATTGACGGGTCTCTTCAGAAATTTGGAAACCACTTCAACGTCCTCCAAT
>PAPD01000047.1 GCA_002708765.1 Gammaproteobacteria bacterium | reverse complement strand
TCTCATAACTCGGAGTAAATTCTTCCCAGCAATTTTCTCTATCTCAGCCTCTGAGTATCCTCTTCTTAAGAGCTCAACAAAAAGCGCTGGGAATTTGGACACATCCTCTAGCCCGGTTGGAGCGCCTGGCATGCCGTCGTAGTCGCTACCGAGGCCAATAAAGTCGCTTCCTATCAGATTACGCACGTGATCTATGTGGTCAGCTACGTCTTTTATTGAGGCCTTTGGCACCAGATCACTCGAGACTTCTTCAAAAAAGAACTTTCGCCTCTCCTCAGGGGTGCCCGGCGTTTTTTTGGCTTTTTCTTGAATGTCCTTCCATGCCTGATCGACTCGTTGAGAAATATAAGATGGAAAAAAAGTAATCATAATGATTCCGCTATTCTCTTTAAGTCTGAGCAGTAACTCGTCTGAGACATTTCTCGGGTGCCTGGTAACAGAGGCAGCGCTCGAATGCGAAAATATGACAGGAGAAGATGACGCGTCGAGCGCTTGATTCATAGTGCTATTTGAAACGTGCGAGAGATCAACCAGCATCCCGATCCGGTTCATTTCCTTTACTACCTCTACACCGAACTCGGTTAACCCCCCAACCTGGCGCACGTCGGTAGCCGAGTCCGCCCAGGAGAGTCCCTTCGAATGAGTCAAGGTCATGTACCGGGCGCCCAATTCGTAAAGCATTCTAAGAGTTGCTAAAGAATTTTCGATGGCGTGCCCACCCTCAATACCTATCAAGGACGCTATCTTCCCTTCACTGTGTATTCTTAAAATATCGTCGGCTGTAAGCGCTATTTCTAAGTCAGACTGGTTTTCCTTCACCAACCGATGGACGATGTCGATTTGTTTTAAGACTTTGCCAGTGTCGCCCGCTTCGCCTCCGTACTTGTTTATTGGGATGAAAACTGACCAGAACTGCGCCCCGACCATGCCCCGTCGCATTCTGGCGAGGTCGGTGTGGGTGGGGCGGGAGGTGATCTCAAGGTTTCCACGAAATGGTAACTTGCTGAGGTCCCCGTTCGCTCGCATTGTGTAAAGAATTGGCAGGTCGTTGTGTCCATCGATCAAGGGGGTTCGTTTAAGTATCTTTGCAACCTTTGTTTCTAATTCTTCCGTGTCAGACAGTGCGATAGAGGAAGTTAGGAGGAACAAAGTGATTGTGGCAAAGTAATGAAGCATTTTTTTCCCTTCAAAAAAAAACATTAAAACATTATCGTAAGTAAAAAAACGAGGCTTGTTTATGACAAATTATGAATTCATAGACCTTTCAGTTTCTAATCACGTGGCGATGGTAAAATTGAACCGGCCGGAGATTATGAATGCACTTAACTGGCAAATGTACTCTGAGTTAGAGGATTCTTTTTTAAGTATTCAGAAAGACCCCGATGTTAGATCAGTAGTTTTGACTGGACAAGGCCGCGCGTTTTGCTCGGGCGACGACGTCAAAGAAATTATGGTTGCGGGAGGCGGGTCAGACCGGCTTCAACGCGTCAGGCCTGGGACCACCCCGGCTGCAAAGGCCATCCTTGATTGCGACAGACCAATTGTGGCTGCTGTTAATGGGCCGGCGGTTGGTTGGGGAATGGACATGTCTCTGATGGCTGATTTCAGGATAGCCTCGGAAAAAGCCGTTTTTGGCGAGCTTTTCGTAAAAAGAGGCTTGATCGCGGACGTAGGTGGCCTGATCAGGCTGCCGAAGCTTGTGGGGCCGCAAAGAGCAGCAGAGCTTCTATTTACCGGGGAAATTATATCTGCTGAAGAAGCGAAAAAAATAGGGCTTGTAATGAAGGTCGTGGAACACAAACATCTTTTAAAATCAGCCTTCGAGTTGGCCGAAAAAATAGCGGCCAATCCGCCACTCGCCGTGAGGTATCTTAAAGATGGGCTTCGTCGATCATTCTATGGTGACTACGATGATATGGGGAACTGGATTTCTCAAACCTTATCAATACTTTTTAAAACAAAGGACCATAAAGAAGGCGTAGCGAGTTTCCTTGAGAAGAGAGAACCGAATTTTTCCGGTGAATAAAGCATAGACCTAAACTTGAAAAATACCCGTCGTCTTTTAATGTTTTCGGTTTGCTTTTTGGTCGCGTGTTCGCCGGACACTGCAGATCTGACCCCTAGGGCCAAAATAAAGGTTATCGATCGAGAGGCACATGGCTTTTCATGGGTTGATCCTTACGATCATCTTTCTGACCTTGAGAGTGAAGTCACCCGTGATTATCTTCGGTCCGAAGCTGACTATTTCAGGAAAAGCGTCGACCCCTGGGAAGCGATGATCGATAATCTTGCGGAAGAACTAAACTCAGAACTACCCAGAACATTATCTTTTCCTGAGGTGCGGGAAGGAGATTTCGAGCTGCTTTCTGTCCTGGTTCCAGGGACTCAATACCTGACTTTTAAGCGTCGGAACGTTAGAACAGGGGAAGAAGAGACCCTCCTGGACTTGCCTCGTATCGCCGGGGACAGTGCCTATTTCAAGCTCGGACATTTCGCTACTAGTGGTGATGGTCGGTACATCGCCTATACGGAGGATCGGGAGGGATCGGAAAAATATAGACTTGTTGTCTTAAATCTTAGGACAGGATTTTCTCAGGTTGTTGGAGAGAACACCGACCCCAGGTTTTCATGGTTGGGCTCCGGACTAGTTTGCTCATTCTCCGAGTCTGGAGAGGTAGCTCTTTTTGATCTTACAAAGAAGAAAAAGACCATTTTTTCGGAAACAACCTCCGGTGCTTCTCTGTCGATTCATGAAACTGGTTCAGGGTTTCCGATGATAATTTCCAGCACCGTCGATTCTACGGAAATTCATCTGGTAGAGCCGGGCGGTAAGGTCGTCCTTGTCCGGAAACGTCAGCCTGGTCACCATTACCGGATCAGATTTTATAAAGATAAAGTCTTTGTTCTTTCTAACCTGCGAAGTCCGGATTTCGAGCTAGCTCAGATTGTTCCAGGGTTGGGATCCGGTTCAGATTGGCAGTTTCTAGAACTAAATCAGGAAGGGCTTATTTTTGATTTCGATGTTACGAATAGCGGATTTATTGTTCACGTCAAAGCCGGGCTCAGGGAGAAAATAGAGTTGAAGCTCCTGAGTGGAGCCTCGAAAAACATTGCAACTACCAGTGTTGGCCAAAGCCTGAAATTGCACTCCGTAAAGGATAACCGGTTCGTGACATTCTGGCGAAGGGATTTACGTGAACCCGACCGGCTATTCCAGTTTGATCTCGAGAATTCACGAATAGACTTCCTCGAGGCCCGGTACCCTGATCCTAGATTGACACGCCAGGATCTCGAAACCAAGGAGGTATGGTTCGAGACGAATGATGGTGCCCGAGTCCCTATGACTCTTCTATACAAAAAAGGTTCTGGATTTAGCCGCAGACCGGTTTTTGTATCTGCCTATGGAGCATACGGCTTGTCCAGGCCTGCAAGGTACAACCCCGCTTATCTACCTTTGCTTGAGCGAGGTTTTATTATCGTGAACATCCACGTTAGGGGCGGTGGCGAGCTCGGTCCTGATTGGCACCTGGCAGCCAGGGGCGCCAACAAGATAAAGACGTTCCGAGATTTTATTGAAGGGGTGAAAGCTCTTTCTGTTCAGGGTTACGGTGATCCATCCAAGGTGATTGTTTACGGACGTTCTGCTGGTGGCACCATCGCAGGGTTCGCAGCCAATCATCACGCTAGGATGTTTAATAGTGTGATTCTGGAAAATGCGTTTCTTGATGTTGTTAATACCCTGAGAGATGATTCTTATAGAGTCGAAAGCGACAAACTTGAATGGGGAGACCCGGGGCAGCCGGATGTATTTTTTTCTCAATATGGGTACTCGCCCTACGAACAAGTCAAGAGACAGAGATACCCCAATATTCTTGTCTTCGCGTCCGAGTTTGATGGTCGGGTGGGGGTTGATGAGTCAATAAAATGGGTGGCAAAGCTCAGAGAACTAAGCGATGATTCGGGCATGATGTTGCTTCACCTCGATGAATACTCGGGTCACCATGGCCCCACCGATCAATACATGTCTAGGCGCAGAGAAGCTATAAAGTATGCATTTATGTTTAAGAACCTTGGGATCGAGAAGTAGTTTTGATTATTGAAGAGACTGAGAGCATAGAGGCATCCATTGATAGAGTTTGGCAAGGCCTTAATGATCCGGGGATTCTGAAACTGAGTTTGCCGGGTTGCGAAGATTTTCTGGTGCGGGAAGAAAACAAGTTTGAGGTAGTCATGCAAGCCAAGATAGGACCCGTGAAGGCTCGTTTTAGAGGAGAGATCGAGTTGAGTGATATCAATCCGCCCAACTCGTATACCATAGCCGGCTCTGGGAAAGGAGGGGTGGCTGGGTTTGCGAAAGGTATCGCGAAAGTTTCTTTATCTCCTGGAAACAACTCCGAACATACGGAAATGAAATATAGGATAGAGGTAACGGTTGGAGGTAAACTAGCTCAAATTGGTTCGAGGTTGGTGTCGGGAGCAGCAAAAAAACTTTCGGACGAGTTCTTCGAGAAATTTAGGGAGAGCCTTACAGATACTGGGAAGGACCTCGAGCAAGAGGCACCAGGGTAAAAGTTCTCGATAATAGTGGGGAGTGTTGATGGCGATAAAGGTGAATCTGAAGGTTAACGGAGAAGATGCTAGTAGTGTGGTAAAGGAAAACACTTTACTAGTAGACTTTCTCAGGGAAAATTTGAGACTGACCGGAACCCATGTAGGTTGCGATACCTCTCAGTGCGGCGCGTGCACGGTCCATATGGATGGGCGCGCTGTGAAATCCTGTACTGTTCTGGCTGTTCAATGCGAACAGGTAGAAATTTCGACCATCGAAGGTATAGGCGGCGCCGACAACCTGCATCCGATGCAAGAAGCCTTCCGCGAATGTCATGGGTTGCAGTGCGGTTTTTGTACTCCGGGAATGATTATGTCTTCTATTGATCTGGTTCGCCGAGAGAGGGAGTTAGATGAAGATATTATCCGGAAGGGGCTGGATGGAAACATCTGTCGTTGTACCGGCTACCACAATATAGTCCGCTCCGTTCAGGTGGCCGCCAAAAAAATGAGAAATTGAATATGTACGGATTCAAATACCATCGTCCTCAGACTATCGAAGAGGCAACCAAGATATTCGCAGCTTGTGAAGAAGGGAGTTATTTAGCGGGGGGCCATACGCTGTTGCCGTCCATGAAGCAACGTCTGGCTGCTCCTACTGACCTGATCGATCTGGCAGACATAAGCTCTATGAGAGGCATAAGAGAAGAAAAGGATTGTGTTGTCATTGGTGCACTGACAAAGCATGAAGAAGTCGCTTCTTCCGAGCTTTTGCATAACGCGATTCCCTCCATTGCTGATCTAGCGGGAAATATTGGAGATGCTCAGGTCAGAAATAGAGGCACGATGGGTGGGTCGATCGCTAATAGCGATCCCGCAGCTGACTATCCCTCGGCTGTTCTCGGGCTGGGCGCGGTCCTGGTTTCAGACAAACGTGAAATTGAGGCAGACGAATTTTTTCTGGGTATGTTCGAGACTGTTCTGGAAGAGGGTGAGATCCTTAAGGAAGTTCGTTTTCCCAAGCCGGAAGCTTCTGTTTATAAAAAATTTCCAAATCCTGCTTCGCGTTATGCGGTGGTTGGAGTGTTTGTTGCGAGAACCATGGGCTTGGTCAGGGTTGCTATTACTGGTGCGGGACCTTGTGTCTTTCGAGCAAGGGAGATAGAAGAAATACTTACTAAAGATTTTTCCGCTGAAGCCATCAGGAATGTCAGGTTAGATGCAGATCTTATGAATGATGATATGCATGCGTCGGCAGATTACAGAGCAAATTTGTGCGTTGTGATGGCTCAGCGAGCGGTTAGAGAGCTAATTTGATCCTATTCAAGCAGAATCGTTTTTAGCCAAATTGTTGTAAAATCTTTCAAGTACCTCGTAAGGCTGAGACCCATACAAAAAGAGATCCTTCGCAAAAAATGTGGGTACGCCTGTAATGCCGTTTTCTCTCGCAAACTCCCAATCCCGATTGACCTCATCTGAGTAGCTTCGAGTCTCAAGTGATTTCCTAGCGAGTTCTGTGTCCAGACCGGTCTCAGCAACTATCTCGAGTAAAGTTTCTTTATCACCGATATTCTTGTTGTCTGCAAAATATGCTTTAAACAGGTTGTGGTGGAATCCATCATCCTCCACTTGCGAATCTGCCCAGGCAGCTAGTTCCTGAGCCATTCTGCTATTGTTGATATCTGACCTACGCCTGTATGGGAGGCCTTCAGTAAGCATCTGATCCTCCATAAACTGAGCGTATGCTCTTCGGCTCTCTTTATCCTGATCGTTTTTCCGGTTTCTGATGGATAGGCCTTCCTTGGGAATCTCCGGGTGCAGAGGATAGTGGCGCCACTTTATAGTAACCTCTTTTTCTTTTTTCAGTTTTTCTATACTCACGGTACAAAGGTAACACCAAGGTCATATGTAGTCAGAAAAAACCTCTATGTAGACTTTATTTTTGTCCTTCAATTTTTAAGCCTCGCGATTGCATGGTCATAACCTTCTTGGAGATCAGATAAGGCGAGCTCCAAGCATAGCAAAATCTGGACAAAACATAAGGCTATCCTGCCTTTTTGAGGAGATACCAGCCGAGCAAGATGCACCCTAGGACAGGCGTTATGGCTCCGATGATCGGATAAAAACCGAAAACAATGCTAGCTGGTGCGAACATGTCTTGCAGGAATTTGAATACAATCCCGAACACTATTCCGCTCACCAGCCGAGTTCCCATGTTGGTTTCTCTCAGAGGACCGAAGATAAAGGACACCCCTACCAGCACTAGAGCCAAAGAGGCTAGTGGTTGAAAAATCTTGGTCCATAGACCGATTTCGAATCTAGCCGAGTTCAATTCCTGTTCCTTCATGTAGGTTATTTTGTCCAATAATTCGATGATCGACATCCTGTCTGGGTCAACCAGGATTTCTGTATTTAGACGGCTAGGAGTTAAGCCGATATCCCATTCCATGGATTCCTGAAATTCGACGAGGGTCCGCTCTCCAATATGAGTGACTTTTACATTTCTCATAGTCCATTCCGTTTGCGAGTTATCGAATGTCGCCCGTTCTGCCCAGATGGTTCTCACAAGTTCTCCGTTTTTTTCTACAAACAGGCTGATGTTCTTTAGGACTCCTGAGCTAGTAACCCTGCCAAGATGAACATAAGTATCGTTTTCCTTGTGCCAGAATCCGTAAGAAGGGGTGATATCGTCTTCAATGGCATTTTCCTTAATGATTCTTGCGTTTCTTTCAAATTGAGGCAGGAGTATTTCCCCGATAATTAGCCCTAGGATAACTATTACTATGGCTGGCTTAGCTGCTGACGAGGTAATCTCCCAGGTCGATACTCCGGCGCTCCGCATGACTATCAATTCACTGCTACTCGCAAGAATTCCTAGCCCCGAAAGGCAGCCGAGCAGAGTGGCATAGGGCAAAGTCTCGTAAAAGATTCTAGGAATGCTATACCCAACATATTTTGCTGCGGTCAGGAGAGTGTATTCGTTTTCTATATCTCCTAGTTGATCCAAGAAAGTAAAGACGGTCAGAAGCGCGACAAGTCCTGAAGATGCAAGCAAGGTGGTCACAAAGACAGTTTTGCCAGTATAGAGATCGAGCTTAGTCAAGCAGTACCCCCTGCCGGATAGATGTGGAACTGATATCTTCTCTGAACTCTGACTCGGGAATTTCGTCGCATAAGTTCTTTAGGTTTTCCGATATCGAGATATCAGACAGCGAATAAAATCGGTTGTCGATAACGCGACCGAATGCTAGAAACCTGTTGCCAGCAACTCTGAATTTCTCAATTATTTTGTCTCTCCGGTCGGCGTTTTTGTAGTACCGAGGTTGATCAATTCTTGTCAGCGTATCAAGCCCTACCAGAAAAGTAGCGCCAGGGAAGAGGTCGGATTTTTCTTCGAATGTTGGAGCGGATGTAAAAACGGTTTCATGGTTTTCGAACTCCCTTTCTTTCATGCTGATAAAGTCCAGCGGAGATTTGTCAACATTTCTAATCGAAATTTCTAGGATCGGTTTTTCATCAAGTCTCTGCTCTGCAATCTTTATCATTTTCTGATGCCCCTGATGCAATGGATCAAAAGACCCCGGGAAAACAGCCTTGAATTTTTTCGAGGACGTTTTTTTTATTAGGCCTCGATTAAGGTCAATCCATTTTTTTGGCGCATCACACACAGTTTCAATGAAATCCAGATCGCTTCCTTTTTGTCTGATCTTCAGGGTTCTCGCTAAAGCATGCAGCACAAGTGTTTTGCACTGACTTTCCTGCAATCCTCGGGAAAGTGATTTGTCCAGAACCATGTCGAACGTTCTTGTGGCTGTGCTTGTCTGAATTGCAATATGGCAACGATCCTTCCCTCTTCTTCTTTTTGTCGTTGTCAGGGCGGCTGTGCAACCTAAGCCGATTACGTCATCTTTTTTAGAGATCTCCATTCCGCGGTTGAAGGCTACCATAGCCATTGCCCTTGCGGTTCTCGAGGTGCAAGAGATTTCTTTTTCTGATCCAATATAGCGCTTTAGTGATTCGGGGTTATAAGGAACAATTGCCTCGAGGATTATTCGAGAAGACCCACTAACCCCAAAGAAATCGTTTAACACGCTGATACCTCCTCCGGTAATTGCCAAGGATATGGAGCTTCCTGTGTCCTGTATTTTCTGGATCAGCGTTTTTTTCAAAGTGTGATTCATATTATAAAAAAGATCAGTTTATCCTAAAATGCTCATATCGATTCTATATAAGTTGAAAAATGAAAAAGATAATGGTGATTGGCGGAATATTTCTCATGCAGAGCTTTGCAGTTCATTCTCAGCAACCATCTCCTCCTCAGCTGACCATCGAGGAACTAGAAGCCTTCCCATTCGAAAGTGAAGAGGAAAGAGTTGCGATCTCGGAGCTCTCCGTGATGCAAGAATTTGCTTTAGATTCGCAACGTAAGGAAATAGAAGATCTGGTCGCAAGAAAACTTGGAATCATCTCTCTGAAGGGTGACAAATCTGATCTGGAGGTTCTTCAGTTGCTTCTGGAAAAAGGAGCCCTCAGGAGAGATGACGTGCGCGGGTGGCAGTCTCTCGGAATTGTGTTTGGAGATATTCTTGTGATGGAACACGGCCTCACCTGGATAAGCTACCAAGATGATCTGGCAAAAAGTAAGGCGCTGCGCTGGCAGAAGACTGACAATTATGTTTTCCCTGTGACTTTTTTTTCCAAACGGGTGCAGTTTAAAGAAAATTTCGAGATGCTGGATGCTTATGATGAGATAAGCAAGAAGATTATTTCATTCAAGAACTAAGGACCACATAATTTTCAGTTTAACCTTTGCATTATTAATTGTTAGAATCGCCGCCCGACAGGAGAAAAAATGTTCATACTTGATCGATTGAAATCGGTGCTAAAGTTTCTTTTTGTAGATTCACTGGTTAATTTGCTGGGGCACCTCTTTGAACAACCGCTTATTATGTGGTTGTTTATTGGTTGGGGATGGGTTTCTGTGTGGGTAATGATTTTCTCTATGTACGATACTATAGGGCAAATATGACACTCTCCCTGGTTTTTTCAGGGTGTCTCTTTTTAGATTAAAGACTCGAAACGGGACATCACCTTGTCTCCGAATTTCTCAGTAGAAAGAATCTCGACGTTCGAGTTATTTTTTGAAAGGTCTGCCGTGGAAAAGCCTGACTCAAAGGTATGTCTCATTGATTGCCAGAGCGCCAAGGCCTCGGATTCTAAACCGAAACTCATCTCAAACATCATTGCCACCGAGCCAATCATGGAGTAGGGGTTCGCAATATTTTTCCCGGCGATGTCTGGCGCCGAACCGTGAGAGGGCTCGTAGTATGATTTTTCAGGCCCCACGCATGCGGAGGGCATCAGGCCGAGCGATCCCAGAATACCCCCTCCTTGATCGCTTAAAATGTCTCCGAACATGTTCTCCATTACCATCACATCGAACTGAGAGGGGTTAAGACAAAGTGCTGTCGCCGCTGCGTCGACCAGAAGGTGGGATACGGTCACGTCTTGAAAATCTTTATGGACCTCTTCGAGAATTTCATTCCAGAAGACGCTCGATAGCAGGACATTGCTCTTATGGATGGTATGCAGAATTTTTTTTCGCTTTCTAGCCTGTTCAAAGCCCACTCTCAGGATCTGGCGAACTTCGTTTTCCGTGTACTCCAGGTTTTCTTTGACGTAACGTTCACCATTCGGATTTATTCCTCTTTCTTTTTCCCCAAAATAAAGCCCTCCAACGAGTTCTCGAATAAGGAGAATGTCTACTCCTTCCATTATAATTTCGGGCTTGAGAGGCGAAAAGTGGGCCATCTCCTTACTTAGGAAGATGGGTCTGAAGTTCGCGAAGGTGTTGTATCTTGCTCTCAAGGGCAGAATTGCGCCTCGCTCGGGTTGCTCGTCTACCGGAATTTTCTGCGATTCTTCATGTGATAGCCCGACCGGTCCTTTGAGAATGGCGTCAGCCTCATCGCACACGGCTTTTGTTTCCTCGGGAAACGCATGACCGTGCTTGAAATAAGCATTCGCACCGAAGTCCCCACTAATAATTTCGAACTCGGCTTTGCCTTTTTTCTGGATGATCTCGAAGGCCCTGAGGGCTTGGGCCATTATCTCCGGGCCGATCGCATCTCCGGGCAATACGGCAACTTTGAACTTTTTCTTCATTTTTCTGTAGATTACCTTTCCCTGAATTTTAACACGCTCAGTGTGGCTCCAATGCCCTCATTTGTAAAAGAGGAATTCCTTTCTTTCTCTTTCCCATTGGTCTTCATCCTCGACCAGTATTCTTTCGAGGTCGGAGAATTTACAGTTTGGATCATCTACCCAGTTTCTAAGCCTGGAGCTTCCGTCGATCACGTCAATCGGTATCCTGTCTTTCTCATATTCGTATTCGTGATGTCGCCATAGGTTTTCTTTAGGTCTTATAAGTTTGTATGCCTTCATGAGCCCGGCAACAAGCCTGTATGGTTTAAACCTGAGGTGATCGTACGTCCGGACGTCGGTGTGGATTTGTGTCCCGCTGCATAACTCGCCCTGATGTTTGTTAGAAGTCGGAGAAAAAAAGCAAGGCCTTAACTTTATTCCTTCTAACCAATGCGCCGCATCGGCGGCCAGTAATTCAATCATTTCATGGATAGGCAGCTTTGGTGCACCGAACACTTCCAGTGGTATTGCTGTTCCGCGCCCTTCACTCCAAATAGTTCCCTCGAGCAGGACCGTTCCCGAAAAACAACGCGTCATATTTAGACTCGCTGCGTTCGGGCTGGGGTTTATCCATGGAAGGTCGGACACGGGCCAACCGAATCCTGGTTGATCATCAGGCCTGTAGCCGTCCATTTCAAAAATACGTATCTTTGTTTCCGAATCGAGATGCTCTTTGAACCAACCAGCTAATTCCCCTATAGTCAGTCCATGTCTTGTTGGAATGGGCGCGCAGCCGACAAAGCTTTCGTTGCCTTCCACCAAGAAGGTGCCGTCTATAGGTCTTCCAGCGGGGTTTGGCCTGTCTAGTACCCAGAGTTCGACTCCGTATTGGCCACACGCCTGAATGAAGTAATAAAGTGTCGTAATGTAAGTATAGATTCTGCAACCCACATCTTGCAGATCGAAGATAACGATATCCAGGTCCGCTAACATTTCTTCAGAAGGGAAACGAAGCTTCCCGTATAAACTGATGACATCGATATCATGTAACTGATCCCGATAATCTTCGGATTCAATCATGTTGTCTTGCTTGTCACCTCGCATCCCGTGCTGCGGACCAAAGGCTCTGACTATATTGACGCTATGGCTCATTAGACGGTCAATAGTGTGCTCGCAACGGCCGTCGACCGAGGCTGGATGAGCGACCAGGCCAACTCTTGCCTTTCGTAGCCAGGACATAGCTGAGTCGTCCTGTATCAGCCTTTGTATTCCTAACATAAATCCCATACGGAGGCCCCTCTTACTCTAGACACACTGAATTCGAAAAGTCGTGGAAGTCAGGTTCCCTTCCATGCCCGGGCGCGAAATAGCAGAGACTTCCCTTAACGTTTTTTATTATCACGGCCGGAGTTAATAAAAGCGGCTTTCTAATTTTTTTCGCGAATTCATAACAGACTTGAAATTGGCCTTCGCCTTCCCGGCTTATGCTGACAGCTTTTGCGCAGTATGTTTCTTTCATTCCGTTTCTGTAATCATCAAAATAATAGGCATTCCAGGCTCCTCTTGGCGAAGCGTTGAATTCGAGGTACTCGGTAGCGCTGGGATTTTTTGCGAATAATTCCATGCAAGTTGATTCCCAAAGGGAACCCTCTCGCATCAGCGAGCCCGGAATCGGAAACCGGGCGTCGACAATCTCGGTTAGATCATAGGTGATCTCAAGAGAGCAAACTTTGCTCCGGATTCCAGCTGGAATCTGTCGTGTTCCTTCGAATTCAGATAATGCCAAGTCCATGACGTTCAATGTTATGCTGTAATTAAATAATCACAAAGTAAAGTTTAGAGATCCGAGGTTCAATCATGGCGAGATATGAGTACGACTTAATTGTAATTGGAGCCGGGTCCGGCGGTGTCAGAGCCGCTCGAATGAGCTCTTCTTATGGGGCTAGAGTAGCGATCGCAGAAGAAAAATATCTTGGTGGAACGTGCGTTAATGTCGGGTGTGTGCCGAAGAAACTATTTGTTTATGCGTCGCACTTCTCCGAGGATTTTGTCCAGTCCAAGGCGTTCGGTTGGGCGTTCTCTGATACCAAATTCGATTGGCCCACGTTATTGGAAAACAAAAATACTGAAATCGCGCGTTTGAATAAGATCTACCAAGACCTGTTGGATGAGGCGGGAGTAGATCGTTTTGAGGGGCGTGCCAAAATCATTGATGGACACAGCGTGAAAATCGGCAGCCGTATACTTTCTACTCAGAAAATTCTTATCGCTACGGGAGGCAAGCCTGTCAGACCAGAATTCCCCGGGGCAGCGTATACCATAACATCCGATGATGCTTTTTATCTGGAATCTCTGCCGGCACGGTGCTTGGTTGTTGGGGGAGGTTACATTGCGGTGGAGTTTGCTGGAATATTCAATGGCCTGGGCATAGAAACGGAACTGTCGTATAGGGGCGATCTCTTTTTGAGAGACTTTGATATTGATATTCGCTCAACGGTCAGTGATGAATTGTCCAAGAAAGGCATTAAGTTGCGTTTTCAGTCTGAAATAGAGTCCGTCAAAAAAAGTAGCGATGATGAGTTGGTGGTCCGATTAAAAGGGGGAGAAGTTCTTAATACTGACATGGTGCTTTGCGCCATCGGCAGGGTCCCTGCGGTTGAGGGGCTAGGGCTGGAGAATGTTGCATTGGATCAGACAGATAACGGAGGGATAGTTATAGACGATAACTTTGGAACAAAAGAGAAAAGTATTTTTGCGCTTGGAGATGTCACCGATCGTCTGCAACTCACGCCTGTCGCTATCGAGGAGGCGATGTGTTTTTCGAGCACTCAGTTTGGAGGGAAACCAAGAAAGATGTGCTATGAGCATGTTCCAACAGCGATATTTTGTCAGCCCAACGCTGCCACAGTGGGCTTGACGGAATCGGAGGCCAGGGATTTGTATCCCGAAGTCGATATATATCGTTCTGTTTTCCGACCGATGAAACACACTATCAGTGGAAGTGACGAAAAATTTATGATGAAGCTGATTGTAAACAGGATCGATGACAAGGTTTTGGGCGTTCACATGGTAGGATCGGAAGCTGGAGAGATTATTCAGGGCATAGCGATTGCTCTGAAGCTCGGGGTTACCAAAAGCGTCTTTGATGAAACTGTAGGTATTCATCCGACCACCGCAGAAGAGTTTGTAACGATGCGGGAGGTAATCGCAAATTAATCCGATGGCGGTTGGTGTGGATGGCTGTCGCGGCGGTTGGGTCGTTAGTGCAGATGGAAGGCCTATCGAGTTTTACCCTAGGTTTTCCGAGGTTTTGAAGCAGCACGAGAAAAAAAATATTCTTGTAGATATTCCTCAGGGATTAACTGATGCGACCAGGAGCCTGGATGGTCATGCAAGGCAGATATTTAATGTCCATCCCTCAAGTATATTCCCGGTCCCCTGCAGGAGAGCGGTCTACGCTTCAAATTACCGAGAGGCATGTGAAATCAGCTATAGGAAAACGGGAAAGAAAATATCAAGGCAGGCGTGGAATATTGGTCCAAAGGTTCGCGAGGTCGACAAAGCTTTAAGATCTGATAAAGAGCTCCAGGGTTATGTTTATGAGTCCCATCCGGAAATCTGTTTCGCTGTTTTCAAAGGAAATCCGATGAGCTTTTCAAAAAGGAAGCCAGAAGGAATTGCCGAGAGGCTTGATTTGTTGTCCGGACTTGATGCTGGGGTTAGGCACCGTTTTTCGGAGGCGTTGGAAAACTTCCCAAGAAGCCTGGTGACGAGAGATGATATCGTCGATGCCATGATTCTGGAGCAAGCCGCTAAGAATTTTGAAATCTTCCAGAGGGAAAAGTTAGTAGATTCGAAAGGCCTTGCTGTTAGGTTAGCGGTGCCTGCTCATGCATCAGAAGTAAAATTCTGATAAGGTCTGTTTCTTAAGTTTCGTCGGTCTAGGTGGTTTGATTGAATTCCGATTTTGTAGATGCTCTTTCAAGTATTCTGACTGTTCTAGATTCTCTTCTCGGTTCTGCTCCCTGGTTCCCATTTCTTTTGCTTGGGACAGGAGTTTTCTTCAGTGTTTACCTAAAATTCCCTCAACTGAGATTTTTCACTCATGCGATAGAAATCGTTCGCGGAAAATTCAATAGGAAGGGAGCGAAGGGAGATGCTTCGCATTTTCAGGCATTAACGACAGCTATTTCTGGCACCGTTGGCACTGGAAATATTGGTGGTGTGGCTTTGGCAATCTACCTAGGTGGCCCCGCCGCTCTGTTCTGGATGTGGATGACCGCTTTCTTTGGAATGACCACCAAGTTTGTCGAAGTAACTCTTTCTCACAAATATCGCGTTGTGGATGAGTCGGGTGAAATTGCCGGTGGGCCGATGTATGTGATGGAGAAAAGACTGAACATGAGATGGCTAGCGATCTTTTTCGCTATTGCGACGGTGGTAAGTTCTTTTGGTTCGGGAAATCTTCCGCAGAGCAATAATATTGCCAACGGATTATCGGCATCATTCGGAATTCCTAATTGGGTCAGTGGTTTGGTCTTGGCTAGTATTCTGGCCACGGTTATTCTGGGAGGAATCAAACGGATCGTTCTTGTCGCTGAGAAAGTTGTACCCGTTATGGCATTGGTTTATTTCCTTGGTGCTCTCCTGGTTATAGCAGGCAACTTTTCTCAGATCGGTGAATCCTTTTGGTCGATTTTTGAGGATGCTTTTACTGGTTCAGCCGCAGCCGGTGGGTTTCTGGGAGCGAGTTTCGCTTTTGCTTTTAACCGAGGGGTCAATAGAGGGCTTTTCTCTAATGAGGCAGGCCAGGGAAGTGCGCCGATCGCTCACGCAGCCGCAAGAACCGATGAGCCTGTTTCTGAGGGAACGGTTTCAATACTGGAGCCCTTCCTCGACACCATAATAATATGTACTTTGACAGGCTTGGTAATTCTTTCGTCCGGGGTTTGGACAGAAAAACATGAAAATCAGTTCCAGCGTTTTGATACTAAAGTTCTTGAGGGTGAGTTCAGCGATGAGAAAGACAGTGACCGGATCGCACTTTTTGAGTTTTTTAATTACCGAGAAAAAGGAATAGAGCTCTATGAAGGAAACCTCGAGATTCGTGAGGGAGTTGCTATGAGTTCGGGGTTTACTATTATTCATAATCGGTCTGTTGCAGAAAACGTAAAATTCTATCGGGATGATGTGCTTTATAACGGAAAAATAGCGGTGTCCGGGGGTGCATTAGTTGATCCGGCTTTTGTTCTTAAAGGCAAGTCACTGCTTCATTCTGTGGCTCTTACAAGCGAAGCTTTTTCTAGGGGACTGTTGGGTGATTATGGCCGGCACATTGTTTCCCTGACCCTGGTTTTATTCGCCTTCACTACCGCTGTTGCTTGGTCTTATTATGGAGATCGAGCTATGGTTTATCTTTTCGGGGTTTCGTCTATCAGGCCATACAGGATCGTTTATGTCTTTGGCTTTTTTGGTGCAGCTGTTGCGGACACTTCCCTTATTTGGCTGGTATCCGCAATTACCTTGGCATTAATGGCTATACCAAATCTGGTTTCTATTTTTATGCTTCGGAATGAGATTCTGTTGGATACCTTGGATTACAAGGAACGACTAGTTCAAGGAGCGTTAAGAGGAAAAGACATATGAGTTCGGGTTTTGAACTGGTTCGGACCCAAGAAATTCTGTCGCTTAATACTCTGGTAGAGGAGTATGACCATATTAGTGGTGCCAAGCATTTCCATTTTTCAAACAATTACGCTGAAAATGTTTTTATGGTTGCCTTCAGAACGATCCCTGATGACTCGTCGGGAGTTGCGCACGTTCTTGAGCATACCGCCCTCTGCGGAAGCCAAAAATTTCCTGTAAGAGATCC
>PAPD01000046.1 GCA_002708765.1 Gammaproteobacteria bacterium | reverse complement strand
TGTTTCCGGATCTATGGGTACCGAAGATATGGAATTAAATGGGGAGAAAAGAACACGACTGGCAATTGTAAAAAATATCGTGGGTGACTTTGTGGAACAACGGGAAGGGGACCGTCTCGGATTAATACTATTTGGTACGCGCGCATACCTTCAAACTCCTCTGACCTTTGATCGAAAAACTGTGAAGACACTTCTAGAAGAAAGTCCGCTTGGAATCGCTGGAGGTAAAACAGCTATAGGAGACGCAATAGGCCTTGGAGTAAAAAAATTAAAAGATCGTCCCGCTGAGAATCGGGTCCTAATCCTTCTAACGGACGGCGTTAACAATGTCGGAGAAATCGACCCGGTGCAAGCTTCAAAAATTGCTGCACAGGAAGGAGTCCGGATATATACCATAGGATTCGGATCAGACAGTCTGGTCATCCCAGGTCTACTCTTCCAAAGAACTGTCAATCCGTCTGCCGAGCTCGACTCGGAGACATTGATTAAAATTGCCGAAGCAACTGGTGGGACTTTCCAGAGGGCTAAATCCGCGAGAGAACTATCGGAGATATACGAAGAGCTAAATAAGCTCGAGCCTATCAACCAAGACCCTAAGACCTTTCGACCTTCAAAAGCGTTATTCCATATTCCTCTCTCTATTGCGACAATTATCAGTCTTGTTCTCACAATAACCTCACTTGGATATATTCAAAGAATGGTTGAACTAAGCAGACGCTATAGAGAACTGCCGAAATTCTTGTCGGGGGAAAAGAAATGATGGACGGAATTAACTTTTCTCAGGCCATCAACAACTTCCATTTCATTAGAGCCGAATGGCTTCTTCTTGCAATACCTGCGATTCTTCTTTTTTTGGTACTAAAACTAAAGTCGAACAAAACTAGCAATTGGGAGGAAGTTATAGATCCCGGTCTCCTGCAGTTCCTGATCGAAGGATCGAGAAGAAAAATAAACAGAACCCCTATCTACCTTCTCTTGTTAGCGTGGCTTGTCGCCATTCTAGCCCTAGCAGGACCAGCCTGGAGAAAAATACCTCAACCTGTCCAAGAAAAAGATGATGCTCTTGTAATAATTCTGGACCTTACAAAAAGCATGCTCGCTAATGACGTAAAACCAGACAGACTAACCAAGGCAAAGAGGAAAATAATTGATCTGCTTAGAGCTAGAAAGGAAGGAGAAACCGGGTTGATAGTATACGCCGGAAGTGCTTTTGTAGTGTCGCCGCTAACGGACGACAGTAAAACGATCGAGTCGATGATCCCATCTCTTAGCCCTGATCTGATTCCATCACGCGGAAGCAGACTGGAGAAAGCCATCCACAAGTCGGCAGAACTATTAAGAGACGCGGGTAAACTGTCCGGCCAAATTCTCCTTATTACAGACGAAATAAGAGATATCGCCGCAGCACAAAAAGCAGCAAAAAATTCCAGCGCGTCCTACCCGATTTCAGTTCTTTCAGTAGGGACAAATGACGGGGCCCCTGTCCCCAGGCTTTCAGGCAATTCAGGTTCAGGTTTTGTTAGGGACAAATCCGGATCCCTGATAATAGCCAGGGTCAAGGGCAGAGATTTGGCAAATTTTGCTGATTTTTCTGGAGGAAAATATTCCGAGATGACTGCTACAGATAGAGATTTAAGATTAGTTCTTGACAACAAACAATTAGCGGGCGAGGAAACTTATAAAGAAGTAGAAAGAGAATTTGATGTCTGGCACGAAGAAGGTCCCTTACTAGTGATATTTTTGCTGCCTATCGCAGCCTTCGCTTTTAGACGCGGACTTATATTGAGCATAGCTCTGTTTTTTACTTTTCCGTCCCATCACACACAAGCATCTTCCTGGGACGATCTATGGAGAACTCGAGACCAACAAGGGATGCGAGCCCTGGATCAGGAAGACCCCGCTAAAGCTGCTCTCCTCTTCGAGGACGAAAACTGGAAAGCAATTGCACACTATCGAGATGACAACTATGAAGAAGCAATCAATTATTTTAAGCGAGCGGAAACTGCTGGCGCCAAATATAATCTAGGAAATGCCTTAGCAAAATCTGGAAATCTGGAAGAAGCAATTAATGCATACGAAGAAAGCCTTGTTCTGGATCCAGATAATGAGGATACCATTTTCAATAAAGATCTAGTCGAGAAATTACTAGAAAAAGAGAAGCAAAGTAACCAGAAAAGAAACAACGACCAAGAGGGCGAAAAATCTCAAGATAAAACCAAATCAGAGGGAAAGCAAGACTCTCAAGATAAACCACGAAGAGACAAGAAAAATAATCGGTCAAACGAGAAGAAAAACCAGGAACAGCTTGAGAAAAACAAAACGGAAAATGGGAATTCACTTCAACACCCCAAAAACTCTGAAAAAGAGAAAGACAATGAGACAGAAGGAGAAGAATCCAAACTCAAACAGGAAGAGCAGCAGGCCCTAGAGCAATGGTTACGCCGAGTACCGGACGACCCTGGCGGACTGCTAAGGAACAAATTCAGGATCCAATACGAGGAACAAATAAAAAAAGGAGAGGAGTCAGCAAGAAATGTTGAAAAAGACTGGTAGAAATCTTTTTATCTTACTGCTTTCGTTTAACGGATACTCCCTAGCAGAACTGACTGCTACCGTGGACAAGACGATTATTTCTGATATAGATCTTTTGACCCTTACAGTGCGTGCTACCGCTGAATCCTTCGATGAAGAAATCAAATTTCCGAGAATCGAAGATAATTTTGAAATAGTTAACCAAAGCTCTCGGGAAAATAGATCGATTTCTATAATAAATGGTGAAACAACGAATGTGTCATACAAAGACCATGTCTTTACTCTTAGACCTAAGAAAACGGGTGATCTTACTATTCCCAGCATTATAGCGGGTATGAAAAAAACTCGCGCGATAAGAATCAGGGTATCTGAAAAAACAAACGCACAGCGCCAAATGATGAAGGAATTTGTGTTCTTTGAAACTAATGTAAATAAGGACTTGGTTTATGTGCAAGAGCAAATCCTCTATACGGTTAAACTTTTTTACAGAGACTCGATCCGAGGAGATTTTCCCCAGGCTCCTAATCTGCCCAATACAGTGATTGAAAACATAGAAGAAGAAAAGAGATACGAATCCATTATTAATGGGAGACGATATTATGTCCTAGAAAAGACCTACGCCCTCTTTCCTCAGAATAGCGGTGATCTTACGATCCCCAGCGAATCTTTTGTCGGCTCCTACGGATTGGGGGGAGTTTTCTCTAACCGTCAGAGAATTAGCGCCACTTCAAAAAAACATCAGATAAAGGTCAAACCCGTACCTGCATCCTTCGAAGGAAAACACTGGATCCCTGCAGAAAAACTGACCATAAAAGAATACTGGGATGAAGATGCCAAAAAAATGAGAGTTGGAGAACCCGCGAACAGAAAAATAGAAATTTTCATCAAAGGGCTCGACCAATCAATGCTTCCCGATCATAGCGAAGAAAGGATTGAAGGCTTTAAGTTGTACGCAGATCCGCCACTCATCAATCAGACAATTAGTCCTGACGGACTGTCGATCGTGAGCACTACAACCATCGCAATGATACCTACCGTCAGCGGCAACCTAAAAGTTCCGGCTATCAAAATACCCTGGTGGAACGTAAAGACAAATCAACAAGAAATGGCAATTATTCCGGAGCAATTCTTTGACGTAACAGCGTTAGAGAAAACCGCTACTATCTATCAACCGCCCGTCTCTGATGTCTCGAAGACAGAGATCAAAGAAACCATAATTGATAATTTCTGGTTCTGGACCTCGATGAGTCTCTTAATGGTCTGGCTAACAACCGTATGGCGATGGCTAAGCACCTACAGGACATTGCGATCAATAAAAACCCTTAATCCAACAAGATCGGGAGATAAAATGACTACCAATACTGCTTCCGATATCGAAGACATATTTTTAGCTCTTCAAAAAGCATGTGACAAAAACGACGCATCAGAAGCGCACAAGCAGATCACACTATGGAGAAGCAAATTATTTCCCAAAGCCGGTTCCCTTTTTGAACTGCTCATGGACTTTCCTGACCTTTCTAAAGAATTTCTTGCTTTGGAGAATTTCTTGTATGGAAAAGACAGGCTAACCCAATGGGAAGGCGACAAGTTAAGCGAAGAATTACTGATTTTCCGAAAGAACTTCAGTAAGAAAAACAACCAAAGAAAAACGCTCGAATCATCACTAAACCCGATCTAAAGACTTTTGGTAGCTATCTCATATACGTCTGGCGATATTTTTTCTATGTTAAGGATACGATTTAATTCGTCCTTCATTTTTTTCTGGCGGCCATCACCGAACTTCTTCCAGCGAGTAAGAGGAATCATCGTCCGGGCAGCTATCTGTGGATTAATACTATTTAACTCTATTACTCTATCAGCAAGAAATTCATAACCCTCTCCAGATTCCTTATGGAAATTTAATAGGTTAGCGGACGAGAACTGGCTAACTAGAGACCGGACTCTGTTAGGAATTTTAATGTCAAAGGCTTCATGAATCATTAGCTCTTTAACCCGGTCAAGTGCACCTTCAAGAGGACAACTTGCCTGAACAGCGAACCATTGATCTACCACTAGAGGTTCTGATTTCCAACGGTCATAGAAAAGTGCTAACGCTTTATTTTTAGCTCCAATCGCATAGGACGAACCCGAAAAAACCAACTCCTTCAATGATGCTCCCACATCAGTCATGTTATTTGCAGAATCAAATTGAAGCAAACACAAATCAATATATTCTTCCTCTTCTGTACAGACAAGGTAATGCAAAGCCAAGTTTCTCAACATACGACGAGATACGTCATTTGAATCAGAGCTATAAGAAGTAAGGATCTCGTTTTGTTCGTAGACAGAAAGAAAATATTCTTTGTAGCGGAATGCTAATTCTTTTTGTAGTGTCTTTCTCGCTAAATATATTGCTTCAACATTAGCGACAGAAGAACATTCAATAAGATAAGACTCTGAAGGAAGCAAAAGCATATTGGCAAGCATTGCCCTGTCAAAATTCGCTTCTCCATTATTGCCAAGCGCTAGCTTAAGGTTGTATCCGAAAGCCTTTATCAGACGCTCGTCTATTTTTACTTCCATCCCTGATTCAACCTGGACAATCATTTCCTCAAGCACCTCCGTACCCAGCCGATTCGAGGCCTCCCACCGGTTGAATCCATCTGAATCGTTGCTCATTAGAAAAGTCAGATCATCCCGACTATAAGCATAGTTTAATTTGACAGGCGCCGAAAAACCTCTAAGCAAAGAAGGTAACGGTCTTTCTTTCACGTTACCGAAAACAAACTCCTGCTCTTTCTCAACAAGATTAAGAACAACAGAATACCCGGCAGATTGATCTATATTAGCCACATCGGTATCTCTTGAGGAGAACCTGATATCTCTCCCCTTAGAATCAAGCAATCCAACCTTGAGAGGGATGTGATAAGGACGGTTTTTCCTGCCTGGCTTATCTGAATTTAGAGACTGCTTAACCCTCAAATTGAAGCTATTTTTTTCTTTATCAAATCTTCCGGTCACATCAAGGAGAGGTGTCCCAGCCTGAGAATACCAGTTACGGAATTGCTCAAGGTCAATCTCATTTGCGTCTTCCATAGCACAAACAAAGTCATCAGTTGTGACCGCATCTCCATCATGCCTATCAAAATATAAATCAGTCCCCCTACGGAAACCTTCCTTCCCTAACAAAGTAGAGATCATTCGCACAACTTCAGCTCCTTTTTCGTAAACAGTTGGAGTATAAAAGTTATTTATTTCAATATATGAATCCGGTCTTACTGGATGGGCAGTAGGGCTCGCATCCTCAGGAAACTGCACACTGCGTAGAACCGTTACATCATTAATTCTAGTGGCCGCGGAAGATCCCATACTCTCAGAAAACTGTTGGTCACGAAATACAGTCAAGCCTTCCTTTAAGCTCAGCTGAAACCAGTCTCTGCAAGTAACTCTATTGCCTGACCAGTTATGGAAATACTCATGGCCTACAACACTCTCAACTCTCTGGAATGCTGCGTCTGTTGTTGTCTCAGCGCTTGCGAGAACGCACGAAGTATTGAATATATTCAAACCCTTGTTTTCCATAGCTCCCATATTAAAGCTTTCAACTGCTACGATCATAAAAATATCAAGGTCATATTCTCGACCATAGGCTTCTTCATCCCAACGCATCGCATTTTTGAGAGAAGACATAGCAAAATCGACTTTGTCTGCATTATGAGATTCGGTAAATATCTGAAGCTTTATAGTGCGACCAGAACAAGTGATATAGCTATCTTCTATATAATCAAGGTCACCAACCACCATCGCAAAAAGATAAGATGGTTTTGGAAAAGGATCATGCCAAGTCGCCCAATGACGTTGTCCAGATTCTCCGCTGCCTACCTTGTTTCCGTTGGAAAGCAACACCGGATATTTCTTGTTTGCGGATATTGTAGTCGTGAACCTTGACATCACATCCGGCCGATCGAGATACCAAGTAATGTTACGGAATCCTTCTGCCTCACATTGAGAGCAAAACATTGCACCCGACCGATAAAATCCCTCTAAACGAGTATTTTCTTGGGGCCTTATCTCGACTTCGATTGATAGCTCGAAACTGGATGGCAAATCTATAAGCGTTAGCTTGTCAGCTTCAATGATATATTCGTTATCTCCTAGCTTTCTTTGATCAACACTCACTGACAGAGTATTCAGATACTCGTCCCCGTCCAGCACCAAAGAATAATTATCTTTTTCCGAGGCTGAAGGATTTCTCCTGATCTTCAAAATACTTCTTACTTTTGTGGAATCCTCGAACAAGTCAACATAAAGGAATGTTTCATCGATAAGAAATTCGGGTGCCTCGTAATCCTTAAGGTATATGGTCTGAGGGTTATTGTTCTGCATAGAAATTTCAAATATTCGTTAAATTCGAGTTTTATCTTACCGGATTTCAGTCTACTAGTTACTTGAGCGAGCCCGAAAAATCATACCAGATAATGCTCCAAGAATAATTCCTGCCAAAAGACCGCCCAGATGCGATCCATTTGCAATTCTGCCGAAACCAAGCAAATCAATAACACCCCCAAATCCTAGCAACAGAAAAACCAACATAAATATGTATACACCCTTAGGCAATTCTATTGCCCTCACAGGAACGAAAAAAGACCATACTAAACAATACCCCAATAAACCGTAAACCACTCCCGACAAACCTCCAAAAATACTAGCGCCGAATAAGAGATATTGACCGAGATTAGCTATTAAAGAAGACACCAAGATCAAACAGGCAAAGAAAAATGAACCTTTTTCCATCTCAATTTTATGGCCTAACTCCAAAAACCACAAAAGATTCAAAACAAGGTGAAGCCATCCAAAATGAATAAACATTGGCGTAATAAGTCTCCACCACTCTCCCGATTTAGTTAATGCGTCTAGAGAACCTAGATATACTAAACCTTCCACATAAAGCACAGGAGAAAAAAGTAACCTGGATATAAATCCTCCCTCTTCTACCGAAAGCGAACTCGTAGATGGAAAAAAAAATAACGAAGTCAAAGCTATAACCATGCTTGTCACAGGGTAGCTTCTTATCAGCTTGACAGCCTTCAACCCAAACTCCGACTTAACTTTCGTTCGCGCTTTACTGTCTAGAAATTCAATGCCGCCATTGCTGTAATTCTCATATAGCACATGCGCTTTTCTTACATCTTCCAATCGGGAAACCCAGAGTATCTGGCTAACTCCAGTTTCAGAAAACCTATGCGGCAAAGAAAACGAAGAAAGAACAAGGCTAAATTCAGCCAAATCTTCTTCGAGAGAGGTTTCTATGACTTTATATGAAAAAGTTACCATCTACTTTTTTGGTGCATGAAATAATAGAAAAAGTGTAAACTCTATAAAAACCCTAATATATAACATAATGCTGGAAAACTCCGATTTACAGGTGCTCGAGAAACTCATCGAGTGGATACAAACCAGGAAAAAGGTATGGCTCGCTACTGTCACTAACACCTGGGGTTCCTCACCAAGACCCATTGGATCAATTTTTTGTTGCGATGAAAATGGAACGATGGTGGGCTCTCTGTCAGGAGGCTGTATTGAGGAAGATCTCCTGGAGAGACTGACTCAAAAAGAATTGCTCAAAGACAAACCTAGAATAATTACCTACGGAAAGACTCAAGAAGAAAGTGACCGGTTCGGCCTTCCCTGCGGAGGGAAATTAGAGATAGTTCTTGAACCCCAGTTCGATTCCACAAACCTGCCCGAGTTTTTGTTAATAAAGGAAGGAATAAAACAAAGACAATGTATGTTAAAAATTTCAGACCTTTCTTCGGGAACCATTTCTTCTGAACCTGAAGACAGATATTCGAGTCTGAGTTTTTCCGATGGCAGTAAAACGATTTTAAAACATACCCTAGGCCCCCGATTCCAGATGTTCCTTATAGGGGCGGGACAGGTATCACAGTATCTCGCTCAAATAGCTAAAATGCTCGATTATCATGTTCTGGTCTGTGATCCAAGGCAGGAAATAATCGATCAATGGGGTGTAGAAGGAGTTCAGCTTATCTGTGATATGCCTGATGACGCAATAAGAGCTCACATAAAAGATAAACTTTCAGCAATTGTGGCACTAACCCATGATCCAAGAATTGATGATATGGGCCTGATGGAAGCTTTAAAGACACCTGCTTTCTTCGTCGGAGCCATGGGGTCAAAGCGAACCTCCGAAAAAAGAAAGGAGAGACTACTCCAGCTCGAGCTTTCAGAGAATGACATCGATAAACTTCATGCGCCCGTGGGGCTTCCTACAGGCAGCAAAACTCCCGCAGAAATCGCAATATCGATCATAGCCCAGATAAACGCACTTAGAAGTAAAAACGCAAATTCCCTTCAACCAGACTTTCAAGAAGTCCGGCCATTGCCAAATTGAAAATAGGGGCGCTTGTTCTTGCTGCAGGATCGAGCCAGCGGTTCGGAACTGACAAACGAACCACGCAGCTCAGGAATGGGAACCTCATGGTTATCGAAACATTGCAAAAAATTGTTTCTAATTTCGAGGAAACAGCAATCGTATTGAAAGAAAGCGATGACGAAGTAGAAAAGTTGATCAAAGAGAATTATCTCGAACCAGAACCCTTTGTGTATCGTGCAACCGAAAGTCACCAAGGAATCGGTAATAGCCTATCATCGTCAATATCGGTTTCTATCGATAGACAATGGAGTGGAACTTTTATTTTTCTAGCTGACATGCCATTCATAAAGTCTGAAACCATTGCAATACTAAAAGAGGAAGCTCTCATTAATAACCGTTCAATCATAATCCCCGAATTTGAATCATTTAGAGGGCATCCAGTATTTTTTCCAAGCCGGTTTTACCAAGAACTAGGGCTACTAAAAGGAGACCAAGGTGCGAAAAAAATCATTGAATCCAACCTTGAATCGGTTAAACAGGTTGAAGTTGCAGACGAAGGAATCACAAAGGATATAGACTGCCCGGAAGACCTCGAATAAGTTTTCTCTTTGGCAGACCTCAAGATCAGAATTTTTTTCTGGAAATTAATCTCTGGTTGTTCTTGATGCCCAATCCAGCTTGCTTCGGCAAACTTCAAAAAAACTGTGGTTCGGTGGGTGCACCATCCTCAGCTTGTCTTCTTTCTTTTTTATCAACAGAGAGTCCCCTGCTCCAATCCGAAATTCGAGATGCGAATCAAAACTTACTTTGGCTTTCATGTCTTTTTCCTTTCCCAGAACAATGCGAATTTCTCCATCAGCGGGAACTACTAGGGGCCTGTTGGTCAGTGAATGAGGGAACATTGGAATCAGAACAATTGCGTCAAGATCCGGGCACATAATGGGCCCACCCGCTGACAAGGCGTAGGCTGTCGAACCCGTAGGCGATGACACAATTAAACCATCCGAATTTTGAGTAAAAACATACTGCTCATTATGATAAATCTCCATTTCTATCATTCTGGGAGACACTACGGAATGCAAGAGAACTTCGTTTAGAGCAGAGGGGGTTTCATCCAAGCCCTCGACTCTACCTTCAAGAAGAAAATGCTCCTGCACCGAATAGTTGCCTAACAAAACCTCTCCAACACTTTCCTCGATTTCTTCCGGGGAGACATCGGCCAAAAAACCGAGCTTGCCTCGGTTAATACCAAGAATGGGAACACCGCAAGGAGCCATTTTTCTTGCACAATTCAGAATATTTCCGTCTCCCCCTACCGCAATAACAAGATCACAGCATTCACCAATCTCTTCCAAGGTTCTCGAAACTGAAGACCTCTTACCTAAAGCTTTTGCTGCGATATGTTCAAAATAGACCTGTCTATCCTTTTCTAAAAGAAATCTCTCGGCTAAAAGCAGAGATTCACCGATCTGTTCATTGACTGAACGGGCCACCAATCCCACCCGACTGAATACTTGCATAAATATCGCCCTCCGGGACAATAAAAGGAGATTAAATCATATTAAGCATTCCGTTCCTAAGTGCTTTTTTAAAGAAACAATTTCATTAAAGATCAAGTCACATTTGACTTGAAAAATTGTAAATTCGGATCAAACTCTATATTCGAAATTAACACCTGGTAGGAAAGATGAGTCTGCAAACTAAAGTATCGGAAAAAGAAAACGCTAATCAGAAAGTTAAGAGAATACATTCGAATGACTTGGAATCGTTATGGCGAACAATTCGAGACGAGGTCAAACTCCGCGCTGATTTCGAACCCATTATGTCAACCTTTTTTTATGCAACTGTCCTAAACCATAATAGCTTCGAAGGAGCACTAAGTTTTCTTTTGGCTAGCAAGCTAGATAGCCCGGTAGTCTCCTCAATGGCAATAAGAGAAATTATCGAAGAAGCCTATCAAGCGGATCCGACTATCATTTTCGCGGCGGAGACAGATATTAAAGCGGTCCGTGAAAGAGATCCGGCCTGCAAGAGTTTTTCGACTCCGTTTCTCTTTTTTAAAGGCTTTCACGCTATTCAGGGACACCGAATCGCTAACTGGCTCTGGAATAATGATCGACATAGCCTAGCATTCTACTTTCAGAACCAGATGAGCGAAAAGTTCGGAGTCGATATCCATCCAGCAGCAAATATTGGGCAAGGGATCATGTTTGATCACGCCACTGGAATTGTCGTCGGGGAGACAACAACTATTGAAGATGGGGTGACCATGCTACATGGAGTTACGCTAGGCGGCACAGGCAAAGACCGGGGTGACCGACACCCAAAGATTCGGAAAGGAGTTCTGATAGGAGCGTCAGCCTCTATAATAGGAAATATCGAAATAGGAGAGGGAGCAAAAGTGGGCGCTGGAAGCGTGGTAATGGAGAACGTGCCAGCCCAAGTAACCGTAGCAGGTGTGCCCGCAAAAATTGTTGGGAAATTGTCAGGGGCCTACCCTGCAGAAGAAGTAGATCAAAAATTTTAGAAGGCCTCTAGAGCCCAACAAAAAAGTCTCAACCAACCGAAGCCTCAAAAATACTTTGAATTGCATTAGATAGCTTATTATCAAACTGCTGTTCATTTAAACCAGCGGTTAATCCCTCAGTTAACGCTCGGGAAAAACTGGCTACCATACCTTTTTGTTTCAAAAGCCTTTTGTTGGCTTCCTGCCTAGAGTACCCTCCCGACAGAGCAACTACTCGCAAGACTCTGGGATGATCTACTAGCTGGATATAAAAATCGTCTAGTTCAGGAAGTGTCAGTTTCAGCACCACCTCCCCGATTTCCAAGTTATCGAGCGCGCGAAGAATAGAGTCTTTTATCATATCTTCAGCTCTTCTTTTTTCGACGCAATGAATGTCTATCTCAGGTTCAATAATAGGAGTGAGATCAGAGAGAAGAATCTGTCTTCCAATTTCAAATTGTTGCAAGACTATCTCTTCTATCCCCCCCGCATCGGCTTTATGCACTACGGACCTCATTTTGGTGCCAAAAACTCCATGCGAAGCGGCTTTATCCAGCGTTTCATTAAGATCATCAATTGGTTTCATCGGTTGCATTCCAGCAACTTCATCAGTGAGCCCTCTATCCACCTTAAGAAAGGGAACGATTTTCTTTTCCTTCCAAAGGTAATCCGTTGTGCTAGAACCTTGCACTTCCCGCTCCATGGTCTGCTCAAAAAGTATTGCACCCAAAATTTTTGTTCCGCTAAAGCTAGAGCTACTAATAATTCTGGAACGCATCTTATGAACAAGATCAAACATCTCCTCTTCATCTTTCCAGGAATTCGATTCTATTCCATATAAGTTAAGAGCCTTAGGCGTAGAACCCCCACTCTGATCTAATGCAGCTATGAATCCATCTGCACTCCTGATTTTCTCCTTTTGTTCTTCTCTTGATTTCATTTTTTCTTCCGGATTTCGTGTTCTAAAAAACTCGATAATAGTTCAAAAACCTTGTTACAAAATTATACTTAAGTAGTCAGTGTCGGTCACCTGAGAACCAATAACCAAATGGATCTCTCATCTCCAATTTAATCCTATTACGCTGGTTTTAAGTTCCGAATCTTCTCAAATTCTGTTTAAGTAAGGGAAAAACCATTTCAGGGTTAAAAAATGGACGCAATCTCGCTATTCGGAAACCTCTCTTTCGCTCTAAGCGCTTTATCGTTCCTGATGAAGGACATGACTCGTCTAAGATTGATTGCAATAATTTCTGCTGTGCTAGGAATTTGTTATAACTATTCTGTTGCCGAAAAACCGCTATGGTTGGTCATATTCTGGCTCTCAACCTTTTTTTCGATAAATTCGTGGATGTTGGTAAACAGCTATCTCAGAAACAAGTCTGCAAAATTCAGCCAAGATGAAAGAGAGCTATTTGAAGCTCTCTTCAGTCATCTTAGCCCCTTCGAATATCTCGAACTTCTGAGGGCGAGTAAATGGATTCGCGTGGACAAAGAAATATCATTTATAGAGAAAGGGATCGAAAATACGCAGTTGGCCCTTATCTGGCATGGAAAAGCAAAAATAGTTAGAAACGAAGGAGAATTAATTTTCTTGAAAAGAGGAGCCTTCATTGGAGAACTTTCTTTTCTGACAAAGAATCTTCCATCCGCTGAGGTGATTCTGCTGAAAGGTAGTTGTGTCCTTGTTTGGGAACACAAGGAATTACGAAAATGGCTATCTAAATACACAGACGCGGCCCCTATTTTCCAGAAATTAATCACCAGCGATCTGGCTGCAAAAATCTAGCAAAGACCACCTAGGGCTATTTGCGGTTTCATGATGAATACTGAAATATCTCTTAATTCAAAAAGAGTACTATAATTCTGGAAATATAAGGTCGCGCATTATAACCGGTCATGGTTCATGGCAATATCGGAATGTATTTTTAAAAGTTGCTCAACTTAGCGCAAGTAAAATAAAAAAAGACTAGGAGCACTGAGTTTTTCTCCGTTGAAGACAGATGAAGGAAGACATATGGCTGAAGTAAGCGGATACGGATCACAAATTCAAAACGTTGCCAGAAAAACTTTAGAAAAAGAACCTCAACTCCCGGCGAGGGAATCTGAGAATGAGAAGTTGAGTCCTGCAGGAGGTGTAGAAGTCATATTAACCTCGGAGCGGCTTCGAGGAGAAAAATCTACCTACGAGAGGCTTAGCAGAGCAAATCAATCTTCAGGGAAGGTAGAGCTTTCGCTGGCCGAGCAAAGTGCGTTAAAAGACCTTGAAATCAAACAAAGAACAGATACTGTCAAGGCACCCCAGCCGACTGAATTAAGCGACACCCAGCAAAGAGCTGAAGATGCTCAAAAGGACTAGATCTTCCCTCTGAAAAAATTAGTGCGCTAGGATTCTCTGATAAAAGAAACAAGCCCTAATGTAAGGGCATGGGCTAGGCTATTTGAACTCAAAGTCATTGCTTTCGTGACCGCCTTAAATTAGTTTAAGAAAATCAAAACCGGAGACCCGCGAAAGATGGATGCACCCACCCAGTTAAAACCGCTTAACAGCGAAGTGACGGACACCCTTGTTCGGGCCTCCGAAATGGAATGGAAACAAACATCGAAGAAATCGTTCGTCAAAATCCTCTATACCGGCAAAGAATCAGGTTCATGGACAGTTCTTTACAGATGGTTAAAGGGTTATAGAGCCAAACCTCACAAGCATCTGGGCGGGTCTCACACATTTCTATTATCTGGGAAATTGCGTGTCCGGGATTCGGTGCTGAAAGCCGGAGACTATGTATACGAGGCAAATGGAATGATTCACGATGAAACTGAAGCGCTAGAAGACACTGACTACATCTTTGTATGCACAGGGCCAATAGTATACTTCGAAGATGGACGAATCTCAGGTTTAAAAACCTGGGAAGATGTCGAAAAGCTTCGGCACTAAACAAAGAAGACCTATGCCCAGGAAGATGTCAGAAAAAGAAGCTTTACGATATATCGACAGCAACCCAGGCTGGGCAACGTTGTCTACTCTTGGTGCAGATGGGCACCCTCACTCGATTCCCATTGGATACTTCAGGGTAGAAAATAAACTCTACATGGGGTGCAGAGACAAAACTCAGAAAGTCATTAATATCGAGCGCAATCCAAAAATTTCCGTTTCCCTGGAAAGCGGTCAGACAATGAACGATATCAGGGGACTTCTTTTAAGAGGTCACGGGCGCATCATAAGAGAATCTGCGGAACGATTATCCATATCCATAATGGCTGCAAAGTCGAGGGGTGTCGAAGATAAAGATCTACCCAAAAGCTCCAGCCCAGAAGGGGTATATATAGAACTGAGTGACTTCAAAATCACCTCCTGGGATTACAGTAGTTAATCTTGTAGCAATCGTTTAGCTTCGAAAAACATCTCGACCATTACATGTTCAGCTTCTTTTATATTGTTCACTCTTCGAAGCAAAGGCACTTTGACTATATCATTCCTCGAAGTTTTTCCTTCGTTTTCCTGAATTGTTGCGGTAATGGTGATTTCTGTCTCTGTAACCTCATCCAGAACACCCTTGATACTTCCCGGCAAACCTGCGTAATGATGTAAATAAAGCAAAACAGCGTCCGCATGATCCGAATTCATATGGTCTATTATTTCTATCTTTTCTTCAGGCGTCAGTTTTCGGCTTTCTTCAACCATCGCGCTTACCATTTATCCAGCTTAAAAGAGGCCCATAGTAAACCAGAAACGCCGAAAAAGTTAACGAAAAATTTTAATTCCCATTCAGTTAAAAATCTGAAGGTTTCCTGGAATGAGATATCTGCTCACGTATCTTCCTATGATATTTCTCGGTGATAGGGTAGTTCCATGCAATAAAAGCTGTAAGCATGAAACCGATGGATGGTCCGAAAACAAACAGGATTTTCAGGCCATCAGTTGGTCCTTCGCTTACATTCGTTTCTGCCGAAGGGCTATATCCCGTCATGGAAAGCAACCCTAGCGCAAGTGCGGGCCCGACCGACAAAGCAACCTTGGTAGCAAGTGACCATACTGCGAAATACCAAGCAGTTCGATCTTCCCCACTTTCAAGCCTATCGATATCTATAACATCGGCTTTCATAGAGTTGGGAATGACCCAGAAGGAACCGGCTAAAAACCCGGTAATGGCGGTTATCGGCAACATCCAGTAAAAATCCCCTGGCCCTAAAAAAAGATAACCAAGCATACAAATTGAAAAACCTATCAGCGCATAACTCCATGCCCTATGTTTTCCAACCTGACCAGAAAGCCGCACAAAAAAAGGTATGCCAGACAAGTTAAAAAAGTAATAAACTAGTAATTGAACAATCGTTTTATCGTCTTCGTGGAGAACACTTCTAACATAAAAAACAATCAACGCCGTTGAAATAGATGTCCCTAGCTGATTAACAAAAAAAGCCAAAACTAGTCTTTTGAAAGGCCCATTCTTCCACATCAATTTAAGACCCGGCACCAAGGGCATCCGAGCCGGAATAAAGTTCTTCCCCTCTGGAACCATGACCACTGTAAGTAATACTGTAACGGGAAGAAGAAAAAGAATCATAGAGCCCACCAAATAAAGAGTCTCCCTCGTCCCCCCATACGCACAACAGAATATCGCGGCCGCAGGCACGAGCTTGCTTGCCACATTCGCAGCCAATCCAATGCTGGATCGCCAACCAGTAACACGAGATCTCTGGTGATAGTCTGCCGTCAACTCTGCGGCCCAAGCGTAATATGGAATAAAAAGCATGGTCCAGCCCAACCACAAAGTGGTAAGCCAAAATAGCAAATACATTGCTGACACATGATCGGGATCAGGGAAAAAAAGTTTATACACCGAAATCATGAGGACTGGAATGGCCATAACCATCCATACTCGCCTCCTCCCCCAGCGAGTATTCGTGCGATCCGATAGCCATCCTATTAACGGATCAGTAATCGCATCAAAAGACCGCGACAGGAGAAGAACCATCCCGACCGCTGCCAAACTTATACCCAGATCCTGGCCGTAATAATTTGGGATAAATGCCGCAACCGGCACCGCTGCCATCTGAATAGGCATATCCGCTAAGCCAAAAAAAGCCAGTGTCCTTCGGGACAAGGGCTCAGAACCCCCCTCGCCATTCAAACCATCTGATGTTTTTGTGTCTGACATTGGACCCTATTAAAATATAGGTACTTGTTCTCCCGATTTACTACAAATCCCCGTAAATCTCTTTGGCCATACATCCGATAGATAATGAATTGATCCGGTAAGGCGATCAATCTCGATCGCACCTCTGCGATCTGCATCTATGCGGACATCCGCTCTTATAAGGCTCTCCGAGATTTTTAGCCTAGTCAACCGGAAAACGTCCTTTCTTGACTTCCCGAAATTTCCTATATGGCCAAGGAATTCTAAATGTCCTGTTTCTTTAGTTTCATCTAATTGAATCCGAAGGCTAGCTTCTGATATTTCCGATTCAACGTAAAATCCCCCGCCCTGCTTAATGCCCTCAAAATATAGCCCGGGCCTATCGACAATTCCGGGACAATTCAGATCTAGCAGCTCCGCGCTGCTATCAAAAAGAATAGATGTTAGCATCACAAAAAATAATAGTCTCAACTGCCTTAATCCTTTATTTCCAAATTTTTCCAAAAAAAGTGCTCTGGAACACGTCTGGCACTCAGATAGCGAACGAAAAGATCAATCAAGTATCCCTTCATTCGCCCAGAAAAAAAAGCTTTTCAGAGACAACTCCTTTCTATAAATAACTCGCAATAAAGCTCAAAAAAAACTTCTTTTTACAAAGCAAATTTATTTAACGATCGGTTCAGAAAAAACAGTAATTTTTTTGCTCTCTTAAGCCAAATATACTCTTTACATGGTCTTTTTATTCAGTTTTACTCTGAGACCTATGAACGAAATGATAACGATTAACATGTCGTTCGGTGGAACAAAAATTGAAAAGATAATATAAACCGGGAAAACAGGGGAAAGAAAATGGCAACACCGGCACAAAACAAAAAAAATATACAAAAAAATAAAAGGGCTATATTTGAGGTCGAGGCGAAAGTAACAGCAAATCGGGCAAAAGCTTACGCAACAAGATCTTTGATAGAAGAAAACCGAGCCTTGATACTAAAGAACTACACCGCCGCATTTATGGGAAATAGACAGCTAGCGAACCAGAATACAGATGATATTTTCAGGAACAGGAAGGCAGTACTCTCTAACATGAAAACAAAAAACGAAGTAGAGGAAAACTTCGTAGCATCGATGATTAATGAGGCAAACCTTGACTTCCTAGAGCACAGAGCTTCATTAAATTCGGCTGTTCTAGCCGTCAACGAAAAGATGACCAAAGTCAACGCCATGCTTATAGACATCAACGACACTATTATGGCCGCGAACGAAGGAATAGTTCGATTTAACGCTAAAGAGATTGCAAAAAATACTGAGCTTCTTAATGGCAAGGTGAAGGCAAGCACTGCTACCCCTGCTAGGAACGCGGCCCGGGTCAAGAAGAACTCTGGAAGAGGAGCTGATGTGGGAAGAAAAGCAACTGCTAACTCCAAGAAAATGGATGCATTGTCTGCGGTTATGCAGGCAAATAGGAGAAAGATTGAAAAGAACGCTGAGAAGATCATGGAACGTAGAGCCAGCATCTTAAAAAATGCTAGCAATATCTCAAAGAATCAGGACCGGGTTGCTAGATACATATCATCCTAACGTAGACTATGTGCGGGAGGGATCTTAATGATCCCTTCGGCCAACTATTGAGCGCTTAGACTGGCGATGAACCTTCCCTCGAGTTCCTTTCTTAGGGTCTCCGCATCTTTATCATTTAAACGCTCAAGAACAACCTCTTCTATTTTTCCGGCGAACGGGAACTGGCTGGGATAGTCTGATACGGGCGAACCAGTATTGCGACCGACATCAAAGGTTTCTCCGCTCATGGAAAATATAACCGGAACTGTCCGGTCGATCCTTGCGCTGTCAACAGAAATTCCATTAACCTTCAGGCTATAATAGCCGCCGGCTCCGAACCCTCCATCGTGAGAGTAACTCACCCTCAATTCATGAGCCCCCAGATTCAATTGGCTCTTATGAGACAGCTCGGTAAATTCCTTCCCAAACCAGTTATAGACAAAGCGTAGTGTCCCATATTCATCTATGTATAGTGCCCAGCCCGCCATGCTCCCACCCTGACAGACAATGACACCAGATTGCTTGGAATCCACTAGCTCTATCTTCGCAATTATATTGTAGGAAACATTTTTCAGGTTCAGGACCGAGAACTCAGGCATTCGGAAATGCTCGCTGGTATATGAAATTCGGTCATGGCCTTCCAGAGAATGCGGAACAGCGTAATCCCCCCCTCTTCTAGAACCCGCGTCTCTTAAAGGGTACACCTCCAACTCCTGAGCTTCCTGATGAAATAAACCTTTAAGTTGTTCAAGCTTTTGAGGGTGCAAGTCCGCAAGGTCTTCGCTTTGCGAGAAATCATCTTCGACGTTGTACAACTCCCAGCACTCATCCTCTCCATCAAAATCAAACCCCGCAAACCTGATCCAAGGAAGACGTCCATGAAAACAGGAAGCGATCCAACCGTCATGATAAATCGCTCGGTTCCCTAGTATTTCAAAGTATTGTGTAGTTCGCGTTGTTCGCGACTCGGGTGAGTCGAATGTATACAACATGCTTTTTCCATGAACCGGTTTCTGAAGAATACCGTTTACCTGTTCGGGCATCACTATACCAGCGGCCTCCAACAGGGTAGGGAAAATATCAATAACGTGATGTAACTGCTGCCGCAGTGAATTCGAAGACTGGATTTTATCTGGCCAACTAATTGCCATCGCATTTCGAGTTCCTCCGAAATGTGATGCAACCTGCTTCATCCATTGAAACGGTGAATCTAACGCCCAGGCCCAACCAACATTGAAATGATTTTCACAGCGGTTTGTTCCGAAATCTTTTATGTGATCCAGTAACCATTCCGGATCTTCATGTGTCCCATTCTGGAAAGAGGGGGCACTCCATGCCCCATGTATTGTACCTTCTGCGGAAGCACCGTTATCTCCGGTAAGATAAATCACCAGGGTATTGTCGAAACAGTTCATTTTCTCCAAGCTATCCAAAACACGTTTCACCTGAGCATCGGTATGCGCCATAAACCCGGCGAAGACCTCCATTAACCGCCTAGCCACAGGCTTATATCGATCCGGATAATCATCCCAGGCGGGAATCTGGTCCGGCCTCCCAGACAATCGGGTGTTATCCGGAACAACACCCAGCGCCAATTGCTCTTTAAAAATATCTTCCCGAAGCGCATCCCAACCTTTATCAAATTTTCCTCGGAAGCGATCACTCCATTCCTCAGAAACGTGGTGCGGTGCGTGAACAGCTGGGGGAGCAAAATAACAAAAAAAAGGCCGATCAGGGGCGGAGACTTTTTGTCTCGAAATCCATTCAATGGCTTTATCAGCAAGGTCTTCTGACAAATGGTAATCCGGACGTCCCACATAAGGCTCAATCGGTGTTATCTGATCATATACCGGAGGTTCCCAATGTGATGCCTCCGCACCTAGAATCCCATAAAATTTTTCAAAACCCATCCCTGTTGGCCACCTTTCGAAAGGGCCGGCCGGATTCTGCTCCCATGAAGGCGTCAGGTGCCATTTCCCAAAACATGAAGTCGAGTACCCGTTTTGCTTCAGAATTTCTGCGATCGTGGCGGTTTCACGGGGAATTGCACTATCGTAAGCTGGGAAGCTATTTGCTATTTCCGTAATGCCCCCCATATGAACGCTGTGGTGATTTCTTCCAGTTAAAAGAGCGGCCCGTGTAGGTGAGCAAAGTGCCGTCGTATGAAACTGATTATATAGCAGACCTCTAGAAGCTACCTTTTCCACTCCTGGGGTCGGTACAGGACCACCAAAGGTGCTGCACGTACCAAACCCAACATCATCTAGCATTACAAGCAGAATATTAGGAGCGCCTCGAGGAGACTTATCAAGGCGAAGTGGTTCAGGTTCGGAATCGGAAAACAAGCGGCCAATCTGCCCAGCAAAAGGCCTGCTCGGCTTGGGGATATTAGTCAATTAAGTTTCCCTCTTCCAGTTTATTGAGACTGGGATGATCGAAGCAGGAAAAAAATCTCTGAACAGATTTGTAATCAGGGAAACACTCGATTTTTTCTTCGGAAACCAGACTAGAGAGATCTCTTCTGCCTCCAATTAAATCGGCCCAATTTTTCTTAGTCATGGTAATTATGAGACCTTTATTATCCCCTGGGAAAGGTACTGCTACCTGATTACGGATTTTCAAACCGGCTTTTCCTTCGTCTTTGATAATAAGGGTAAGAGCGGCTTCATAGCCAACGACTCTTTCTGGCACAAGCAACACCCTAAGCGCAGAAATTGATCTCTCTGGTGAATCGGAAAATACAACGTCCGATCTGAATCGGTGTTCTCGAAAACGAGACAGATCGATCGATCCATCCAACTCCAGAGCTCTGGTCAGACACCAATTCCTCAGATTGGAAGAAGTTGTCGAATATCCTATCGCTCTAAGACTTCCCCCCAACCGTTTTCGATCTTCCAGTTCACCAGCATCAGCCCGGCCCTTACTATCAACGTCAGAACGAACTAGCCATGACGAGAGCTCCAGAGCCCATCGAAAATCCATTTCAGCCATGGCGACATCGATTGCATTTCTTACTACTTCTTTGCCACCAAAGCCCGAGATCAGCTTTTGAGCTCGCTCCGGTGCTGGCAAAGGCAACAGCCTTGATTCATCTTCATCAAACCATCCGAAAAGACCGAAGTATATTTGCCTCACATGGTGCTCTACCAAACCGTATAACTGCTGGGTCAAGTAGGTCTCGGCATAAAACTTCGGCAGGGTAACAAATTTAACAAGCTCATCCAGAGTCAAGCCAAGGTTTGCCCCTCTCACTGTCTGATCCCAGATGAATTGAATGGAGTCTCTATACTGCTCAATCGCTCCTTCAATAAAATCACCTCCACTTAAAGGCGGTCCATGAGCACCAATAAGGTGTTTAGCCCCGAGCTCTTTCAGATCGTCCAGACCTCGCAATAAAACTCTCGGATCTCGATACTCTTCTCCCCTGATCGCAAAAATATTGAAGAGAGCCGGCCAAAGAAGATTATTTATGGCAACCTGCAACTTAGGGAACCAAATCGTTAGTGAGTCAGTAGCATCAGATGGTGCGGGTATAAATTCGACATCAAGCCCCGCAACTTCGAATTTTATTCGATGATCAAACGTGATATCAGGCGGTATATAACCCTGCGTATAAGGAGCATGGCGAGGGTTTCTAAAAAATCTGCCCAGACCAACATGCACCAATCCGTCCTCTCCTTCTTCTGGCAACATCAACCCGAATTGGTGGACAAGCCCTCTGGTGACTCTGGGAGCAATTTCGCCTCCGAAACGCGCGATATTGTCTGAAATACCAACATGGCCATAAATGGGTAATTCTCCCTCGCCTATTTCTCTTATTAAAGCCTTTGTTCCTCCGACATAATGAAAGTGGGAATAAAAACAGGCGACAACTGGGGCACTGGTTTCTTTACGAACAGCCTCTAGAGCGGCCTCCATTTCTTCAATACATTCACCAGTATCAATAACTATCAATCCGCCAGGTCCTTCAACAAAGGATTGGTTGGACAATCCGTTTCCAACATAGCTATAGGCATTTTCTCCAACTTTGTATAAGCGTTCCTCTAATTTCTCTAAGTGAGCGATATTGAGAGGATGCGCCAACTGGCCCTTTGAGGACGCTTCACTGTTTCCGGGATTGAAAGAATCGCGCATTTTCATAAATTGCGGCCTGATTTTTTAACAAATTCAATTAGACTTTTTAAGTATTTAAAAGAAATCACTATACGAAGAAATACCCCGGACACAATCAGTAATAACACCGACATAATTTTTCAACTTTCAGTCTGATATCTCTCTTGCTTCCAGTGCAAGCAAAAGATTTCCAGGCATATGATTGTAAAGGCCATATCCGGAACTTATCAATAGAAGCCCGTCCGAGGCAATTGGTCCTGCTGCTCCTCCAAAAGAACCACCAAATGCCATCGCTCCAGTAATCGATGAATATTCATTTTTAGTTGTATCTAGTTCCCACAAGATTTTTCCGTTATCTATCGCATAAGCACGAATGATTCCATCCATTGCGCCACCCAAAACCATATCTCCAATAACTGTGACAACCTGGGAAATTCCAGGATGACAGAACTCTCTGCCACCACACCTGTTATCGTGCAGGGTGCTCCAAATTATTTTCCCAGTATTTGCGTCGACGGCATTCATCCCCGGCCTATCCGGATCTGGGTAGCTCTTCCCATCTTCCATATCACTTATGGGAACGAAAATCGTCTCGTCTCGCGCCGCGATCCCGAAATGAATTCCACCCTGAATGCCACCTCGACCAACCCTTGTCTGCCAGACTAGCTCTCCAGTAATCGATTTTACCGCATGCACAAACCCGGATTTTTGACCAGCTATTACCAGCGGTCCATGAGCAGAAGTATCCAACACGATCGTCGCTCCCCCAAAATCGAAGTCAGGCCCATTTTCTACCGGACAGTTTTCTTCAGCTCCAAGGCCACACGAGACGTTCCAAGCGTCATTTTCAGTGGCCTGGAAAACCCAGTTAATCTCTCCCGTATTTAAATCCATAGCGATCAAGGCATCACTGGTCCCCGTAGCAGGTGAAGACATATTTTCACCAGTCCCAACAAATAACTGATTATTATTCTTATCTATTGATGGACTATTCCATACTACTGCTCCCGAGGGACCAATCACGTCAACCCCGATCTTATTCTTCCCAGTCACTCCAGCTTTTTCAACAATCGTATAAGTTTTCCAGACTTCTTTCCCAGTCAGACCATCCACAGCCAAAACAGATCCTCGGAAGGTACAGCATTCATAATATGGATCAATAGCATTACTCACCTCAAGTGATGAAATCGGTATATACAGATTGCCACCGTAAAAGGTCGGGCTACCTGTAATTGTAGCGTTAGGATGGTCATCGGCCTTGATCTTCCATACCAACTCACCTGTATCTGACTTGACACCATAGACATTAGCGAGCACATCTCCAAAATAAATCATTGGCTGTTTATTTTCCTCAGAGACGGAAATACTCGTTCTGACTTCACCCGAAGCAGCAAATTCCCAGACAGCGCATCCGGTATCAGGATCGAGAGCGTAAACACTTCCGGAATGAGATCCAACAAAGACCAGTCCCCCACCAAACGCAGGTTGAGATCGGACTCTTGTAGAACCAGGCATAGCAATGGCCCAACGAATCGCCAGATCACCAAGACTGGTTGAATCCAAGCCTGCTATGTCACTAGAAATATAACGTGTGTTATTCAGATCAACACCCCAGTTGCTGCCAACGATCTGGCTTCCTTCTCTGTAACCTTTCGATTCCTGGCAAGCCGGGATTTTTTTTACAGTTTGTCCAAGGCTCCCACCACTCAGATATTCGGCAATTTGTTGTCTTTCCTTGTCCGAAAGATTAGATGCTTGAGTCTGCATAACGCCTTTTGTCATCGCCGAAAAAATTGACCCCGGTGTCATTAACGCGATCATGTCTCTATGCGGAGCTTTTTTCAGACTTCCATCGTGACATGTCGCACAAGCGCGCTCATATTCGGCTTTTCCCGGCAGCGACTCCTGACTAAGACGCTGAATTGGTTGCGAGTTAGAGCTATTTAACTCCTCATGCTCGCAACCAGACACAATAATTAGTAGAAATAGGATCAGTGGCCACATCTGTAGTTCCCTGGTTTTTTATTTTTAGGACGGTTTCTACGACTACCTGTAGCTTGCCACAAAATTAGTACTTTGGTAATCGTATATTATTCATGGTCGGCGATTGATATAACCCAGTAGCAACAAACGAAATAGATTCAGTTTTTTTGGTAAGATAATTGACAATTTTTTCAGTTTGGCCTTGCACAAATTTAGGCTTACACTTAGGACAAAATACACTTTGAAAGCCGCTACCGCCATTTTTCAAGACATAACCATTTGTGATACTGCGAAAAAGCAATGAGTTCATTCATCCGAATCTCTTGTTTAATTCTTTTCAGTTGCTATCTACTAAGATTTGACTCGATTCTCGCAGAGGATCTGCGCTCATGCTACCTAACCGGAGAAAATGTTGGCAAATTCGCGATAATCCCGAGCGGAACCTTTATAAAAAACTTAAGCCCGATGTACCCAGAGGAAGGTCGCCCCATCAAGGTTAAAGTAATGTCTTTCGAAATGCAGATTCACGAGGTTACCAATGGGCAATTTCAGCGATTTGTCAACGAAACCGGATACATTACGGAAGCAGAACTGGGGGCACAGCAAGCCCGACCTGGCGCCGGCTCAGCAGTGTTTGGCGCAGCGAACCTGAATCAAGAAGATCTCGAAGCTGGAGAAACAGATCCCCGCTGGAATCTTGTAAAAGGGGCAACCTGGAAAACACCTTTTGGTCCGGGAACCTCTATTGAAGGCAGAGGGTTATTTCCGGTCATCCATATATCTTTAAATGATGCCCATGAATACGCGAAATGGAGCGGTACAAGAGTCCCTTCTGAAAGCGAGTGGGAGTATGCGGCAAGCCTCGGACTTCCTGATCCGCAAGACCAGATGTCCGGGGCATACGAAAAAGGAAAGCATCCGATAGCAAATACTTGGCAAGGTACTTTTCCATCTTTTGATTCGGGAGCAGATGGATTCAGAGGCTTAGCGCCGGTGGGGTGTTATCCACCAAACAAAATGGGATTATTCGATATTGTTGGTAACGCCTGGGAGTGGACCTCAAGCTATCAGGATTCAGCAAGAGCCATCATAAAAGGAGGGTCATTTTTGTGCTCCAAAGACTATTGTCGGAGATTCAGACCAGCAGCAAGACAGTTCCAGGAACATGATTTTTCGACAAGTCATATAGGGTTCAGAGTAGTGAGAACCAAAAAAGATTAGCGCATCGTTTCTCCTCTAAGGTTACGCTCCTTGGAGATCGTTTTAGAACACTTAATTCTTTGGTAAGGTATTGATCCGTTAATCTCCGGAATAAATAAAGTGTCTGAAAATAATCTGGATCTGGAAGCCGAGCTCTTCTACCGAAAACCGCTTTTGGCCGGCGAGCCGAAACCATCTTTTGGTCTCTCAGAACCTGATCCGGACAGGCCTGAACTTCAAGGATTTACAGCTAAAATTAGAAACTCTAGGGAGAAGCAGACCTCACTGGATCAGGAAGGTTTTTGCCTGGTTAATCACAGATCAGAGACCATCGATTTTTATGACGATGCAGAAGTCCAAAGTCGTTACTATCCCGAAATGAGAGACTTAGCCAAAAAATTGACTAGGGCAGACTTCGTCCAGATCCTCTCCAACATCACAAGAAACGAAAAACAGGCCGCACAGGGAAAGAGACTCGGCGCCCACAGACTAGTCCACAACGATTTTACACCAGACCTTGCGCAAACTCTTAAACCTCTAATCGAAAGTCATGGGATCAAACCAAAACGAGTTAGAGTATTTAACCTTTGGAGGCGGTTCGATTTCGATGCCGTTGATGCGCCTTTAGCCGTTTGCGATTCAAGGACCGTAGGCCAGGAAGAATTAATCGCGACCGATTTACATAACTACGGAGAAGGAACAGGCTTTCAAGTAGAAATATACCAGAGCAGTTATCAAACAAAACATCGCTGGTTTTATTACCCGAAAATGAAGCGCGACGAGGTGTTGGTATTTCAAACTTACGACTCTCAAATGGAGCCCTTCTCCCCAACTTTGCACAGCGCTTTCGACGACCCCGGTTGTCCTCAAAATGTGAGCCCAAGAGAAAGCATAGAAGTCCGTGCCGTCTGCTTATATATTTAAAATAGTTTACCAGAAAACCAATCAACTCAGCGTCTAGAGAAGAGCCTCCATTAAAGGGGTGAAAAGAATCAAGCAGAGGCGCTAGCTCGAACGGAAACCCTCTCATACCATCCAATGATATTCCGATTGCTTTCATTCAGAGGCTGCCCCACAGTAGTTCCAAACTCCAGAAAAACATAAAGCAAAATATCTGCTAACGAAAACCTGTCACCACAAATAAACTCCTTATCCTGAATTAACCCATTTAGCCATGAAATCTTTTCTTGAGTCAGTTTTTTCAAATCCTCGGCCGCATGAGGAATGAGCGTCATCCGATCCTTGAAAAGCGGGACTCCTTCTGCGTATCTGAATCCATTAGTCAAGTTCTCCACGATTCCTAGATCGATTCGTCGGACCCACATCCTGGTAATAGCGCGATCCTCCGGGCTTGTTCCTATCAAAGTGGATGAACTATCCTGCTCATCAAGATACTCACAAATACATGTTATTTCGGAAATTACTTCCCCATTATCTAGCTCTAGTGCTGGAAGCTGGCCTGCCGGATTAATCTTCAAGTAAGGATCTTGGCGGTTTGCTCCTCCCATGAGATCGATTTCTTCTTTTTGTATCTCGACTCCTAGTTCCGCCATAAACATACGGACAACTTTAGGGTTAGGCCCAATCGAGTTATATAGTTTCATTACTCTCTCCAAAAAAATTGTTAACCCGCTTTTCTTGCCTCTAGTTTAACCTAAATACCGCATTCTAAATCTTCTATTCTTCCATTAAGTTTAAGGAAAAAAGTGAAAGTCTAGGGAACTAAAAGGACTCCTAAAACGATCTAATTTCGGGTGGAATATGAGCAGTCAGGTCCGGAACTTCATCTAAATAAGGCTCCACTTGAACCAAGCAAGACAACGCCGTCGGACCTTGAGCAAGCTGGGAGGTTCCTTGATCTTTTGTAAGAACATTAACATTGCCGTGTTTACAGGAAGCAGTCTTATTTGAGAAGGGATCCCACCAGGCTCCCGTTGCCATCTGAACAACGCTAGAACGAATCCCAGAACATATATGAGCACCAGCCAGCACCTCTCCTCTATCATTAAACACCCGAACAATATCTCCCTCTTTAATAGACCTTGACTTCGCATCATCGGGATTGATAGTAATTTTTTCCCTTCCACTTACTTTGCCAGCAGAGCTTGCTGGTCCAAAATCTAATTGGCTATGGAGTCTATCTCCGGGTTGATTAGTAATCAGATGCAAGGGGAAGTCCCTCGATTGCTCCGATCCAAGCCACTCATGGGGCTCTAACCAGGTGGGGTAGCCTGGGCAGTCCTTATATTGGAATTCGGTAATTACCTCGGAATAAAGCTCTATTTTGCCTGAGGGGGTTGATAACCGATCCCGGGATGGGGATACCCGAAATTCTCGAAGCATCACGTAATTGTCTTTTACCTTGGAATACTTGAATTCTCCTTCATCCCAGAACTCTTCGAAAGAAGGAAATCTCTGGGATTCATGTTCCGCCATTTCCACCGTCTCCAAATAGAGTCGTTTTATCCAATCCATTTCATCGAGCCCTTCAGTGAATTGATCATCAACACCAAGCTGTCTGGCTATTCCCGACAGAATATCGTGATCGGTACGAGCTTCGCCCGCTGCTGGACAGATCTGCTTCATAGCTAGAAGAGACAACTCTGATGGAGAGCCACCAATATCATTTCTTTCCAAGGGTGATGCCACTGGAAGAACAATGTCGGAGCATCTGGCAGTTGCGGTCCAATGAATATCGTTACAGATTATCGTCTCAGGCCGGTGCCAAGCTCTCATTAATCGGGCAAGGTCCTGGTGATGATGAAACGGATTACCACCGGCCCAATAAACAAACCTGATGTCGGGGTACACATAGTCAGCTCCATTATAAGAAAAGGTCTGCCCGGGTCCCAGCAACATATCCGCAATCCGGGCTACAGGAATAAAAGACGTTACTGGATTAATGCCCTGAGCTAAACGTGATACTGGATTTTCTAATCCGGAAACACCGACTTTATTTTCTGCCGAATAACCAAAGGCAAAACCACCCCCTGGCAATCCGATTTGTCCCACTAACGCCGCTAAAGTAATTGTCATCCAGTAAATTTGTTCTCCGTGATCTTGTCTCGTCATCGACCAGCTAGCGGATATCAAAGTGCGCCTTGCAATCATCCTTCTCGCCAGACTAGTAATAACATCGGGTTTTACTCCACAAATTTCTGAAGCCCAAAGAGCAGTTTTTTTAATGCCATCTGATTTTCCAAACAGGTAACCCTCGATTTTTTCAAATCCGACACAGTAATTTTCCAGAAAGGAACTGTCGTGAAGATTCTCGGAGACAATAGTGAAAGCCAGACCCAACATCAGAGCAACATCTGTGTTTGGAACCAGGCTAACCCACTCAGCTTTAAGCTCACTTTTTGTATCACTTCGGATAGGACTAACATTTACGAATTTTATTCCTGCACGATACGCCGCTTTCATATAATCCCTATGAAGATGAGCACTTAGCCCTCCGGAACTTACCTGGCTATTCTTTAGAGGGATTCCTCCGAACGCGACAAACAATTCAGTATTGCCGATAAGGTTTTGCCAGTTTGAAGGTCGACTGATAAACGGTCTCTGGCTTCCAACAATGTATGGTAGCAGCACCTCGGCTGCTGCGAAGCTATAGGTATTGACGGAACGGGTAAAACCGCCGATCAAATTCAGAAATCGATGTAGCTGACTCTGAGCATGGTGGAATCTGCCAGCACTTCCCCAACCGTAAGAACCACCATAAATCGACTCGTTTCCATAAACACTTCTGACCCGATCAAGCTCTTCGGCCACCAACTTTTCCGCATAATCCCAAGACACTGACACAAAGGCTTCTCTTCCTCTTCGATGCCCGGATTTTAATCTCGATTTTAGAAAACTCTCGCGAACTGCGGGTTGATATATTCGAACCTTGCTTTTCAAATTTCCTAAAAGATTAGCTCCGATCGGAGAAGGGTCCGGGTCATCCGGAGCAGAATCAACGGAGACAACCTCCCCATTTATTGTACCAATATCATAGGTACCCCAATGCAATGAAGTACGCTCCAAACTCATAGTATGAATTCCTGGATCACGATCAAGTTCCTTAAAGCGGTCATCCCTTCAAAAGGGCCATTCGAGACATTTTTTAGTCTTATTCAATCAATTGCAACCATACCATATGAGAGCTTGAGGAATCCTAAAACCGCGGATCAGACAACCAGGCAGAGGAAACTTTATCACCGGGATACTCTCCAAGGTTAGAGCATGAAAATTCTTTGTTTAAGAAAATGATCCTTTTTTTTATTCTTAACTGAGGGCTACCTGTACAGGGCGCTTTCGACCCAGCCCATAAAGATTGACCTGCAAGCTGGAAATGGCGTGAACCAGCGCATTCGGAGCTATCGTTTGTCTGCCCGTCCAAACGATATCAGGGAACCTGTCAAAAATTCTTTCGAACGCTAGACGCAATTGCATCTGAGCAATCCTGGAACCTAGACATTTGTGCACACCGTGACCAAAAGCGATATGTTTTTCGACGTTATCTCTTCGCATATCGAAGATATCCGGATTCGAAAACACTTCAGGGTCTCGGTTGGCAGCTCCATACCAGAGGACAAGTTTCTCATCCTTCGCAATTTTTTGCCCATTGAGTTCAGTATCTTCCATTGCAGTGCGTCGCATATGCATAACAGGAGAAACCATACGCAAGGCTTCTTCTGACATTTGAGGAATTAGTGAAGGATTATCCAAGACCATTGCTCGCTGATCTGGGAACTCGGTCATCAATCGAATTGTCCCAGACAAGGAATTTCGAGAAGTGTCGTTACCTGCAAATATAATAAGCAGCCAGGAACCGTCAAGGAACTCTTGCGGCAACAGCTCGTTGTCCAGCTTAGATCGGGCAATAACGGACAGTAGATCCTTACGTGGATTTTTCCGCCTATCGGCCATTACCCGTTTCCCATAGTCAAACATATCGTCTACGACTTTATTGAAACGAAATGGAAATAAAGGTTCGGACAAGAATGTTTGCCAGGGGTTAGATAGAAATTGTGAGGCAAGTTCTAGGTAGTGCATCCAGATTTTAACCTTGGGCCGATCGGGTTCCTCTACCCCAAGCATTTCACAAAGTGTGAACAGAGGAAGTTCCTCTGAAAACATTTTTACAAAATCAACTACAGGTCCGCGTTTCTCCATATCGTCAAGTAAAGCATCTATTTTCGAACCCACTTTGTCCCTAATAGTGGCTACGTACGCAGGGAAAAAAAATTCGTTTTGTTGCATACGCATTTCCCGATGCATAGGTTCATCCATGTTAATTAAGGAGTTCAAAGAAGCCATTACCAGGTTTTTTGGGCGCCAATGTTTTTTCTCGGGCACCGCCATATTGATGCCACCACGTTGAGAGGAGAACACCTTATGTGATAACTCTACCTTTTTTATATCTTCGTACTTTGTGATACACCAAAACCCTGAAAGCTTTTTGTGAGAGCGAGACCACATTACTGGGGACTCCTTTTGCATCTGCTTATATAGCTCAAAAGGATGCCCATCGGTCCAAGCTGACGGATTCGAGAAATTAAAACCTTTAAGCGCTGGGTAGGTCATCTCATGAACGGGATTATCCTGCCCTGAATCGATCAAAATATCATCACTAATGATTTTCAAAAATCATACCTCTCTAACACCTAGAGGATAGATTACAACCCAAACAACTAGAGTAAAAGGCTTGTTTCCCTGCATTAAGTGTCTCAGCAATATCAAACTAGGCCAGACTATTTTCATAATTGGCAAAAACAAATAGTTCGCGCAAGCCGAGGAAACGAACCAGAGAGAACTATGGCTATTCAATACTGTTTGAGGCAAATGGCGGACCGGACGGGATTCGAACCCGCGACCTCCGGCGTGACAGGCCGGCATTCTAACCAGCTGAACTACCGGTCCTTTAGAATGATTGGTGGGTGTTG
>PAPD01000045.1 GCA_002708765.1 Gammaproteobacteria bacterium | reverse complement strand
TCGTCGACTGCCTGAAGGAGGAAAGCGGAAAAGTATTCGATCATCTGCTGCGCGAGGTGCGGACCGATAGCCTTGATCTCGGAGCGGAACTTCGAAGCGATATCGTCGAAGCCCATTACGATATCGTCGACGTATACGGTCTTCCCGTCTTCGATCTGGTCGGAACGGATCACCTTCCTCGCGGCGGCTCGAGCCTTCTCCTTCTCGATTGCCTTAAGCTCTTCCTCGAAGTCCCCGCCTCCGCCATTCTGGTTTTCGGAGATAGCATTCGCGATCCGGCTCTCGATCAGCTCGGGAAGATAGACCTTCGGTTTTCCGTTGACGTTGTAGAAACCGCGATAGCGACCGGAGTTCTTCCACTGCGTTATCGCCGGCGGCTTGACGTTGAAGAAGACAGCCGCGTCCTTCATCTGGATCATATCCGACTCGTTCGGGACGTTCGGAGTTTTCTTTCCTTGGGCCATTAAGCTGCTCCGGCAAAAGACCCGGAGATCTGCGTCTCGAGGTCCGTCTTAATTGAAAAGGGTTCGTTTTCTGTAGGTCCCATAACGCGTGCGCGCGCGAGGAATTGCTTAAAGTTCCCTGCGGCGGCCCCAAAAAGTGTGAGACACCTCCGGGCGCGCCTAACCCACTTAGTCGACGAGATCTCTAGGAAGGACCCGCGATCCCCCGAGCAACCTGTCCCCGGGATCGACCTCGAGGAGACGCGATAGGAAAGCGGGTAGAAAGCTGAACGACAGGAAACAGCGGTCGAATATGAACGGATCATCGGATCTTCTTCGTCCTCTTGCGGAGCTGGTCCGTCACGTTGCGGGTGAGGTTCTGCCGGCCGATCAGTTCCCCGACGTCGACGAAGCCTAGCTGCTCCTCATACTCTGCCTTCGGGAGGAATGCGACGAGGAGCTTTATCTCGCGCTTCTGTCTGCCCTGTCCGGGAGCGTTGCGTCGACGCTGTCTCTTCGGCGTCTTCTCTCGAATGAAGATCCCGCGCGTCCCGTTGATCTCTGCAAAGAACGTCCTCTTACGCCGGAGCAACTTGTCGACCACGTTCCGACCGAGCGAGCCGTATCGGTTCTCGAAGCGCTTCCCCTCTCTGGTGATACCCAGACCTCTCGGTTCGATCCCGCCTTCTTCCAGTCTGGAGAGTATCGATTCCATCCGGGAGAGGACGAAGACCGCGCTCTCTGGTTCGTCCTGCGTTGCCTTTGCCAGGCGGACAGCAACCGACGCCTTGGTAAACGGTTTGGCCCTGTCGAGCTTCTTGTCGATATTCGAACGTTCCGCCTTCCTCGCTTGGTAGGCTGTCTTATTCAAAGCTTCTTGGATCGACGTCCGGACCTGTTTAGCGTCCGCTCGGAAGAGTCGCGCCTCCCGGTCTATTGCTCTGCTGTCGATCTCGATCCGCATCGTTGTTCCCGTCGTCGATTGTCCGGCCCCGTCCGATCTGTCGAATGGGAAGGATAACGTAGTCTCTATAACGTAGGTAGAAATTCCCCTATGACGATAGCCTCTTAATCGACAATCCGGACGAAGGGAAGTGGCGGAATTCCGTCGGTCTGCTTTTGCCCTCAATCCCTCATAGGGGAATATCCCCCGTCAGATATAAACTTCATAGGGGAATATCCCCCGTCTCCCGATATTCCTTATTCCCATCCTACTTTTCTGCTTGCAATCCTGACTAGCGTGCCTAGATAGTCCTTCGCCGGTTCGCTGTTGCGTTCCGAGATCCCGCTTCCCCTTGAACCCGGAAGCGTTGAACCGAGACGGAGTAAGATGGAACTTTCCCCCCAGAGATTCGACGCGTGCGCCTCCCTTGTTTGGGGTAGGCACTGGAAAGAGCGGCTAGGTCGTCGCTTGAAGATCCGACCCCGTGAGTTCGACGAGATGCTCTCCGGAAACAGAGAGATCCCAAGAGACGCGGTCGACGCTGTCCTCGAAGGTCTTAAGACCAGAAGGGAAGCTCTCGACGACGCCGTCCTCGAACTTGCGGGAGCGGACCAGTGACGAAGAAGACGTCCGACAACCCTCTCGACAATTACTTCGCCGTAGAACGCTCAATGGTCGAGTGCCCCGCCTATCGCTCCCTCTCCCTCGTTGCTCGGGAAGTGTTGCGCGCCCTTCAGTATCGGTGCCGCCCTTGGTCGCAGAACGGACGGGTTCGGGGAGGCGTTCAGGATCTATGCGAGGAGGTAGGGATCGCCGATCTTAAGACGCTCCGGCAAGGCCTGAAGGATCTGGAGGCGCGCGGCTTTATCGTCGAGACCTTCTGTCCGAAGAAAGGCCAGAAGCTGGTGAAGCGTTGGGCACTTACCTGTTATCCGATCGACGGCGCGCCGCAACCGCTCCGCTCGTATCTGCTCTGGACGCCGAAGCGGAAGGACTTCCAGCTCCCTACCGCGCCGAAATACAACCCGGTCGACGACGAGTTTATCTACGTCTCCAGCGGCAAGAAGAAGCCGGTCGAGAAGGAAGAGGAACACCCGGTCGACCAGATCGCGCCGAAGGGTATCGAATCGTATCGTCTCTCTCGTCCCGCTGTCCGGGTCGACGAGAAGGAAGAGGAGCTCCAGTTCTGATGGCTGTTACCCCCATCCCCGCTCCGAACGCGCCAGTCGGAAAGAAGGCTCCTTCGAAAAAGGCTCCTTCGAAAAAGGCTCGAGGTCCGCGTCGATACGCTCTCGGGAGGCTTCCCCCCGGAAAGATGAATAAGACAGAAGCGCGTTACTCGCTTTTACTCGAAGAGGAGAAGCGCGCCGGGAGGATCCAGTGGTTCGCCTTCGAAGCCGTAAAGCTCCGTCTCGCGGATCGGACCTTCTATACCCCCGACTTCCTCGTGATGCTGGAGGACGGGACGCTCGAGTTCCACGAGGTAAAAGGCTTTTGGGAGGAAGACGCTCGGGTAAAGATCAAGGTCGCGGCGGAGACGTTCCCTCTCTTCCGGTTCGTCGCGGTCCAGTTCAAGAAGAAAGAGTGGGTAAAGGAGACGTTCGGATGAATAAAGTAGATATCAAAGGAGAAGGCTTCCGGGAATTTACCGTAGACCTTATTCGGTTGCAGCTTCTGCAGTCGAAGATCAAGACTATCGGACTTACGATAAACTATCTTATCGCCGATACGATAGGGCGAACCACCGCCGAACAGGAAAGCGTCGTAGTCGAGATAGACAAACTCCAGATCGAGCGTGACAAGCTCGTCGAAGAGATATCGCGTATAGCGGAAGGACATACCTTCTTTGCCAAGATTCAAGGAGATCAGGATGCTTGAAAACCAAAACGGACCCGTGGGTCGAGACGACGACTTCGACCTTCCGGACGACGCCGGAGACTGGGCTCGAAAGCCGACTGTCCTTCCCGAAGATACGGTCGACATATGGCTTCTTCTCGTCTCGTTGGCGCTAGGCCCTTTTCTTATCGGCCTGATGTTCGGATGAACGATTATCTCTCGTAAAAGAGGAGAAGAGAATGCTTAAATTCGATTACGATCCGAAGGACTTCTCGGTTAATTACGGAGACGGATGCGAGATGGAGTGCGCCCTCGCGTTCCTGATCGAAGAGGCCGCGGATCGCGCCCAGCCGGCCGGAGCGGAGGTCTCCTACGTCCAGATGATCCAGACCCACAAGCTCCGGAAGAAGATCGTCCTCGAGATCCACTCGGGAGCGATTACGAACGCGGACGGGTCCCGCCTCCGGAAGGAGGACGCCACGAAAGTCCTGTTTTCGATCCTCGCGGTCCATAACATCCCGGTCGGTTGGAAGTTCTTCCAGCTGCGTTACGTCCGGCCGGGACACCCCGACGAGGTTATCGAAGGGGAGGACTTCGAGCTCTTCCTCGAGCGCTGCATGACGACTTCGGTCCACTGATAGGGAGAACCAGAGTGCCCGATATCAATCTTCAGGACGTCCCGGTCTGGTCGAAGGACGGCGTTACCCTCTACCAGACCAGCGCGGACGCTCTCCTCGCTTCTCTGGACGACCAGAGCGCCGGGGTCCTCACCGACCCTCCCTACGGCATCGGTTACGATAAACAGCTCTCCCGCCTCACCCGGAAAGCAAGGGAGGAGGGTAAGTCCTCTTCCCGGTTCCGGTATCGCGATTACGGAGATACCTCGTGGGACGACCAGAGACCCGACGACGAGATCTTCGAGGAGCTGCTCCGGGTCGGAAAGGAAGCGATCGTATGGGGAGGGAATTACTTCGCCGATCTCCTCCCTCCTTCGCAAAGGTGGCTCGTTTGGGACAAGGGACAGAGGGACTTCTCTCTCGCGGACGTCGAACTCGCGTGGACCTCGTTCGACAAGGCGTCCCGTTGCAAGACGATCGCCCGATCTGCCGCTTTCCCGGAAGGTCGTATCCATCCGACGCAAAAGCCCCTCGAGCTGATCTCTTGGTGCCTCTCCTTCCTCGATCCCGACCTCGTCGTCGTCGATCCGTTCGCAGGGAGCGCGACGACTGCAGTCGCTTGCCTGCGCGCCGGCCGGAAGTTCGTCGGTTGCGAGATCTTCCCGACCTACTTCGAGAAGGCTGTCGTCCGTCTCGAGGACGAATGGTCGAAACCCACCCTCCCCGGCTTCGGGGAACTTAGACCCGCCCAAGAGGAGATGTTCCAGTGAGGAAAGATACGACAATCGACGAAACCGACCACCTCCGGATCCGGGAGCTCCGTTACGCTCGAATGCTGCCAGGCGGATGGGACAAGAAGTTTATCGCGTCTCTCTCCGACCGTATCGAAGAGGACCTTAGTGCTCTTACGGAGCGCCAGTCCTATAATCTCGCGCGGATGGCTTGGAAGTATCGGAAACAGATCTCCCCCTCTGCCGCTCCTCGTTCCGAACCGATCGATCCAGCGAAGAAGAGGAAGACGAACCGCGAGATGATCAATCAGGAATTGAAGAAGAGGGAGAAGGAAGATGCCGCGCGCAAAGAGCGAGAGACCTCCCGCCACGTGGAAGGTCCGAAAAGTTCGCGATATTGATCCGGAGGCACTGGTTCTGGTTCCGTCGGACGACGAGTCCCTCTCCCGGATCCGGTCCTACAAGGAAGGAGACGAACTCGCGGCCGATATCCGCAAGCCGCGCAACGTCGGACACCATCGCAAGTTCTGGAAGCTCCTCGAGATCGTCCGGCACAACTGCGAAGGGTTCGATAGCGAGGAGAACGTCCTCTACGCCCTGAAGGCGGCTCTCGGTCGCGGACAGTGGGTAAAGGTCCCGAAGGCTTCCCGACCCCTTTTCGTCCCGGAGTCGATATCCTTCGCTTCCATGGACCAGGAGGAGTTTTCCGCCTTCTACTCCGACGCCGTAAACGCCGTCCTTAAACACTGGATTCCCGCCGATCGGGAAGACCTCGAACAAGCCATCGCCCTCGACTTCTAGAAAGGAAACGAATGAACAAGCCGACCTACCTCCGCCCCGTCCCGAACTGGACCGACCCGGCCGAACGCCGGAGAGCGGTTATCCTGCTCCGCGACACGATCATTCTCGGAGTTCCTATCGACCGTATCGCCGAAGCCATGGACGAGGATTACGGAACCGTCCTCGAGTTCCTCAACGGTCGAGCGGTCCCCTCCCTCCACCAGCTCTACCGCCTGAAGATCTTCGCGAAGATCCTCCGGGACGATATGCGACAAGCGGTTCGGGACACCGAAGACTTCTTCGCGGACCGCCTCCTCGACCGGCTCCTCGAGTCGGATAGATAACTTTTTTTGCTAGGAGGGGTTGCAAGCTGTAAGAACTAGCCCTAGATATCAGTTCAGAGGCCGGGTGATTCGGTCTCTGAACGAACCAAAGGAACCAAGAAGATGAAAGCCACTATCGTATACGACGCCGCCTCCCGTCTCGCGATTGCCGCCTGCGCAACGCTCGAAGACGTCGCTCCCGCCCTCCGCCGTATCGAGCGCGCGACCGGGGAGAAGCTGGATCGCGAAGAACTCGCGGTCGAGGAAGGCGTCCACCTCGTTAACGAACTGCAGTCGAGCGACGAGGTCGTCGTCGACAACGGTCTCCCCTCTATCGAACTCGACGGCTTCGAATTCCAGTATGCGGTGCGCCGTAAGAAGATCTCTCCCCGCGAAGCCTGCGACCTCGCGAAGAAGGACGTCGAGCTCGTCGAGGATCGCGAACTCGGTTACCACGTCCTCCGTTGGGACGAGAACACCCGTAGCTGGAAGGAAAGCGAGTCGACCGGGTTCGTCCGTTCGGTTGCCGAACGCCGGCACTACTCCGCCGTCCGCGCTCTGGAGCTGATGGGCGCGCGCCGGGTCGAAGCGGAGAACGCTGTCGCGGCCGTTATGCAGACCTACCGCTTTAACCGGGTCCTCCCGGTCGTCCGTATCGCTCGTCGCGCTCTCGCGATCTGATAGGAGACAGGACGATGGCTAGCGCACCTTGCCTCTTCCTCGAAGACGACCAGAGCCGCACTCTCGGATGGCTCGAGGACATCCGGAGCACCTTTCAGTCGGTCGCGGAATACGTTCTCGAAGAGATCCCCGGTATCGGGGATCTCGTTCGGGTCGATATCTGCGACGAAGTCCTCGACCTCGACCGGGACCCCTATCTGCCGGAAGCTGTCGACCTCTTCGGAATCGTCTCTCCGACGAAGTTCCGCCTCTCTCTGAAGATCGACGGCGTTCCGGTCTATCAGTTCGACCCACGCGATCTGGAATACGGAGCTTTCGCTCTGTCGGTTCAGATCCTCGCGAAGGGTTATATCGCCGGACGCCTGTTCAAGAAGGAGAAGACCAAGTGAGCACCGTAGACAACGTTATCGCCGGAGCATCCCTCGTCGGAGGCCTGCTCTTCGTCATTATCGCGCTCGTCGCAATCTGAAGGAAGGAAGTAGAATGGCACTGTCTCGTAAAATGACCGGAGAGGAGCTCGCGCAGATCCGCGAGAAGCTCGGAGCGACGCAAGTCGAGTTCGGCGTCCTGCTCGGTCGTTCCCCCTCAAGCGTCTCCCAGATGGAGCGCGGAGAGGCCCCTGTAACCGAAAGCTTCGCGCTTCTCGTCCGCCTGGTCGAAAAGTTCGGAATCGAGGAGATCCGTTAATGGCTTGGGAATTCATCATCGTAGCGCTGTCGATCGTCCTCTTCGGAGCGGTCTTCTTCTGGTTCCTCGACCAGTTCCTTAAGATCGCGAAGAAGTCGGTCGACGAGTTCGAGGAATCAATCGACAAGGTCCGCGAGAGTCTCGAGAAGTTCCGCGAGGACTTCCACGATCGCGGAGCGGGTATCGAAGGGAACCTCGATTATCTGAAGGAGGACAGCAAGCGCCGCCTAGAAGTGGAAGTCGGTCGCGCTAGCTTGGAACTCGCGAAGCTCGAAGAGGCGCCTTACTGGTCGCGGATGCTCGACAGCGTCCAGAGCCTGCAGTCGGGTGTCCCGACGCCGGCGTTCTCGAAGCCGGGAGATCCCGCTCGGAAGATCGAACTCTCCCCGGGTTGCAAGATCCACGACGCCCACGTCGCTCTTGCCATGATCGTCTCCGGCCGCTGGTCGAAGGAAGGCGTCGACAGTCTGGTCCGCGCGACCGGATATAAGACGGTCCAAGAGCTCGAAGGGTCTCTCCTCGAAGCTGTCGAGTATCAGCGCGAGAAGGAGATCGAGGAATGCTCGAAGGAGCGATAATCGTCGGGATCGTCCTCGACCTGCTCTTCGGAGCTGCAATAATCGCCGGGATCGCCCGGCTCTGGAAAGGAAAGAAGGAGAAGAAGAATGGCCACCAAGAGTAAGACCTACGAAGAGATCTCGAGCGAGTGGTCGAACTGCTCCTCGTTCAAGTCCGGAGACGTTGCTCTCCCCTTCAGTCCCGGAACCCGCGCGAAGCTGGTCGAGAAGGCGGATATGTCCCGCTTCGGGAACGTCGAAGGAAAAGAGACGCAGATCCTCGCGATCTCGACCGAAGCGCACTCGGACGGCGTCGTCCTCGTCGACAGGGAGGGATGGGTTATCGTCTCGTTCGAACAGCTCGACGCGGAACCGCTGAACTTCCGCAACGGGGACCGATACGATCCCTTCCTCGACCAGATCGAAGAGATCTACGGACCGAAGGTTATCCTCACCGGACCGAACGCTTCCTACAAGCCGGAATGGATGATCGAGAAGGAGAAGGCACTCGGTATCTCCCGATTCGCAGCTCTCCGGATCGACCGCAGCGGGTATCTGATGAAGACCGCGCTCCGGACCGGAATGGTCGACCGGGTTATCGACTCCGGGAAGTCCGTAACGGAGTGGATGGAGGACGAACGCTCGAAGGGTATCCACGAACTTACGGACGAGGAGTGCCAGAGGATCTACGGCGGCCGATACGAAGTCGATCGTCCTGTCATCTCTTCTTTTACGGAAGACGACTTCGAACCCTTCGAAAAGCGTCGCGGAATGTCTCCCTTTCGGAAGCCGCACTGCGAGCCGGGAGAATCCGAACCCGCGATGGTTGTCGTTTACTGCGCGATCGCTCTCGCTCTCGCTCTCGCTGTCGGGACGATCTGCTTCCTCTTCGCGGTCTCCTGATCGCGATGGGCCCGAAGGAAGCCGCCCACCTCCTGCTCGACGCGGTCGAGGACTTCGAGAACGGGGAAAACCTCCTCGTCGTCACGAAGGCCGCGTCGAGCCTCCACGGGAAGATAAAGGACAAGAACCTATCCCGGCTCGTCTACGGCTTCAGGAAGCAAAAGGAGGGTATCTCCGTCGGGGATATCCTCCGCGCTTCGAAGAGAGCGATCGTAGCGACCGGTATCGCGTCGACCGAAGGACCAGCGGTCTACGCCATGAGCAAGCTTAAGAGGAACCGAGAATGTATCGAGAAAACGACGCAGAGCGTCCCGGACAGATCCGAATGGACCTCAACGAGGGGAAGCTCCAGAAGTTCGACCAAGTCGACGCAGAGCGCCGCAGACAGGCAAGAGAGAAGGTCGTTCGACCCGGAGGTCTCGAAGCCGCTCCGAAGAAGCGCCGGTGGAACCCGATAGGGGACGGGAAGGTCGGTCTCGTCCAGTTCTCGAATATCCCGGTCGACGCGGCCGGGAACCTCCAGCCGGAGAAGAAGACGAACTCCGTAAGCGCTTCCGGGAAAGCGACTGTTATCGCCGGTATCCATAAAGGCCGGTGGATCTGGAGACCTTTCCTCCTCGAAGGTCCGGAGAAGGTCGTCGAGCGGGACCGTATGTTCCTGAAGCGCGCGATGAGCTGCCACACGCTCGATCTGGACGACCTTTCCTACGCAGACCTCGAGGGACTGGTCGTCCCGGTCCGCTTCAAGGTCGTGCCCCACTGGAGGACCGGGAAGCCGTCGAACGATATCGTCGCTCTCTCCGCCGATCCGAGGAGCGTCACCTACCGCGATTATCTGAAGCTTATCGGTCGGTTCGAGGACGCGGTTCCGGGATGGAACCTCTATCCGGGAACGAGAGCGCGGTCTCTGGTCGAGAAGCGGAAGAAGGAACGGACGGAGATCGCCGGGTGGATTCCGATCGGTCTCGACCCGAAGAAGGGAGAACTCGTTCGTCGAGTTCCGAACGAGGATAGCGCGAAGAAGGATAAGGTCGAGGTCCTCTTCGGTCCGCCGCGATACGTTCCAGCGACGAGACAGGATCTCCGGAAGCTGAAGAACAGCCACCTCGCGGTCGAGAAGATGAAGGGAGAGAAGAAGTGAGGTATATCGGTTTTGCGTTCTGCCGCGACGGTATGGTTTATCGGAACCGTTCGGAAGCGGACGCCGGTCTCGAGTGGGGATCCTACCAGCTGGTCGAGAAGGACGGTAAGAAGCGGCTCGAGATAGATCTCGACGGCGTTCCCTGCGTCTCGATGCCGGAGTGGGACGGTTGGATCGATAACGAGAAGAACGAGCGCGATCACGGTCTCGTCGGAATAGCCCACCTGGACGTCGAAAAAAAGTTCGAAGGTATGTCGATTAGGTCTTGCAACTAGCAACGAAAGCGAGTAACTTCCTTTTATAGACAGAAGGAACCAAGACGATGACCGACCAGATCAACACCTACGAAGTTTTCGCCCGGCATATCGAACTCGGGAACGAAGAGACTTTCGAAGTTGACGCGCGCGACGAAGAAGAAGCAATCTGGAAGATCCAGAAGCACCAGATATTCAACGCCGAAAGCGCCGTCCTTGTCGGTAAGTCGGAAGTCCGCCGCGACTTCGTCTCCTACTGATCTGAAGAGAAGGAACCAGACAATGACCGACCAGACCGACAACGCCACCAAGCTCTGCCCGAACTGCGGCAAGCCGGTAGGAGAGAGAACCCGAGGAATGCGCAAGAGCTTCTGCTCGTCCTCCTGCCGCCTCGAGTTCCGGAATCGCTCGAACTCGGAAGGGAAGGTCGTTATCTCGCTTCTGAAGGTCTGGATGGAGACCCGCCACGCCTCCCCGAAGTCGGAGGACCCCGAAGAACAGCGCCGCGCCCGGGTCTGCAAGGAAGCGCGCCGCGAAGTCACGAAGATCGTCCGGACGTTCCGCGATCGGGATGAAGAAGCCGGCCGGCCGTCGCTGGTCGATTACGTCGAAGAACTCCTCGCCGAAGGAATGTATGACGACCGGACGAGGAAGTAAGAGGAGAAGAAGAATGAGAGACAAGAGAGACTGCAACAACATCGCCGCCTGCAATCGTTGCGATAAGTTCGGAGGAATGAAAGAAGAGCTTCCTTATCATCCGATCGTTATTATGCGTAGCGGACCGGATCGGGATCGCTGCTTCGACAAGAGAGCGGCCGTCGGATTCAATCACGAAACTGGAAGACCTACTTACGACCTCGCGAAAAACATCAGAGAGGACGAGACAAAGTGCGGAATGGAGGGAAGATGGTTCGAACCTTGGGTCGACTTCCGTTCTCCGATAGCGAGAACTTTCGATAAGCATCCCGAGCTTCTGGTTATATCTATCCTTCTTTTTTGCGTCTTCCTCGCTCTAGCGATCGGATTCGCAACGGACTTTAAGTAAGAGGAGAATACCCGAATGATCCCCCACGAAGTCGCTGTCCTCGCGGACGTCCTCGAGTCGATCTACGGCTCCAGCCGCGCCGAAGCGATCCGAGAAGCCTATCGTATCGTCGAAGCTCTGAAGGAAGAAGAGCTCGCGATCGTATCAACCGAAGGAGAAGAATAATGGGTAAGAGATTTAATCACTTCCGGGATGCCGTCACCGGACGGTTCGTCGACAAGGAGGAAGCGACCAGGCGGCCGCGCGAGACGGTCGAGGAAACTGTCTCGGACGAAGGATCGAAGTTCACCATCCAGCACCTCGAGATCGCTATCGAAAGAGACACGGCTTCGCTCGAATATCTATCCCGCCTCTATTACTGCGGAGAGCGCGAGTTCGTCACGAAGGTCCAGAGAGGAGAGATCGATATCGAACCCTTCATCCGATACGCGGTCGACAAAATGCGCGCAGACAAGAGGAGGAACGGACAGTGACCCACCTTCGCTTCAATTCGTCCGCGCCGGATAAGTGGGTCCTCCCCCGGCCGCATAGCGACGCCTCGACCCGCTTCGCAAAGCACGGGAAGATCCAGCCGATGGAAAAGCCCGGGTTCTTCGCTCGACTGTTCGGGAGGGTCTGATGAGATCAGGAAGAGCAAAAGCCGCGATGATGCGCAACCCGAACGGAGAAGCTACCGTTATCGACTTCAAGGATCCCGACTTCCAGACCGACCCGGTCTTTAACCTCGACAAGAGGATCCGGGTTATTATCGAGTCCCCCCTCTCCGCCTCGAACGGTCGGACGATGGCGGAGAACCGGCTCTACGGTCTGGAGTGCGTCCGGGACTGCGTCGAGCGAGGAGAGGCGCCTATCGCTGCCCACCTCCTCCTTCCGCTCGTCCTCGACGATACGAAGCCGGAAGAACGCGAGATCGGGATGGCCTGCGGCTTCTCTTGGTATAGCGTCGCGGACAAGCTGGTCGTCTACACCGACTTCGGGACCTCGAGCGGAATGCAACAGGGAATCGACGTAGGACGCTCGCAAGGGTTGCGAATCGAATATCGCCGTCTATATTAGGCCGCGAAAGACACCTCGTCGGACCGCTCTGGTTCCTCGCGACCGACGAACTCCGAAGGGAGTCGGGAATGGTTCCCCCGGCTCCCTTCTTCTTTTTCCAGATTGAGAAGGTGGCCCTCGAGCCGCGCGATCGCGAGACCGATAGGATGAGGGAGAACGATATCGTCGTCCTTCTTCCCCTTCACTCCCTCCGGACAGACCGCGAGGAAGAAGACTCCGCCGGCATAACGAACCCGGACCCGCCTCGTCCCGTTCGAGAGCGTCTCGAGACCAGATTCGAAGCCGTGAGCTCGAGCAACGTCGACGAGGACCAGAGCGACGCCGATAGCGGTAGCCTCTGCAAGCCCGTAGGAAGCCCGTAGAGAGCCTTCCCGCAAAAGTGGACCCTTCATACCTTCGACCCCTCTATCGTCGTCCCAGCCTTCTAGGATCGCGGTTTACGCCGGATCCTGCTCGACTTCTACGCGCGGCTCGCAAAGGACGAACGTAAAGGCGCCGTCCTTCACCGACTTTTCCGCCTGGTCGCGCGGGAGGTAGATCGTAAACTCGATCCCCGACGGAGTGCGCGAACAGATCGAGACGAACTCGACCTCGTCCTCTCCCTCGATAACCGCCGCCGGCTTGGTTCTGATGTTCTCGAGCTGGTCGATCATTGTAGCTGCTCCTTAAGCTTCTTCTTCTTCGACGAGGATGCGGTCGACGAGGTAGACCTTCGAATACGGGTCCGACTCGATCTTCGGGATCCAAGTCTCGGTGAGCGGGTCGACCTGCGGACCGCCTTCGGTGATGCCGATACCGAGAGAGGTCCCGACAGCGATAACGCCGTTCTCCTGCCAGATCGCATACGGAACGCCGGTCGTCCCGCCTTCTTCGGCGCGCTTGTTCCCGACCCGCTCGTCCGACCAGTTGACGAGATCCGAGCTCTTCACGATCTTGCGATTATCGTCCAGAGCGGACGAGGAAGCGATAAGGACGATGACTTCGTCTCCGGGGAGGACGACAGCCTTAACCGGGGTCGTAACGCCGTTGATCGACTTCTCCCGGGTCCAGTTGATCCCGTCCGGGGACGAGATAACGCGGCCGCTCGAACCGAACGCGACGAAGCGTCCAGCGAAGAACTCGACGGCGTAGAGCGTCTCGGAGACGCCCGAGGTCCGCTCCGTCCAGTTGATGAGGTCCGGGGAGGTCTGCAGTCGACCGTTATACCCGACCGCGACGTAGACGTCCTGTCCGTCGATATTCGCGTAGGAGGCGCCATACATTCGAGCGGACGGGATCGCCATCCGTCCGCCTTGCCAAGCGACGCCGTCGTTCGAGAACGAGATATAGTCGTTGGAGGTTGTGGCCGTCGAAACCGAACCGACGTTAACGATCTTCCCGTTAAGAACCTTGCTCCTTACAGGGTAGAACAGCTGCGCGCCTGTAGGATTGATCGGACCGGCGGAGTTCGTAAGCGTCCAGTCTACGCCGTTCGCGGACGAGAAGATCGTGCAGCGGCTTCCGCTTTGAGCGATGCCCCAAAGCTTCCCGTCGAATACGTAGAAGTCGAAGAACTGCGAGGAGTAGCTCGATGTCTCCGCGTAGACGTTCCGCTGTTGCGTCCAGTTGATACCGTCGGGAGAGGTAAAGATATAATACTGCGAAACGTTGCCCCAGCGCGTCACAGCGACCCACTTCCCGTCGATATAACCGACGTTGTAGACCTGGTCCCCGGAGCGAGGAAGATCCTTACGACGCTCGACGAAGTTCGAAGCCGGCGGATTAGCGCGAAGGAGCGCGGCTTGCAGCTCGGGAGAGATCGAGTCGTTCGATACGACGCGACCGTTCGCTTCGATAAGATTCTCCGGAACGATAGCCTCTCGAGCCACCTTTACCTGCTCGCCGATAATACGACCGAGACCGACGAGATCGACGGATCCAGCTCCGCCGCCTCCTAGGCTCGTAACCGGGTTGCCGTTCTGGTCGTAGATCTGGACCGCGATCGGATCTCGCTCGAGGTTCGGGTTTGCCGGTAGGACATTCATTCGTCGTCTCCTGATTTGTTCGCGCGTTCCGCTGCCTGAAGGCGCCACTCGCGGCTCTTGTCGACCTTAGCGGCGCACCTGTCCCTCTGTCCAGCGCAGACCCCATACGCGTTAAGAGCGTCCTCGAGGTCGAACGCCTCGAGGATCGCTGTATCGTCCGTCTCGCAGGGAGTAGAGAACTCCGCCGGCGGTAGATCAGTTATCCGGACCGGCCGGCTTTCCGTAACGGTCCCGGAGCACGCCACGCACAGCGTCAGGAATGGGAGTATCGAGAGCGTCTTGCGCATTAGGGTCTTTCCTTCCGACTTCGCGGATCTCGACCCTCGTCCGGGGTTCCCGACGAGCGATCTCCGCATTCGTTGCCGCGAGCTGTTCGACGAGCTCCGCGTTCTGTCTTTCCGCTTCCCGAAGGTTCGCGATCTCCGCCTCGTAAGCGAGGTTCGCATTCTCGAGACTTTCGACCTTCGCGTTCGCGAGGTTTAGATCTGCCTGCTTTTGGAGAGCCTCTCCCCTATACCAGAGGATGGCGCCCACCAGAGCAACCAGAACGACAATCGGTCCCGCGATCTTCGCGATCTTCCAGTAAGTCACCAGAGGCCCCTTATCGATACGAAGACCGTAAGAGCGATCAGAACGAGAACGTAAGCGGTCCACGGCCACTTGATCTTCCGTCGGACCTCTTCAGTCGTAACAGCCCAGACCAGAATGATATGGGACAGGAGAATCATAAACAAGAAATACGCGAGGAAATACGGCTCCGATCCTCCGACCGTATCGTCTGGATTGTAAAAGAGATCGATAGCGCGATAGCCGGTCGCGAAGAGCATAGCGAAAGCCTGTATCGACAGACCAGCCGCGACAAGGAAGCTCTTCGACCAGATCAGCGGCCGGAAGTTCCTTTCCTTCCGGCGTTCGAGGACAACGTCCTTACCGACCTCTCCCCACGCAAAAGTGAGAAACGCGGAAGATATCGCGAGAGCGAGATAGAGCCAGAGTAGAAGCGAAGCCATTTACAGTCTCCCTGCGATATCCGAGATAGCTCTCGATAGCTCGGATTGTTCGTCACGGGAAGTCTGGATATGAATCCCGAGGTCCTGTTCGATACGCTCGACGCGCTGGTCGATACGATCCGCGACCTCGATTATCCGAAGCATCCTCTCGTTCTTCTCGTCCTCGACTGGTTCTCCGAAGATCGCACGAAGAGTGCCGGCTAGCCATTCTTTGCCCTGCATTTAATCGTCCTCTCTCTTAGCGAGGTAGACCTCGAGACGGGAAAGGAGACTTTCGATCCTAGCGTGGTGGAGCTGGATTATCTGGTCTCGTCTCGAGTTACCCTCCGTAAGACGGTCGACAGACGAAGACAAGCGCTCCGTAACGATAAGGAACTCCTCCCGCATCTGTCGAGCGTCCTTCCGGTCGAGAGCGCGATACCAGGCGGTAGCGACGCGGTCCGCGACAAGGACGAAGATTAGAATGAACATAATAGCCCGCCAGTCGTCCAGCGTAGCTAGAACCCTGCCGGCTTCGTTCGTTTGCGACAATGCGTCCCCCGGAGCTGCCAGAACCTGAAGAGGTATCGACAGAGCGACCAGAGCCGCCCCGACGATACCCGTTCTCACCAGACTCGAACCGAAAGAGCGACCCTTTAGGAATTTAGCGACCCGCATTAGGTTATCCCGACTTCTGACCGTTGAGGCTGTTAGAGATAGGAGTCTCGTTCTCTCCGTTGCGTTCCCGGATCTTCTCGCGAAGAGACCAGAGCGTAAGAGCAACGCCTCCGACGATCAGGAGAATAAAGACCGCGAAAGCGATCATCCCGATCGGAGTATCGTCGATACGCGGAGAGACCTTATCCGCCGCGCCCATGACGACCTGCCCGGTAACGCCGGTAGCTGCGATGATCTGCCCGACGCCGGACTTCGTCTTCGCGACCGACTGGTCGGACGGAAGAGCCTTAACGAGCGGGGTCTCCGGGTTCTCACCTTCCCTCGTCCCGACAGGAGCCGCCTTCAGCTGCTCGACCTGCTTCGCGTTGAGATCTTCCCGAGCCATGACGAGGGCGACGTCGAGAACGCCGTGGTCGTTTTCCTGCGCGCCTTCTTCCGATCCGAGAACCCGACGGGTCCAGCCGCGACCGAAAGTCGAGAACGTCTTAAGCGAACGAAGGAAGCGCATCCGACGCTCGCAGAGTTCGTAGATAATCGACTCGACGCCGTCCTCTTCGCACTTCTTCCGAACCGCCTCGAGGGTTGCCGGACCGATCGATCCGTCGACGCCTGCCCCCACGACCCTCTGGAGCTCCTTCGCAGCTCGACCGGGACCGGAGTTAACCGCGTAGTCGAAAACAGCGTAGTCGACACCGGTGGGGAGCTCGTCGCCCTTGATAAGATCCCAATAGCGAGCCTTGTAGATATCCTCGCGTTCCTTGATCGTGATAAGCTTGACCGAACGACGAGGAAGACCTTCGTCGTCCCGATACTTGTCGTAGGTCCGCTGGATAATGCCGTAGTTCGTCGCTCCGCCCGGATCCTTCGGGTGATTGACGAAGCCGCCTTCGTGAGCGAGCGTAAGCTTCAGAGACGGCTTAAAATTCTTCTTCATTGCAACCCTCCGGAAAAGAAAAAGGAGGCCGGACCCCCGTCCCGACCTCCTTCGCCGATTATCATCCGAAAATCAAGGAGAAGGGTTAGCCCTTGTCCTCTTCCGTGGTCTCCGCCTGGTCGCTCGTCGAGCTGGTCGTCGAGCGGGTCGAGGTCTTGGAAAGGACGGTCGACTTCGCCGGCGCGAGAGCCTCGATAACGATCTTCCCGCTTTCGTCCTTCGGGAGGTCCTTCGTCTTCTCTTCGTAAGCCGCTGCGAGCGACGGGAAGTCCGAGACGTTGCGGCCGATCATTGCCGAACCGCCTTCGACCGGGATCGCGACGTGGTTCGGGATCATCTCGTAGGACGTCCGGTTCTTGTTCTCGTCCTTCTCGTCTTTCGAACCGCCGACAACGGGAGGCGTTACCACCATGTTGCGGACAACGCCGGTTGCGGTTGCGACAATCGCGTAGCGCTTGCCGTTCTCGAGAGATACTTTCGTCATTCGTCTTCTCCTTAGTTTGCCATCTTGAAGGCGGTAAGTTTTGCGATCGCGTCGAGACGGATAGCGGTATCGGGACTCGTATTCCGAACCGTCGCAGTGAAGTAACGATTAGGATCTCCGGACCCGTAGATATAGGTAACGACCTGTCCGCCTTGAACGACGCCGTCGAAGACCTCACCGTTCGAAATCGTCCCTTGAACGTCGATATCGACCCGAAGGTCCGCGATGTTGCCTTGCAGAGCGCGAAGTCCGGTAAGACCGAGGTAGTAGAGCCCGTCTTGCATGAAGCGAACCCTCGAGGGATCCGCCGGGTCGAGGTCGAACGGGAAGCTATCGTTATACCACCGGAAAGTATGAGACGCTCCGGGAGCGATATCGAACGGAGCGTTGTTCTCGTCGATCAGACTCGCGGCGTTCGCCGGGAACTGGTTCTGCGCCGAAAGAGCGAGACTGTAAGCGTCGTTAGCCCGGTCCCGCGCATACTGGTCGACAGCACCGCCGCCGGAAGCCTCTCCTAGAGACAGAATGAAGCGCGGAGATTCGGGATAGGTATAGTCCCACCCCTCGATGAACCCGAGCGGAAAGAAGCTCTGTCCGTTGAGAGTGTCGGGTTCGAGAATGTCGACCAGATTGTCGAAGTCGAGGAAGTTGCCGAAGAGCGTTCCGAGATAACCGATCTGGACCTTCGGATAAGCGCGCGCCTCGCATACGACGGTCCCGCGCTTGATAATCTTGACATGCTCGAAAGGCTTCGCGGAACTCGCAGCGATACCGAACCGACCCAAGTGTCCGAGGAACTGTCCGTAGTGGATATCCTTCGTAACGGGGATCTTGATCGTTTGCGCCCCCTCCGTGCTCTGAAACCTTGCGATCATATGCCCATCTCCGATTGAGTCTTCGCCGAAACGCGTAGATCTCTCCTTACAGCGGATTGACCCGAATAAGCAAGCCTCGAGCCTTCAGGATTGAAGGGAAGACCGTCGAGTTCCCACGTCCCGTTGGAATAACGGACCAAGCGAATGCCGGGAGCGATCTCGAGCGCGAAGTCGGTAAAGGTTGGAGAGCTGTCCGCCGGAACGGAGTAGAGGCTTAGAGACCCATCCGAGAGGACCGCGACTGCAGTCGTTACCACGCCGTCGACGACGTATTCGATCGTATCGGGATAGCTGTCCCCGTTCGTATCGACCGCCGATCCTTGAACACTTCCCTCTTCGACGACCTCGACGATCGCGCCGTCGACGATTGCCAGGCGGTAGGAGAACGCCTCGTGGACATTCCGCTCCGTCGACGACCCGGGATCCGTCCCGTTCGGAATTCGCGACCACGTGGTCTCCTGCCGGAGCCTGTAGGTAGCAAGCCGCGCGTAGAGCGTCGTATCCGTCGCAGCGAGAACCGTAACCGAAGCGATCTGTCCCTCCCAGCCGCTGCCGGAGATAGCCTCGACGACCGGAGATCCTTCGACCATCCGACCGACCGTCCCGATCCTTCCGTCCGCTCGGACCGCGTAGACCGCGTCCGCCGTCGAAGCGATATGAGAGTAAGCGCCTTGGTGCCCTGCAAGCTGGAGAAGGTTCTTCGCCTCGTTCGCGCTGGTCGTAAGATTCCCGCCGGTATACTGGAACTCGAGATCCGCCGTCCCGATCTGCGCGTTCGTCGACCGGTTACGGAATATCGCGGTCCCTTCCTGATTCCCTGAAGGAGTCTGGACGACCAGATCCCGGGACGCGAAGACGAGCCCTTCCCCTGCGACTGGATCGCTCTCGAAGGCGTCTCGGATCCTTTTCCCGAATCGACGGACGTAGAGGCTCGCTCCGTCCGCCACAGGCGCCATGAAGAGATCGCGGACGACCTCTCCGTTCTCCTCGTCGGGTTCGAGACGTAGGTCTCCCCGCATCGGGGTAGAGCCGGCGTTCGGATTGATATCCGCCCCGTCGTTATCGAAAGCGAGGTGTCGCATGGGACCGGAGTAGGAGATACCCGCCTCCCCCTCTCCGTCGATATAGAGGACGAAGTAGTCCCCGGCGTTGGTTAGGACGATATTCCGAACCAGCTTCCCCGGCTCTCCGCCTGTCTGTCTCCAGTAGAACACTTCGCCCAGATCCTCACTTGCAATTCGCGAGAGGAGGAAGACCGAAGACCTCCGTCCGAACTCCAGCTCCTACGCCGAAGCGGTAGCAAGCGAAAGTGATCAAGTGGACCCCGCCGTCGACCGGCGTAAGATCCGGCTCTTCCCCGCCGTTCCCCCATCGGACGTTCGGTAGACCGATCTCGAAGCCGTTGTGCTCGATAGCGATCGTTATGTAGAGGAGCCGCGTAACGAGGACGTTCCCGCGCTTGGAGCCGTCCAGATCGTCCAGATCGTCCCAGTCGAGAACGAGGTTCGTATCGCCGGTAAGCGACAACCAGTAAGCGTTATAGTCCCCGGCGGAGATAGGACGCTGCGCGACCGTAGGCCACGTCTCCGTCCCTGCCGGTCTTTGTCCTGGTCCTGCGACTCGAGGACCGAACGAGTCGGACGCTCCCCGAAACTCCGGGTTCCGCTGCTGTTCGCCGTGCCAGTCCTGAAGACCGTCGGACCGAACCGACTTAACCTTCCGGCCGGAGACGTTCGACTGCGATCCCGATCCGTTCGGAGAAGACGTCGTCCGAGCGACGACCGTCGTCCCTCCAAGCCTTCCCGAAGGAACGTGGAGCTCCTGATCGCCCGGCGGAATCTGCATCCGGCGGAGCTGTTGTCCGAGTAGCGCGTCGCTCATAGTTCTACCTGCTTCGGTCCTCTCCAGCCGCGAGTGCAGATAACCGCCACTCGCTTCGCTGCGATATCGTCTTCCGTCGGTTCGTCGATCCCGACGATAATCTCCGTCGGGAACCTTTGCAGGAATTCCGACGCGAGGTCGAGAGGTCCGTTAAACTGGAAGTTCTTAACCGCTCCGGGAAGACGACCGTATGGATCCGGAATCGGATCTCCCGGGTTCGCAAGCGCGAAGCCCTGCTCGACTCCTAGCCAGTTAACCCGGACCGAGATAAAATCCTCCGGAAGCGGGTCGGGACCCACGATCGGTTGAGTGTAACGGACTTGGTCCCAAGAGCCGCCGGGACCAGCGACCGGGACGTTATCGCCGGGATCGAAGTCGTCCTGCTCTTCCGCTGGATCGCTGTCCGGCATTCCGCCTTCGAAGACCTCGCCGCGGATTCCGCCCGAGCCGTCGAGATAATCGTTCTCCGGCGCGACCTTGTAGTATTGAAAGGGATCGCTCGAAGCCATGACGTCCGGGACCGGAGGATAGACGGAGTTATCGACAGGCGTCCCGGGAGGCCACGGGAACGCCTTCTTACCGTTGTTCGGGTTGAACTGGTCCCCGTTGACGACAGGCCACCACGTAGGCTCCTGCGCCGGGAAAACGGCGTCGTATGGGTTCGACGAGAGCGGAGGGAGAAGACCGACCGCGTCCGAGACCTGATAGAGATAGCTGTTCCCGTCCTCGACGCGAACGCCGTAGGAGTGGGTATAGTATCCGAAGGTATCCTCGTTCGCGTTGGGAGGCCACGACCTCTCCGCCGGCCACCAGCTCGGAGGATCGACCGGGAAGGGTCCGTCGTAGATCCCGTCCGGATCCGCGACCGCATAGTCGACGTTCTCGATGCTGTCCGCCGGGACCGGTTCTACGCTGCCAGGCGGAATGCCGTTGTCCTCCCAGTTGCCGCCACCGACCGCCGATACGACGACGATATCCGCGTAGTGGTCTCCGGTCTCCCCGTTGAAGACGAACGAGATACCGACGCACTTCCCTTCGATATATCCGCCCTTCTGGACCTCGTTCGGAACGTTGAAGCGAACTGTCGACCGGGTGTCGATCGCGAGAGCCTGCTCGAGGTCGATACGAGCGCGGGTCTCGACGGTCCTCGAACGAAAAGCGAGGTTCGAAGCGACGCGCCGGATCCCGTTCGCGAGAGCGCGACGACCCCAAGGAGTGAGGATAGCGGAGATACAGTCCGACGACCCTAGAACGCCTTTCCAGTCTCCCGGACGCGGTTCCCAGAGCTGTTGTCCGTAGGTCGACGAAGCCGGATCCGATATATCGAGAGATTCGCTGATAACCGAGCCCTTCGAGCGATGCTGTTCGAGAGACCTCCAGAGGACCCCGTATTCCTGCACCTCGTCGAACGCCTCGTATTCGACCCCGACCTCGTGCTTCGCCGTCGTCTCGTCCTTGTCGAGACCCGTCGCGGAAAGCGAGACGTAGATCGTCTCTCCGTTGCCCTTCACGACCTCTTGTCCCTCGAAAGGGATATAGATCTGCACGACCTCGCGCCGGGGTCTGGTCCGGACGCCGTAGAGCTGGAGAAGCGGATAGGAAAAGCTCGTCGCTTCGAGCGCGACCAGACTCTCCCCCGAACCGTCGAAGCCGTCCTCGTCGAAGTCTTCCGCGTCGACCATAACGCCGGCCGCATCCTTCGAAGGTTGCGGGACGTAGATCGGAGCGTAGTCGGATTCGCTTTTCGGGACCGTTCCCGGACCAGCCGTCGCGACGAGAGCGGAATAGCGGACCTGCCACGAATTGCCGATCGTCTCTCCCTGCTTCGGCCAGGAGTTGAGAACGTCCGGCGTAAAAGTGAAGTTCGCAAGCGTCGAGCCCTGCACTCCGAAGAACTGCCCGATCCGGTCTATCTCGGTTTGAACGTATCCGCCGGCGTTCGATTCCTCGACCTTATGCTCGTCCCACTCGAGGACCAGCGAAAGGACGCCTCCCGAAGCCGGGATCCCGTTTATCGACATCTCGAAGGAGTCCTCGAGGATATCGTCCTCTTCGATAACGACGTAGCGATCCGGGTCTCCGAAGATCGAACAGAGAGCGGGATATCCCCGGAGCCTGTCGTATTCGATCTGGAGGCTCGAAGCCGCGAGGATCGTCCCGGCGTCGGTTGCGTCCTGCGCCTCTCCGAACTCCGGGATATAGAGCGACCGATCGTTATAGACGGCGTTCGCGAGAAGCTGCGCGACCCGCGCGTCGATATCATCCGGCTTCGTTACGAAGTCGATCTCGACGTCCTTACCCTTATACCCGATCCCGGTCTTCGAGACCTGTCCGTAGAAGAGAGGGACCAGACCGGCGGATCCATCCCAAGCGAACCACGCGGCTTCCTTCGTCGACGGATCGATCCCGTCCTCCAGAGCGAAGCGAGCTCGAGCGGTCGGGTGGTCGTTCTCCCCTTCGTCGACAGCGATAGCGAGAGGATCGATAGCGTCGTCCCATACGACGTCTTCGAACTCGGTATCGTAAGCGACCCACGCAACTCGGATCATAGCGGTTTGTCCTCTCGCAGATAGTAACTCGAACCCGCGACGTTACCCCACTCGTCCCGGTTCTGCGAGTATCCCAGAACAGCGAAACGGAGGAAGGGAAGATAGAAGGTCGAATGGACGTCCGCCGGATCTCCGTAGCCGCCGTTCTCGTCTCCTATCGGTCGCATATCGACGTCGAGATAGCGGATCGTCCCGGGACGCGCAATGCGCGGGAAGTCCGCTTCGTCGATAAGACCGAAGAGAATGATACAGGCGGAGCAACCGATCGTGTGGAAGTCTCCCTCCTTCAGGAGCGGAAGCGGAAACTGGTCGTTCGACTGGATATTCGAGAGATACCTCTCCCTCGTCGACGGCATCCCCATATACTTGAGACCGCCTCCGAGCGTCCGTTCGATGGCGCCTCTTGCCTCGCTGTCGAGAGTCTGGACGACGCCTCGAGCAACCCTCGACGGGAGCGGCTTCCCGTCGATAGTGATAAGCGAGCGTTCTCCGAGATCGAAGTTCGGATAGGGAAAGCGAAGACCCGACATTCTTACCTCTTATACTTGGGAGGGAAGCGGGTCCGACCGAATCCCTTCTTTTGAAGATCGCGGAGGAGCTGATCGCCCGGCTTGCGGCTGTAGACCTTTTCCGGCTCTCCGTTCTTGTCGAAGAATAGCGAGATCTCCGAAGTCATACCAGAACCTCCCGCCGCGACAGGAGACGAGGAAACGCGAGAGGCTCCGAGGAGGCCACCGGTTGCGAAGCGAGGAAGCTGTCCCCGGTTCATCTGGAGGAGCTGCGGGAGCCACTTCTTCGTCGAGCGAGCGTTCATAACGAACTCGCCGTTTGCGACGCGGATAAGCTTGTCTCCGAGGAGAGCGAGGATCGAGTCGCTCGTCCCCGTTCCCGGACCGCGCAACAGACCGCCGCCGGCGTAGCCAGGGATATTATCGTTCGCGGCCGAACCTCCCCCGCCTCCGGTGAAGAAGTTGCCGATATCCTTCAGAGTGTCCCCGATCCCGGAGATCTTGTCGAAGATCCAGTCGAACATGGACGAGAAGAACCCGCGAATCGCTTCGATCCCGGAGAAGAATGCGTCCTTAAGCTTCTGCGTGATACCCGGGAAGACGGCTTCCAAGAGCTTCAGGATCAGAGCCGGGAGCGACCAGTTCTTAATGAACTCGACGACCGCGTCGAACGCTGCGACGAACAGATCCGGAATGCCCTTAACCGCCTCGACGATCCCGGTGAGGATAGCCTCTCCGATCGACTTTACGAACTCCCAGACCTGCCCGAGAACTGCCGAGATCTGGTCCCAGTATTTGTATGCCAGATAGACCGCCGCTCCGATAGCGACGACCGCTCCTACGATAATCAGAACGGGAGCGGAGATCGCACCGACAACGGCCGCGATCCCGGCCGCGATCCCTTGGACGACAGCGAGACCGCTCGACAGCAAGGTGATGCCGGCGGAGACCGCCGTAACGACCGCCGAGATACCCCGGAAGACGACGAGACCGACCTTCAGATAAGCGAGGAATTCGATGAACGAGTCGAACCCGAGAAGACCAGCGATCGTATCGAGAACCGGCCGCACCTCGTCATTCAGGATCCGGAGGAACTCGACCGCTCCGAGGAGGAGCCCTTCCCCGATCTCGAGAGCAATCGGAAGGACGACCTCGAGGGTCGACCGGAGCGTCTCGAAGACGGATCCCAGAGCGTCCCGGATCTGGAACAGGGGAGCGACTGCAGAATTAGCCGCCGTCGACGCGTCCGCTCCGCTGAAGAGACCGGCAAGGTCTCGCGCGACGGACTGGATATCGATATCCCCGAAGACGTTGCGGAGGATCTCTCCAGCCTTCGAGAACGCATCCGACAGGATCGGACCCAGAGTAACCGCCTTGTCGACGACGATCGAGAATCCAGCGACCAGAGCCGGACCGAGCGTCTTCCCGACCTCGACCGCCTTCTCGATGAACCCGACAATCGACGCGGCCCTATCCGACAGACCCGGAGCGATGAAGTCGTCTCCGAGACCGTTCCGGCGTCCGTTGATCGTCTCGAGGATCTTCGCGATCTGGTCGAAGAACGAGGTGGCGGTATCTGCCAGGCGCGAAAGGAAGCCCGAGCTCTTCGACGCTCCGGAGAAGATCGCAGAGAAGACCGCTCCGACGAGAGGCGCCAGCTGCTTGAAGACGTAGAAGATCGAGATAATGACGTTCGAGAACGAGTTCGTCGTATACCCGCCGCGCGAGATCGCGGAGAAGATATCCGAGAGGACCCGGAATACCTTCTGTCCTGCAGTCACTACGATATCGAAGGCCCGACCAGCGACGGAACCGATCTTCTCGAAAATACCCGAGTTCGCGAGACGGACCCCTAGGCCTGCCATCTTCTGGAGGACGCCGATTATCCCGTCCCCGTTCGCAACGAAGCGGGACGAATTCGAGAAGCCGTCGAAGAACTGTCCGACCGCCTTCGCTCCCGACTGGAAGTTCGTCTTTATGACCGCCGCGAAGCGAATCAGCTTATTGAAGACACCCGACGACCGATCGAGGTTCGAAAGCTTGTCGATCAGATTCCCGACGAAATCCGCGACCCTCTGGACGCCGCGTCCGAGGAAGTCCCCGATCCGAAGAGCCGCTCCCGATTCGTTGAGCTTGTCGACAGCCGCCGTGATCCGGTCGAACGCGCTCTGCATGGCGTCCGCGAAGCCGCCTTCCGCGATAAGCTGCTTCGTCCGCTCGAAGGCGTTCCGGAAACGAGCCTGCGAGGACTGCGCGTCCTTCGCTGCCTTGAGAGCGGTAGCTTCGAATTCGCCTCCCAGATACGAACCGAACTTCTCGAGGAACGGGATCGCTTCGAGCGTCCCCGCCGCCGTCATCTCCATAAGTTCCTTGGTCGTTATCCCCATGGACTGCGCGGCAAGTCCAAGCGCGCCCGGAAGGCTCTCCGCGACCGTATTAAGGTCCTCTAGCGTCACCTTGCCCTTAGACGCGATCTGCTGGAGCTGTCGGAGCGCGCCGCCCATCTGGTCGGACGTAGCACCCAGAGCGAGACCCGCCTTCGTAACGCCTAGGAAGACGCCTCGAGCCTGCTCGAGCGATCCTCCGCCGGCTTTTACGGCATTGACGAACTGCGAATAGGGAACCGCGATCTCTTTGATCTCGACGCCGTAGGTCTTCGCGGTATCCCGAAGGAAAGCGAGCTCCTTCTCCGCTCCCTCTGCCGATCCTGCGGCTTGCTCGAGGGCGATCTTCAGAGACGAAAGAGAGACGTCCGCGTCGATAATCGACTGCGAGAATCCGCGGAAATTGACGGCGGCCGCGAGAGCGGTAAACGCGGTCGTAAGAGCTCCGACCTTCGCAACGGTCGAACCGATCCGCGTAGCCATGCTCGCGGTCGCTCTGGTTGCCTTGACAGCTGCGGCGGAAGCGGAGACGGACACCTTAGTGAACGACTCCGCGATCCTGCCGATTGACCGAATAAGCCGCTCCGCTCCATCTGCGCTAAAGCGAACTTCGACTTTAGAATTCGACCCCGCCACTCTTAGTCCTCCGACTTTTTGCCCTGGATGAACTCGTCGATCCGGTCCTGCATCTTCTTGAGCGTCTTAGCGGAGTTCTTATCGAGAAGCGAGCCTAGGATGAACTCTTGCGCCGTCATCTGCCGAGCCTCCGTCTCGACCTGTTCCCGACGCAGAGATTCGGCCCTCCTGAAGAGCATAGAGACCGGGAGCGACAACGCGTCCCAGCCTCCAGCCTGCACAAGAGCTATGACGTCGGAGAATTCGTCTCGGACGCGTCGGACGTAGTCGACGAGGTCTCCGTCGGGATCCGCGCGCCGACTTCCGGTTCGCTCTTCGTCTCGGTCGAAGAGGTATCCTCCGTCGTCTCCGTCGTCATTCCTCCGAAGTTCAGAACGATGCCACGACGGTCGAGAGCATCTTTCGAGAGTTCCAAAAAACTCGCGATCCCCTTCGGGAAAGCCTTCTCAAGGATCTTGTCGACGAGGACGACGCCGTCGGAGAGCGTCCGGTTCTTCTTGAAGTTCTCACCCGCGCTCTTCTCGCACTGGAGAGCGATCGGGATAAGGTCGGTAGCGAGCGACATGGCCATCCCGGCCGCGATCTCGGTCGGGTTCTTACCCTGCGCGCTTGCTTCCTGAATCTTGGGAAGCTGGTCGACCAGCCGGTCGAGTAGATCTTCGACCGCACCGACAGGGAGCGGGAAGACTTCGACGGTATCTCCGCTGTCCGGGAGAGTTACGGTCTCGCCGTCGAGGGGACGAGTGAATGGGGCGGGACGAAGGGACATTCGATATTCTCCTTTTGATAGAAAGCGGGTTATCCGCTTTTAAGAAAGTAGGGAGAGACGTATACGACTAGCGAACAAGTCCCTCCCTCCAGTTTACGGCAATCCTAGGGGAGGTGCGATTAAGCGAGGAGAGCCGGCATCTCGACGTAGGTGAAGAACCCGTTACCAGTCGCGAGACGCGCGGGATCCTGAAGGACCTTACCCGAGAACTCGACTTCCGAAAGCGCGTCCTGCGAAATGAAGGCTTCCTCGTTCGCCGGGGTCGCGCGGACGTTGTGGAAACGACGAGCGAACTTCGCGCCCGAAGCGTTGGTATCGCGAATGACGATCGCGCCGTCGATACCATTCGGGTTCGTGAGACCTTCGATAAGACGAGCTTCGTAGGCCGCCTGGTCGTAGGTAAAGACCTTGTCGAGGTCGACGTCCGTCGAAGCGTCGTAAGCGTCCGGGAGCTTGATGATGATGCCCAAGCCCGCCTGATCGTCGACGACGTAGTGCTCGTCCTCGACCATCTGGATATTCTGTCCGGCCGCGTCGATAACGAAGCTCTTCGGAGTGACCAGCTTCGCCGGGATCTCGAAGGTCGCATCCTTGTAGAGACGCTGCGTCCAAGTTATCGCCTGATCGATAGCGGCTTCCTGCGTGTAAGTGTCGGGATCGATATCCGACAGAGCCGCGAGGGACTGCGCGAGCTGGTTGTAGTTCTGCTGCGTCCACGTGATGTTCGCTTCGGTCGAGGTCGTAGCGGAGAAAGCGGGAGCGCCGGCCGAATCCTCGTAGGAGGGATAGTCGGTCGGAGTAACGGCCGCGCCGAAAGCGAGCGCGGACATATTGCCCATGTAGAGACCGAAGTCCTTACCCTTCGGGAAAAACAGTCCCTTAGCTCGAGCGATACGGAAGCCGTCTTCGGACTGCCGGGGAAGAAGTGACGCCATTTGAGATACCCTCCTTAGGAAGCGAAATTGCGGGGATCTCCCCCGAGGAACGAATAGCCGAAGACGACAGAGATCGCAACGTATAGATAATCGTCGCTCGTCTTCTCTTTGGGTGGAACGCTGAAGACCGCGACCTCCTGTAGATAGTCGATCGAAACCTCGACGCCGGTCTCCGGCTCGATCCGTTCAACCATCCACGCGCGCTTGGTAAGAACGAACTCGCGGATCTGCGCAATGAGACGAGAAGCTTCCGCCTGCTCCGCCTTCTTCTTGTAGAACTCGAACTGCAGTCGGAGGTCTCTACGCTGGTAGTCCTCGACGAACTGCGGCGCGTCGAAAAACCCGCCTTGGTCCTCGCCCTCGATAAGTTCGGAAAGAGTGTCGGTAACGAAGACGATAGTCCCCTTCCACCGGTCCTCGATATTGCGCTCCTGTCCGCTGTTGAGCGTAACGAGCTCGTAAGTGTCCTCCTGCTCCGCAAGCATAGGGACGGTCTCGAGGAGACGCTTAGATTTAAGCTGGATCTTCAGATCGCAAGGGTCTGTCTCGAGCATTGCCTTACCTATTCAGCTCTAGGACGTTGAGGCCCATTCCGTCGGGAGAAAAGTTCTGAACCTCATACTCCCGTCCTTTGTAGGAGACCTTATCGCCCTGTAGCGGCTTTTCGACTCCGCGATAGAGGATAGATTCATCCGGGTTGAGGATATCCCCGTCCGCGAGGTGAAGCGTAACGAGCCCGGTAACGATCTTCTCCCCGTAGGATCCCTGCATCTGGTCGTCGGTCGCTGCCGACTCGTCGAGGATCCCGCGCACGACGAAAGAGGCGTCGGACCCGCGCCGAGTGTAGAGCATATCCTTCCCTACGACTCGGAGTAGGTCGACGCCTCCCGGGAGAAGTTCGTCGAACGTATCCACCGCGTCTTACTGCGGGGGAAGGCGGAACCAGATCGAGCCAGCTTCACCGGCCGCCAGAGCGTCCAGAGCCTTGCCGACAACGTCACCGGCGTCCGCCTTGACGAGAATGCCGTCCGCGATCTCGAGGTCGTCACCTTCCGCGATACCGTCGACGCCGCCGTTTGCCTGCGCCTGGAACATACCCGTAACCGAGTATGGCGCCTTTTGGCCGGCCGGGACGCCGCCCCGGTTGCAGACGGTCGCGAAGCCGGAAACGGTTCCGATCGCGCCGGTAACGGTCGCATCCGGACCGGGATTCGTAAGATTGACGCTATCGCCTTCGCTGCGCTGCCTATTCATATTCCTGCCTCCTTGAAGCCTTGAACCGTAGGAGGGGAAGGCCCGAAAGCCTCCCCCGACCTATTAGAGACCGTATTCGGTCGGATAGTTGTTCGAGACACCCTCGATATTGAGAGTGGCCGGAGCGTCGCCGGTCCAAGCCAGATACGCGCCGCGCGGGTTGTTGTTCGCGAACTCGAAGTCCGCGCGTCCGAGCATGACGATACCGTCATACTGGAACGAACGCTCGACCTCGATAATCGCCGAGGTCTGACCCGAGCGACGAACGTCGAGGAAGGCCGCGACCTCGTCGACGTCGTGCATGAGCATCCAAGCGTCCGCCGGGAGGCTCGGAGCGACGACGATCTCGAGCTTGCCCGCCCAGTCGGGACGAACGTCCGAACGATCGGTAACGAGAACGTCCTTCAGAGCCTGCTGCGCTTCGAGCTCGAGAGCCTGCGAAACGACGAGGATCGAAGGAGCTTCGTCGGTATCGTCGCCGCGCATCGCGATCCGAGCGATCGAGATATTCGTGATCCCGAGCGGCATGTTCTCGCCGACGTTGCCGCGAGACGCGTGGAAGAAGCGGATGCCGTCCGACATAACCGGGTTCATCATCAGCTTCTTGTTAACGTGCTTGCGGAAGCCCTTGCGAGCTGCGCGGTTGATCCCGTTCGCGGAGTCGTAGACTTCCTCGCCGAGCGTCTCGAAGAACGTCCGGGGGATAACGAACCGCTTGTTAAACGGACGCAGTCGCGCGTTGACGTCGAAGACCGTCGGAGTGCCGGCTTCAACCTCTTCGCCCGGAGCGTGCTCCGTCAGAGCGTCCCACTCTGCCTTCGAGCGACCGACCATCGCGGCGTAGCTCGGAGACGAGACGCGCGCCGAGATCGCTTCGAACCAGAGAGGCTTCTCGCCTTCGGTAGGACCGACGATAAGGACGTTCGAGACTTCCTCGAGGACCTTCGCGAAAGCGTCACCGACCGAAGGCGGAACGTCGCGGCGGAGGAACTCGTAGTAGTCGGTCGACGACTCGGGATAGCGGATGTTATGCGAACGACAGATCTGTCGCAGCAATTCCGCCGGCGTCATCTGCGGGAGATCGCGGCCGGCTTCTTCGTCGAGTTCGACGTTCCGACCCGAGAAGGTGCGAACGGCGTTCGAGACGATAGCGCGGAAGCGACCGGTCGGAGCGTCGGGAGTGAAATCCTGCTGGACCGGCTGATCGGGAGAACGACGCGAGCGGCTGCGAGCGAAGTCCGAGAGCATCTCGTCGACGGTCGGAGCTTCGTCCCGGTTCGCGTAGCGACCGAGGAAGTTCACCGGGATCTGCGCGTTGCGGCAAGCGCGGACGAGCTGAAGATCGCTGGTGGCCGGATTCTCTTCGTGACGGCGCGAGGGACGGCGCGAACGGCTCGAACGGCTGCGCGCGGACGTGTCGTCCTGCTCGTCTTCGTCTTCCGCCTGGTCGTCGTCCTGCTCGTCCTCTTCGTCGAGGAAAAGCTCGTCCTGCTCGTCTTCGAAACCTTCGTCGAGGAACTCGTCCTCGTCTTCGGTGGAGCGATTGCCCCGCTGCGAAGTCTGCTTCGGGGTATTGCTCTGCTGCTTGCTGCGAGCGGGAGCGGTATTCTTCTTACGACGACCAGCCATATCGGTCCCTCCTTGGTAAACAATTGCCGCCCGCATGACCGCCCTATGGTCTGCCGGAGCTGCGGTTAGTGATGCTTCAATAGCGGTGTAAGCGATAGCGCGCAAGAGAGGAAGTTCGCTCTCCCCCTCTTCCGCGAAATCGGGAGTCTCGTCGAAGTAGTCTTCGACAGAGTATCCGAGCGAAAAGGTCTGGATCGAACCGTCCTTAACCTTCGTTCGAATATCCTTCATGTCGTCGGACGACGAGATATAGCCGTCCGCGAGAAGCTTGTTTACGCCGCCTTCCTTGACCCACCGGAAGTTCGACCAGCGGCCCGCGACGTTGCGGGTATTCCACATCTGGTGGTCGAGAAACATTCCGATACAGTCTTCGCGCTCCAGATTGAGACCGTCGCGGTCGAGGATCTCGAGGAAGCGGATCCAGCGACCGCCGACGTAAGCCTCCATCTCGACGGGAGCGTCGGTCGCGATACAGGCGGTGAACGAAAGACCTCCGTCCTCCGTCTCCTGAATCGACGAAGCCGGCTCGAGACGAGCGGCGGCTCGAAAGACCATCCCGGTCCGCTCGAGCTCGTTCGGTTTACGACCAGCCTTCCGACCAGTGTATCCGGTTCGGCCGAAGAAGTTGCGCGCCGTGAGCGTAGAACGCCTCGTAGAACGCGAAGTCGGGTTTTCGCGAGGGTTGGTCGGGGTCTTGCGCTTTTGCGTCCCCTGCGGCTTCTTTCGCGCCGTAGACTTGTTCCGAGCCCTGCTCATTCGATATTCCCTCCGTCGTTCGCGGGTTGCGGCGTTGCGTTACCCCTATAGCCCGGCATAATCCGCGCGTCGAGATAATCCGTTACGCCATACTTCTCCGCGAGTTTGCGAGCCTTCGCGATCGAACGGAAGCGCTCCCGGAGGGTCGTTCCGTTCTGGACGAGGATCGACTCGAGGTCTTCCTCCCCGGTCTCGAGCTGGACCTTCCGAGCCTTCGCATCCTTTTCCGGATCGACGGTCTCTTCCTTCGGCATGACGAAGACGACTTTCTCTTCGGTTATCTCGTCTTCCGACCAGTATCCTTCGAAGCCCCAAGCGTTCATGATATACCCGCCGACGATAACGTCCCTCCAGACATGCGGCTGTAGGACGCGTTCGACCAGCATATCGCGCCAGGACGAAGCCTCGCGACGAACCGGGATCATGGCGCCCCGGTAGGAGGCGTAGTTCGAATCCGACCAGTTCTGCGAGAGAGCCTCGTAGAGGATCCCGGGACCAGCTGCGAAGCGACGGATCGCGGACTTTTCGAAAGCCTCGTATCCTCCCGACTGCTCCGGCTCGATCTTGTTAACGTCGGTTCCCTTCGGAACGCGCGCGACCATCCCGGAGTGAAGACGAGCGATCGGGGTCCCGTGGATGTCTTCGATCGAGTGCCCGTTCTCGAAGCGATAATCCGGCGTCCGGGGATCCATCCCGTTGCGGATCTCCCCGCCGCTCGCTCCTTCGTCCCAGCCGTCATACGCGCCGATCTGGTTGTCCTCGAACCCGGACTCGGGAACGACGCCAAGGATGAGCATAAGCGCGGCCGAAAGCTTCGCGGACTTAAGCGTAGCGTCCGACAGATCGCCGAGGTCCCATAGGGTCTGGACGGATCCGACGAAGGCGGAGATCCCGCGCTGCTGTCCGGGACGGGTAACGCGGAAGAAGTGGATAACGAACTCGATAGGGATAAACCGAACCGGTCCGACCGCTCCAGCGTAAGCCGGCTTTTCCTCGTGCAGGAGGATGCCGCGGCGGTTACCGTAGCGGTCGATAACGACGCCGTTAACGACGGAATCCTTCCCGCCTCCGCGCGTAGGCCATTCCTTGACGTGGGTAGCGATCATCTCCGGCTCGACCGGTTCGTATTGAACGGGAAGAGGAAGGTTAAAGCGACGGGTATACGCCTCGTCGCGGTAGTGCTTGATCCAGAGGAATTCACCGTCCGAACAGACCGTCTCGAGACCCTGCTCGAACATCTGGTAGATCGAGAGCGTTCCTCCGACATGACACTTGCCGGTTCCGAAGTGCTTGTCGAAGATCTTCTGCACCCTGTTGTCGAGTGCTTCCTTTACGTCGTCGTCCTCGTTCTGCGAGTCGCAACGCGGGATGATACCTCGACCCCAGATCGTCCCCCTCCAGAGACGGACGGCGTGCTGCGCGAGACTGTCGTTCCGGATCGAATCCCGGACCAGCTGCCGCGCTTGGACCATCGCTCCGAGGATCTCGTCGTTCGCGTCCTTGCTCGAATACGCGTGCCACGGGATGTTCGGGTTCGGTCGAGCGATATCGTAACCTCGAGCGAGGGTCGATTCCGCTTCCGCGATCCGACGGGACATACGTTCGCGGTCGCTTTCCTGCGAAGCGCGAGTGACTGCAGCGGCTCGAGCTCGTCCGAACGAGCGAGCGGCGTCGTGGCTCTTTTCGAGCGTCCTGTAGGCTAGACTCGACATTAGCGCCTCGAGTAACGAGTGGAGGAAGGACGGAAGGGAGAACGGGTCGCCGGCTTCAGGAGTAGAGCGGAGCGCTCCTCGAGACGGTCCGCCGCGTCGAGCATCTTCTCGGTCGAATCATACTGGACCGTCTTTCCGTTGTGAGTAACCCGGAGAATCCCCCTCGACGCCATCCGTCGAAGATTGTTCGCCTGGTCCTTCAGTTCTTCCGCCGTCATATCCGATCGCCTCTCGCTCTTGGGTCGCGCTGGACCGGAACGGGTTTAGGACCGTCCGGCTTCTTCGGGTTCGGGTTTACCCGCACTGGACGCTTTCGTCTAGCGTCGACTAGGTCCTTCTCCTCGACCGCGTCTTCTTTTTCGATCTCGTGGAGGTATCGCCAAGTGGGTTTTAGATCGTCGATACTCCGTAGACCCTTCGAAGCGACGTAAGCCTTTACGGCCGCGAGGATATAGATCTCGGTATCCCATGCCTCCTGTCTGACAGACTTTACCTCCGGAATAAAGCGATCCGGAGAGCCGTTCGAGTGCGAGTGGTTCGGGCGCGACTTCAGGTTCGCGAGTTCCGTCATATAGCCTTCGCCGTAGCCGTGGCTCTTAACGACGTTGCCCTCGATATCGATCTCGTCCGCCGGCCAGTGGTATTTACCGGGACCGTCGTCGGTTATCCGGAGGCGCCCGTGGATGATCGTCTTACCCGCGATCGAACCGACCGGGTAGTGAGCGTCCGTATGCCGTCCGAGAAGCGACGCCGTCGGGTTCCAGAGCGGACCAGCTGCTCGACCCTTGATCGGGATAACGCCCTTCCCGATCCGAGGATAAACGTATCTCTTGCCGTGCTCGACGGTCGCGTAGTCGTTGATATCGACCGCCATAAGGAGGGATCGATAGACCCGGAGGCCTTCGTCGTCGCGGATCCCATGCCAGAGCTGCCGGCGGAGCTGTTCCGCTCGATACCACGGTCCGTCCTTCGTCCAGTCCTCGACGTCTCCGAGTATCTTCTCGTAGTGAACGCCCCAGCTCTCTTCTCCGAGACCGAAGCCGCGAAGGTTGAAGTCCAGACCGTAGGACGAGTTAATATCGAGAGTGGAGAAGAGACCGAGAACCTCTTCCGGGACCTCGACGCCGGGTCCGTAGATTTGTTCATAGTCCTCCGCGCGGTTGAGGAGCTCGACGCCGGTCTTCGCGATCTTCGCTTCGATCTCGAATTCTTCCGCCATCCAGTCGTTCCAGAACTGCTGGAGCTTTACCGGGTTCTTCTCCGCTTCCTTGAAAACGCCGATAACCTGCCGAAGCGGAGTCTTCGTATAGAGGACCGACCAGCGGAAGCCGCGCTTATCCTTGATCCCGACCGGACGCTTCTCGCAGACCGGACAGACACAGATACCCTCTTCGTCCCAAGGACCGAGGAAGTTCCCGTCGACGACCGGCTTATGCTTGCGGCCGCAACAGAAGAACGGCGCGGTCTGCTTCCAGAGGACGCCCTCGAGCGCGTGATAGCGAACCGAATCCGGCATCGAATACGAACAGGAGGGACAGCGATAGGTGCAGTCCTCCGGATTGATATCGCCGGGAACGAGTTCGAATTCCCCGGTCTCCGGGTCGACGATTAGGTTCCCCTTGTCGTCGACCTTTTCGACGAGGTGACGGCCGATATCGATATTCGCGAACGTCATCTTATGCTCGTGGCCGCACTTCGGACAGGGTAGGAGAGGGACCGACATGTCCGTCTCTTTGTAGGCCTGCATCGTCCGGCAATTCTTCCCGACCAGCGTCGACGCGACGATAAGCTTGTAGAAGACGAAACGGGACATACGCGCCCGAAGAGCCATCCGGGGATCTCCCTCGTCGGTATCCTCGACGCGGGAGTATTCGTCGATAATCGCGCAACCCGACGGCGTCGAAGCGGTCTGCGACGGAGACGCGGTCGTCGGGAACTTCAGGAAGCCGCCGGGATAGCGGACCTGCATTAGGCTCGTCTTGTCGTGCTTGTCGGTCGCGCTTTCGAAGACCCTCTTACGAACCGAGTCTACCGACTTGAACATCGGGAAGAAGTCGGTTTTAGCCTTCTCCTTCGCCGTCGATTCGACCGGATAAGCGACGATTATATTCTCGGGGTCGTCGACGATCTTCGAAGCGACGAAGTTCGCCAGGCTGCGAGACTTGCCTCCCTGCGCGCAAGCGATAAGCACCGCCTCGAGGACCTCCGGGTCTCCGAGAGCGTCTTGCGGAACCTTCGCGACCGGGTTGTTTATCTGCCGATACTTGCCGGGAATCGGTTCCCCGTTCTCCGCCTTGAGGACGATCTCTTGCTCCGCGAATTCCGTCACCGTTCGCCGGACGCGCGGACGGATCACCGAGTCCGTTATCTCGGTAAGACGCGAGGTAAGATCGCGGATAGCCGCGTCCCCGGATCGAACGATCCCGTCGGGATGGCTTGGACTGAAGAAGTCGGAAACGGAGAAGTCGGTCGTCACGACTTGCGGCTCCTCTCGATAGCGTTCGGAATGATCATCGAGACGGATTCCCCGATCGGTCCGAGCGTCTCGTTCGCGGTGTCCGATACCTTCCGAGCGAAGGCGCGCATATCGACCTTCTGCAAAGCCTCCGCCACTGCGTCGACCTTCTTCGGATCTTCGTCGACTGCCTGAAGGAGGAAAGCGGAAAAGTATTCGATCATCTGCTGCGCGAGGTGCGGACCGATAGCCTTGATCTCGGAGCGGAACTTCGAAGCGATATCGTCGAAGCCCATTAC
>PAPD01000044.1 GCA_002708765.1 Gammaproteobacteria bacterium | reverse complement strand
GCGCTACCAGACTGCGCTATACCCCGATTGTTTTTGGGCAAAAAAAGAGAGAACCCCTCTAAATGACCCAGGAGCCGGCATTCTACTGATGACGAAACTTTCCGTCAATTCGTCCCTCGTATAATTTGTTTAGTTAAAGCAATGTCTTAGAATAAACACATGAAACGCATATTCATATCTGATCTGCACCTCGACAAAAAGGAGCCTCAACTTCAAGAAGCTTTCGAGATTTTTCTTACGGCGGAATGCCGCGATGCCGATCAGCTTTATATTCTGGGCGATCTATTTGAAGCATGGATAGGAGATGATGATCCTGGGGAACACTCAACGAACGTCATTAATCTCCTGTCAGGGCTGAGTTGCGAGCTTTTCTTAATGCATGGCAACCGCGATTTTTTGATCGGGGATCAGTTCTGCGAGGCCACCAGAGCTACTCTTCTGCAAGATCCCAGCCTGATAACCATTGGCGACGAAAATGTGCTACTTATGCACGGAGACTCTCTCTGCACCCTCGACACAGGATACCAGCGCGTAAGGCAGGTCCTGCGCTCCGAAGCCTTCCAATCCGATTTCCTGAAGAAAACGATTTCTGAAAGAGAAGACATAACCCAGCAGATGCGAGGGCAAAGCAAAAAACACACGAGCACAATGAAAGAAGAGATCATGGACGTAACACCAGAAGAAGTAGTCAGGACCATGAACGAAAAGAAAGCAACAAAACTGATCCACGGACACACCCACCGGCCCGCAGTCCACGAACATCAGCTGGAAAACGTAATAGGCCACAGGTACGTCCTGGGGGACTGGAGACCATCGACCAGATACTTATCCGTCGAAGGCTCGGATTTTCAGCTAAAAGAATTTAACTTCTAGTTGAGGACAACTGGAACACCGCTATGAAATCTAAAAACGCTGTCACGCCCCTCGACCAAGCTTTTGTCACGCTCAAGGAAAAAGCCCACTCGCTCCTCAATCGGAACCTCTCCTGAAAGCATTTCTGCCAAATCCAGATAGACACGAAAATGACGCTCCTCAGATCTAACCAGATCCGCATAAAATCTGGATAATTCTGCGTCAAGCAAAGGAACAAGCCTGGTAAAACGCTCGCAGCTGCGGGCCTCGACAACCGCTGAAACTATCAGAGTATCAATAAGCCTCGCTGGCTCGAACGTCCGAACACCCTTTCGCAACTCTCCAACATAACGAGAAGAACTGATATGCTCATAATCCATGCCACGGGCTTTTAGCAAGGTAACTACCTGCTCGAAATGACGCAATTCTTCTCGAGCGAGCTTCGATAACTGGAGCAACACCTTGGTTTTGTCTACATACCTGAACATAAGGTTAAGCGCGGTAGAGGCAGCCTTTTTTTCACAATTAGCGTGGTCAATAAGCAGCACAGGAATATTTTCCAGCGCGGCCTCTAACCAGGCATCGGGCGTAGGGCAATACAAAAATTTGTTCACATTCATTAGCTTATACCTACACGACTTAACTTTTTCACTCCCTTAGATTAAAATCTCCTTCTCGCGAAGCACATCATCATTATATACCAGGGAGTTAAGGTGCTAGAAGCATATAGAGAACACGTGAAAGAACGTGCAAGGGAAGGCATTGATCCGAAGCCGTTAAACGCGGAACAGGTTAACCAGTTAGTGGAACTCCTGAAAAATCCTCCTGAATCAGAAACGGACACCCTGCTGGACCTGCTCGAAAATCGAATTCCTGCCGGTGTAGATGACGCGGCTTACGTAAAAGCAGCTTTCCTTAATGACGTGGCAAACGACAGAACAAAATGTTCTATCCTGAGCAGAGAGAAAGCGACCGAGTTACTAGGAACGATGCTGGGCGGCTACAACATCGAGGCGCTGATAGGTCTGCTGGACAGCGAAGATAAAATTGCTTCTATCGCCGCGACTGGGTTATCAAAGACCCTTCTGATGTTTGATGCTTTTCACGACGTAGTCGAAAAAAGCAAGACGAATAGCCACGCCATGGACGTACTAAAATCCTGGGCGGCAGCCGACTGGTTTACCAAAAAATCTCCGGTCCCGGAACAGATCGAGATAACCGTATTTAAAGTAGAAGGAGAAACAAATACTGACGATCTTTCTCCTGCCGGTGATGCATGGAGTCGTCCGGATATCCCTCTTCACGCCAAAGCCATGCTGGTAAAAAGGATGGAAAACCCGCTCGAACTGATTGACCAGTTAAAAAACAAAGGTAAGCCCTTGGCTTATGTGGGAGACGTTGTAGGAACAGGGTCATCCCGAAAATCGGCTACCAATTCGGTGCTCTGGCACATCGGAAATGATATCCCGAACATTCCTAATAAAAGAGATGGGGGCGTGTGCCTCGGAGGGAAAATTGCACCGATCTTTTTTAACACCATGGAAGACGCAGGCGCACTGCCTATAGAGTGCGACGTAACAGGAATGAATACGGGAGACACTATCATTGTCTTCCCCTATGAAGGAAAAATAGAGAACGATTCCGGCGAAGTAGTCTCTACCTTTGAGCTTTCATCACCAGTGCTTCTTGATGAAGTTCAGGCCGGCGGACGGATTCCACTGATCATAGGCCGTGGCCTGACCGAAAGAGCCAGGGAAGTACTTTCGATGGGTCCGACAGACATTTTTCGAAAACCGGTTCCGGTATCCGAAAGCAATAAAGGTTTTACCTTGGCACAGAAAATGGTCGGCAAGGCATGTGGGGTGGAAGGTGTTCGACCGGGAACCTATTGCGAACCAAAGATGACGACGGTTGGCTCCCAGGACACAACCGGACCGATGACCAGAGACGAACTGAAAGAACTTGCATGCCTCGGTTTTTCAGCGGATCTGGTTATGCAATCTTTTTGCCATACCGCGGCCTACCCGAAACCCGTAGACATCGACACTCAGCACACTTTACCGGACTTTATCCAGACAAGAGGCGGCGTGGCATTGCGGCCAGGGGATGGGATTATTCATTCCTGGCTCAACAGAATGCTTCTTCCAGACACCGTTGGTACCGGGGGCGACTCTCATACCCGTTTCCCTATTGGAATCAGCTTTCCTGCGGGTTCGGGACTCGTCGCTTTTGGAGCTGCGCTCGGGGTCATGCCGCTGGACATGCCCGAGTCCGTGCTTGTCAGATTCAAGGGAAATATCCAGCCTGGCATAACCCTTAGAGATCTCGTTAACGCTATCCCCTACGCAGCAATCCAGAGAGGCCTGCTTACCGTCGTAAAGGAAGGAAAGAAGAATATTTTCTCGGGGAAGATCCTGGAAATTGAAGGGTTACCTGACCTAAAAGTAGAGCAGGCCTTCGAGATCAGCGATGCATCTGCCGAAAGGTCTGCGGGGGGGTGCACTATCCGGCTAGGACAGGAACCAATAATCGAATACATTAGTTCGAATATTACTTTGCTTAAATGGATGATCAGCGAAGGTTATGGAGATCCCAGAACCTTAGGTAGGAGAATAGAATCCATGGAAGCCTGGATCGCTAACCCAGAGCTTATGACACCCGATAAAGATGCCGAGTATGCCGAGACAATAGAAATCAACCTGAATGAAATAAAGGAACCGTTGCTGGCATGTCCTAACGATCCCGATGACGTGAGACCGCTATCAGAAGTCGCTGGCGAAAAAATAGACGAAGTCTTCATCGGTTCATGTATGACAAACATAGGCCACTTCCGGGCAGCCGCCAGAATGCTCGAAAAAGCAGAAGCGATACCTACTCGATTATGGATTTCACCCCCAACTAAAATGGACGAACACCAGTTGATGGAAGAAGGTATCTATAATGTCTTTGCGCGAGCCGGAGCAAGAACTGAAATGCCTGGGTGCTCTCTGTGTATGGGTAATCAGGCTAGAGTCGCTCCAAACTCAACCTGCGTATCCACGTCCACAAGAAATTTCCCGAATCGGCTCGGCGACGGCGCCAACGTCTACCTCGCTTCGGCCGAACTTGCTGCGGTTTCAAGCATTATTGGAAAGCTCCCATCACCGCAGGAATATCTTGAATATGCTAAAGACCTTGATGCCTTTGCAGAAGATATATACCGGTACCTGAATTTTCATCAGATAGAATCATTCCAGAAAATGGCAGATACAGTCCAGATTCCCGCAGTTAATATCGTATCAGCAAACTAAGAAGAACCCTGTTCTTTCGAAATGGCTTTTATTGCTGATTATGAAGTTCGATCAGTTCTTTCTGGATAGTAGATTTGTCGTTTACCTCCTGCCCCCTTGAAGTCCTCAGCAAATCCAAATATCTCGGATCAAGAAGCCCTGTAACATAAGCCCCATCAAATATTGAGCAATCAAACCCGACGATGTCGGAATTGATCCCGGATGCACTCAGGATCAGATCCTCAAGATCCTGATAAATCACCCAGTCAGCACCGACATAGTCGGCTATCTGCTCAACAGAAGAATTATGAGCTATGAACTCTGACGCGGCAGGCATATCTATTCCGTATACGTTCGGGAACCTCACAGGAGGGGCGGCGGAGGCCAGATACACTTTCTTTGCCCCGGACTCCCTAGCCATCTGGACGATCTGCCTGGAAGTAGTCCCACGAACTATCGAATCATCAACCAGTAATACGTTTTTTCCTCTGAACTCCAACTCTATCGGACTCAGTTTCCTACGAACTGATTTTCTTCTTTCAGCCTGTCCTGGCATGATGAAGGTTCTACCGACGTAGCGATTTTTTACCAATCCCTCTCGATACTTGACCCCCAACCGATGGGCCATCGGAAGAGCTGCGGTACAACTGGTATCGGGTATGGGAATGACTACATCGATATCATTATCGGGGTACTCTCTCTTGATTTTGTCCGCCAGTTTCTCGCCCATTTTCAATCTGGCCTTGTAAACCGATACCTTGTCAATAACTGAATCTGGCCTCGCCAGATACACATATTCGAAGATACAGGGATTGTATACCGGGTTCTCAGCGCATTGCTCGACCTTCACCTTTCCACTAGCGTCAATGAACACAGCCTCGCCTGGCCCCACATCTGCAATCACCTCAAAACCTAAAACACTCAATGCCACAGATTCTGAAGCAATCATGAATTCCGGTCCCGACGTGGATTCTCTCCTACCATAAATTAACGGACGAATGCCATTTGGGTCCCTGAATCCGACGATTCCGTATCCAGTAATTAGCCCGACTACTGCATAGGCACCCTTGACCCTTTTGTGGAGACCTCGGACAGCACTAAAGATCTGTTCTGCAGAATCGAGACTTCCTGCACTTTTTTGCAGTTCATCAGCAAGAACATTCAGCAAAAGCTCGGAATCAGAATCGGTATTGATATGACGACGCTCGCTCACAAACAGGCTCTTCGAGAGTTCGTTAGCATTTATCAAATTTCCGTTATGAGCAAGGCAGATACCGTAGGGAGAATTGACGTACATCGGTTGCGCTTCTGCAGCACTCGAGGAACCAGCGGTGGGGTAGCGAACGTGTCCCAGCCCCATCCGGCCTTTCAACATTTCGATGTGCCTGTGCCGAAAAACATCCCTGACCAAACCGTTTTCTTTGCGCAAGTGCAGTCGCCCCTGATCACAAGTGACTATGCCAGCGGCATCCTGACCACGGTGCTGGAGAATAGTCAGGGAATCATACAAATCCGAAAACACATGATCTTTACCGACAATGCCGACCAATCCACACAAATTAAACTCTCCTTAATCAGGCCTAGACTAAAAAACTAGTGGCGAGGTCTCCCAAACCAGATCCCAGATATAGTCAAAGACCTGCATAAACTTAGGCACAAAAATAGAATTCTCGTGCCATTGTGAGTAGGTCCGCGGTGCTAAAAGTCGGCAGATAACGCATATTATAACTACAATCAGCGATCCCCTGACTATCCCGAACACCAGACCCATGAACCTATCTAACCCTTTCAAACCACCAAATACCAGTGCTTCGTTTAGCAAAAAGGAAACAAACGAAAAAACCAACATGGTTCCTACGAACAGAGACAGAAAACTCAAAGGAAAAGCAAAGATCTCCGCGCCCATTAGCTGAGCAAAAAATGGGCTAAGGTCAGACACAAAACTGATGGAAACAAAAAACGCGGAAATCCAGGAAAACAGAGACAACGCCTCTTTTACCAGGCCTCGCCATGCTCCAAACAATAAAGACAAAAACAAACCAAGCAAGATTACCCAATCTATTGTCGCTACCATCAACCTCCCAATTGCTCCGAATCCTGCTCTATTCGGTGCCTCACAATATTCCCCGAAACTTTGAGCTTTTTTTCGATATCGAGTTTTATGGCTTTCAAAGCACTCCTGCTGCTGAGCGGCCCAACAAATACCCGGTACCAGTCGCCGGTGCTAGACTTTCCGCTCAGGATATAAGATTTGAAATTATTTTCTCTCAGCCTGGCTCGCAACCTTATGGCATTGCCTTTTTCTTGGAAGCTGCCGACCTGAATTGTCCAGTTAACCGGAAGACCGTTTTTATCCAGCTGGAAGTCGGGTTCATTTGAATAGTCTTTCTCATCAGCAACTTCTAGCGGCAGCTTCAGTGCACTGGTATTTTCTATCGCGCTGACTTTTTTCTCTATTTCTTCCAGAGAAACTTCTCTCATATTAACTCTGGGAGGCTCAGGGATATCACGATCAAATTCAACTCTTTCCCTCTCGTTACCATCAAAAATTAACGGAAAGAAAATTATCGCCAACGAAATGAAGATAACGGAACCAACTAATCTCTTTTTTAACCTCTCTTCCAAACCTATTCCTCAGGAGCTATGCCCAGATCTTCAATGCCGCCGAAACCACAAAAAAAGACCCAAAAACAACGATCAAATCATCTGAAACTGTCCTTAATTCGACACTATCGAATACATTCCCTATTTTATCATATGTCATTACATTTGATCTCTCGGACTCCGAGAAAAAAAGGGCTAACTCGGCGGAAGAGTGGCTGCGAGGTTCATCGTTACTTACGAGGTGCCAGCAAGAAACTAGCCCTCGCAGGTGATCAATTACACCTTCAACGTTTTTGTCCGTATATATACCAAAAATAGCATGCACTTTCCCCTCTGGTTTGTGGTCTAAAAGGTACCTAGACAAGTGCTGGGCTGCACCCGGATTATGGGCCACATCAAGAATCACCGGACATCTTCGCTTTAACCAAGTTTTTCGTCCCAGCAACTTTTTCTTCTCCGCAATTTCAGGTCCAGACTTAAGATCCCACCCTAGTAACCCTGCGGCTTCCTTGGCAATGGAGAAATTTTCCCGGGAGAGGCTTACCCTTCCCTCAAACAAACCGTAGTCAATACCCATTTTTTTTAACGGCACCCCCTGTTCTCTAGCATAATTTAGCAAACTCGCGGGAGGGTCGGGGTCACCCAGAACACATACGACATCCGGCCTCATGATCCCTGCTTTTTCTTTTCCGATTTCTTCTCGGGTGCTGCCTAGCCAGCTCTCATGATCCAGAGAGATCGAGGTTATTATAGAGAGATCTCTCTCGACAATATTCATCGCGTCCAATCTACCTCCAAGGCCAATCTCGAGAATCGCCACATCAACCTGCTCCCGGACAAAGGTCAGCATTGCTGCGAGGGCAGAAAATTCAAAATAGGTGAGAGAGATCTCTTCCCTGGATGATTCGATCAGTCTAAAAACATCGACAATTTCTTCGTCGGGCAGCAATTCATTATTTATCTGAATCCGCTCATTATAATCCAGCATATGAGGGGACGTCGATTTACCTACTTTAAGGTTATTCCTGACACCAAACTCTGAAAGGTACTCGCACACCGATCCTTTTCCATTGGTTCCTCCTACAACCACAACCACAGGAGCTGGCCTCACGACATCAAGTCGTTGCGCTACCTTACTGACCCGCTCTAGCCCCAGGTCCCAGCTTTTAGCATGGACTGATTCTATATAACTCAGCCACCATTCCAGATCCTTACTATGATCCGTCAAGTGCAGACCTGACCTTCTTCACAAAATCAGAGACCCTGGCAAGCATCTCCTCCGAGCTGGGGCTATATAGATCGATCATCTCAACCACCGCAGAACCGATAACCACACCATCAGCAACCGATCCAATTTGCCGTGCAGTATCCGGATCTCTGATCCCGAACCCCACCAGTATCGGCAGCGAGCTCTGTTGCTTGAAGAACTCAACCCGCTTTCCGACCTCGGAAATATCTATTTCAGCCCGTCCCGTGGTTCCTTTAACCGATACATAGTAAACAAACCCGCGCGAAGTTTCACAAATCAACTTTCCTCTTTTTTCATTCGTTGTCGGAGCCAGAAGAAAAACAGGTTCGATATCATTTTTTTCGAGGCTGCCCTGAAAGCTTACAATTTCTTCTGGTGGTAGATTGACCAGTATTGTTCCGTCTACACCAGATTCGGAAGCCTTTCGGGAAAAAACTTCGTACCCCATAGCTTCAATCGGATTCAGATATCCCATTAACACCACCGGGGTTTGCCGGTTTTTCTTTCTAAAACTCTTTACCATCTCTAAACATGAAGAGAGTGATATTTCATTTTCTAGAGCGCGCTCATGAGCTTTCTGGATAACAGGTCCTTCGGCTTCGGGATCAGAAAAGGGAATTCCTAATTCGATTACATCAGCTCCAGCATCAACTATCGTGTCCATCAGAGCAACTGTTTGATCAGGGGATGGATCGCCCGCGACAACGTAAACAACCAGGGACTTTTTTCCTCGTTGTATTAGATCCGATAATGTTACTGACAGTCTCGACATAGCCTAACGTTTTCCTAGATAGTAATACCGTCAAGTTCAGCTACGGTGGGAATATCCTTATCCCCTCGACCAGAGAGGTTAACCACTATCGATTGTTCTTTTTTCATTTTTTTAGCTAGCTTAATTGCATAAGCAACAGCATGCGATGATTCAAGAGCAGGCAGTATTCCCTCCAGGAGGTTCAGCCTACGGAAGGCATCCATCGCCTCGGCATCTTCGACAGTAACATAATCTACTCTTCTGATATCTTTTAACAACGCATGCTCAGGGCCCACGCCAGGATAATCGAGTCCTGCAGAAATACTATGCGTCTGAACTATCTGTCCTCTCTCATCGGACATGAGATAGGTCCGGTTTCCATGCAAAACTCCGACTTTGCCCCTGTTTAAGGGCGCAGCATGCTGGCCAGATTCTAACCCTAACCCTCCAGCCTCTACCCCAACGAGACTAACCGAGGAATCTCCCAGAAAGGAATGAAAAATTCCGATCGCGTTGGAGCCTCCCCCCACACACGCAACAAGAACATCAGGAAGACAACCATTTTTTTCTAGGAACTGTTTTCTGGTCTCTTTGCCAATGACAGACTGGAAATCTCGGACGATCATAGGGTAAGGGTGCGGACCCGCCACCGTTCCGATGATGTAATGGGTATTATCAATGTTGGCTACCCAGTCACGCATCGCTTCATTCAATGCATCTTTTAATGTTCTGCTACCTGAGGAAACTGGGACAACGTCAGCACCCAGTAATTTCATCCGGTACACGTTCAGGCTCTGCCTCTTTATATCTTCACTGCCCATATAAACCTGACACTCCAGGCCGAATCTAGCAGCGACAGTTGCCGAAGCTACTCCGTGCTGACCCGCACCAGTTTCGGCAATTATTCTTTTTTTTCCCATATTTTTCGCTAGCAAGGCCTGGCCAATACAGTTATTTATTTTGTGGGCCCCCGTATGATTCAGGTCTTCGCGTTTAAGAAAGATATGGGCACCTTCTACTTCTCTGGTAAGCCTCTCGGCGTAATAAAGTGGAGATGGCCGGCCGACGTAATTCCGTAAGTCTTCATCAAGCTCATCGAGAAAAAAACTATCCTCTCTGAGGCGGAGATATTCTTTCTCAAGGTCTTCAAGCGGGCCCATTAATGTTTCGGAAACAAATTTTCCGCCATAATTCCCGAAGTGCCCGCGCTCATCAGGGTACATATATTTGTAATCACTATCTTCGAATGAAGCGCTCACGATAGAAATCTATCAGCTTTGCCAACTTCAAATACAAATTTTTTCATCATCTCATAGTCCTTTCTCTTTCCATTCCCTTCAACACCACTGCTAACATCTACCGCATAGGGGCGAGTCATAGAGATGGCCTGGCAGACATTATCCGAATTCAACCCACCCGCAATGATAATGGGTTGATTCAATTCTGGAACAATGTTCCAATCAAACGCCACTCCCGTACCTCCAAATTTCTTATCAATACTTGTATCGAGAAGAATTGCTGCAGCACTTCCAAAATTGGTTGCGTCACCTGAGATCTGAGTGGGATCTAACGCCGGCAACGCCTTTATGTATGGCATGCCAAAGGCCCCACAAAAATCTGAGGATTCCTGGCCATGAAACTGAAGAATATCTAGAGGCACAGATTCAATAACCTCCTTAACATATGCTGCAGACGGATTTACGAAAAGCCCTACCCTGGAAACAAAAGGGGGTACCAATCCTGCTATTTTCTTAGCGTCACAAAGCGAGACTTTCCTCTTGCTCTTCGAAAAAAAATTAAGGCCAATAGAGTCTGCTCCAGAAAGGCAGGCCAGTCTTGCGTCCTCTGAAGTCGTGATACCACATATTTTTACTCTCGTCCGACGCATTTAGAAGGAGATATCCGCAAAAAAAAAACAAATGGTAACAAAACCTTGTCTTCGAAACTAATCCGGGCGATAAAACTGGAAGAAGTGAGGGAGATTAGGTCCGGAAGGAATTCCCATTGATTCGGAATACTCCACGTCAACTAAAAAAAGGCCGTTTGGCGGGGCTGTTTTCGGACCGACGGTTCTATCTTTCAAAGCTAACAGACCTTCTAACCAGTCTGGTTCTTTTTTTCCCGCCCCTACTTCGATTAAAGCGCCAGCTATATTCCTTACCATATGTTGAAGAAATGCATTCGCTCTTACATCTATAACAACAACATCTGCCCAGCGAGAAACAGACAAGTTCATTAAATTTCGCATTGGCGTGAGTGACTGACAATTGGCCGCACGGAAGCTACTAAAGTCATTCTCACCCAGCAAGCTCTGGCCCGAGAGATGCATCCTGTTCGAATCCAGCTTCCTGGCTTCCTGAGTAAGGTAATGATGCATTAGTGATGAAGGGTATTCGCTATTATTGATTAGATAAAGATACCGCCTGGACAGTGCAGACCTCCTCGCATCAAAATGAGGCGGGACCCTGATCGCTGCTTGAACCTTTATCTCGGAACCAAGATAGGTATTAACCCCCCGAATCCATGCGGTTTCAGAACGATCGGCTTCAGAATCAAAATGAACAACCTGCTTGGTTGCGTGAACCTTGGCGTCGGTCCTTCCTGCACATATGATTCGTACCGGATGATCGGCAACCCTGCTAACAGCGCCCGTAAGTTCCTCTTGTATGGTAGGGATAGCATTCGGCTGAGCCTGCCATCCATGGTAAGAATTGCCGTTATATGACACAACCAGAGCAGTCCGCATTAGTCGGGCTGCATTTCGATCTTGATCAACAACTCCCTGGCTTCAGTTTTTTGGTCGGAATCACCTTCGATAATAATCTCTTCAAGCAAGGCTCTGGCACCCACACTATCGCCCATCTCTATGTATGCTCTTGAAAGATCTAACTTGGATGAAATGGTTTCAAGTCCATCATCTTCACTATCCTCATTTTTATCAGAAGATTCTGTCTGGAACTCGGTTGGTTCGGAACTCTCGTTTACCTCCTCGGGAACTTTTTCTACCATCACATCTTTTGGCTCATCGCTACTAGTTGATTCAGTCGCATTAACCGATTCTTCATTAACATCCGATGCGGCATCAACAGCCTTTTCGTCATCATGTTCTCTTATCCGGACTTCACTGACACCATCAGTGAACATAGCACCATCGGCCGACTTGGGGTTTTCGTTGGGAGCCAACTCCGGTGAAACCTTATCAATGTCGGGTAAATTCTCATTCGTTAGTTCAGGCTCAACCAAATCAGACGAATACGAATCAATCAGATCATCATTTTTCTCGCGTTTCCTGCGAAATAGCAAAAAAACTAAAATCAAAGTAAAGAAAGAACCGCAAATAGCTCCAGCTGCCCACCACGGATCGCCCAGAGCAGGATGAATTGACCTGAAAACTTCGAGTATTTTCCCCATATCAAGCGTCTCTTTATCCTTTCGCCTCAGTTCTCTTTTCAACGCCGCTATTTCTTCATCTTTGCTCGCGATAGTCTCGTTAATCAGATCTAACTGGGAAGACAATTCCTCAACCCTGGCAGTCAAACCCAATATCGATTCATTCGCCTCATTCAACTGGTCCAAAGTTCTCGTTAACCGAACCTCTTGTTCCGCAAAACGCTCATCCAGAATACTTCTTTCATCTAGGTTATTTTTCTCAGAGACCGACAACAATCTTAGTTCGGGAACAGCGCTCTTGAGCCTTCCTTCTGAACCATTCGAAGAGCTTCGCATGCCCCGACCTCTAGCTTCCTGATATTCATAAATTTGCTCTCGAACTTCGCTTATAGCGTCCTCAGCTGACTCTATTCCGATTTCCACCAGCCTAGGAACTTTCAGGAAAGCGCCGGAACGCAATAAGTTAATATTACCATCAAGAAAAGAGTCAGGGTTGTTTCGTTGAATAGCCAGCATCATCTGTTGAACCGTTATTGCTCTGCTAGGCCTGAGTTTTTTAGCAATACTCCAAAGCGTATCCTTTTCTTTTATCGGTCCGTAAGTCGAGACCGAGACTCCTTGATTTCCCGGTTCGATTATCGCGGCATATTCTCTAAGAGCTCGCCCATAGGGCCATACCACCTCGACAATAAAATTGAGAAAAGGATTATCGAAAGGATCTCGGGAAGCCACCCGGACCACTCCCGACCCATCTGCTCTGAACGATAAACTGAAATTGATGTCCGCGAGATATGATTCTCTCTCAGCTCCCACTCTTTCGAAATCCTCTTCTGAAGCAATGCCCGCTCTGACCTCTTCCTCATTCAAAGAACCCAGATCTCCCAGCTCGATCTCGGCATATAATGGTTGGCCTAGGGAAGACAAAACACGCATTCCCTTCAATTCAACTGAATAGGCCGGAAAGGCCAAAGAAAAAAGAAAGACATGAAGAAATAGCCAAGACCAGGATCTAAGAATACTTCTACTCGACAAAAGACAAACACCCACGAAAGAAGGCAATTTCTCTCTCTGATGAAATTCCAGAACTCGGTTAAAGGCTATCTTCATATCAGAGGTGCTCCTTAAGAAGTTCGGCTATCTGAACACTATTAAGAGCGGCCCCTTTCCTAACATTATCAGAAACAATCCACATACTTAGTCCATTATCACTCGATATATCTTTTCTTAAACGTCCGACGTAAACAGGATCCTGTCCTGCTGCATCACGCACCGCTGTTGGAAAATCTGCCGGATCTTTTTCGTCTATCACTGACACTCCTTCAGCATTTTTTAGGAGTTCCAGAGCATCTTCAACGTCAATAGGTTTCTTTGTTTCAAGATGAATCGCTTCGCCATGTCCGTAAAAGACGGGCACTCTGACACAGGTTGGGTTAACCAATATATCAGGGTCTTCAAAGATCTTCTGAGTCTCCCATACCATCTTCATTTCTTCTGTCGTGTAACCGTTTTCCTGTAGTTCTCCACAGAGAGGAATCGCGTTAAACGATATCTGTTGCGCGAAAACACTGGGCTCTACAGGCTGGGCGTTTAACAATCTGGCTGTTTGTCCAGCTAACTCTTCAACTGCTTTTTTCCCCGCTCCTGAAACGGCCTGATATGTAGCCACATTTACACGACGAATTCCCACTGCAGAACGAATTGGTTGCAACGCGACCATCAGCCCGATCGTAGAACAGTTAGGATTAGCAATAATATTTTCGTTTTTGTAATCGATAACCTTATGAGGATTCACTTCCGGAACGATCAGTGGGATATTTTCATGCTGGCGGAAGAAGGATGTGTTATCGATCACCACACAGCCGGCCTTTGCTGCTTTTGGGGCGAAATCCCTTGATATATCCCCACCCGCTGAAAAGAGCGCAATATCAGCCCGGGAGAAATCAAAATCAGCCAAATCACTGACAACATGCATCTTGGACTTGTACTGATATCTTTTTCCAACTGATCGTTTACTAGCAAGCAGAAAAAGTTCCCTCACCGGAAAATTTCTGGACTCCAGAATTTCTAGCATTACTTCTCCAACTGCCCCTGTAATACCAGCAATAGCAACACTAAATTCTTTCATAACTCAGAAGACCAACCTCTCACGAAAACCAAATCCATTAGGCATAGAATTAAAACCTGTTGAAATTCTATTCAAATAAAACAGGAACACAAACTCTCAAACCTAAGACTTCAAATAAGTATCAATGTTCTGACCTCGATGACGGAGCAAATGATCCATCAAGACCAGAGCCATCATTGCCTCGGCAATCGGTGTAGCTCTGACACCGACACAGGGATCATGCCGGCCCTTAACCACTATTTCGGTTTCATTGCCCTCCTGATCTATTGTCTTCCCAGGTGTTGTTATACTCGAGGTAGGCTTCAAAGCTATGCTAGCTAGAATTTCCTGTCCCGAGGATATCCCTCCAAGAATTCCGCCAGCATTATTACTAGTAAAACCAGACACATCCATTTCATCTCGATTGCCTGACCCTCGGCTCGAAACAACATCGAACCCTTCACCAATCTCTACACCTTTGACAGCATTTATGCCCATGAGCGCCTTTGCCAGATCAGCATCAAGCTTATCGAAGACAGGCTCTCCCAACCCCAACGGCACATTTGTCGCCATGATATTAATCCTTGCACCAACAGAATCTCCAGAGGATCTTAGCTCTTCGATCAACTCTTCCATTCGCTTTATCTTAGAATTATCTGGGCAAAAAAAAGGATTTTTATCGACCTCCTCAAGATCAACCGATTCGATCACAATGTCACCCATTTGCGCTAGATAACCCGAAATTGTTACTCCATGTTTTTCCAACAAATACTTCCTGGCAATCGCGCCCGCAGCTACTCTCATAACCGTTTCTCTAGCAGAAGCCCTACCACCACCCCTGTAATCCCGGACACCATACTTTTTTTCGTATGTGAAGTCTGCGTGTGATGGCCTGTATTTATTCTTTACCTCAGAATAATCTCTAGACCTATGATCTTCATTCTCCACCATAAGACCAATTGACGTTCCTGTGGTTTGTCCGTCAAATACTCCGGAAAGTATTTTTACAGTATCAGACTCCTTCCTCTGGGTAGCATATTTACTTGTACCCGGTTTTCGCCTATCTAGATCCTTCTGTATGTCCTCTTCAGTAATGGCAAGTCCAGGCGGGCAACCGTCTATTATACATCCAAGTGCTACCCCATGACTTTCGCCAAAGGTTGAAACCTTGAACATCTCTCCCATCGAATTTCCCGGCACTGGTCCTGTCCCTAGTCAGATATTAGTGATAAAAACTCGGCACGAGTTACCGAATCAGCACGAAAGCTACCAGACATGACCGAAGTCTTCATCGAAGAATTCTGTTTTTCAACTCCTCTCATCATCATGCACATATGTTGAGCTTCAACGATCACACCCACACCGGACGCGTTTGTAACTTTCTCTATTGCATCGGCGATCTGTTTGGTTAGATTTTCCTGTATCTGAAGCCTGCGCGCATACATATCAACAATACGTGCAACTTTCGATAAACCTAAGACCTTTCCCGTTGGGACATAAGCAACATGGCATTTCCCAATAAAAGGCAGAAGATGATGTTCACACATAGAATACATCTCTATATCCTTTACAACAATCATCTCACTTGTCTCCGAGTCGAAAAGCGCTCCATTAACAATCTCCTCAATGGTTTGCTGATACCCTCTTGTCAGAAATGACATTGCCTTAGCTGCCCTCGCAGGGGTGTCCACCAATCCATCCCGCGACGGATCTTCTCCTAGGTTTTTAATCATCTCCCGATATAGCTCTTCCATACAACTTCACCAAGCAAAAAAGACCGTAACACTAAGCGATTGAATCCACTCAATCAACCTAATCAATCTTAATGGATGCAGGGGATTCGATCATTCTGATATCCTGCACAAGATCTCTAGGGGTATCTGAAGGAAGTCCCACAATATCAGTCAAACCTCCGAAATGATCTTCAATACCACTAACAATTTCATCATGTCGCCCTACTGCCGCAAAAAGATGAACCACATCATCTGAAACTTCCCTGGTCATCTTATCCCATAGACCTTTTTTAGACATTTCATTTAGCTTCAATCCTAGATCTTTCAGATCATGAGCTTCAAAAACAGGCCAGTAAGAAGGCGTTGACCCATAAAACCCGATACGGCTCCTTACCCATTCAAACATTTTTCTTACCGATTGATTGTCAGGCCCTGTTGCCACAAATCCACCTCCGGAAATTTCAAATTCCTCTCTTTTCTTCCCGTATTTTTCAAGACCAGCGCTAAGTATGGGAAAAACACTCTCTACAAGGTATTTTCTAGTGCAAAACGGATGCAACATAACTCCATCACACTCCTCCGCAGCCACCTTCATCATAACCGGTCCCACCGCGGCAATTTGGATCTTGGGAGTAGATCCTTCCAATTTGTCAGGCGTAAAATTGGGCGTCATTAACGAAAACTGATAGTGCTTTCCCTCGTAACTTAAGGCCGTACCATTAACCCAGCAGTCCCATATCGCTCTCACCGATTGCACATACTCGCGCATTCTGGGAGCTGGAGGGCCCCATGGCACACTGAATCTTCGCTGGTTATGTCCCTTGACCTGACTCCCCAACCCAAGAGTAAAACGCCCCCCGGAAGCTGCTTGTAAGTCCCAGGACATCATGGCGCTTGACATAGGTGACCGAGCAAAAGCGATCGATACACTGGTTCGAAATTCAATCTTCCCTGTTGCTAGCGCAGCCACCGCTATTGGCAAGAAGGGATCCTGCTTATTCTCCTGGGTAGAGGCATCGGTGAAACCATTTTCCTCGAGCTCCGCAGCAAATTTTCCTGCCTGATTGAGTTTTTTGGCATTTAACGAACATAGTACTCTCATCTCTGATTCCTTCTCAATCCAGTAACAACGTTTCTAGTAATTTCTTCTGGTAGACCTGATCACCACCTTGATACTGGCACCATAGTGCGCGCCTCATATAAAGTTGCGCGTTGCAATCGTAAGTAAAACCGAAGCCACCATGAAACTGGATCGCACGATCGGAAGCGTACGCAAATGCTTCGCTGCCACTAGCACTTGCCATACGAATAGCTATTTCTGCTTCTTTATCCGGTCCGGAAGACAAACAATTCGCAGCATAATACAAATGAGAGCGAAGTGCCTCCGACGATATCAGAATATCAACCATTGGATGCTTAAGTGACTGATAGCTGCCAATTAGGCGATCGAAGGCCTTCCGATTCTTTAAATAATCCACCGTAAGCTGAAGAACCCCCGAAACCCCCCCCGACATCTCGGCAGCATTTAGTAACAAGCTCGAAAGATCAGCCAGCCGATTACTCCCTGAACCTAAAACCTGGTTTTCACCAATGAACAAACCATTCAAATCTATCTGAAAACTTCTGACAGTTTCATCAATTACCACCTCTCTTTTAACCAATCCTTCTGGAATCTCACTGGTTTCAATAATGAAAATATTTGTTTCATTTTTTACTTTCGCTGAAACCAGAACCAGTGACGAGCAATCCACGTCAGTAACAAAACATTTTTTTCCAGTCAAAGAAAACCCACCATCGCGAAGTTCAGCGACAGTTTCAACAAAGCCATCATCCCAGGCTCCGTTTTCTTCAATAAATCCGATGGAAGCTATTTCACCTTTAACTATTCTAGGAAGATAAATCGATTTCTGCTCATAAGTGCCGAAGGACGAAATCAGGCCGGCCGCTACCGCGGTAGATTTGATAGGACTCCCGACCACGAATCTCCCCATACTTTCAACGATCGGAACCAGGCTTTCTATTCCCAACCCCAGACCACCAAATTCTTCCGGAATATTTACTCCAGCCCATCCAAGCTCAACCATTTCTTGCCAAAGACTCTGGTCAAACTTCCCATTGCTCATATTTTTTCGAGTCTGTTCTATCGGACATCGATCAATAAAAAAGCTTTGCGCTGTCTCGAGCAATAGCCTTTGTTCATCTGAAAGAGTTATCTTCAAGATACCTCTTCCCTAATCTTTTGGCAGGCCTAGGACCCGCTCACCGACAATATTATGCTGTATTTCAGAGGTGCCTCCCCCAATGGTTGCACTAAATGAATTAAGATACGAACGCTGCCACTTCCCTCCGTCAACAGAGTTTTCGGATACAAACCGCGCCGCATTAGCTCCCATAAGCGAAAGCGAAAACTGCGTGAGCCTTCTTCGCAATTCGGTATTCCTTAGCTTTCCAGAGAGGGACACCGCTCCCGGCCAGTCTCCTGTCAGCCCTGGCACCTTCTCACGAGCGCTCATCAGCTGATTCCCTCTAAATTCGATCAAAAAACTAACGAGCTTTTCCCTGACATAAGTATCCTCGATAGCCAGCTTACCATTTCTCCTGACACGACGAGCCAACTCAAGAACATCATAGGCATTCAGTTCCATCATGCTGGTGCCACCAGCCTGTCCTCCAGATGCACCTCTCTCGAAAGTCAAGGTGATCATGGCTGTTTTCCAGCCATCTCCTTCTTCACCCATCAAACAATCAGCAGGTATTCTCGCGTCATCAAAAAATGTCTGGCAAAAACCATACTCTCCCGTTAGCTTCTGAATAGGCTCTGGGTCAATCCCGTCAACTCCCATTGGCGCTAGAAAAAAACTCAGGCCAGCGTACTTACTCGATTTTTCTTTAGAAGTCCGGGCAAGCAATATCATGTATTTTGCGTAAGTCCCGAGACTGGTCCATATCTTAGAACCATTAATGATGTAATCATCCCCATCCCTTCGAGCCGAGCAACGAGTGTTACCAAGATCAGAGCCTGCCTCAGGCTCAGAAAAACCCTGACACCAAATATCTTCAGCGCTTAAAATATTCTTAATGTATTTTCTTTTGTTTTCTTCGGTACCAACCTTGAGGATAAGGGGTCCTGCCCAATTTAGGCCTATCGTGTTCGGCATAAATGGGACCCGTTGCGTAACCATCTCGCGGGTCGCTATATCCTGAAAAATCTGAGGCCTGCCTCCTCCCCCATAATCCTTCGGCCAAGAAATACCTATGTATCCGGCCTCATACACCTTTCTCTGCCAATCCCTCAGAAACTCAAACTGCTCGTCAGTTCCCACCTCCATGAAGGTCTCAGGCAACAAAAACCCTGGATCCTGGGGCTTATTTTCCGTGAACCAATTCCTAACTTCTTCACGGAATTCTTCTATTTCTATCCGAGCGACATCAGACATAACTACTCCTGCCAAACTATCGCTAATCTACCACAATTAGGGGCTCTTCTGTGATACCTTGATGCTTTGAAGAGGTTTCCTGGAGAAGTGAATGCCAATTTTAGATTCGAAGCTGAATAAAGAAAGTGACAGCTTCCGGAAGAATAAGGAAGCGACGCTAGAAATGACTGTCGCTTTAGAAGAACTGTTAGAGGAGGCATCTCGTGGCGGTGGAGAAGAGGCAACTGCCCGACTTCGATCAAGAGGAAAAATGCCTCTCAGAGAACGGATTTCATGCCTCCTAGATCCTGATTCTCCTTTTCTCGAAATAAGTGCCCTGGCTGCATGGCGAAGCCCTTTTACGATAGGGTCGGGTTTTGTAGTAGGAATCGGTGTAGTAGAAAATGTTGAATGTTTGATCCTGGGGCATGATCCGTCGGTCAGGGCCGGTGCGTTTAATAATTTCAACATGAAAAAATTGATGCGAGGTCTTGAAATAGCAAGGGAAAACAGATTGCCCTACATCCAGTTTGTAGAATCCGCTGGCGCCGATCTAAGAGGAGAAGCCGGAGATGATCCGGAAGCGGCGATTCAAAGGGAAACCGAACACTTCGGAGAATCAGGACGTTTGTTCTACGAAATAACCGAACTATCGAAACTTCGAATACCCACAATCTCTCTAGTGTTTGGTTCCTCCACAGCGGGAGGAGCCTATCAACCGGGAATGAGCGATTACAATATATTCATAAAAAATCAATCCAAGGTGTTTCTGGGCGGGCCCCCTCTCGTCAAAATGGCCACGGGAGAAGACGCAACAGATGAAGAGCTTGGCGGTGCAGATATGCACACCCGCACATCGGGACTGGGAGATTACCTGGCCAAGGATGAATCCGATGGAATAAGAATATGTAGAGAAGTTGTTGCCCATCTGAACTGGAAAAAACTGGGCCCTGAAGCGGACAAAAACTTCTCGGAACCTGTTCACGAAAACGATGACCTGCTTGGGCTCGTATCAGAAGATCTCCGATCGCCCTTCGATATAAAAGAAGTTATCGCAAGAATAACTGATAGCTCTTATTTTGAGGAATTCAAACCCCTTTACGGACCAACATTGGTCTGCGGCTGGGCAAAAATTCACGGTTATGCCGTAGGTATTCTAGGAAATAACGGAGCTCTATTTTCCGAGTCATCGGAAAAGGCTGCCCAATTCATCCAGCTCTGTAATCAGATTAATACTCCGTTGATCTTTCTTCACAATATTACTGGCTTTATCGTCGGGACAGATTTTGAACAAGGTGGCATTACGAAAGATGGCTCAAAGATGATTAATGCGGTTGCAAATTCCACGGTACCTCATATTTCGATTATCCTCGCGTCTTCATATGGAGCAGGCAATTACGCAATGAGCGGAAGAGCCTTCGGCACCAGATTTACTTTTGTGTGGCCGTTGGCAAAGATCGCTGTAATGGGACCGAAGCAAATGGCAGGAGTAATGAGCATTGTCGGAAGAGCGGCCGCAGAAAGGAAAGGCATTGATTTCGATGAACGTGCCGATGCAGAAAGAGCAAAAATTGCAGAGCATTGGGCGGAAGAGAGATCAAAAGGACTATATGCCACATCCAGAATCGCCGATGACGGAATGATAGACCCGAGAGACACGAGAGAAGTCATTGCAATCTGTCTTAGTTCTATATCCAGCAACGTAGTTAAAGGTACCAAGGAGTTCGGCACATGGAGGATGTAAAACCCATCGAACGCATATTAATAGCAAATCGAGGAGAAATCGCTAGGAGGATAATCAAGACATGTCGCAAAATGAATATCGTACCTATTTGCGTTTACGCAGAAACGGACTCAGAAGCTCCCTTCGTGAATGAGGCAGACCTAGCCATCAACCTGGAAGGAAGAACCTCTCTAGAAACATATCTCAACCACGAAAAACTCATAGATGCTTGCAAGCTAACGAATGCAGATGCCGTTCACCCAGGTTATGGGTTTCTCTCTGAAAATCATGAATTTGCAAAGACAGTAATCGATAACGGAATCAATTGGATTGGACCTTCACCTGAGATCATAAAATCAATGGGCGACAAATTATCAGCTAAAGAAATAATGAAGAAAGCGAAAGTGCCTACCCTCCCTTCCGTAAAAATAGAACAAAACACTGATATTAAAGCGGCAGCAGATAAGATTGGTTATCCTCTACTAGTCAAAGCTTCGGCGGGCGGGGGGGGGAAAGGGATGCGAGTTGTTCGAGAAAAAGAAGGACTTGCCTCTGCCATAGACGGAGCCCAAAGAGAAGCAAAAAACGCTTTCGGGGATAGCACCGTTTTCCTTGAGAAATGGCTCGAGGACACCCGACATGTGGAGGTGCAGATTATCGGGGACCAGCACGGAAATATAATTCATTGTTACGAACGGGAATGTTCGATCCAGAGAAGACACCAGAAAATTATCGAAGAAGCTCCCTCTTCTGCGGTAACACCAAAAATTCGAAAGGAACTAGGAGAGACGGCAGTAAACGCGGCCAAGGCCATCAACTATTTCTCGACTGGAACGGTAGAATTTCTGCTAAGCGATCAGGGATATTATTTTCTCGAAGTAAATACGAGACTGCAAGTCGAACACCCCGTGACCGAAGAGATTCTTGGAATTGATTTGGTACAAGAGCAGATTAGTATCGCCGAGAACAAAAAACTCTCAGTGAGTCAGAAAGATCTGGAAATAAACGGCCACGCAATCGAAGCAAGAATTTATGCGGAAGACCCTGAGAAAAACTTTTTGCCCTCGCCGGGAGTAGTGCAAAGATGGATGCCAGGGAATCAAAGTTTGACAAGATTCGATTCGGGTGTAGAAGAAGGGACCACAGTTCCTTCCGAATTTGACCCGATGATTGCCAAAGTGATTTCACATGCCTCAACTCGCAGACAGGCAGCAAAAGATTTAGCGCAAGCGCTAAAATCTACAAAGCTTTATGGAATCAAAAATAATAAAGAGTTCCTGGAATCAACACTGCTCCACGAGAATTTCCTCGAAGGCGATACTACCACCGACTTTATCGAAAAAACAAACCCTCCAAGAGCAAGATCAATCTCAACGAGCGAGCTGGAGGAAGCTGCCATAGCGGTGGTGATGGAGTCCCAGGCTCTGAATCGCTCTTCCGCGAAGGTCATGCAATCGATTCGAAGTGGCTGGAGAAATTCGGTTATGCCACCCCAGTCTCTAGAACTGAAAACCAAGAAAAAACAGTTACTGATTAGATATCAATCGAAGAGAAATGGAACGTTCGAAATCATTGACTCCGAAGGAAACAAAAGACCCGTAAGGCTCTACACCTCAGGCAATGGAAAACTTGATTTCGAACTAGAAAAGACCCGAGTCAAATACGACGTAATAAAAATAGGTAACAAATGGTTCGTTCAAAACTTTCGGGGGCATATAGAATTCGAGGAAATCCCTAGAGATTCGCAAGACGGGGAAGAAGAAAATAGCATCGAAATCAAGGCCCCTATGCCGGGTGCTGTAATAAAAACCCTAAAAAATGAGGGAGACTTGGTTTTGAAGGGCGATCTCATATTGATTCTCGAAGCTATGAAAATGGAACACCAGATAGTCGCACCCCGAAAAGCAAAAATTTCCAGAATGCATGCCGGAGTCGGAGATCAAGTGACAAATAACCAGGTTTTGGTGTCATTCGAGGATGAACATGAGGAAAAGAAATGACAGAACACAAAGAAACTATTCTTAGTATAGAAAAAGGGGCAGCATGGATAAGGCTTAATCGGCCCGAAAGTCGGAACGCCCTCTCCGCTAAACTTATCAATGAACTATATCAGCATATAACACAAGCGAACGAGGATAATGAGGTTCGGGCAATTGTAATAACGGGTGAGGGCTCTGCTTTTTGTGCAGGCGCAGATCTAAAAAGCCCTCCTGGGCACCTAGTGGACGGCAAAAAAAATGTGCCCTACCCTGAGGTCCTCAAGGCTATACTGGGAAGTTCCAAGCCCGTAATCGCTGCGGTCAATGGAGCAGCATACGCTGGAGGGCTCGGTCTCGTAGCCGCCTCAGACATTATCATAACGAAGGAAGACGCACAGTTCAGCTTCAGTGAAGTTAGAATCGGAGTGATCCCGGCGGTGATATCTGTAGTCTGTGTTCCCAAGCTAGGGTCACATAACGCAATGAAACTTTTCATCACCGGCGAACGCTTCTCCGGGAAGGACGCTGTCCGGTTTGGTCTCGCACATCACGCAGTACCTGAAGAAAGACTCCGAGACGAGGTTGACTCGCAACTCGAAATGATTAATCTCGGAGGACCCATGGCCATTATAGAATGTAAAAAGCTAGTTCGAGAAATAGAAAAAACGTCCCTAGAAGAAGGCTTCAAACTGGCCTCCCCCTGGAGCCAGAGAATGTTTACATCGGAAGAGGGCACCGAGGGTATGGCTGCATTCCGGGAAAAAAGGTCGCCCGCCTGGACAAAAAAAGGTTAAAACCAATGGCAAATGTTATCAGAATCGGTAACTGTAGCGGCTTTTATGGTGATCGTCTGGCTGCAGCAAGAGAAATGGTTGATGGTGGAGAAATCGATGTTCTGACTGGCGACTATCTCGCGGAGCTAACGATGGCAATTCTTTATAGCCAGAAAGAAAGTCGCGGACAGAACCTCGGCTACGTAGGTACATTTCTAAAACAGGTAAGAGATGTCGCCAGCGACTGCAAGAAAAGAGGGATAAAAATAGTCTCTAACGCGGGAGGTCTAAATCCTCGCTCCATGGCATCTGAGATAGAGGGAATTCTTCTGGAACAAGGCCTGGATATGAAAGTCGCGTATATAGAGGGCGACGACATCAGCAAGGAGGTTAAAGATTTACAACAGCAAGGCGAAAATTTTTTTAACATCGACACGGGAAAACCGTTGTCAGAAAACCTGGGTGAAGTTGTTAGTGCGAATACCTATCTCGGGAGCTGGAGCATTAAAGAAGCACTGGATAGAAATGCTGACATAGTGGTATGCCCGCGCGTAACAGATGCGGCGGTGGTGATCGGGCCAGCAGCATGGAAGTTTAACTGGAACCGTGATGACTATGACGCTCTTGCAGGAGCTTTGACCGCCGGACATATTATCGAATGCGGGGCGCAGTGTTGTGGTGGCAATTATTCTTTCTTCGAGGAAGTGCCGAGCTTCTTGAATATAGGATACCCGATAGCAGAGATCGAAGAGGACGGAACGTTTACCATTACCAAACACGATGGAACCGGAGGACTAATTTCGGTCGGAACAGTGACAGCCCAACTTCTTTACGAAATTAAATCTCCTGCCTATATTAATCCTGATGTAGTGGCTCATTTTGATACACTGACTCTTGAACAAGAATCTGACAATCGCGTTAAGGTGAAAGGGATTCGAGGGAGCAGCCCCCCTCAAAAGCACAAAGTCTGTGCTAACGTCCTAGGCACAAACAAACAAAGCCTTGAGGTGCTGCTCACGGGATTAGATATAGAAAAAAAATCCGAGCTATTCCTAGAGCAGATATTCCATAATCTTGGAGGCAAAGAGCAGTTTGATGATGTCGATATCCAGCTAATAAGAAGTGACAAGAAAAACCCCACTACAAATGAAGAAGCCCATGCCGCTCTCAGAATTACTATTTCAGATAAAGACGGGAAAAAATTAGGCCGCTTGCTGCAAGCCAAGGTAACTGAACTTGGGCTCGCTACAATTCCTGGGAACACTTCGCGTGGCGGATCCGGATACAATGGTGGGCCCGTAATTTCTCATTGGCCAACCCTGATCAGCAGTAGCAAGGTGCTAGAGAAACTTTATATTGACGGAGAAGTGATAGATGTTCTGCCAACGCAGCAAATGAATTTATCCGAAACCTATTATCAAACAAGTCCGATAGTTTTAGCTCCGCCTCCTAAAAAAGGAGACCAGGTCCGTATAGAATTCGGAAGATTATTTGGCACTCGATCAGGAGATAAGGGAGGCGCTGCAAATTGTGGAGTCTGGGCAAAGAACGAAACGGCCTACAGATTCCTTTACGACTTCCTTACTGTAGACAAATTCAAAGAATTACTTCCTGATCTTGAAAGATTCCATGTTGAACGATTTGAATTACCCAATATCAGAGCACTCAATTTTTTCGTACACAACATTCTGGGAGAAGGTGTATCAAGCAATCACCGGATTGATAAACAAGCAAAATCATTAGGGGAGTATTTAGGTACAAAATCTATCGAAGTGCCAGAAACTCTCCTCGGAAAATACAATGAAAAAACACAAAAATGATATTTATGAAGACGATCAGAGTGTCGAAGGAAATGCTTCTCCTCCTATAGCGGCCGCGACTGTCTTGCTGTTGCGCGAAAAAAAGGAACTCGAAGTTTTAATGCTCCAGAAAACGACCAAAATTGAATTTGGTGGCATGTGGGTATTTCCTGGGGGAAAGGTTGATCAAACTGATATAGCTAAAACGACCGATGAAAACGAAGCAGCAAGGCTTGCTGCAATAAGAGAGACAAAAGAAGAAGCTGGCTTAGAACTTCCAGGAGAAAATTTCATCTGGTTTTCGCATTGGGTTCCTCCTGCCTCACAGAAAAAACGTTTCTCTACCTGGTTTTTTTTGTCCTACGACACTCTGGGACAAAAAGTGAGCATAGACGAAGGAGAGATCCAAAATTATCAATGGATCACTCCTGATCTCGCACTTCAAGAACACAAACTAGGCACGATAGATCTAGCTCCGCCAACGTGGGTTTCCCTTTATCAACTGTCGAAGTTTTCGACTATCGACCAGGCAATAACTAGGCTTTCATCAAAAAAACCGCGTTTTTACCAGACAAAAATTGTTAAAGACGGACAAGGGCGGAGGGTCGCTCTCTGGGATGGAGACGCCGGGTATGTTCAATCAAAGGGAAATTCCGAAGGCCCAACCCACAGGCTGATAATGTCCGCAGAAGGTTTCGAGTTCGAGCACTCAGCTATTGACTACTAAAAGAAACATTCTCCTTATTACCACCGATCAGATGCGATTCGACGCTCTTGGTTGCAATGGAGGAACGATAGCAACCACCAAAAATATCGATTCTTTAGCGGAACGAGGGATCAATTATCTGCGTGCTCATAACCAGAACGTAGCCTGTATGCCTGCCAGAGCAACCATAATTACAGGACAACACGTCGGGTCTCACGGAGTTTGGATGAACGGGGTCTCTATGCCAGAAGATCGACACACGATCGCGCATCATCTGAAAGATCATGGCTACGATACTGCTTTGTTCGGAAAAGCGCACTTCGAACCCTGGCTCGGAAGTCCCGAAACATTTTTTGAAAACCGCATGGCGCAGATGGGAATTACAGGTCCTCACAGAGGGTTCGACCGAATGGAACTAGCCAATCATTTTTTTGAAGGACATAGCCATTACGATTTGCGCATGAACGATTACCCAGAGGTAAAATCAAGATTTTATCCCATGGTAACCAGCAGAGGACAAAATACTGTGAGCAAAGGGGAGACGGGGGCAGTGCAGGTATGGCCGATGGAAATTCCCAGTGAGCTCTATCACACGAACTGGGTTGCGGAACGAACCATATCCTGGTTAAAGGAACGACCAAAAGAAAATCCATGGTTTTGCTGGTTGAGTTTTCCCGACCCTCACCACCCCTGGGACGTTCCAGAAAACGAATTAAAGCGCATACCTTGGCGAGAAATACCGTTACCTAAACTATATAGTGAAGACAAGAACAAAATCCTAGAGTGGCTGAATCAGAAACCTAGCCACTGGCGAGGCTATTACGAAGGCAACCTCTGGACCAATCTAGAATCTCCAAGAGATTTCAAACCTAAAGACCTCACTCCGGATCAAATCCTAGAAATTAATGCCATTACTCATGTCGAAAACGAATTAATAGACGAAGCTTGTGGAAAAGTCATTGAATGCCTAAAAACCCAGAACATGTTCGACACCACTGATGTCTTTTTCACCACTGACCATGGTGAACTCCAAGGTGATTTCGGATTACTGTTTAAAGGCCCTTACCACGTTGATGCTCTTATGAGAGTTCCTCTTATATGGGCACCTGCTCCATTCACGGCAACGAAGCCTTGCGTTATCGAGTCACCAGTGGGACATGTAGATCTGGCAAAAACTTTTTGTCAGATAGCAAATATCTCCGCACCCGAATATTGTGAAGGAAGTGCCCTACCCAAAACGGAGGCTGATATTGCTCGTAAAGGCTTGATTTACACGGAGTGGGACTCAGAACATCAGGGGATTACCATGCGGTTGCGATCGGTTTACCACAAAGATGGTTTCTTATGTACCACTTACGGGAAAAATCATTTCTATGATGGGACCGAAGGTGAACTCTACGACATGAACGAAGATCCGATGCAGGCTCATAATCGATGGAATGATTTATCGCTTAGAAACACTCAAAACGATCTGATAGAAACCATCGCAAACGACCTCCCCGTATGGCGCGGGGACAGATTACCGAGACTAGCACCAGTTTAAGTCGGGTTATCTTCTTGCTCTAAAACCGTCTCGCTAAAAGGAAGAAATCTTTCCAGGTGGACATATATCTTTCTAGTCGCCCTCTGGGCCACATAAATAGAAAAGTAAACTCCCTTTGCCATCTCGAAAACTCCGTAAGCCTGATATTGCTCTGGACCATAAAGAATAGAAGAGTCAAAAATTTTGTTGGCCCAATAACTGCTGCTACCACAGGATCGCCCCTCGCACCAATAAACGAGCTCGCCCGCTAGTTCGAGTTGGCTACGATAAAACGAGAAAACTTGTGCAGTATTTCGTGCCTCGGGAAGATAATAAGTTTCTGATAATTTTCTGCCAGAAAAAATCTTGAAATCTTCGGGTCTCAAGTCACGATCAACTTTCTCCAGAGCTCCAAGAACAAGCATATGACTTCTCGCCGAACTAGTGGTTTGGTCTACAATTTTTGCTGACGGATACGGATTTATCCTAGCAATCTCCCCATAACTATAGGAAGCGAAAAAGACGCAAAGAAAAATCAGGAAAGGCATATTTTTTCTCCAATTCGACCGAAACCCTGAGACAGCATTTTAAATCCGGATGCCCAAAACATTAAAATTTAGCATCATTCGATACAACAAACACCACGACCGGTTTACGTTTTGTTGGCAAATTTCTCCAGTAAGTCAGCAGGGAAACTTCCAGAGAAGGGTCTAATGCCATACTTTACACGCAAACTTTCTATATCCATATGCCAGACTTTTTCCCAATCGATAGCCATAAAAGCAGGAGACTGACAACCGTGCTGCCAAGCCTCAGCAATATTTTGTAGCACTATAATAAATCCTATAGGCTCTTTAAGAAGACTCATGGTGCATACAGTCGACAAAAACATCGCAGAGTAGTTATGCCCAAATTGTGCTAACTGAAAAGCAGAAATTGCCATTTCGTGAAGACTAGTGGTTTGATATCCAGCCATTAGATGCCATACGTCGTGCATCTGGAGTATGCGCGTATTGAGATAACGAAGCGACGGAGCCAAACCTCTAAGGCCAATGGCATCACGATCCAAAACTTCTGGATCGAAACCATTGTCCAACCACATATCGTGCAAGTCACCAGCAAGACTACCCACGGGTTGGGACTTAAGTTCCTTCATGGACAACATAGGCGGTATTTTTTTCTTCGAGGCGCCTGCCGCGCCCGGATGCTCTTTTGCTGCGCATTCAGATAATTCAGCATATCGGGGGTCCAAGAAAAGATTCAAGCTTGCCACGGCCAAGGTAATAGAAGAGGCATCATACCCGTTTTCCGGCCCGACCAGAGTGCTACGGAAAGCGTGCCAGAAACCCTCAGGCAAATCAGTTTCCAAGACCTTTCCTAAAGAATTCTGATCAGAAATCTTGTTTCGAGGTCCAAAGATTAGATCGAAAACAACAGGAATTGAGGACGGTGCCGCGAAAGAAGCCCAAATCATAGCTCCGCAAATTTCTGCTTTAGCGTCGTCATTTCCTTCCAAGGAAAGGGAAACAGCCTCGAACAACCTGCGTGGTTCAGGACGCTCGGCGCACGAACGGATTACATCCAAGTTCATTTTTCCCTCCTAATTTCAATTTCAAAAAAGTGAAATCACCTAAGTTAGTGGAAAGCAGTAAGAAAAATCTAAACCCTGAAAGGTAAATACAAAAAGGACTTTAGCGCGAGTATCTGCCCAGGTCTTCCGATCCACTGAAATCATCCTTCGCTACTATTTTGCCAACTCCAACAAAAGCTCATTCAGTCTCGAGACATAATTTGCCGGTTCATCTAGTTGGGACCCCTCGGCCAGTTTAGCCTGATCAAAAATAACGAGAGCAAGGCTTTCGAAGCGATCAGAATCAGATTCTTGATCCAGCCTTTCAACCAGCGGATGGGTTGGATTGATTTCGAAGATTCTTTTGGTTTCTGGAAGTGCCTGTCCCGCAGACTCCAGCACTCGACGCATCTGAATACCCATGTCATCTTCGGCGACCACTAGGCATGCAGGAGAATCGGTTAATCTAGTGGTAATCCTGACCTCTTCGACCTGGTCCTCTAGCAGGTCTTTTACTTTGGAAATTAATCCGGACAATTTCTTCTCGTTTTCTTCTTTCTGTTTATCGTCCTTCTCACCGTCAAGATTCCCTAGATCAAGCTCTCCCTTCGCCACATCCTGGAAAGGTTTTCCCTCATACTCATTAAGCTGTCCGACTAACCACTCGTCAATTCGATCATGAAGAAGAAGGACCTCTATACCATTTTTGTTAAAAACTTCAAGGTGAGGGCTGTTAAGGGCAGTATGGTAATTTTCGGCCGCAACATAGAAAATCTTGTCCTGCTCTGGTTTCATTCTTTCGATATACTTGGAAAGCGACTGGTTCTGTTTTTCTTCGCCTGTCTCAGTAGTAGCAAACCGGAGCAGCTTAGCGATTTTATCTTTATTACCAAAATCTTCTGCTGGCCCCTCCTTCAGTACCTGACCGAACTCATCCCAAAAGGACTGATATTTCTCGTCATCTGAAGACAGCTTCTCAATCATATCAAGCCCTCTTTTTGTCAAAGCGCTCTTCATGGAATCGATGGAGGGATCCTTCTGCAGCAACTCCCTAGAGACGTTAAGTGGCAGATCATTTGAATCTACGACACCTCGAAGAAACCTCAGATACAAAGGAAGAAATTGTTCAGCTTCATCCATAATAAAGACACGCTGGACATACAACTTCAGTCCACGAGGGGAATCCCTATGCCACAGATCAAACGGGGCTTTAGCGGGAATATATAGCAGAGTAGTATAATCTAGTTTTCCTTCTACTTTATTATGGCTCCAGGACATCGGGTCCTGGAAATCATGAGAAACAGCTTTATAAAACTCCGAATACTCTTCATCAGATATATCATTTCGAGAACGAGTCCATAATGCTTTGGCAGTATTAACTACCTCGTCCTCCGGCACTTTGTCTTCTTCCGTGGCCACCTGCTTCATAGTGATCGGGACAGCTACATGATCAGCGTATTTTTTTATTATCCCCCGCAACCTCCACCCATCAGCAAATTCTGATTCATCAGCCTTTAATTTTAGGGTTACCGAAGTTCCAATAGCTTCCCTTTTAATAGTTTCAACTTCGAATTCTGCCTCACCTTTTGAACTCCATCTCACTCCCTCTTCAGGAGATAGTTTCGCTGAGCGAGACTCAACCACCACCTCCTGGGCGATAATAAAAGACGAATAGAAACCAACTCCAAATTGCCCTATGAGCTGTGAATCCTTCTTCTGGTCTCCGGTCAGAGCAGCCAGGAATTGTGATGTTCCTGAACGCGCAATGGTACCAAGATTAGAGACCGCTTCTTCTCTGGACATACCTATTCCGTTATCAGAGACGGTAATTGTTTTGGACTCCTCGTCAATGTCTATGCGAATGCCAAAATCAGTCCCTTCGGGAACAATTGTTTCATCCGCTAACGATTCAAATCTTAATTTATCGATAGCGTCGTTCGCATTGGAAACTAGTTCTCTAAGAAATATTTCCTTGTTACTGTAAAGCGAGTGAATCATCAGATGAAGCAGTTGCTTTGCCTCGGACTGAAAACCCATTGTTTCTTTTTTATCAACGCTCATTTTTTAAAAATTCCTATAGCCTTTTTCAACAGATAAGAAATGGGGACAATTAAACTTTTTTCAACCCTGGTTCTCGAGATATCATCTGGCTAGTTTTAATCAGGGTATCGAAAGATTGACAAACATAATTTCCTAAATCCCTTGTAAAAACCGTTTTCATTCCGAGCTTGCAGCCAGTAATCCTGGCTCAAGCGGTATAATAACTACCAGCCGGTTAACGATTTTAGCGTTTCACCGATATCAGCTAGGCTCTTTACTGTGGCGACCCCGGCCGCCTCCAGAGAAGCAAACTTTTCATCAGCCGTTCCCTTTCCGCCCGCAATAATCGCACCGGCATGGCCCATTCTTTTTCCTGGAGGTGCAGTTACGCCAGCGATATAACCAACTACCGGCTTCGAAACATTAGATTTTATGAAATCGGCCGCCTCTTCCTCGGCCGTTCCACCAATTTCCCCTACCATCACAATCGCTTCAGTTTTTGGATCTTCTTCGAACATCCCGAGAATATCTATGAAATTGCTCCCTGGTATCGGGTCACCGCCAATCCCAACGCAGGTGCTTTGACCAAAACCCAAATCCGTTGTCTGTTTAACAGCTTCATAGGTCAGAGTCCCTGACCGAGACACGATTCCGACTCTTCCTGGCAAATGTATGTCACCAGGCATAATTCCTATTTTGCATTCCCCAGGGGTTATAACACCTGGACAATTAGGCCCAATAAGTCTGACTCCCTGGGCATCCAAACTGGCTTTCACTATCAGCATATCCTGAGTAGGCACACCCTCTGTTATGCAAACTATCAACTTTATTCCTGACGCCGCCGCTTCAAGCACACCATCTTTGGCAAAAGGTGCCGGCACATATATTACCGAGGCATCGGCGCCCGTAGAATCAACAGCCTCACGAACGGTATCAAAAACTGGTAATCCCAGATGCTCTTGACCGCCTTTCCCGGGTGTAATGCCACCAACCATCTTTGTGCCATATTCGATGGACTGCCGCGAATGTAATGTTCCCTGAGAACCAGTAAATCCCTGGCAAATTACCTTGGTCTGATCGTCTATCAGAATGCTCATTTCTCTCCTCCCGCTGCCATTACGGCCTGCTGAACAGCATCAGACAAACCAGTCGCCGCTATAATGTCGACATCGCTTTCAGCCAAAGTCTTAACTCCTAGTTCCGCGTTATTTCCTTCGAAACGAACCACTACCGGCACTGCAACACCAACATCTTTTACCGCCCCAATTATTCCTTCGGCAATAACATCACACTGAACTATCCCACCAAATATGTTGATCAGGACTGCTCGAACCCCTTCATCCGATAATATTATCTTGAAGGCTTCACTAACCGCCTCTTTAGTCGCGCCCCCACCTACATCCAGGAAATTGGCCGGCTCTCCTCCGTTCAGTTTAACAAGATCCATGGTTCCCATCGCAAGACCAGCCCCATTGACCATACAACCAATATTTCCGTCCAGAGCCACATAATTTAGGTTGTACTCGCTAGCCTGATTCTCTCGCTCATCCTCTTGCGAGTGATCCCGCATTTCCGATAGAAGTTTCTGGCGATACAACGCGTTTCCATCCACTGACAACTTCGCATCAAGGCAGTGAATATCTCCTTCTCCGGTTACTACCAAAGGATTTATCTCCACCAGAGATAAATCGAAATCCTCAAACAACCTAGATAAAGACATAAAAAGGTTTGAAAACTGATTAACCTGCTTCCCTTCCAGCCCTAACTGAAAAGCGAGATCGCGACCCTGATAAGACGAAGCACCAAAAAGCGGATCGATCGTCGCCTGCAGGATTTTTTCCGGATTCTCTTCGGCTACCTTTTCGATTTCCACTCCCCCTTCAGTAGATGCCATGAAAGTAATCCTGCGCGAAGATCGGTCGATTACTGCTCCAAGATAAAGTTCAGTCGCAATCTCCGTAAATGACTCAACAAATATTTTACTAACCGGCTGTCCATTTTCATCTGTCTGAAAGGTTACCAGGTTTGTTCCAATGTGCTTTTCGGCAAATTCTATAATCTCTTCTGCGGAAGCAACGAGCTTCACTCCCCCAGCTTTTCCTCTGCCGCCAGCATGAACCTGGGCTTTTACAACCCATTTTTCGCCTCCTATTTTTTCAGCGGCTGCTACCGCTTCTTCTGCAGTGTCCACTGCGATTCCTTCCGAAACAGGAAGTCCATATTGTCGAAAAAGTTCTTTCGCTTGGTATTCATGAAGATTCATTGAATCAGCCCTTCTATTTAGTTATGAAATAACTTGATTTTATTTGGTGGTTACTGCTCATCTCTTACGGTTCGGGACATGGATCGCGTGCCCGGAAACGGCCAGGGCGGCTTCGTGGAGAGCCTCTGAAAGAGTTGGATGAGCAAACATCGTTAGTCCTATATCTTCAGCGCTAGCTCTATATTCCATAGCAATGACAGCCTGAGAAATCATTTCAGAGGCTTGCGCTGAAATGATATGGACTCCAAGAATTTCATCGGTTTCTTTATCCGCCAGAATTTTAATCATTCCGTTAGTATCGTTGTTAGCCATAGCGCGACCACTAGCAATCATCGGAAAAACACCAACGGAATAGGCTTCTCCATCAGCCTTTAGCTCGGCTTCAGTTTTTCCAACCCAAGCAATT
>PAPD01000043.1 GCA_002708765.1 Gammaproteobacteria bacterium | reverse complement strand
TCGAACCCGCGACCTCCGGCGTGACAGGCCGGCATTCTAACCAGCTGAACTACCGGTCCTTTAGAATGATTGGTGGGTGTTGCAGGGGTCGAACCTGCGACCTACGGCTTGTAAGGCCGTCGCTCTCCCAACTGAGCTAAACACCCAAATTCGAAGAAAAGCCATTCTAACGCTTTTATGCAATGACGAAAAGATGGAATAACCGTTGCGCAACAATAAAACCTCATAGAATAAGAGATTTTAAGCAAATCTAAGGTTTCTATAGAGTTTCTGCTTCAGTAACCCAGATAATCAACAATTGCCTGAACACATTTTTCTATGGGATCTTTGCCTGAATTCAATTTTATCTCAGGGCGCTCTGGTTCTTCATAGGGACTATCAATTCCCGTAAAATTGGGTAGCTCTCCCCGCCTCGCCTTGGCATACAGACCCTTTACATCTCTGCTCTCTGCAACTTCGATAGGGGTGTCCAGGAAAATCTCCAGGAACTCTCCCTCGCCAAACATACTCCTCGCCATATCTCGCTCAGCCTTGAAAGGAGAGATAAATGAAACCATTACAACCAACCCGGCGTCATGCATTAACTTCGCAACTTCCGCTACTCTTCGTATATTTTCTACCCGATCGCCTTGCAAAAAACCTAGATCTTTATTCAAGCCATGACGGACATTGTCTCCATCGAGGATATAGGTTCTTATGCCTCTATTATGGAGCTCTTGCTCTAACATATCTGCGATCGATGATTTTCCGGATCCGGACAAACCGGTAAACCATAGCACTCTCGCTTTATGGCCATTAAGCCGCTCTCTTTCGTTTCGAGTAACATTCAATTCTTGCGGATAGATATTCTTCGACCGTCTCAAAGCAAATTTGATCATCCCCGCCGCTACGGTAGCGTTGCTATAACGGTCAACCAGAATAAAAGATCCCATGCGACGATTTTCACTATATGACTGAAACGGAATCGATTTATCTAGGGTCAAGGTAACAGCAGCTATCGCGTTAAGTGTTAGTCGCCTAGAAGGAAGCTGTTCCAAAGTATTTACGTTGTATTCGTATTTGATATCGGTTAACGATACACCAACACTTGTAACGCTTGATTTCAGAATATACGACCTTCCCTGATGTCCCTCTTCCTGATCCATCCATACAAGGTCAGCTTGAAATTTATCTGCTACTTCCAGTTGATTTTCTGAACTGATTATCACATTACCTCGAGAACAGTCGATTTCTTTATCAAATGTCAATGTAATTGACTGATTTTTTCTGGCTTCAACCAAACTATCCTTATACAAAACAATGTTTTCAATTTTTGCTGTCTCTCCGGATGGTAGGCAACTAATCTGCTCATTTTTTTTAACCGAACCGGATAGTACTGTTCCCGAAAAGCCTCTGAAAACGGAATTAGGACGATTCACCCACTGAACCGGCATACAGAAATCCTCTTTATTTTCTTCACTTTTTTTTAACGTTTCCAGAAAACTTATTAGCGTAGGTCCCGAATACCATGAAGTTTCAGGCGACCGATTAACGATGTTATCGCCCAGCAGAGCAGATAACGGAATAGGAGTGACTGTATGAAAATCTAGACGGGATCGAAATTCCTTAAATTCCCGCACTATTCTTTGAAAAATTTCCTGATCGTAGCCAATCAGATCCATTTTGTTTATGGCTAGGGCAACATGTTTTATACCGAGCAACGAACAAATAAATGAATGCCGTCTCGTTTGAACAGATAACCCATTAACTGCATCGATCAAAATGACCGCTGCCTCAGCCGAGGATGCACCGGTAGCCATATTGCGGGTGTATTGCTCGTGTCCAGGCGTGTCCGCTACGATAAATTTCCGGTTCTCGGTCGAGAAAAAACGATAAGCCACATCAATGGTAATTCCCTGTTCTCTTTCGGCAGCTAGCCCATCCACTAAAAGAGCGAAATCGATATCATCATCTTGGCTACCATGACGCCTCGAATCATTTCTAAGCGCCGCTACCTGGTCTTCAAAAATTAACTGGGCCTCATAAAGCAACCGCCCTATAAGTGTGCTCTTTCCATCATCCACTGATCCACATGTGATAAACCGCAACAAATCGAGATCAGCTTGATTTTGAATATAACCATCTATGTCATGGAACTTCGCATTCATATTAGACTCTGCAACAAAATCAGAAACGATATCCAACCACCTCATACCCTATTATCCGGCGGCACTTATCAAATTTTTTAAAGTTCGACTTAAAAATCTTTGCAGGAGGAGACGCCCCAATTTTTGTTCAGAAATAGCCCTCCTGTTTTTTCTTCTCCATTGAAGCAGCAACGTCTGTGTCAATCGCCCGTCCCTGACGTTCACTCATTTTAGAGTCCAATAACTCCAACAGAATTTTGGACAAATTATCTGCCTCGGACTCAATGGCACCAGTCAGAGGATAACAACCCAGCGTGCGGAACCTTATCATCTTATTTTCTATTTTTTCATCGGGAAACACTTCTAGGCGTTCGTCATCTACTAACAACAGCATCCCATCACGACTAATGACAGGTCGCTCGGCAGCAAAATAAAGAGGCACTATCGGAATGTTCTCTTGGAAAATATATTGCCAAATATCGAGCTCGGTCCAGTCCGACAGAGGAAAAACACGGAGACTTTCACCAGGGTTTTTTCGTCCGTTATAAAGATTCCATAGCTCCGGTCTTTGCGTTTTAGGATCCCACTGATGAGACTTGTTACGAAAAGAAAAAACTCTTTCTTTTGCACGGCTCATTTCTTCATCTCTTCGAGCTCCACCAAAAGCAGCATCGAATCCATATTTATCGAGAGCCTGCTTAAGTCCTTGTGTTTTCATTATATCGGTATGCAATGCGCTACCATGATCAAAAGGATTAATATTCTTTGCTATGCCTTCGGGGTTGATATGGACTATGAGATTCATTCCTGTGGTGGAGGAAATCTGTTCCCGAAATTCATACATCGCCTTGAATTTCCATCGGGTATCCACATGCAGTAACGGGAACGGAGGCTTACTGGGATAAAACGCTTTCTGAGCGAGCCTAAGCATCACAGAAGAGTCCTTACCTATGGAATATAACATGACAGGATTATCTGTTTCAGCGACAACTTCTCTCATAATGTGAATGCTGTTCGCCTCTAATTCATCAAGGTGTGGTAACTGTGTCATTTTTCTTTTAAATTCTCCGGTTTCTTTCTTATTTGATCTGGATAATTCTTCGGGGAATATGTTCAAGGCTAGCCTGCATTTTCTTTTATCACCGAAGTCAATTTGATCGGAACCATTTTCATCAACTAATTGTCTTACAAGGGTGAGGCTTTTCGAATGCGGCCATATAATAGCTTTCTGGTAGCGCTCGGAAAGAGAACTAATAAAAATTCTAAGATCGGAGCATGAAGCTGGGCCTTTTACAAAAGACCATTTTCTGGCCCCTCTACCATCATTAACCATCAAAACATCACCCTGACTTCCAGACCGATGCTGCAAAACGAAAGAACAATGTCTTTTTTGACGGGCCTCCCGATACCACTTTTTAAGAACAAGATTGTTAGGAGGTCGCCCGGTATTATCTATAATATTCTCCAGCTTAACGACCTTAGGAAGTACCTTTTCTTCTAATGCCCTTTCCAGAGTCCGCAAAGATATATTAGCAGCGCCTCGGGTGAGATAGGCTAGCAATATTTTACTATCCCAGAGAATGAGGTTTCCTGGAGGGTTCTGATCAAGAAGCTCAGAAAAAGATAATTGAAACGCCATAAAGTATTTTGTCGCAAAATGTAATATATATGTTATTTTAAAAAAAAATAGAAATAAATACTTATTTTTACATTTTGCGACATTTTCAGGGACAGAAGCAAATAACTCTAATTAGGAGTATATCGATCTAACATTTTTTCTAGGTCGGCATTCCAGGCGATCGGAGCTAACTGAGCATATTCACTTAAAATAGACGAATCAAGCACGCTAAAATACGGCCTTAAGGCCTTAGCAGGGTAATCGGAACTTGTTAAAGGAAGAATTACAGGATCTGACTCAAGAATACCCTTGGATAATGCGATCCTTTTTATTGTTTCCGCAAATTCAAACCAGCTAACATCGCCCGAATTAGCCCAATGATATATTCCCGAGACGAAATCTTTCTTTTTTACAATCCGCCAGATCACTTCCGCAAAAGTTCTTGCGTAGGTGGGAGAACCCCTTTGGTCATTGACAACCTTTATTTCCGATTGTTTTGCCATGATCGCCAAAATCTTCTTAACGAAGTTTGATCCGTATTCGCTATAAAGCCAGGAAGTTCGTATCACGACAGAATTTTCAGGTGACAACTCTGAGACTGCGATTTCGCCTCCTCTTTTGCTTTTTCCATATTCTGACAAAGGATTTGTCTGGTCATCTGGCACGTAAGGCGAAGCCTTCAGTCCATCAAACACATAGTCCGTAGAAATATGAAGTAGCCGCTTATTTTTTGATTCTGCGTACCTTGCCATCACGCTCGGCGCATCGCAGTTTACCAAAAACGCTTTTTTCGACTCTTTTTCTGCTATATCTACTTCAGTGTAAGCTCCGGCATTGATAATAACATCGGGCCGTTTTTCATCTAGATATCTTTCAAGACACTGAGTATTGCATAGATCAACATCTGCTCTGCCCGAGTAAAAAACCTCCATTCCTTGAGGCTGGGTATCTCTTAAACATTTTCCTAATTGACCGTTTTGTCCAAAAACCAAGATACTCATTAAAAAACCTCAAAGGGAAAAAATAAGGATTCACTGATAAAGTGATGAACTTCTCCCGATTCCGACGTAGGTCAAACCATATTCCAGACACTGAAATGGGTCATATATGTTTCGGCCATCAAAATAACCCGAGATTTTAAGTCGATTTTCAATTTTTTAAAATCCGGCTGCTTGAATTCTCTCCACTCCGTCACGACAACCAACGCATCTGCAGCCCTAGTAGCAAGATACTGATTATCAACATAGGTTACTTCCAGGTCACTGAGATGCTCCGACGCACTGGTTCTTGCTTCCGGATCATAGACAACCAACTCGCAGCCTCTTTCACACAGCCTGCGGATTATCCGAAGCGAGGGCGCAAATCTGACATCATCGGTTTCTGGCTTGAAAGCTAGCCCCCAAACAGCGAACTTTCTACCTAACAATTTGCCCCCAAAATACTCAAGTATTTTTTCAAACAGAAGCTCTTGCTGCTTTTTATTCCTATCTTCTACCGCCGAAAATATACTTGATTCCACACCAGCAGCCTCTGACATCTTGATCATCGCACTAATATCTTTAGGGAAACATGACCCACCGTATCCACACCCTGGGTAAATAAAGGCCGATCCTATGCGAGGGTCAGCTCCGACGCCTTTCCTGACGTTTTCCACATCTATTCCATAATAATCACACATAGCGGCAACTTCGTTAATCACAGATATCTTTGTCGCTAACATTGCATTTGAAGCGTACTTAACCATTTCAGCATCTCTTAAGCCCATGCACTGAATTCGGTCAAGCTTTTTGGAAAAAGGAGCATACAATTCCTCCATAACTTTTCTGCCCTTTTCGCTGTCAGCACCAACAACAATCCGGTCTGGGTACATAAAATCATTGACAGCACTCCCCTCCTTTAAAAACTCGGGATTACTTACTACATCAAATTCAATTCTGGCTTCCCGCTTCTCGATCTCCGAATCTATGATTTTTTTAACTCGTTGAGCTGTCCCGACAGGAACGGTAGACTTATGAGCTACGACTATGGGCTTAAGCAGGCTTTCTCCTATCTGTTTTGCAACATCCAGAACCTGACTAAGATCGACGCTGCCGTCTTTTTTTGGTGGGGTCCCGACTGCAATAAAAACAATATCGGTCTCATTAACAATCTCAGATAATTTCGATTGAAAAACCAGTCGTTTAGCTGAAAAATTCTTCGCTATCAGTTCGCCGAGGCCGGGTTCATGAATTGGCATTCGCCCATTTTCCAGCCCCGCTAATTTTCTTTCATCCACATCAACACAAACCACATTATTCCCCATCTCAGAGAAACAAGCGGCGGTTACCAAACCGACATATCCTGCACCAACTACAGTCAAATTCATCGAGTCATGCTTCCAAAAACATAATTGGTTGCCTTGACAAACCCTTCTGTAGTTCCGCAATCAAATCTTTGACCCTTAAATTTGTAACCTAAAACCATCTGCTTTTTGCTCTGAACATTAATCGCGTCCGTTATGTGGATCTCTCCATCCTTGCCGGTTTTATTGTTCCGCAAAATGGAAAAAATATCAGGGGTCAGGATATAACGCCCGATTATCGCCAGATCACTTGGGGCATCTTGAGGTTCAGGCTTTTCAATCATCCCAGATATCTTAAACAATCCATTTTCGAATTCTTCTCCTTCAATAATCCCATATTTCCGAGTCTGGTCTTCTGGTACCTCCTCAACTGCTACTATGGTGCACTCATATTGACGATAAAGTTCGGTCATCTGACTCAAGACTCCCGGAGAATTAACACAAAAATCATCTGCCAGAACAACCGCAAAAGAATTATCACCGATAAGGTTTTGACCTGTGAGAATTGCGTGACCTAGTCCTTTAATCTCATTCTGCCTTGTATAAGAAAAAGAACAACCGCTGATAACACGCCTGATATCTTCTAAAAAAAATTCGCTAGACGTGCCAGCAATCTGGTGTTCAAGCTCATATGATATATCGAAATGATCCTCTATAGCCCTTTTCCCTCTCCCTGAAACAAACCCGATATCATGAAATCCTGCCTCAATAGCCTCCTCCACACCGTACTGAATGAGGGGTTTGTTGACTATAGGCAACATCTCTTTAGGCATCGCCTTGGTCGCAGGCAAAAATCTAGTTCCATAACCCGCAGCGGGAAATAAACATTTCGTAAGCATGTTCATGGTTTTCTATTCTTTTATCTTTTCAATGACAACGTATTTTATGTCTTCTCTAAAGCAAGGCCAAATTATTGGAGACTGGATTTCATCGGCCATATTCATCCTCAAACCTAACGATATCATCCTCCTCCAGAACAACTCCAGTCTGCACTTCAATAATTTCTAGAGTATCTTGACTCAAGTTCTGCAAGCGGTGTTTCGAATTAGCAGGGATAAAACACGATTGATTTTCCTGTAACAAGAAAACTTTTTGCTCAAGAGTAACTGTGGCAACCCCTCGAACCACCACCCAATGCTCCGACCGGTGATGATGCAATTGCAGAGAAAGACTTTCATTAGGTTTGACCGAAATTCTTTTAACCTTATATAACTTGCCAACTTCAAGGTTTTCATAATAACCCCAAGGGCGAAAAACTTTTTGATGCCTTTCGGTCTCTTCCCGATCAAGTATCTTAAGTTCATCAGCGGCTGACTTTATATTCTGAGCATAGGACAATGGACTTATCATTACCGCATCAGAAGTCTCCACCACAGCAAAACCCTCCAAACCAAAAGCCGCCACCATTCGACCTTCCGCTCTCACAAGGCTATTTTTTACGTCCCTTAAAAAGACATCCCCCCAAACCGTATTGTTTTCATCGTCCTTCTCAGCGAATTCGTATAACGCTTTCCATGAACCCATATCACTCCAGTCACTTTCCAAGGAAACTACCACAGCTTTTTCTGTGGACTCCATAATCGCATAATCTATCGACTCACCGATAAGCTTACTGTAAATCTCTCGATCAACTCGAAGGAAGTCGTGATCTCTTCTAAGATCAACCATCGAAGCCTCAACTCCTTCAAAAATATCGGGCCGATTTCTCTTTAATTCGTCAACATATGAACTAGCTTTGAAAACGAATATTCCACTATTCCAGAAATACTCTCCAGAAACGAAATACTCGGCGGCCGCATGCTCGTCCGGCTTTTCAATAAATTTCTCAACAGAATAAACTCTCCTATCTATCTGTTCTCCTTTAAGGATATATCCGTATCCTGTTTCTGGACTGGCGGGAAGAACCCCAAGCGTAACAATCGATCCATCACGAGAATAATTGATTGCTTCTTCAACGGATTTCACAAACTGCTTTATATCCGAAAAGAAATGATCAGAGGGCAACACCAGAAGAATTGCGTCCTCACTCTTAAGTATATAGTTCGCCGCAAAGGCTATAGCCGGCGCGGTGTTCTTCGAAGCCGGCTCTAAAAGAACAGTAAAAGAATCACAACCCATCTCTCTCAGTTGCTCTCCGACAAGAAACCGATGCTCTTCATTGCAAACCAAAATAGGATCGGAAATTTCCTTTATACCGGAACAACGGGTTACCGTTTCCTGAAGCAGAGAATTGTCACCAACTAGATTAATGAATTGCTTCGGAAAACGATCCCGAGAAAGCGGCCAGAGCCGAGTACCCGACCCTCCACAGAGAATTACAGGAATAATTTTCATATTTTTACTTTCAGTGTTTTTTTCAAGTTTATCTCAAACAACTCGCCAATTAGATCAACTCTTACAATCCATCACCTGCAATATAAAAACGCACCCTTTAATTTTTCAGCCTCGATAACTTGGATCAGCAGAAAGATCTTCTAACTCAAAACTCTCCAAAGAATTCTCCATTATGTTCTTTATAGCTTCATAATCTGATTCAACACAAGCCCTCTCCAACTCTTCACAAATCGTTTCAGCCTTCGACACAGCTGGATCACTTTCTGAGGCTAGAAAAATTCTAGGGTGAGCTGTTTCAGCCAGATTTTTCCCGGAAAAAAGTTCTTCAGTTAATTTCTCGCCTGGTCGCAACCCGATATACTCAATAGCAATTTTATCCGAATCTCCAACCGTTCTATCCTCATCACTAATACTCTTTCCATGCAAATGAATCATTTTTTTTGCCAAAGTCTCGATCAATATCGGCTCCCCCATATCCAACACAAATATTTCTCCTCCTCTTGCCATTGCACTTGACTGAACAACCAGCTGTGAGGCCTCCAAAGTGGTCATAAAAAAACGGCTAGCTCTACAATCAGTAACCGTAACCGGGCCACCATTTCTTATCTGTTCTTCAAACAGTGGAATAACAGATCCCGACGAACCCATGACATTACCGAATCTTACGAGGCTAAATACTTTCTCTAAAGAGGAGCTTTTCAGCTGGAGCGAAAAATTTTGGACAATCATTTCAGAAAGCCTTTTAGTTGCTCCCATAACATTCATAGGGTTCACTGCTTTATCACTGCTAATAAGAACTAACTCCCTAGCATTGCTCTGATTTACAGCCTTGGTTAAATTCCAGGTTCCGATAACATTATTGCGCACACCCTGCACAATATTTTGTTCGACCAATGGAACGTGTTTATATGCTGCCGCGTGATAGACTTTTTCAATATCAAATTTCCTTAGAATTTCCCCGATATATTCTTCATCTAGAATCGATCCCAGCAAAAAAACAACAGAACTCTCACTGTTTTTTCTATTTTCAATTTGTCTCTTAAGCTCGTATAAACCAAACTCGGATTGGTCAAAAACGACAAGCGAGGAGGGAGAATATTCAAGTATCGTTTCACAGAGTTGCGCACCAATCGTGCCAGCGGCTCCGGTAACTAGAATATTTTTGTCTTGGACTGCTTGGCGCATAAGATCTTTGTCTGGCGGCACGAAGTTTCTTCCAAGAAGATCTCCTATACCAACTTTCTGAATTTCGGGGTGCTCCAAATTTCCTAAAATAAAATCCTTCAGGTCAGGAACCGTGTTTATAATCACAGGCAAGTCAGAGAATCTATCAAGCATACTCCGACCCGGTTCTTCTTTTTTTGACTTTTCTGCCATGAAAACTCTCTTTATGCGAAGTTTCTTTAACACACGTTCGAGATTCTCTAGATCGTACACTCTAATTCCATGGATAGTACTGCGCCGTTTTTCCTTATCAGAATCGATAAATGCTACAGGCAGGTATTCGTAACCATTCAACAGAACCAGTGCTAGCTGGGCACCTGAGTCATCGGCCCCGCAGACGGCCACATGCTCTCTGGTAGCTGGATCATAAAATAGATTGAACACATAATTTCGCCCAACGATCCGGCCTCCACCAATTAGCAAAACTGCTACAAACCAGAATATGATGGGAGAAGACCTTGGAAACGAATTCGCTTCCATAAAATATGCCGACAAAGAAACCGCGACCGCCGCCAGAAAAATACCTCCCGTCACAGGTATCATTATGTTGAGGCCTATATATCTTACAATTGCTCTATAGAGACCAAGTTTGGTAAAAGATAGCACTCCAACGATGGCCACCACGGGGAATTGCCAGAAAAAAGGAGTCATATCCTTTGTAAAATCTCCATAGCGCAGCGCAACGGAAAACCAAAGAGAGAAACACAAAAAAAATGTGTCCACCACCATCAACCCAGTGGGTCTCAACCATAAAACGGACTGAGTGCTGATATTTTTAGTTGTCATCTATGTTTCTCGAGAGAATTTTGGTTTTAATTGACCAGCCCCACAATAGAGATGAAATACTGATAAAGGAAACACCGCAATAAGGAACAAAATAGATCCATGCTCTGGATTCTTAAAAGAAAGTATCGCTATCGGGAAAAGCCAGAACAGATTCAAAGAATGAACAATGCCTAAAGTTTTAACAGTTCCTAGAACATTCTCCAAGTGCTGATAAGCATGAGTTTGATGCTTAATAGTGAGATTCTGGCCTCGCAAAAGGCGGACTATAAGAGTCGAAACTCCATCTCCTACAAACCAACTCAAAAGAATAAGCCACGACCATAACGGGATATCTATCTGATGTAAAATCAAGGCTCCGAAAAAAAATCCCAGAAAAATGCTGCCCGAATCTCCCATGTAAATTTTTGCTCTTGGAAAATTCAGCACTAAAAAAGCTGTCAACGGACCGAACAAAAGAAAAATAAAGAGCGAAGGAAGAGAGCCACTATAAAAATAAGTTATACAACAAGAAGAAATTAACACAAATAACGCTTCACTAGCGGCCATCCCATCAATGCCATCCATAAAGTTGTATACGTTCGTTAACCCTAGGAGAATTAGGGCACCTAAGAAACCATTTATTAGTCTCATATCCACGATTTTAGGATCAAACTGAAGAACAAGTGGTTCAGTTTGAAAGACAAAGTAAAGCGATACTGATGAATAGAAAACCAGACGCGGAAACCAATGAAAATCGAATATGTCATCCAGAAAACCAGCCGCTGCCATGGCCAACAATGGAGCCATTAGATACTGGAAACCAGCTCCTTCCACGAAGGATAAACTAGAAAAACCCGCTATTAGGCATATCCCGAAGTAGCATCCGGAAAAGATGACTCCCGCACCAGAATAAATATGGTGCGCTCCCTCCAGAGAAGACCTCACCAATTTTTGACTTGAAGAATGATACCTGTTTAGACCCTCCGAAAAAATTAGTAGGGCTGCATAACACAACATTCCACCTACAAAGGAAAGCATCAGCATCTCAAACATTTCTGCCACTCAATCCAAGCTGAAGCCGGGCAGTTAAAACCAAAAAATCAAAAAACACACAGCTTTCCTTCAAACTTTTTCATATTTATCAGTTTTTTATCATTACAGAAGATGGTCGGGACGGCAGGATTTGAACCTACGACCACCACACCCCCAGTGTGGTGCGCTACCAGACTGCGCCACGCCCCGTTTTGAGTGCCGGGATAACCAAGCATCTTATCCGATTTTTTATTATTCTGTTAAATTGACCGACTCTCACAACGAAAATTATTCAATGCTCTAGAATCTCGATCAGTTCTTAATAAGGATTAAAACTTCTTCAAGCTCTGAAACCATTTGTCCGATTAATTGTCTGTACTTGCTATTATCTTTTTTCGAGCTTTCCCCGCTTAACTGCTGCCGTGCTCCGTCCGTGGTATATCCTTGCTCGTATAGCAAAGAACGAATAAGCCTTATGGTTAAAAGATCCTGGCGCTGGTAATACCTCCTGTTTCCTTTCCTTTTTGTAGGACTGATTTGCGAGAACTCTTGCTCCCAATATCTAAGCACATGGGGTCTAACCATGCACAAGGAACTTGCTTCACCTATCGTAAAATATCTCTTTCCTGGTATTGCTGGTAAATCACTCGTTTTCTTCAGGTCCGGCATAGGCTTCTACTCTCGCTTTTAATTTCTGGCCTGGCCTAAAAGTTACCACTCTTCTCGCAGAAATTGGTATATCCTCGCCAGTTTTAGGATTACGGCCAGGCCTCTCACCTTTATCTCTCAAATCAAAATTTCCGAATCCTGAAAGCTTTACTTGCTCATTCGATTCAAGAGACGCGCGGATTTCTTCGAAAAATAACTCTACAACGTCTTTTGCCTCGCGCTTATTTATACCAAGATCTTCAAAAAGTTTTTCTGCCATTTCAGCTTTAGTTAACGCTGCCATTTATCTATTCCCTTAGAATTGCTCTATATTCGGTCTTTATCGCTGATACTACTTTTTCTATTATTTTATCGACATCTGAATCGGTAAGAGTGCGTGAAGCACCTTGGAACGTCAAGCCCAAACCTACACTTTTTCTTTTAGAATCAATGCCCTTTCCTTCGTAAACATCAAATCCCGTTAACTCCACGAGCCATTTCTTTGAACACTTTCTTATAAGAGCAAGCAGGTCAGAAACACCCACTTCTTTGTCGACAATAAACGCTAAATCTCTTCTAATTTCTGGAAAACGGGATATCTCTTTGCTTTTTGCTGTCTTTCTATTCGCAAAAGAAAAAAGATCTATTTCGCACAGAAAAACTTGTTGGCGAAAACCCCAGCGCTTTTGAAGGTCTGTATTCAAGAGACCAAAAAGACCAACCGGTTTTCCTTTTAACAAAATATCAGCCGACTGACCGGGGTTAAGCGCGAGGCTCGCACTTCGAACAAAAGAAAACTGGTCCTGATCTCCAGACATGGCAAGCAGACTTTCAACATCTCCTTTCAAATCATAAAAATCCATTCTTTTCCCGTCGCTGGCCCAATTTTCAGGGTCTCGAAGCCCTGACGCTATAAAAGCAAGCCGTTTTCTCTGATCTATGTTAGATATTGACAACTGCTTTGATTTTTCTTTTTGGCTAAAACAGAGCCCAATTTCAAAAAGTCGAACACGACCTCTCTGTCGATTCATGTTATGGGATAGAGCCTTTAGTAATCCGGGCCATATACTGGATCTCATTGCAGACATTTCCTTGGATAAAGGATTGATTAGCTCAACTAACTTAATCTTTGGGTCTAGTGATCGAGAAACCTCAGCGTCAACAAAGCTATATGTGATAGCTTCATGATACCCTCTAGACACAAGGTGACCTGCCATCCTTTTTGTAGAGATTATCGTTTCATTCGCAGGAAACATTTTTAGGTAAGCGGAAGGGGTTCGGCTCGGAAGAATGTCGTATCCGAACACTCTGCTCAATTCTTCAATTAAGTCTACTTCAATATTTATGTCAAAACGATGTGATGGAACACTAACTTCCCAGACGAAATCTTCCTCTATTTCATGGGCTGTGGTTCCGAACCCCAATCTAGAAAAAATTTCAGCGACTTTCTCATCTTCTATAGATACACCTAGCACTCTTCGAATTTGTTTTTTCCTCAGATTCACTTTCTTCAGTTCTGGAAGATAAACTTCGTCTGATTGGTTGATAATCGGTCCAACTTCTCCACCTACAATTTCCTGCAAGAGTTCGGTCGCGCGACGAATCGCTTGCTCCTGTCCTTGCCAGTCAACTCCTCGTTCAAACCGATAGGCGGCATCAGTAGACAGCCCATAGGACCTTGCCTTTCCGGCCAAAGATAGTGGAGAAAAGAACGCGCTTTCCAAAAAAATGTGATTCGTATCCTTAGAAACAGCTGTCCTTTGCCCTCCCATAATTCCGGCCAATCCGATGGGACCCGAATCATCAGCTATTAACAACGAATTTTCATGTGTCTGGATTTCAGTCCCATCCAATAGTGTAAGCGCCTCCCCTTTTTTTGATCTTCTAACCGTAATCTCACCATTTAGCTTTTCTAAGTCATAGGCATGAAGCGGCTGACCAAACTCGAGCATTACGTAATTGGTTACATCAACTATAGGATCAACAGACCTAATTCCTGACCGCCTAAGCTTTTCTCTCATCCATATAGGAGTGGCAGCACGAGGGCTTATATCTTTTATTACCCTTCCTACAAACCTTGGACAATCTTCTCCAGCAAAAAGATTAACTTTCACCGTATCCGGGGCGCTCACATTTAGGTCAGCCGCAGAAGGGATAGATATATCTAACCCGTTCATCAATCCAACCTCTCTAGCTAAACCAATTATCGAAAGGCAATCGCCTCTGTTCGGAGTGAGATCAACATCTATTATAGAATCCTCAAGCTTCAGATACTCAGATATCTGCATACCAACCGGAGCTTCCTGAGGCAACTCCATAACACCAGACTGATCATCACCGATGCCTAATTCTTTTTCCGAACACAGCATTCCATAAGACTGAGTTCCTCTAATTTTTGTTTTTTTTATTTTTCTATCAGAAAGCTCAGCATCGACCGTTGCCAAAACAACACGCATCCCAACTCTAATATTCTTTGCTCCACATACAATCTGGAGATTTTCCGTTCCCGAAAAAACTTCGCATACACGCAAATTATCTGCATCCGGATGCTCTGCAATAGAAACTATCTCGGAAACGAATACATTCTTGATTTCAGTTGAAGGGAGCGAAACTTCGTCAACTTCCAGCCCTGCCATTGTCAACTGGCTAGTGAGAGTTTGCGTATCAATATCTGGGTTTACAAATTCTCGAAGCCATATCTCGCTAAACTTCATTTAGACTCCTACTTAAATTGTTCGAGAAACCGCAAATCATTATCTAGATAGTCCCTCAAATCACTGACGCTATAACGCAGCATAGCAAGTCTATCGGGGCCCATTCCAAAAGCCATCCCACTATGCTTCTCAGAATCAATTCCTGCATATTCCAGCACTTTGGGATGAACCATTCCAGCGCCCATAACTTCGAGCCAACCTGTATTACTGCATACTCTGCAACCACTGCTATTACAGCTCACGCAATGAACATCAACTTCAGCTGAAGGCTCAGTAAAAGGGAAATAGGAGGGCCGAAACCGAACCTTTAGATCTTCTCTCTCGAAAAAAACCCGAAGAAACTCTACTATCGTTCCTTTTAAATCAGCAAAAGTAACATCTGTATCGACAACAAGCCCCTCCACTTGATGAAACATAGGGAGATGCGACGGATCAGGTTGATCTACACGAAAGACTCGGCCTGGACATATGATTCTTATAGGGGGCTCCTGCACCTCCATCACCCTAACCTGAACAGGAGATGTATGGGTCCTTAAAAGCAATTCATCGCTAAAGTAGAAAGTATCGTGCATTGCTCGAGCAGGATGATGTGCTGGAATATTCAAGGCTTCGAAATTATGATAATCATCTTCTATTTCAGGGCCCTCAACTACCATATATCCGACTCCAGTAAAGAAATCTTCAATGCGATCAAGAACTTTTGTAATAGGATGAAACGATCCCAAAGAAGATCTTCTGCCAGGAAGAGATACGTCTATGACTTCGGATTTTAATTGTTCCCTATAAACGTTACTCTCTATTTTGGTTCGACGTTGTTCAAGAATTCTGGTCAGCTCTGTCTTTGCATCGTTAATCTGAGCTCCCGCCTTCGGTCTCTCCACCTTAGACATTTTGCCTAACTGTTTAAGTAACTGTGTAATTTCGCCTTTTTTCCCGAGGTATCTAACCCTTGTTTCATCGAGAGCCACGAGGGAATCAGCAGCCGAAATCTCCGCCGCAGCTCGTTCTAGAATATTTTCCAAGGTTGCCACATTATTTCTCTTTTTCTTAAAGAGAGTTCATTGTCATGATATTCAGTTAGGCAGCTTTTGATTCTTTAGCTTTTTCCGCCAAAGCTGAGAAGGCATCTTTCTTGTTCAGCGCAAGATCCGCTAAAACTCGTCTATCAACTTCTATATTCTGCTTTCTTAAACCATCCATAAACGAACTATAAGACATCCCGCATTCCCTTGCGGCCGCATTGATTCTCTGAATCCAGAGAGAACGAAACATCCTTTTTCTTACTCTTCTATCTCTATAAGCGTACTGGCCAGCTTTTGTCACGGCCTGTTTCGCTACTCTATATATCCTAGATCGAGCGCCATAATATCCTTTCGCTGCCTTCAACACCTTCTTATGTTTTTTATGCGCAGTCACACCTCGTTTTATTCTGGGCACCTATTATTCTCCTAGCATACGTTTTATTAATGGAGCATCTGACTGTGAGATATCTTTCATACCTCTCAGATGTCTCTTTCTCTTAGTGCTTTTTTTGGTCAGGATGTGATTCCTGAATGATCGACGATGCTTATAACCTTTGCCTGTTCGTTTAAATCTCTTCGCAGCACCGCTACTCGTTTTCATTTTCGGCATTTTCTACTCCATTTTTAATTTTTCGACTAAAAACCATGCCAATCTTTTTCTCTCAATCGAATTTAACAATTTTAATACCAGCCCTAACTTAAATCTGAAGAACCGGCATTTCCTTTCTTTTTAGTGTTTGGTCCAAGCACCATGGTTAATTGTCTTCCCTCCATCTTAGGATACATCTCGACACTACCTATCTCTATTAAATCATTTTCAATTCTTTTTAAAAGCTCCATACCTAATTCCTGATGAGCCATCTCTCTGCCTCTGAACCTAAGAGTAACCTTAGCTTTGTCTCCATCATTTAAAAATCTGGTAAGATTTCTAAGTTTTACCTGATAATCGCCTTCTTCCGTACTAGGCCGAAACTTCATTTCTTTAACTTGCACTCGTCGCTGCTTTTTTCTTGCCGCAGCCTTTCCCTTTTTTGCGTCAAAAACATGCTTCCCATAATCTAATATCTTACAGACCACCGGGTCAGCTAACGGTGCTATTTCCACTAGGTCTAATTTTTCTGATTTGGCCGCTGTTAACGCGTCCTCAATTGGAACTATCCCTACCTGCTCTCCGTCGGCTCCGATTAGTCTAACCGTCGGCACATCTATCTCTTCGTTTATCCGAGATTTTTTTGAGTTTTCTTTGATAAATTAGTCTCCCTCAAATCTAGTAAGGACGCGGATTATATCAAAATCCTAGGATTCGTCATTATTATTTGCTCTACTCTTTTGACTAACATCATCTTTCAACATAGCGACGAAGTGCTCCAAAGACATTTTTCCAAGATTTTTTCCGTACCGAGTTCTAACAGACACCATATTTTCTTGCACTTCTTTAGCTCCTATTACGAGGATATAGGGAGTTCTTTGTATTGTATGCTCTCTAATCTTGAATCCTATCTTTTCGTTTCTTAGATCAGAATCGGCTCGATAACCTAACTCGCTAAGCTCTTCAGCTAGCGCGGAAACATGATGTGCTTGTCCATCAGAAATATTGCATATGATCACCTGCACAGGCGCAAGCCATATTGGGAAATCACCTCCATAATGCTCTATCAATATCCCGATAAATCGCTCAAAAGAACCAATTATCGCTCTATGCAGCATTACAGGAACTTTTTTGCTTCCCTCTTCTCCAACATAAGTCGCCCCTAAACGTTCTGGCATAGAAAAATCGACTTGAATAGTTCCACATTGCCAGATCCTTCCTATACAATCTTTTAACGAAAACTCTATTTTTGGCCCATAAAAAGCGCCTTCGCCGGGCAAATATTCCCAATCCAGACCTTTCGAATTTAAAGCCTTCTCTAGACTTAACTCGGCCTTATCCCAAATCTGATCTGAGCCAACTCGGCTGTCCGGACGAGTCGACAGCTTTATTAATACTTCTTCAAAACCGAAATCTCGATAAACCATAATTAGTAAGTCTATAAAATCACTAACTTCTGCCTGAATTTGAGATTCTTCACAGAAAATATGAGCATCGTCTTGGACGAACCCTCTCACTCTCATGGTGCCTTGAAGGGTTCCTGAGGCCTCATTTCTATGACATGAACCGAATTCAGCTAAACGAATTGGCAAATCCCGATAACTTTTGAGTCGAGCGTTATACACCTGAACATGACAAGGACAATTCATCGGTTTAATAGCAAACTCTCTATTTTCTGACGTCACCTTATACATGCCGCCATCAAATTTATCTGCATGGCCAGAGGCTTCCCACAAAGACATATCCACTAATTGAGGAGTTTTAATCTCATGGTATCCATTCTTGTCTTGTATAATCCGAATATACTGCTCTATTGTTTGCCAGATTTGCCAACCCTTTGGATGCCAGAAAACCATTCCAGGCGCTTCTTCTTGCACATGAAACAGTTCATATTTAGTCCCCAGCTTTCTGTGGTCTCTTTTCTCAGATTCTTCCAAACGACTTAGGTAAGTTTCAAGGCTTTTCTTATCAGGCCATGCAGTGCCGTAGACTCTCTGTAACATTTCATTTTGAGAATCTCCTCGCCAATAAGCACCAGAAACTTTCATGAGTCTAAAATGCTTCAAAAATCTTGTGTTCGGAACATGGGGCCCCCGACACATATCAAGATATTCTTGATGATAATACAAACCCATTTCCTTCTCTTCAGGCATTTCATCAATAAGTCTTAATTTATACTCTTCTCCTCTTGCACCAAACTCAGCGATTACCTGCTCTCTAGGCGTCACCCTTTTAACTATATCGTACTCGGAAGATATCAACTCTTTCATTCGGACTTCTATGCCACTTAAATCGTCGACCGAAAACGGTGTTTCAACTGAAATATCGTAATAGAAACCATTTTCTATAACCGGACCAATAACCATTTTCGCTTCAGGATACAACTGTTTTACTGCATGCCCTATCAGGTGAGCGCATGAATGCCTTATGATTTCCAAGCCTTCTTCATCTTTCGAAGTTATTATTCGAACATCCGCATCGCCATCAATAAAATCGCAGGCGTCACACAAAACACCGTTAATTTCTCCTGCGATGGTTGCTTTAGCCAATCCAGGACCAATACATTTTGCCAAGTCATAAACAGTTAAAGGACTATCGAAATTTCTCTGACTTCCATCCGGAAGGGTAACACTAAACATATAAGTTTCTCTCTAGCTGAACCAGTTACCAATTGCTTCTTTCCCCAGCCAATAAATCGAATTTGGTAGGAATGGTCGGATTCGAACCGACGACCCTCGCCTTGTCGAGACGATGCTCTAACCAACTGAGCTACATTCCTATTAGAACTCACAAACAATCAAAATTGCGGGACTGATCATCATTATTAAACGCGATAACATTTTACACAAAGAAGCTTTACTCAGGAACACCTATCCCTTGCTCATACGCTCGATCAAGAATAATCTTAAAGCCTCATAAATTCTTGCCGCAACTCCTCTACTTGATCTCGAGCACTAGCTGCTTCTTCAAACCTTAACTCCTTCGCATGCTCGAACATTTTCTGTTCCAAAGAAGAAATATCTTTTTCAAGCTGCTCACGATTCATGGGTTTATCGCTGACGCTTTTTCTTCTCTCTGACCTCTGGCTTACTCCTTTCCCGTTTATCCGCACGACATGAACTCCCTCTAACACGTCGTTAACTTCTCTTTCTATTCCTTTAGGAACAATTTTATGCTCAGCATTGTATTTGAGCTGCTTTTCTCTTCGCCTCTCAGTTTCAATAATAGCTCGTTCCATAGAATCAGTCTTCCTGTCAGCATACAAAATTGCACTTCCGTTTATATTTCGAGCAGCCCTCCCAATGGTTTGAATCAAAGATCTTTCGGATCTCAGAAAGCCTTCTTTGTCTGCATCAAAAATAGCTACTAAAGAAACTTCCGGCATATCCAAACCTTCTCTAAGAAGATTAATTCCCACCAAAACATCGAATTCCCCTAATCTAAGGTCACGAATAATTTCTATTCTTTCCACAGTATCTATATCAGAATGAAGGTACCGAACCCTAACTCCGTTATCACCAAGATAATCAGTCAAATTTTCTGCCATTCGCTTAGTTAGAGTCGTGATAAGAACCCTCTCATTCAAGGCGACCTTTTTACCTATCTCTTCCAACACGTCGTCAACCTGACTACTTGCTGGTCTTATTTCAACCGCGGGGTCCACCAATCCAGTGGGTCGAACCAACTGCTCAGCAATTTGTCCCGATTTTTTGATCTCGTAAGGTCCTGGGGTAGCGGAAACAAAAATTGCTTGCACTGGTTTCGCTTCCCACTCTTCAAATCTCAAAGGTCTGTTATCTAAAGCCGAAGGCAAACGAAAACCGAAATTAACCAGAGTTTCTTTTCTAGACCTATCGCCTTTATACATGGCTCCCAGCTGAGGAACTCCAACATGTGATTCATCGATAACCAGAAGAGCACTATTAGGCAAGTAATCGTAGAGAGTAGGTGGTGATTCACCGACGCCCCTTCCCGAAAGATATCGCGAATAGTTTTCTATTCCACTACAAAAACCCAGTTCTTTCATCATCTCAAGATCAAACTTAGTACGCTGCTCAAGACGCTGAGCTTCAACTAATTTATTAGACTCTTTCAATTCCCTAAGTCTGTCTTCTAATTCCTCGTCTATTAATCTAGCAGCATGATCCAAGGTCTCTTGCGGAGTCACATAATGGGTCTTAGGAAATACCGTTACTCGCGAAACTTTCCGTATAATTTCTCCTGTAAGAGGATCAAAAAATGACAGTCCTTCGATCTCATCATCGAATAGCTCAACTCTAATTGCTTCTTTTTCCGATTCAGCCGGAAAGATATCTATTACATCTCCTCTAACTCGATACGAAGACCTTCTGAGCTCTGTCTCGTTTCTTGTATATTGCATGTCGGTTAATCTTCTAAGAATCCATCTCTGATCAACTCTATCCCCACGATCAAGATGCATGACCATCTTAAAGTAAGTCTCAGGATCACCAAGCCCATAGATCGCTGAAACTGAAGCAACAACTATAGTATCTTTTCTTTCAAGGAGAGCTTTAGTAGCCGACAATCTCATTTGCTCAATGTGTTCATTAATACTCGCATCTTTCTCGATATAAGTATCGGAAGCGGGCACATAAGCCTCAGGTTGATAGTAATCATAGTAGGAAACAAAATATTCAACGGCATTCTCGGGGAAAAATTCTTTGAATTCGCCATACAATTGAGCCGCCAAAGTCTTATTCGGTGCCATAACCAAAGTCGGTCTCTGGATTTTTTCTATGACATTGGCGATGGTAAATGTTTTCCCCGACCCGGTAACACCCAGAAGAGTTTGGTAAGCTAAACCCGATTCCAGTCCTTCTACGAGACTGGTAATCGCTGAAGGCTGATCTCCGGAAGGCATATAGTTGGAACGAATTCTGAATTTTTTGTTCGACATATCAGTCTGCTGTTAAATGGTATGCTAATGGTTATTGACGACCTCGAGCATCGTCTTTAAACTCCTCTCCGTATTGTGTTTTCCCCGATAGCTCAGTTGGTAGAGCAAATGACTGTTAATCATTGGGTCCCTGGTTCGAGCCCAGGTCGGGGAGCCAATATACTAGATTTCTAATGCTGCTATGAACAGCCCAACGCAATTTTTATAGCACTCGAGCAGTTCAGCTCAAAGAAAAAACTATGACTATTTCTCAAAATCGGATTTTGTGGCTGTCTTTAGCTTTATTTTTAACCTTAGGATGGAAATCAATGAAATTAAATACCCCAAGACAGTACCTATGATAAAAGCCACCAACATCCACCAAGATATCGGCCAAGGGCGCGCATGAAATCCAAGAAATTTTAGACTAACGAGCTCACTATTATCGACCGACAACATAAGACCTAAGAAAAAGATCAGGACAAAGCTGGACAAGAACAGAGCTCTTTTAAGGAAAACCATCCTACATATCAAGCAAGAATTTTAACATGTCGCTAATCGAACCATTCACAAAACCTATTCAAAGGGCTGAATGCCTGGTTTTTCGCTATATGAAAGAGATGCATTAACCCGTTCCCTAAGCGCTTTTCCGGGTTTAAAATGCGGTACATATTTTCCCATCAGCTCCACTGTTTGTCCGGTTTTCGGATTCCTTCCCTTACGAGGAGCTCGATAATGAAGCGAAAAACTTCCGAAACCTCTTATCTCTATTCTTTCTCCAGCAGACAGTGCCTGGGCCATATGGTCAATAATCAGCTTTACCGATAACTCGATATCTTTAAACGCAAGCTGCCCTTGAGATAAAGCTATTTTTTCAATTAAGTCGGATTTAGTCATTGCTTACCTGGCTACCTAGGAGTTTTCTCCTTCCACATCTTCCACATCTTCAACATCTTCGGCTTCATCCATTTGTCTCTTTATCAAATCTCCAATGGTAGTCGGCTGAACATCTTCTTCCTTATCTCGGTGCTCTCTGACTGCCATCTCTTCTTCGGCCATGGCCTTAGCCTTAATAGAAACATTAATTGATCTTGTTTTTCTATCAACCAATGTAATAGCTACTTCAATATCTTCCCCAACTGATAGCGAATTACGAGCATCCTCTACTCTCTCTATACTAATTTCGCCGACTTTCAATACAGCATCAACCTCTTCAGCAAGCGACAAGATAGCCTGTTTGGCTTCGACTTCTTTTACCTTTCCCAACACTACCGAACCACGATCATTTTCTGAAACATAGTTCAAAAATGGGTCGGCCTCTAGCTGTTTCAATCCGAGTGAAATTCTTTCTCTTTCAGCGTCAATGGACAAAATCACTGTTTCTATTTCATCGCCTTTGGTAAAACGCCTCACCGCCTGCTCGCCAGCTTCATTCCATGAAATATCCGACAAATGAACCAAACCATCGATATTTCCATCAAGCCCTATAAATATCCCGAAGTCAGTTATAGATTTGATATAACCTTTTATCTTATCTCCCTTAACCTGACTTTTTTCAAACTCTTCCCAAGGGTTACCCAGACACTGTTTTATACCTAGAGATATGCGACGACGCTCTTCATCAATGTCAAGAACCATTACTTCAACCTCATCCCCTACCTGAACTACTTTACTAGGATGAATGTTTCTATTCGTCCAATCCATCTCCGAGACATGGACAAGACCTTCTACCCCTTCTTCAATCTCAGCAAAACACCCATAATCGGTCAAATTAGTTACCCTAGCGGTTGCTCTCGCTCCTTCAGGATATCTTTTAGTAATAGCAACCCAGGGATCTTCACCTAACTGCTTCAGTCCCAAGGAAACTCTATTACGCTCCCTATCGAACTTCAGTACCTTCACGTCGATTTCATCGCCAACGTCTACGATTTCACCAGGATGTTTTATACGCTTCCATGCCATATCAGTGATATGAAGCAACCCATCAACACCACCCAAATCAACAAAGGCTCCGTAATCAGTTAAATTCTTTACAATACCCTTAACTTGCTGCCCTTCCTGTAACGAAGTAAGTAGCGCTTGTCTCTCTTCACTATTTTCTTGCTCTAAAACACTGCGTCTGGAAACCACTACATTATTTCTTTTTTGGTCGAGCTTTATTACCTTAAACTCCATTTCACGACCTTCAAGTTGCTCGTTTTCTCGAAGAGGTCTGACGTCAACAAGGGATCCAGGCAAAAAAGCTCTTATATCACGCACTTCAACAGTGAATCCTCCTTTTACTCTTCCACTGATATAGCCTGTTATTACTTCTTGCGTCTCGTAAACCTTTTCTAACATCTGCCAGGATTCTGCTCGCTTAGCTTTTTCTCTCGATAATAATGTCTCGCCAAACCCATCATCAACAGCGTCCATACTAACTTGAACTTTATCTCCTATTTTGACTTCAAGTTCTCCGCCTTCTTGCAGAAACTGGGATCTGGGGATCACTCCTTCAGATTTTAATCCCGCATGCACCGTAACCCATTCACTATCTATATCGACAACTTCACCCATAACGATCGATCCAGAATTCATATCGACAGTTTTAAGGCTCTCCTCAAAAAGTTCTGCGAAACTATCACTCATTAACTAAATCCCTATTCTTTTCACAAACATATTATATTGCTATTAAACAACTCTGCTTTATTAAAGATCGAAGAGTATTTTGGTAGATCGAAAATAAACTGAAGCTCAGCTATCCGTCAGCTTTTCTTTAAACCGAGACTCTATTATCTCCAAAACTTGATCAATTCCCAATTCACTGCTATCAATAACGTCTGCATCCTCTGAAGGTCGAAGAGGAGATTCCTTTCTCATCGAATCCATTCGATCTCTTTCTTCTATACTGACTGCAAGGGCGTCGAGACTAACACTCATTCCTTTATCTTTCAACTGCTTATAACGTCTTCGAGCCCTAGTTAAAACACTCGCAGTCAAAAATATTTTCAAGTCTGCATCAGGGAAAACGACCGTTCCCATATCCCTGCCATCCGCAATCAATCCAGGGTGCAGGCGATAGGTCCGCTGCAGATCAAGCAATTCCTGTCTTACTACCGGGAGCCTCGCAACATTTGAAGCATCAACGGCTGCTTGATCACTTCTTAGCACGTCGAACAGATCATCAGTATTACCCATCATTTTTTTTGCATTTTCTCCGAAGAAAAATTCCGGAAATTTGGTCTTTATGCTTTTCGATATATCTCTTGCTTCTTTCCTGCTTCCTTCCAGAAAGGAAAGGGGAATATTCCTCCTCCGAACTTCGTGACCGAACAATCTATATAGTAGGCCACTATCGAGATAGTTGTAACCTAATATCTCCGCCAAACGAACAGATATAGTTCCTTTTCCTGAACCACTAGGACCATCTATCGTAATCACCCGGGGATTCGAATTTCTCAAATCAAGACTCTTGATCTCTAGCTGAAAACTGCTCTCTTAGAAGCTTTGCGCGCCCAAGGAAGGCTTTTAACTCACCATGACGCTCAGCAGCCATAATACCTTTCATTTTTTCAATTCCTGATAAGAATTTATCTAGAGATTCAAATATCATGTCTCGGTTGGCCACAAAAATATCTGCCCATATATCCGGATCCGACGCCGCAATTCTAGACACATCACGAAAACCTCCGCCCGCATGATTCAGCAATACATCTCGATTTTCTTCTTCATAAAAGCCTTCACTTAAAACGCTTGCTAAAAGATGAGGCAAATGACTCGTATAGGCCAAAATGGAATCATGCTCCTCTACTGACATCACAGAGACTCTGCTTCCCATACGAACCCACATTTCTTTAACCGTTTTTAGTGCGAACTGATCGCAATTAGCTTGCGGAGTAAGAATCACTGGGTTATCAAAAAATAAATCGGACCTCCCAAAATCGATGCCCTTTTTTTCTGATCCGGCCACAGGGTGACCAGGCACCGCTCGAGGAGGCACTTTTCCATAGGTGACCTTCACATCATCCACGAAAGATCTCTTCACACTGCCAACATCAGTAATAATCTGTTGCTTCAAATCAATTTTTCTCAGCACTTCTAGCATGGATCCGACAGGCACAGACAATATAACAAGCTCACATTCTCTGACCGCCGCCTGAATATCATCAGCTTTTATATCAACAAATCCAATTTTTAAGCCACGCTTAACACAATCTCCATCTCTATCCCAGCCAACTATCTTTTTTGATATATCATATTCTTTCAAAGCTCGCGCAATCGAACTTCCCATTAAACCAAGCCCTAGGATTGCCACCTTTTCAAACATATAATTATTCATAACGCGTAGCTCCCGCCAGTATTCTTTCTAACGACTCAGCAAAACGTTGGTTTTCCTCAGGCAAACCAATTGAAACCCTAAGATGATTAGGCAAGCCATAAACATCTATAGGTCTTACAATAATCCCGCTTTTCAGCAAGGCCTCATAAACAGGTCCAGCATCTTGTCCCATATTTATTGACAAAAAGTTTCCTGAAGAACAGATATATTCCAATCCTACAGATTCGCAGAACTCCTCAAGAAATTGCATCCCTTCTTTATTAAGTGCAACGGATCGTTCTATATAATCCTGCTCGTCGAGAGCCAATTCTGCTCCAATCAGTGATAATGAATTAACATTAAACGGCTGTCTTATTCGATTCATTAAATCAGCAATTTCCGGATTGCTTACAGCATAACCCACACGCAAACCAGCCATCCCATAAGCTTTTGAAAAAGTTCTAGTTACCACGAGATTTTCGTAAGTGCTAACCAAGTCCAATCCGTTTGGATAATCAAAGGAAGTCACATATTCGAAATAAGCTTCATCAAGAACAACAACAACAGATCGAGACAAATGATCTAAAAACCATATCAATTCTTCCCTGGAGACATAAGTTCCTGTCGGGTTATTGGGATTAGCAATGAAAACCACACGAGTTTTCTTCGAAACCGCGTTTAAAGTCTTTTCAAGATCATGCCGAAATTTTATCGAAGGAATTTCTGTGAGACCGGAACCCAAAGCTCTTGCTAAGAGCGGATAAACGATAAAGCAGTGTTCTGAAACTATGGCCTCGACTTGTGGTCCAAGAAAAACCCTTGCCAACATCTCCAAAACATCGTTGGACCCATTCCCAACAGTAATCATATCAGACGAAACTCCTAACTTTTCTGCAAGCTTATTCTTCAATAGAAAGGCACTTCCATCTGGATAACGAGAAAGCTCGTGCAGGCGTTCCGAAACAACTAACAAACTTTTCTCGGGAGGACCTAATGGATTTTCATTAGAAGCCAGTTTAATTAGATTTCCTATTCCAAGTTCTCGCTCCAATTCTTCCATCGGCTTTCCGGGTTTATACGGAGCTACTACTTTTAGACCTGGCTGCGCCATTTCGAGATAAAAGGACAGGTCACTATTCATAGATAACCGCTTTAGGATAACTACCCAATAACCTGATATTCAAAGAACGAACTTTAACTTCGTCTAAAACTTTTTCTACGAGAGAGTCATTTACATGTCCTTCGAAGTCAATAAAAAAAACGTAAGACCATATGCCATCTCTCGAAGGCCTAGTTTCTACCGAAGTCAAAGAGATGCCATGCAACTGAAAGGGTTCAAGTATCCCAAATAAAGCTCCCGGTTCATTTCGAGTAGAAACCAGAATAGTGGTTTTGTCAGATCCACTGGGCGGCACAGATTCTCGTCCAAGCACAACGAATCTCGTAGTGTTATCGACTTGGTCTTCTATTCCTTCCACAGCATTTCTTAAGCCATATATCTCTCCCGCAATTCTGCTGGCCACTGCACCAACGTCCTTTGACTCGGACGCGAATCTAGCAGCCTCTGCGTTACTCGTTGCAGGAATTCTAGGAATGCCAGGGTAGTTTGAATTCAACCAGTTTCGGCATTGAGCTAATGTCTGCTGATGAGCATATATCTCTCTAACATTTCCTTCCAATTCGTAAGAAGTCAAAAAGCAATGGGAAATCTTGATTTTAATCTCCCCACAGATTTTTAGTTTTGTAGTCAAAAAATTGTCGAGTGTATTATTCACCGCTCCTTCAGTAGAGTTTTCAAGCGGCACGACTCCGTAATCAGAGTTTCCTGAGGCGACTGCCTTAAAAACATCCTCTATAGTTTCCTTCGAGACTGGAGCCACCGAATGACCAAAATGCTTTAACGTCGCTTCTTGGGTGAAGGTGCCTTCAGGACCCAAAAAAGCTATCTGCATCGGTGACTCATGAGCCAAACAAGCAGAAATTATCTCTCGGAAAATTTCAGAAACTGCCTGATTAGTTAGAGGGCCGCCGTTCTGCTGAATAAGCCTTCTCAATATCTGAGCTTCTCTTTCCGGACGATAGAAATTTAATGGCTCTGCACCGGCCTCTTCTTCTTTTATCTTCCCTACTTCTTTAGCGAATGATGCCCGCTCGCTTATTTTCCTTAGGATCTCATCATCTAGCTGGTCGATGGCCCTACGATACTTTTCCAACCGGTCATCTTTTCCACCAGCATCTTTCATCTCACACCACGCAATTTTTTAAAAACTCTCAAAACCAATTTCACCGTCCTAAAATTTCAACCAATCTGTTCGCGTCTATCATTAATCTTCTAACTCATTGACCGCTGCCAAACCAACTAATTTCTCTCGATCTGCCAGATTAATTAACCTTACACCTTGAGTATTCCTTCCTTGAGAGGAAACCTCGTCACTCGAAATCCTTACCAACGTACCTCGATCACTTATAAGAATCACTTCGTCCCCTTTTTCTACTTCGATCGCCCCAACTACTTTTCCGTTTCTGTCAGAAGACTTCATTCCAATCACACCTTGGCCTCCTCGACCAATAACCGAATAATCATCTACTTGACTTCGCTTTCCATAGCCATTCTCACTAGAAATCAAAATCTGACCGCCCTGACCAGGGATAATTAACGATATAACTCGTTCTTTCTGCTTAAGCTTAATTCCACGGACACCGCGAGCCGTTCTCCCCATAGCTCTAACATCTGACTCTTTCATTCTTATTACCTTACCCCCCGAACTAACGAGCATCACATCTTTTGTTCCATCAGTAACCGACGCATCAACTAAGGTGTTTCCTTCATCTAACTCGATCGCAATCAAGCCCGTCGTTCTCTGCCGAGAAAAATCTTTGAGAGGGGTTTTCTTCACTGTTCCGTTAAGCGTCGCCATAAAAATAAATTCATTTTCTCCATAAATATTTACCGGGAGCATTGCCGTGATTCTCTCTTCTTCTTCCAAGGGAAGGATATTTATGATGGGCCTACCTCTGGCAGCGCGCCCCGAGGTAGGTATCTGAAACGCCTTGAGCCAATAGACTTTTCCTCTATTCGAAAAACAGAGTATGGTGTCATGCGTACTAGCAACCAGCAGATGATCAATATAATCTTCGTCTTTAACAGAGCTGGCACTTTTTCCTTTACCACCTCTTTTTTGAGCCCTGTAAGAATCAACTGGCTGAGTTTTCGCATAACCTCCGTGGGAGAGCGTCACCACTACCTCTTGTTCAGGGATCAAGTCCTCAGCCGTCAAATCCTCCTGGGCGTCAATAATCTCCGTCTTTCGATGATCTCCGTATTCCTTCTTGATAAGAATTAATTCCTCCCGAATTATTTCTAGCAACCTCTCGGAACTACTTAATATTTCAATCATTTCAGAGATATCAACTATTAGTTCCCTATATTCCTGAAGCAACTTTTCTTGCTCCATACCAGTCAAGCGATTCAGTCTCATATCCAAAATAGCTTGAGCCTGAATCTCGGATAAAAAATAACCACTATCTTCTTGCAATCCTCTATCAGCTCCAATTTCTTCCGGTTTTGTAGCCTCGGGTCCAGCCTTTTCCAGCATCTTCAGCACAGTTTCGGAAACCCAAATCTGGCCAAGAAGTTTCTCTTTTGCTTCTTGAGCATTTGCTGAGCTTTTTATGAGATCTATGACCCTATCTATATTTGAGAGAGCTACCGCAAGGCCCTCTAATATATGCCCCCGCGATTTAGCTCGCATTAAAAGAAAGGAGGTTCGTCGAGTCACTACCTCTCTACGATGAACAACAAACTGCTCGAGCACCTCTTTTAAATTAAGAACCTTTGGCTCGCCTTCTACCAAGGCAACCATATTTATGCCAAATACACTTTGTAATTGAGTTTGAGCATACAAATTGTTTAAAACGACCTCACCTACCTCTCCACGCCGCAACTCCATGACTATTCTAGTCTCAGACGATGACTCATCTCTAAGCTCTACGATACCTTCGATTTTTTTTTCTTTAACCAGCTCCGCGATCTTTTCTATAAGCCTAGCTCTATTAACCTGAAATGGTATCTCCTTGACTAATATTATATCTTTGCCAGTTTTTTCGTCTGACTCTATTTCACACCTAGCCCTCAATCGAATCCTGCCTCTGCCAGTTCGATAGGCTTGGACTATTCCAGCACGCCCATTGATAATAGCTGAAGTTGGGAAATCAGGGCCTGGGATATACTGCATCAATTCATCAACACTAATTTCAGGGTTAGATATCAACTCTAGACATCCCTCAATAATCTCCTGGATATTATGAGGCGGAATATTGGTCGCCATCCCTACGGCTATACCACTAGATCCATTCACTAGAAGGTTAGGAATTTTTGACGGTAAAACTTCGGGCATTTTTAACGTGCCGTCATAATTTTCAACGAACTCCACTGTATCTTTTTCCAAGTCAGCCAATAATTCCTGGGAGATTTTTTGCATTCGCACTTCAGTGTAACGTTGGGCTGCCGCGCCATCACCATCCAACGATCCGAAGTTCCCTTGTCCATCTATTAACGGATAGCGCATGGAAAAGTCTTGAGCCATCCTCACCATGGTCTCATAGGCCGCCCCATCTCCATGAGGATGATATTTCCCGATCACTTCACCCACGACTCTGGCTGACTTAACATGAGGCCTATTGTAGAAATTATTTAGTTCATTCATCGCGAACAGAACACGCCGATGCACCGGCTTTAACCCATCTCTTACATCTGGAAGAGCTCTACCAACAATGACACTCATCGCATAATCGAGATAAGACTGTTTTAATTCATCTTCGATACTGATTGTTCTTATATCTCCATTATCCTGATCTGACATAACCACCAATTACCACCAACAACAAAAATGCTGTCTCTCTTTTCATTTTTTATTACGTCAAAACCCAGCGCCAAAGAGCGCAATTCCTTTTAAGACGAGCCTGATAAAGTACTAAAGTGAGCTGACACACTATAATAAAAAAAGGACATTCAATTCGCCCGTTTTCATAATTTAATTTTAGCACATTCCGAGACATTACCTCAATTGTTTTCGCCTACAGGAGATATTTCAACATCATGTTTTTTAACGTTTTTTTCTATTCTAACGCTTAATCTTGAGGCTTTATTGGGAAGCTAAAATCCAAAAAAAACAGGTTATACTAAAGCTTATCAGGATAAAAATTTGCCTCCAATTATGCGGGATGAAACCAAGTAACCTTTATGACAAAAATAGCTGATCACTTAATCTCACCGAAATGGATAGCTCCCGTAATGCCAAAGTCATGCGTGCTTGAAAACCATTCCGTCGCAATACTAGGTGGCCGAATAATAGAAATACAGAAAACAAAGGATATATTAAGAAACTATCCGACAACTCGAAATGTTTCGCTTCCGAACCACCTACTCACTCCAGGATTCATTAATACTCACTCCCATGCAGCAATGACTTTACTTCGAGGAATTGCAGATGATCGCAATATGATGGATTGGCTTAGCAATTGGATCTGGCCGATAGAATCAAAACTTGTCGACAAAGATTTTGTCTACGACGGCACTCTCCTTGCTGGAATCGAAATGATAAAAGGAGGAACAACCACCGTCGCAGATAGTTATTTTTACCCCGATGCCTCAGCTAAAGCCTATGAAGCTCTTTCATTGAGGGCTCAGATCGGTATTCCTGTCTTGAAATTCGACAATTCTTGGGCGAGAGGCGAAAAAGAACATATTTCACGTGGACTAGAACTTCATTTTCAATTGAGAAATGATGGTCTTAAGAAAGTCGCACTGGCACCGCATGCTCCCTACAGCGTTAGCGATGAGGGGTTTAAATCTATGCTTCAAATCTCAGAAAAACATGATCTTCGAGTTCAGCTTCACCTACATGAAACTAATCAAGAAATTTCTGATTCCGAGCTTGAATGGGGGACACGGCCAATAGCCCGACTAGAGAAATTAGGTTTTCTAAACGAACGCCTTCAGGCAGTTCATCTGACCCAATTAACACAAAGTGAAATCGATTTGTTAGCTGTTCGTGGAATTCAAGTAAGCCATTGTCCTGAATCAAACATGAAACTTGGTTCGGGTATATGCCCACTAGCAAAATTGAGAGCTGCCGGGATCAATGTGGCAATAGGAACTGATGGGGCCGCAAGCAACAATGATCTTGATATGCTGCAAGAAGTTAGAACAGCAAGCTTTCTCTCAAAAGCAGTTACAAATGATGCTACCACACCTTCTGCCTTTGACTGCCTAGAAATGATTACTTTAAATGGCGCCCGTTTCTTGGGGTTGGAACAGAATATAGGCAGCATAGAAAAAGGAAAAGAAGCCGACTTAACCGCCATAGATCTATCAAGCATTATTCATCAGCCTATATATAATCCGGTATCGCAACTCATATACAATTGCACTGCCAACGATATAACAAATGTTTGGATTAAGGGAAAACAATTACTGAAGAACAGACAACTATGTTTGTTTGAAGCTGGGGATCTCGACAAGAATGTAGAGAACTGGAAAACAAGAATACTAAACATTATAGAAGATATGCCGTGAAAGAAAAAAATGTTGATGAAAAAGAAGTAGAAAAGTTTGAAGCCATTGCTCGAAAGTGGTGGGACCCCAAGGGTGAGTTCAAACCTTTACACGATATAAACCCGATTAGACTGTCATACATATGCGACAGAGTTGATTTACGAGGCAAGAGAGTGCTAGACGTTGGTTGCGGTGGAGGAATACTCTCAGAATCAATGGTCTCAGTGGGCGCGACCGTACTTGGAATCGATGCCGCACCCGGGCCTATAGGTGTAGCAGAACTTCATACCCACGAGTCACAGGTTTTTCCTGAATATAGAATCTCTACGATCGAAGAACTCGTCAACAAAAATACGGAGCTATTTGATGTGATTACTTGCCTCGAAATGCTAGAACATGTCCCAAGTCCTGAATCAGTGATCTCCAGCTGCTACAAACTATTGAAACCGGATGGACATATTTTCTTTTCCACGATAAATAGAAATCCGAAGTCCTATCTCTTTGCGATTATAGGAGCTGAACATGTACTTAAACTTTTACCAAAAGGAACCCATCAATATTCAAAGCTTATCAAACCCAGTGAGTTAGCGTCCTGGTGCAGGAAATACGGGTTTTCGGTAAAAGATTTTACAGGAATGGTGTTTAATCCTTTTTTTGATAGCTACAAATTAAGCAGCGATGTGAGCGTCAATTATCTTGCCCACGCCAGAATCTCGTGAAAAAAATGTATAACCCAGGGAAAAACCTTCTGGAAAATAGAGTGATTCTTGTCACTGGCGCAGGCGATGGAATTGGAAAACAAGCAGCCATAACATTCGCAGAATTTGGCGCAGAGCTTATTTTACTAGGGCGCAAACAAGAAAAGCTTGAATCAGTCTACGACATGATTTCTAAAATGGATACTCCCAAACCCTGCATAGTTCCCTTTGACCTAGAATTATGTGAGGAAATAGCGTACAGCAGACTCGCAACCAAGATCCAAGAAGATTATGGCAGACTAGACGGTTTACTCCACAATGCAGCGATATTAGGTCCAAGAGTACCTATAGAAAATTATGCATATAAAGACTGGGAAGCCGTAATGCAGGTCAACATCAATTCCGTTTTCCTTCTTACCAAATTTTTGTTAGCTCTCCTGAAAAAATCTGATGACGGAAGGTTGATTTTCACCAATTCAGGTGTTGGCCAAAAACCGAGAGCCTATTGGGGAGCCTACTCAATATCAAAGTATGCGTTAAATGGGTTAGCCAAGCTAGTGGCTGATGAATTGGAGAACACCTCCAATGTAGTGGTTACAAGTGTAAATCCAGGAGCGACCAGGACAAAAATGAGGAACGCTGCTTACCCAGGTGAAAATCCTGACAGCGTCAAGCCAGCCACGAATCTGATGCCACTTTATCTTTATCTCGCGGGACCGGATAGTCGAAATGAACATAATAGTTTTTTTTCTAGCGAAGACGATTTTTCTAAATAACGCAGGAAATCTCCCTTTTCATCAGCTTTTTTTGTCTAGTCCCGCTAGACGATATAAAGAGCGCACCTCACTCTTATCAAATTCGACATATCTACCTACCTTTACCGATGACGGCACGAAAAATGTTCCATACCTGACCCGCTTCAAACGGCTAACAGTATACCCCTGAGACTCCCAGATTTTTCGAACCTCCTTATTTTTTCCTTCCATCAATACCACATAATACCAGCTATTTGCTTTCTCTTTCTCTGGAGAAGACAAACTTTTTTGAATGTCGGAAAATCGGAGCCTATGCCCGTCAACATAAACTCCCTCCTTCATTTTTTCCAATGAGGACTTTTTTACATTACCCAGAACGCGGACTGCATATTCCCTCTCGATCTGGAATGACGGGTGCATGAGCCTATTAGCCAATTCTCCATCGGTGGTGAAGAGCAACAAACCGCTAGTATTTATGTCGAGTCGACCTACCGAAATCCATCTCTGCCCCGTTAGCCTCGGTAAAACATCATAAACACTAGGACGACCTTGATTGTCCTTTCGACTGCAGATCTCTCCTATAGGCTTATTATAGAGAAGATGTCGATGCTGCCTGTATTTTTGGTTTTGAGACCTTCCATCTATTTTTATTTTATCAGACGGCAGCACTCGATCTCCAATTTTTGCGATCTTGCCATTAACCCGAACCCGTTTCAACGTGATCCAGCTCTCAACTTCTCTTCGCGATCCAACTCCTTTGTTGGCAAGCACCTTTTGTAACTTTTCTGATTTGAGATCTTTTTCCATAACAATTAATCTGCGTTTAAACGAGCTCGCCAAAATTTAAGGATAAGTTCTTCTACAATTCAGCAACGATTTGTCATACCTAGCAACATCATTTTTTTAGCAACTCGTAATTATCAGACGAACCTGCCTCTGAAGCACCCTCACCGGTCTGTACAAGTTGATCTTCGCTATTCTCAACTTCTTCAACATTAGTTTCCTGCGGGACATATAACTCTCTTATTTCTTGCAACGACGGCAACTGATCGAGTCGTTCCAAGTTAAAGTAGTCTAAAAAAGCCTTAGTCGTAGAATAAAGAGCTGGACGACCAGGGACATCTCGATGGCCCACTATTTTTATCCAATCTCGTTCTACCAATGTGCGTATAATATTACTACTTACACTCACACCTCTAACTTCTTCGATGTCTCCCCTAGTTATTGGCTGCTTGTAAGCTATAAGAGCCAGTGTTTCTAACAAAGCACGAGAATACCTAGGAGTTCTTTCTTTCCATAACCTTGAAACCCATTTGCTGTAATCACTGCGGATTTGAAACCTGTATCCGCTAGCTACCTTCGTAAGCTCATAACCTCGTCCGGAACAACTTTCAGTGATTTCCTTTATAACTTTTTTTATCTCACCGCGATCAACAGATTCACCTTCAAAAACATCAATCAGTTGCTCGATCGACACAGGTCCATCAGCAGCTAGAATAGTGGCTTCGATTATCTGCGAAACAGGCAATTCTTCCATTTATAATCTCTCTGGAGGACGACTCTCAGGCTATGCTAGTTTTAAATAAATAGGTGCAAATTGTTCGTTTTGGACTGTTTCTAACATACCTTCTTTCATCAACTCCATAATGGCCATGAACGTAACAACCACCCCTCTCCGACCCTCTTCACTATTGAAAAAAGAACGGAACGATATAAATTCATAAGGTTTTTTTTCAAGGGTCCTAAGAATATTTATCATTCTTTCACGAGTAGAAAGAACCTCAAACTCTACCGAATGCCTCGCATAAAGCTCGGCTCTCTTAATCACTTCAGAAAACTCCAAAACCAGATCTCTAAGATCAACCTCAGGCAATTTGGCTGGTTCAGCGACAAGCGAAAGTTTTGCTCGCCCTGACCAGAAATCCCTGTTTTCTCGATCCAGCATATCTATTTCCATAGCAGCGTTTTTATAACGCTCATATTCCTGTAATCGCCTCACGAGATCCATCCTGGGATCCTTTTCCTCATCTTCAGCGAGAACCTGCCTCGGCAAGAGCATTCTTGACTTGATCTCCGCTAAAGAGGCGGCCATCACTAAATATTCAGCGGCCAATTCAAATTTCATTTCCTGCATCAGATCAATGTACTGCATGTACTGATCAGTAATTTGAGCCACTTCGATATCAAGGATATGGAGATTTTGTTTCTTAATAAGATACAAAAGAAGATCTAGTGGCCCTTCAAACGCTTCTAGAATCACTTCCAATGCATCTGGCGGCACGTAAAGATCCAATGGTAGTTGCGTCAAAGGCGAACCCTTTACAACAGCCAAAGGCGTCTTTAATTGATCTTTTGTTTCATCTCCATTTAACGAATCACGACTATTCTCCATAGAACCCTTTTATTCCGAAAATCGCCGTTTTATTATAACTAAGTAACAGAGCCTAAAGAAGTAATCATATTGTATTAGTAATATAACAAGATCCATTGTTTAGCCTTTTAATCGAGATTAGTAATTCTCAAACCAATTTCTATTGGCTTCAAGTTTGAAAGAACCTAAAGTTCTCTAATATTTCCGTGGATAAATAACTACAACTACTTGACCTAAAACCTTATCATGGGATGTTTTAAGGTAAATCTTAGAACGAACTTGAGCAACTAACCTTTTGGATAATAACCGATGAGACAACTCCTCGATATATTGCCGGTCGTAATTTTTGTGTCGGTGTTTTTTAGCTATGATGACATTTATTTAGCAACAGCTTTACTGATGGTTGCTCTAGCTGTCCAGCTTGCCCTGGAGAAAATAATCTTTAAAGCAGTAAAAAGCCAAACAAAAGTTGTTTTTGTCATAGCTCTGATTTTTGGCGGAATGACGATCATATTTCAAAACGATCTGTTTATTAAATGGAAGCCAACCATCGTAAACTGGTGCTTCGCTGCGATTCTAATTATCAGTAATCTTGTTTTTAAACAAAACTTGATAAAAAAAATAGTTGGGAAACAGCTACTTCTTAAGGAACTCATATGGAAAAATATAAACTACGGATGGGCATTAGGGTTTTTTGTCGCTGGAATCGTAAACCTTGCTGTAGCATATAGTTTCAGTACTGATATTTGGGTTACTTTTAAGCTGATTGGCGGACCTTTAATCACCATCTCTTATGCTATTATAACGATTGCTTATCTAATAAGAGGTGGGCACTTGAAGCAAGCTGAAAATAATATTGATGAAGAAAGAGTTGATAAAAATCAGGTCTATTAGAAGCATAAATTTAGATCGAGACCGGGAGAAACAAAGTTGCCCAAACTATCCGTTAACTTAAACAAAATTGCGCTAATCAGAAATTCTCGTGACACAAAGGTTCCTAGTGTTCTGGAGGCAGCGGAAATTTCCATAGAAGCAGGCGCAGACGGAATAACGGTGCACCCGCGGCCTGACTTAAGACACATAACTCCATACGATATAATGGAATTATCTGAGTTCCTCTCATCGCCTGCTTACCAAAATATCGAGTTCAATATTGAAGGCAATCCAATGTTTGAAGAGGGGAGCAATGGATATCCTGGATTTATCGCTCTTGTCCAAGAAGCCAGGCCTGATCAATGCACATTAGTGCCCGATTCGAACGACCAGCTAACTTCAGACCATGGCTGGGATTTTAGTCAATTGACTTTTAACTTGAAGGAAACTATATCCCGACTAAGAGATCAAGGAATTCGCGTCAGTGGATTTGTTGATCCAGACCCTAGACAGATTGGTCTAGCTAAAAAAAAGGGATTTGAAAGAATCGAGCTTTACACTGGGCCTTATGCCCAAAATTATGGGACTCCAAACCAAAACCCAATATTATCCAAATTTATCTTAGCCGCTGAAAAAAGCCTCCAACTCGAAATGAATGTAAACGCAGGCCATGATCTTAACCAGACGAATCTTCCATTGTTTATTGCCAGGATGCCCGAGATTAAAGAAGTTTCAATTGGTCACGCAATTGTTAGCGAAGCAATTTACCATGGATTGAGAGAAACTGTTAAAACCTATAAATCAATTCTTGATGAATACGGATAAAAAAAACGCGCTTCGGAAGATACTAAGAGTTGTTTGACAAACAATTATTCCCCTAAGGCATATAGATAAGTATTATAAAGACCACTCAATCCTTAATAAGTGGTAGAAAAGTCTTCAAATGATGGGAATAAAAAAAATAGTTTTTTCATTAGCGTTAGCATCTCTTACGTTCATTGCTTTTCAATTCGTATATGCGGATCAACGGTTAATTCCAGAGAACATGAAACAGGTCAGTATATTCTGCATTTTCCTACTAGCGCCTCTATGTTCCGTATTTTTCCATAACAAACTTTTTGGAAACACTGAAGAACTGATAGAGTTCGGGAATATTAAATGGTTTAACTCTAGAAAAGGTTACGGATTCATTAGTGCTGATCACGGCGATGAGATATTTGTTCATTTCCGAAATATTGAAGAAAAGGAAACTGCCAATATCCGGGAAGGACAGCGGGTAAAATTTGTAACCATTAGTTCAGAAAAAGGGCTTCAAGCAGACAAGGTCTCATTTATTTGAGAACGAGAGAGTTCATAATCCTGGCACTAGAAGAACAGATCAACGAAGCATTTGGCATAGAAGATCTCTCCCAGATATTTCCTAGTGTTCCTCTGGGAAAGGTAGATTCAGAAACAAGAATAAAACTCTATGCTCACCTGCTCGGAATATTCTATGAAGAAGCAGAATCACTAGAGCACCTTGTATCCGAAAGCAATGCGGACGACTCAAAACTTTGCGCACTAGACAATATAATAGTTAGCAAATTAGCGGAAGTTACAGAAGACGAAATAACAAACTTGGCAGAAATCTGGAACGAATGCTTAGACCTTGGTGAAAGATTAGACGAGGAAGAAGACAACGTAGAAGTTCTTAGCGACGCATTGTTTAAATTAATACATGCCTCCGTTCTTAGCAAACAAGAAAAGGTTTTATCTTTATTCATTTATAGCATATGAAAAAAAAAACTACTTCATACTCGACCGAGCTAGGCAATCTTTGTTTTAAATGTAAAAAAAGTCTCTCTGATTGCGTTTGTTTTAAAGACGATGTGGTCAAAACGAGCGCTATTCGCGTTGAACGGCAGACAAAAGGTAGAAAAGGAAATCCCATCACAATTATCAGTGGAATCCCTCTCGACAAGGCTCAGATAAAAACCCTAGCAAAGGAGTTGAAACAAAAACTGGGAGTTGGGGGCACTGTTAGTAATACCGAGATAATAATTCAAGGTGACAATCGTAATCTTATTGTCAAAATACTAGAAGAAAAAGGGTTGAAAGTAACCGCTTAGAAAAAGGTCATATACAATGACGACACAATATCTTTTGAAAAATGCCGAGATCGTTTGGAACGAAGAAACACCGATTTCTGCTCAGTATAGAGATATATACTGGCAAAAAAATGCCGCGATTAAAGAAAAGTATCACGTATTTATTAAGCCCTTCAAAGAACTAAGCGAGAAAATGCCTATAAAGAGTCAGATTACCGTTTGTGAGCTGGGTTTAGGTTTTGGAGTAAACCTTATGCTAGCAGCCGAAGTCTGGCGCCACATACCAAGTTCGAAAAAACTGAACTTCATTTCCATAGAGAAACATCCCGTCGCCAAACCTCTCATGGAAAAAGCTCTTAGATCCGAATCTTTTAAATACAAAGAGGAATTTTTATCTAAATATCCCGAGCCTTATAGAGGACAACACGTACTATGGATTGGAGACAACATACGAGTTCTGCTGGTATTCGAAGATGTGTCACAAGGGCTCGCAAATCTAGATGCCCAGGTCGATTTCTGGTTTCTCGATGGATTTTCCCCAAAAAAAAACGAACTGATGTGGAAAGCGGGTGTTTTTAAAAGAATAAGGAACATGTCAAGACCAGGGGCGAAGATAGCTACCTACTCCGCAGCCCAACAAGTAAAAGAAACTCTGGAGAAAAATGGATTTGTAACGACAAAGAAAAAAGGATTCGGAGAGAAAAAAGAAATGATAACCGGCTCCCTTGGTAATGAATGGCTGCCAGCTAATCATGGAGAAGGAAATTTTGCAATTATCGGATCCGGGTTAGCTGGTTTATTCTGCGCCGAAGCCTTAACTAAAAGACAGATAAGACCGATCGTTATCAACGAAGGGATAACGGGACCATCATATATTCCTCAACTTAGTGTCTACCCTCACCTTGCTAAACGAGCAGAACCAAAATACAGAATGTCTCTATTAGCCAGCAATTATATGCGTGATGCGGTCGGATTTAATCCCTGTAGCTTTATCTGGAAACCAAAAACAAAAAAAGAAATCGACAGACTCCGAGTAATCTGTAGCTACTTCCCAGATGAGCTAATGTTCGAGTTGGAAAAAAACAGCTTTTGTTTTACTAATGCTGGGTGGTTCAACACCCAAACTTTAAAATCATACCTGTCTTTAGAGGAGATTTCTGAGAAAATCACTGATATACATTATGGATCGATTTGGCAAGGATATTCAAATCGGAAAAAGGTCTTCTCTTCGGAAAATTTAATCCTTGCGACTGGTTCTAGTCTTAGTTTACTACCGGCCGAATTAGAAATACGAAAAATCAAGGGGCAAGCTATTTCGATAAAAACGGAAGGCTTAAACCACATAATTAATGATGAGGTTACGATCTTTCCAACGAATAAAGGAACTTCCGTAGTCAGTGGAACCTATACTAACAAATCCAGTCTTGAAATTTCTTCTAGGGACACTGAAAGGCTACTAAAAAATGCTTTCCGACTGCTGGGTAAAGAAACTCCAGCAGAAAATGAATGGACGGGATTGCGAGCTATTGCGAAAGATCGGGTTCCAATAGTTGGGCAAGCGCCAGAATGGAGATCATTAGAGAACACGCAGAGAGTTCGAGATGTCAAGATTTTTAAAAGCGGACTATACTACTGCTTAGCCTTCGCATCTAGGGGAGCAACTAATGCTAGGCTATACTCTGAGAACCTTATTAGCAAAATCCTTGGTGAACCTAGTGCTTTAGGCCTAACCGAGCAGAATATACTTTCTCCATCACGTTTTTTCATTAGGAATCAAACAAGAAAATAATCAATCAAAATACCTTATACTAACAACACCATCGACTCTTTCGATCTCATCAATCAGATCATCTGAAATTTTTGCTTCGATATCAATAAGGTTGTACGCAATATCACCTCTGCTTTTGTTCAACATGTCAAGAACATTGATATTCCGATCGGCCAAGATTGACAAAATACTTCCTAGAATTCTAGGCACATTTCTGTTCACTATAGCTAACCTAAGCGATCCAGTCACTCTTTCAAGGCTGACATCCGGGAAATTTACAGAGTTCTTAATGCTACCATTTTCGAGAAACTCTCCGAGTTGAGTCGCCACCATCAAAGCACAGTTTTCTTCTGCTTCTGCAGTGCTAGCTCCCAAATGAGGAATTAAAATAGCTTGATCCATTCCTAGAAGACTAGAACAAGGGAAATCGGACACAAACTTCATGATCTTTCCGCTTTCCAAGGCTGCCTTTAAAGCCTTCTCGTTAACTATTTCTTCGCGTGAGAAATTTAACAAAACAGATCCATTTTTGAAGCTACTTAATGCCGTCTCATCGACAAGCCCGATCGTTTCTTCTGTGGCCGGAACATGCAGCGTCACAATATCTGAATTCGAAAAAAAATTAGCCAAATTATCAATTCGTTTAATCTGACTCGACACTCTCCACGCCGCCGCAACCGAAAGGGCAGGGTCGTATCCAATCACTTTCATGCCCAGAGCTAAGGCCATATCAGCAACCATTGAACCAATAGCTCCCAACCCCAGAACCCCAAGCGTTTTGCCCTTTAACTCTGTCCCCTTAAATGCTTTCTTGCCTTCTTCAACAGTTTTATTAAACATCGTTTTATCATTAATCGATTCAAGCTCTCTCACAAAATTAACGCCTTCAACGATACCTCGCGAAGACAATAGTAAACCTGCAAGAACTAGTTCCTTAACAGCATTTGCATTCGCGCCTGGAGTATTAAAGACCACGATTCCTTTCTCAGTACACAATTCAACTGGAATATTGTTTACACCCGCCCCAGCTCGCCCAATTGCCCGCAAAGAAGATTTAATATCTTCGTCGGCTAGCTTATAACTCCTAAGAATTATCGCATCAGCCTCGGATTCTCCAGTATCAATCTCATACCCTAAGTCAGAAAGAATCTTTAATCCTTTTTTTGAAACATTATTGAGGCAACGAATTCTATACATATTTTTCCTTCAAAAATTTACCGTGGTAGTCAACCGAAACCAAAAAATTTCGGAGCGAGAGCTTAACACGTTTAGTTCCAAATGTTATTGGACATATTGCTTAATAACTTTGGTTATTAGTGTGACAGCGTCGGGAATCTCAAAGCTAGCCATTTTTTCTGTGATATCATTTCTGGTTCTCAACAACTCAATTATTTCTGCAAGGAAGTTTTCTTCGGAAAGTGTATCTTCTTCTATAAAACGACTTAGACCAATATCATAAAAGGTTTTTGCATTTTCAACCTGATCTCCGCGACTCGCTTTCTCCGAAAGAGGAATAAGCAAGTGAGGCTTTTTTAGAGCAAGCAGTTCATAAAGCGAATTAGCACCAGCCCTAGAAACTACCGCCGAAGACGCAGCCATGACATCTCCAAATTCTTCATCAACGAATTCCTTTTGGACGTAACCGGGTTTGTCAATTCTTAGCTCCAAGTTCCCTAGTCCTGTTATATGGACCACGTCACACTCACTTAAGACCTGTTCTAAGACATTCCTGAGAAGCTGGTTCAATATCATCGCTCCTTTACTTCCACCAAAGACTAGCAATATTGGACGCCTTCCTCTCAAACCAAGATACTTTCTACCTCTATCCGCGTTACCTCTAAACAAAGATTCACGAACAGGCGTTCCAGTAACCAAACCCCTGCCATGTGGCACATACTTCAATGTCGACTCAAACGTAAGACAAATCTTTCGACAAAATTTTGAGGCAATCTTGTTTGCTAACCCAGGGGACACATCAGATTCATGAGCAATAACAGGAATCCTAAGAATCCAAGCAGAAATAACTAGAGGAATGGAAACATACCCACCCTTAGAGAAAACTAAATTTGGTTTTTCCTTTAGACAAATTAATAACCCCTGAAAAATCCCAACGATAACTTTAAAAGGATCTAAGAAATTACTTATAGAGAAATACCTCCGCACTTTCCCTGCGTTTATTTGAAAAAATGGTATACAAAGTTTTGTTATCAATCCTTCTTCAATACCTCCTTTTTCGCCAACGTACCCGACTTCGTATCCCTCTAGAACAAGATGGTCAATAATAGCTATATTTGGGATGACATGGCCTGCCGTACCGCCTCCTGTGAACAAAACCTTTGGCATCAGACCTTCAACACTTTTTTCAAAAAAGGTATGGTAACCTTGCTGTGAAGTCTCATCGTCTCTACCTCTATCTCATTTACTAAGCGAGCAATTTCTTCCATATCTCTTCTGCAACGCGAAATGATAAATTTTGCTGCTTCCTCAGATATTTCAAAACCTTTTCGCTCTGCCATTTTTATCATGATATCAAGACGTGTAGCATCATCGAATGGACCAAGATAAATTCTGTTAGCCGAAACTATTCTGGAGTACAAATCTTTTAGTTCGAAAGAAAGATTTTCTGGCGATTTCTCTGAACTTAAAATCAATTTTCGCTGGGTATCAGTCATAAAGTTTGCCAAATGAAAAAGGGCTATTTCCCATTCCCTTATTCCACAAACCTTGTGCAGGTCATCAACACAAACTAGGTCATATTCATCAATGGAATAAAGCGAATTAAGATCACAAGTTATATCAGCTGCTATACAATGAGACTTTAATCCTCTCCTTTTCGCTTCCTTCGAAAGACTCTCAACAAGATGTGTCTTTCCACTCGCCTTTATTCCGCAAACCAATATTATGCCGGTCATGGATAAAATGTGATCCACTTTCTTCCCTAAAAAACCTTCAAGAGTAAAAGGAGCGTTAAAATCCAGAAATAGAGGAAGTTGATAACCTTGTTCCCGATTCAATCTTCGGCACCCTCCCGCTGAAGATAAATCTCGCTATCGACATAGATCAGATGGAAGTGGCGAATTATCACCATAGCTACAGCGGCAAAAGGAAGAGCTAACAGCACACCAACCAAACCAAACAAGAAACCTCCAAGCATCAGCGAAAAAATGACCGCAAGAGGGTGCAACCCTATCTTGTCCCCTACCAACCATGGCGTGAGTATCATAGACTCAACGCCCTGAGCGATTAAAAAGATAACTGCAATATAAACAATGTAATAAAGTTCGTTAAACTGAATGAGAGCAGCAATGGCAGCTCCCACGAAACCGAGGACAAACCCCAAATACGGAATTATTGAAGCCACTCCAGAAACCATCCCAATCAGAATTGCTTGGTCAATTCCTAACATGTAAAGTCCGAAAGAATAAATGCACCCCACGATAAACATTACCCATAATTGACCACGTAAAAAAGCACCCAGGATTTCGTCACACTCCGTTCCAAGCTTAAGCGCGGTCAATTCATAACGTCTAGGGATTAATTTATACAGCTGATCGAAAATTGAATCACAGTCTCTCATAAAATAAAACGCTACTACCAGAGAAAGAAAGAAGCTTCCCGTAGCGCTAAAAAAGCAAACGCTGAATATGTAATGCGCGACATAATTGTTCCCATAACTCCGCCAGCTTCTACCCAATTTTCGAGCACCTTATTGCCTATTTGTTCCGGTTCAATGTGGAAAGGGTCTAATCCGAAATTAGATATAAAAAGAGGCCCAAGAGTTTTTTGAAACCAAGCAAAAACTTGGGGTAACGCTCCAATCAACTCGCCCATTTCCGATAAGACTAACGGCAACAAAATGAAAATCGCTATTCCAACCACAGCACCAAAAAACAGGAACACGACTAATACTCCGAAAGTCCTCGGCAACCCTAATTTTTCCATTCTGTCTACAAGCGGATCACCGAGATATCCTAGAATAAACCCAGCAACAAATGGCGCCATTATCGCTTCCAAGAAAAAAACTAGAGATATGACTAATAGAAAAAACAAAACAAAAACAATGTTAACCGGAAACAAATTCATCACTCTCCTCCAATCACCCTATCACCGCCGGCTTCAATTCATAAACCCGTTTCATCTATTGTATAATCCGATAAACCAATTCGGGCCGACCTTGATTTTCAGCTTCTCGGACATATAAAAGTCTTCCATCTAGCTTCACGGCCTCTACTAACTGACGAACCTGCCCTTCGATTTTCAGATCAAAATGAACAATATTTTCATCTATATAAACCGCGGTACTATTAACGACAGGAGACAATTGATTCAGATAATCCGAAACAAACGCATAACTCTTAACACCTTCAAGATTTTCTATAGTCACAATTAAGCGTTCGGTTGAAGAATCGATAGCATATTTCGAAGCAAGGCGATCAGCTAATTGATCAATCATCTCTCTTAAAAGATCTTCTCTGCGACTAGATCGGCTCTCATTTGATTGCCAGGTACCCAACGCGTTTTGAAACCAGCGCCCAAACCACCCTCCAGCTGGATCACTATTTATCCGACCCGTCAAGATTGTTTCAGGAGCGTACCGAGCCGAAGCTAACTCGATTCTATCAAGAAATCCTCCCCAAACTTCAGGGGAACTAATTTTCGAGGTATCAGTTAAATCAAGAATCGGAAACAACAGTGATATGCCTCGTTCAAACGCCCGCTCCCTTAGAAGCACCATGATTTGAGATGCATTCCCCTCACCCAAAATCTTCCTTTGTCGATTTTCAATGTAAGCTAACCACACCATAACCTCTGGTCGATTGCTTCCCCACACTGGAAAGTCAGCTCTTCTTAGCAATCCGGCTATAACACTGGGTTCAAAATACACTCGCAGCTTCAGCGCCTGACGGGGATCTCCCTTAAAAAAAATTACTCTCGAAGTGACTTCATAACTATATTGATAATAAAACGATTGAGGCTTACGAAGGGCTTCGACTACAACCGGACTGTCCTGCACATTTCTTGAACCAGAGACCCTAACCAACACTTGCAACAAACCGGCCTTCGCACCTGAATCTAATTCTTGCTGACTTTCATCAGGAACCAATACCTCAGCCACATATAAATCCTGGAAGGGTTTTGCTAAGAGATTGGTCGAAAAAAAGAGCAATAAAATAGAGAAAATAATATGAATCTTCTCAAACTTTTCCGTAAAATTTTGCATAAGTCTATTCTACCTTTTTTTGAGACGTGAAACTCGGCAAAATCTTAATAAGTGGCTGTATTTCGGTAATTATTTCCCTAGGGCCACCTAAAACTCTTAGCAGCGACCTCGAGCCAGAAATTACGGAGCACGGCGCTCTATACCGGTTAAAGCTCTCTCAATTTCCTCTGGGAGTTAATGTCCTAAGAAAAATAGTCAGAACACCTGAAGGCAATTATTTAGCAACATTCAAGGCATCTTCAGCCTTAATAAAGATCGAAGAAAAATCAAGTTTCATTATAACTGATGAAAAAATTCGATCCATAGAATATCTACTGGTAAAAAAAATTATGGGTAAAAAACAGACGGAGAACATAATTTTTGACTGGAAAAATTCAATTCTGAAACAAGGTAGCCAAAAATCAGTTTTAAAAGTTAACACCCTGGATAAATTATCTATGCAATATCAGCTGCAACTAGATCTGCTAAAACAAAAAAATCTGGGAATTGGCATGGAATTTATGTACCAAGTAGTCGACAAAAAAAATATAAAAGAATACAAATTCCGATATATTGGCAAGGAAACGATAAGCACAACATTAGGGAGCTTGACGACGGAAAGGCTTGAAAAGCAAAGCGATAATAAAAACCGAACTACTATTATCTGGCTGGCAAACGAGTACAACTACAATTTGGTCCGAATGTTACAAAATGATGGGGTTCGAAGCTGGCAACTAGATATCAAGGAAAATAACTGGATAAAAGATGAAAAAACGACTGGATGGACAATTACAAACTAATTTATGGGATTTTAAATGAGCATTAAATCAGACAACTGGATACGAAGAATGGCTGCGTCTCAAAAAATGATAGAACCATTTGAATCGGACCAAATACGCAATCAGAACAACGGCGAAAAGTTGATTTCATACGGTACTTCTTCTTACGGCTATGATGTTAGATGTTCCGAAGAGTTCAAAGTATTTACTAATATTCACTCTGCTACTGTAGACCCAAAAAATTTTGACGAAAACAGTTTTGTAGATGTAATCGGTGAAGTTTGCATTATACCTCCTAACTCTTTTGCCCTAGCAAGAACTATCGAATATTTTCGGATTCCCCGAAATGTCCTAACGATATGCTTAGGGAAATCAACATACGCCCGCTGCGGAATCATAGTAAATGTAACTCCCCTAGAGCCTGAATGGGAAGGGCATGTGACTTTAGAATTTTCCAACACCACTAACCTGCCTGCCAAGATTTATGCTAATGAGGGAGTTGCTCAGGTACTTTTTTTTGAGTCTGATGAAGTTTGCAAAACTTCATATGCCGACCGAAGCGGAAAATACCAAGGACAAACTGGAGTTACATTACCCAAGACATAACATAATTTTTTTGTTTTAGTTAAAAAAGACCTCCGAGGATAACCCGTCTAATCATCTATAACCTTTATTTCTGGGACAGATATTTTACTATCCATAAGAAATTTTTCGGTTGCGCCCGCTATATCAAAAAAAATCTGGCTGGCCGGCGATCCGGAATCACGGGAAACTATTGGCTCGCCCTTGTCAGAAAATTCTCTGATTTCGGTCATAAGTGGCAATTCCCCGAGAAGGGGGATTTCATATTCCTCTGAAATCGCCTGACCACCTCCCATTCCATAGACGTTGTCTTTATGACCACAACCGGAACAGATATAGTGACTCATGTTTTCAATGACTCCTATTAACGGTATAGATACCCTTCGAAACATCTCAATACCTTTACGCGCATCCAAAAGCGCAATTTCCTGGGGCGTTGTAACTACAATGGCTCCTGATAATCTTACTTTTTGTGAAAGAGTTAATTGGATATCACCAGTACCCGGAGGCAAATCGACAACTAAAACATCGAGATCGCCCCAATTAGTTTGAAGCAACAATTGCTGGATGGCTCCACTAGCCATCGGTCCTCTCCATATAGCAGGGGTTCTATCCGATTTTATGAAACTTATAGACATACATGCTAAACCGTGGGCTAGAACTGGCTGAAGCAGTTCATCAACAACCTCCAACCCGTTCTCAGGTTTAGTCCCCAACAATAGAGCCTGACTCGGTCCATATATATCAGCATCAAGTAAACCTACCTTCATGCCAAGACTTGACAGAGCAAGAGCAAGGTTCACAGATATCGTAGATTTCCCGACCCCTCCCTTGCCAGAAGATATTGCAATAATATGCTTTACGCTAGGCAATACGCGATTTGTATCAGATGCTTCCTTGATTTCATGGCTCCTAAAAATGGTCTTGGCAAATTCAGTTAACGCAATTAATTTAGAAATATTCTAACATCAAAAAAAATCTTTTCGTGCAAATGTTAGACTAGGGTTATATATTTGACTCTCGAAAATGGGTGGAAGTAGTGTCGATGAAAAACCGTAGAATCTTGGTGACTAGTGCCTTGCCAAACGCAAACGGTCCAATACACTTAGGCCACTTGGTAGAGCATATTCAAACAGACATATGGGTCAGGTTTCAGAAAATCCTAGGGAATCATTGCGTATATGTGTGTGCTGACGATGCACATGGAACAGCTACAATGCTTAGAGCAGAAGAGCTAGGAACTGTTCCAGAGAAATTAATCGAAAAGGTAAGAGACGAGCATTCCAAAGATTTTCGTGCTTTTCATATAGAGCATGACAATTACTATTCCACTCACTCTATCGAAAACGAGAGCCTAGCTTCCTTTTTTTTTCGAAGGCTTTCCGATGCAGACCAAATAAGAACAGAAGCTGTTCGGCAATTTTTTGATCCAAAGGAAAAGATGTTTCTTGCAGACCGATATATTATTGGGTCATGTCCAAGATGCAAGGAAAAAAATCAATACGGCGATAATTGCGAATCTTGTGGAGCCACCTATGAGGCTACAGATTTAATTGATCCCATATCAAAAATTAGCGGGGAAAAACCCACACTAAAAGAATCTGAACATCTTTTCTTTAAGCTCTCAAATTTTACAGAATTTCTAAAAATCTGGACCAGAAGCGGCGTCCTCTCGGAACCAATAGCCAACAAGTTAAATGAATGGCTAAAAGAAGGACTGAAAGACTGGGATATAAGTCGAGACGGTCCTTATTTTGGATTTGAAATACCTGGATACCCAAGTAAATATTTTTACGTGTGGTTAGATGCGCCTATAGGTTATATAGCCGCCTTTCAAAATTTTTGTGAGAAAAATGACCTAGATTACCAGGAATACTGGAGGGAAGAGTCTGAGTGTGAAGTACATCATTTTATTGGGAAAGATATTATAAATTTCCATGCGCTTTTTTGGCCTGCAATATTGAATTGCGCTGGATATAGAACCCCTACAAAGATTCATGTGCATGGATTTCTTACAGTTAACGGTACAAAGATGTCAAAAAGCCGAGGCACTTTCATCACAGCTCAGGAATACCTTGATCATCTTGATCCTGAATTTTTGCGGTATTATTGCGCTTCCAAGTTAAACGCGAGCGCGGAAGACATAGATTTTAACCTTGATGATTTCGTTCAAAAGGTCAACTCTGATTTGGTGGGAAAATTCGTAAACATCGCTTCCCGATGCTCCAAATTTATAGAGAAAGAGTTCAATTATCGTCTTAGCGAAATCCCTTCAAACAGATTGCACGACGAAACAATAGCAAAAGAGGGGGAAATTCGACAATTCTTTGAAAAAGCAGATTATGCTGGAGCAATAAGAGAGATTATGTCGCTTGCCAGTAAAGCTAACCAATTTATTGATAAGAAAAAACCTTGGGTTTTAATAAAAGAAGAAACGAACAGAGCTGAAGTCCAGCAAATTTGTTCCATAGGTCTGGATATTTTCAGGATTCTGACTATTTTTCTCAAACCAATACTTCCCAACCTGGCCGAATCCGCGGAAGCCTTCTTAGGAACAGATTCTCAAACTTGGTCCGATATTGGGGAACCGATTCATGATAAAACAATCAATCAGTTCCATCCATTGCTTAAACGAATAGATTCGAAAACAGCAAATAAAATAGTAAGAGAATCGGAAGATAAAATAGAAACCAAAGAACCGAGGACAAAAAAATCAATCTCTATAGACGATTTTACAAAAATCGATTTAAGAGTTGCTAGAGTAATCGGTGCGACAGAAGTCGAAGGAGCAGACAAACTGCTAAAGCTAGACCTAGATGCTGGGAACGAAACTAGATCAGTTTTTTCTGGTATCAAATCAGCATATCGACCAAAGGAATTAAAGGACAGGCTTGTGGTTCTCGTTGCCAATCTCGCTCCTCGTCAAATGAAATTTGGGGTATCCGAAGGAATGGTGCTAGCTGCCAGCGACGAACAAGGCAATGTCTATCTTATCGAACCTCCTCCGAACTCATTTCCTGGGATGAAAATCTCCTAGAAACATAGCATTCAAAAAAGGTAGGCATTTATAGAATAATCATGGATCATGTTTTTTAAAACTTTCTACCTTTCTCAGAGGCAATTTTTAATCTCAATGCGTTTAATTTTATAAAACCAGAAGCATCTGCCTGATCATATGCACCTGCATCATCCTCGAAGGTCACGACATCAGCATCATAAAGACTATCAGTTTTAGACTCCCGACCAACTACTATCACATTTCCTTTATATAACTTCAATCTGACTGCTCCATTAACGGGTTTTTGAGTCTGATCAACCATTGCTTGTATCGCGTACCTCTCTGGCGACCACCAATAGCCGTTATAAATCAACGATGCATACCTCGGCATTAATTCATCCTTCAAGTGCATCACTTCTCGATCAAGGGTTAGCGACTCGATCGCTCTATGAGATTTAAGCAAAATAGTCCCTCCAGGAGTCTCATAGCAACCTCTGGCCTTCATACCTACATATCGGTTTTCAACGATGTCTATTCGCCCTATACCGTTCTCGCCTCCAATGAGATTCAATTTTGACAAAATTTCGGAAGCCTGCATCTTTTGCCCATCGAGCATTATAGGGTCGCCTTCTTTGTACCCGATTTCAATATAGGTCGGCTCATCAGGAGTTTTTTCAAGTGCAGTTGTCCACTGCCACATTGACTCATCAGGCTCTGAAGAAGGATCCTCTAACAAACCCCCTTCGTAGGAAATGTGCAAAATATTAGCATCCATTGAATATGGAGAGGGATTCTCGCCAGATTTCATATCTACTTCTATCTGATGCTTTTCGCAAAATTTTATAAGGGCCTCGCGAGAGTTAAGGTCCCAATCTCTCCAAGGAGCAATGACCTCTATATCAGATCCCAATGCATTAATGCCTAACTCGAACCTAACCTGGTCATTGCCTTTTCCCGTAGCTCCATGAGCAATAGCATCTGAAGAAGTCAATTTTGCTACTTCTACTAGACGCTTCGCTATAAGCGGCCTCGCTATACTGGTGCCAAGAAGATACTCACCCTCATAGACCGTATTGCACCTAAACATCGGAAATACAAAATCTCGAACGAACTCTTCCCTTATATCATCAACAAAGATTTCCTGAACGCCCATTTTTTCAGCTTTATCTCTGGCACGCTCCAGTTCTGCGCCCTGACCCAGATCAGCAGTATAGGTAACAATCTCGCAACCGTAGCTTTCCTGAAGCCAGCGCAGAATGACAGAGGTGTCCAGACCGCCGGAATATGCAAGCACGACCTTAGTATGATTAGCCATTCTTAAGCCCTCTAAAGAGCGATCCATATTACATATTTTACAACGTGGTACAATTAGTTATAAAAATTAAAGGATATTATGGAACAAATAACTCTAACAAGACCTGATGACTGGCACATTCATCTTAGAGATGGGGCTTATTTAAAACGAACTGTCGAAGATGCTTCCAGGTATTTCGGAAGAGTTTTAGCTATGCCTAACCTTTTTCCACCGATAACCAGTGGTTCTTTAGCTGATAACTACCGAAAAAAAATACTGTCCTATTCAAGGACAGGCTTTGAACCATTATTCGCATTATATCTAACCGAGGAAACAACACCTCATTCAGTAAATGAGACAAAGGAAAACTATGATTTTGTGCCTGCTTACAAACTCTATCCATCGGGAGTCACAACAAATTCAGAGTTTGGAATCAAATCTATTGAAAACATGTATCCGGTTTTTGACGCAATACAGGAAAATGACCTTGTGCTCTGTATTCACGGGGAGGTAACAAACCCTGAAGTTGACGTTTATGATCGAGAATCCTATTTTATCGATAAGTACCTCAAGAAAATTGTCCAGACATTTCCTAGCATGAGAATTGTTCTGGAACACATAACAACCGAGGAAGCTGTTAATTTTATCAAAGAATCAAACGACAAGGTCGCAGCTACAATAACCGCACATCACCTATTATATGATCGCAATAAGTTATTGGCCGGAACATTAAATCCTCTCTACTATTGTTTGCCAATATTAAAAAGGAATACCCACCAAAAGGCCTTAATAGAAGCAGCAATATCAGGAAACAAAAGTTTTTTTCTAGGAACTGATTCCGCACCGCACCCTAGGCAAGAAAAAGAGAAGATATGTGGTTGCGCTGCTGGCTGTTATACCTCTCATGCGGGGATAGAGCTGTATGCGGAGGTATTTGATTCGCAAAACGCAATGTCCAGGCTTGAAGGTTTTTCCAGTCACTTTGGTGCAGACTTCTACCGATTTCCTCGTAATAGGGATACTATCACTATGGAAAGACGTGACTGGATTGTTGATCAGAAAATTGATTTCGGTGGAGACGAGTTAACTCCTATTAAGGCAGGAGAAACGTTGAACTGGAAAATTGAGTCGGGTGAGAATTCCACTGCGAGAGAATATCAACTTGAATAATCTAACAAGAGGAGAAAAATCAGCCATTGCCGAACGCTTTCGGGGATATCTGCCAGTTGTACTAGACCTAGAGACAGGTGGGTTCAACTCGGAAACCGATGCACTGCTTGAAAGCTCTATGGTTATCATAGAAATGAACAGTGCTGGCTACCTAGAACCCGGCGACACATTATCTTTCAACATAAAGCCATTTCATGGATCAAACATCGAAAGCTCTGCTCTTCAATTTACAGGGATTGATCCCGATCACCCTTTCCGGCTAGCGGTTGAAGAAAAACAAGCCTTGCAGGAGATGTTCAAAAAAATAAGAATCGAGATCAAAAAAACCGGTTGTCATCGCGCAATAGTCGTAGCTCACAACGCCAGTTTTGATCATGGGTTTTTAAACAAAGCAGTGGAAAGGTGCAATATTAAAAGAAACCCATTCCACCCGTTCTCAACCTTCGATACCGCGACGCTTGCTGGTCTAGCATATGGGCAGACGGTTTTAGCTAGGGCCTGCCAAGTAGCGGGCATAGCATTCGACAACGATGCTGCTCATTCAGCAATTTATGATTGCAACAAAACAGCCGAACTGTTTTGTCAGATAGTCAATCTCTGGAAAGAAAGGACCACACCTTAAATTTGAGCGTTAGAAGATAAGGAAACCGAATAGTTCAGAGATTCTCAAAAACTTTACTAGAAGCCCAGTCCAATAATCATCAATCTCACCTATTCATCGGGCAATAAAGGTTTGTCTTTTATTAAATCTTGAAGTTCCCCGCTTTCGTACATTTCCATGATTATATCGCACCCACCTATCAATTCCCCAGACACAAAAAGCTGGGGGAAAGTAGGCCAATCTGATACCTCCGGAAGGTGAGCTCTAATTTCTGGGTTAGAAAGAATATCTATAAAAGAAAAACGTTCACCACACCCTATCAGGGCCTGACTCGCCTGAGCCGAAAAACCGCATTGAGGCGCATCCGGCGAACCTTTCATATATATTAACACTTTGTTAGTCGAAATTTGTTCTCTTATGATTTCATGGATCTCCATAAATCGAGCGTCTCCTAATTAAGCCCTGATTCTGAATATAAAAAGTATAAATACTTTCTCGTTCCAAATCATTAACTAATGTTTCATTCTATCTCAAATTTATCGGGTTCTCATGATTTGCTCTTGCCAATAGTTGGTTTATTATCAATTTTAGACATTTAACCCAATGGAACAGATAAAAATGGATTCTTCGATAATGCCAACCTACGGCCGACAGGATATATCTTTCGTTAAAGGAGAAGGGTCTTGGTTAATTGACTCAAAAGGCAACAGGTATCTGGATGCCTTATCTGGTATCGCAGTAGTAATTCTCGGGCATGCAAATCAAGCTGTAGCGGACGCTATAAAAAATCAGGCAAACCAGCTGATTCATACATCGAATCTTTATCGAATTCCAAACCAAGAAAAATTAGCTGATCAACTGCAGCGAATATCAGGGATGGACAACATGTTTTTTGGAAACTCCGGAGCTGAAGCAAATGAATGTGCTATAAAAATTGCTAGGCTATTTGGAAATAGAAAGAGTATAAAAAACCCCTTAATAGTTGTTGCGGACTCCTCTTTTCATGGCAGAACTCTTGCTACTCTAACCGCGACCGGAAGTCGAAAAGTCCATGCAGGGTTTGAACCACTAGTAGACGGATTTATTCGGGTTCCATTTAATGATCTCAATGCAATACAAAACATCGCCGAGAACAACAAAAATGTTGTCTCAATATTTGTCGAGCCCATACAAGGTGAAGGCGGAATAAGAATCCCAGACAGAAATTACCTGCAAGGTCTAAGGAAAATTTGTGATGATAACGAATGGCTTTTAATGTTGGATGAAATTCAAACGGGTAATGGCAGGACAGGCTCATTTTTCTGTTATCAGAATTATGATGTATGCCCAGATGTCGCTACACTTGCTAAAGGATTAGGAAACGGCTTGCCTATAGGAGTTTGTCTCGCTAGAGGAAAAGCTTCAGAGCTAATGCAACCGGGGAATCACGGATCGACCTTTGGAGGGAACCCTCTGGTATGCCAAGTAGCTTCCACAGTCTTAGACCAAATCCATAAACTTAATCTCACAAAGCGAGCCGAAGAAGTCGGCGCACGGATGGTAAAAATTTTTCGAGGTCGGCTAGGTGACCTAAATGCCGTGAAAGAAATTAGGGGAATGGGTCTGATGATCGGAATAGAACTTAATAAACCATGCCCAGAACTGGTTGAAATAGCGCTAGGGAAGGGATTGTTAATAAATGTAACGGCCGAAAACGTAATAAGACTTCTTCCTCCCTTAACTATCAGCGATAAGGAAGCGGACAATATTTGTGAAATCGTCTGTGAGCTAGTAGAAAGCAGCTAAACTAAATACTAAGGGTTCGTTTAACGGAATGCTGCCACCCCTTATAAAGATCATCAGCCTCACTTGATTTAATTAAAGGAGAAAATTGTTCGTCAATCTCCCACTTATTAGAAATTTCATCTAAACCTGATACCAAGTTCGCTCCTAGGGACGCGAGATAAGCAGCGCCAAGAGCCGTCGTTTCGCTGATCTTCGGCCTATCCACAGAGAGCTGAAGAATATCAGCTAAATTCTGAGCTAACCAATCATTCGTAACCATACCTCCATCTACAAGAAGCCTTGAGATGGGAGCGCCATCTAGGGTCATGCTCTCGAGCAGGTCCCGACATTGATATGATACACTTTCGAGAGTGGCTCTAACAATATCATCACCTGTGGTATCCCTAGTTAACCCAAGGAGCGCACCTCGTGCATTAGGGTCCCAATACGGTGCGCCAAGACCTGTAAAAGCCGGCACCAGATATAAACCACTGTTGCCTTCGACTCTTCTTGCGATTTGTTCACTTTCTTCAGCCGAGGAAATAAGTTTCACCTTATCTCTCAACCATTGAATAGCTGCACCCGCCACAAAAATACTTCCCTCCAAACCATAAGTCGTTTGGCCATTTAATCTATAAGCGACAGTAGTAAGCAGCTTGTTTTTAGATCGAACAGGATGATCTCCTGTATTTAGCATGACAAAACACCCTGTGCCAAACGTGCTTTTTATCATTCCAGATTCGAAACAACATTGTCCTATCAAAGCTGCGTGTTGGTCTCCAGCAACACCAAGAATAGGAATAGAATCTCCAAAAATACTCCTTTCAGAATAACCAAACTCGCTAGAACAGTCTTCGACAGAAGGTAACATAGATTCAGGAATTCTTAGCAAGGACAACAAATCGGAATCCCAAGACTGGCTATGTATATTAAACAACATCGTCCTCGATGCATTCGTGGCGTCTGTTTTATGAGATCCCCCCCCCGTCAGACGCCAAAGAAGAAACGAATCTATTGTGCCGAACAACAAGTGACCCAATTCAGCCTTTTTTCTCGCTCCCTCTACATTATCAAGAATCCACTGAATTTTGCTCGCTGAAAAATATGGGTCCAATACCAGGCCAGTCCTTTCACTTATCCATTGCTCATGTCCATCCGCTCTTAAATTATCACAAATTTCTGCCGTCCGACGATCTTGCCATACTATTGCGTTATATACGGGTCGCCCAGTTGTTTTATCCCAGATAATAGTAGTTTCTCTTTGGTTAGTTATTCCGATAGCTTCAATTTCATGGGACAAAACCGAATTTTTCTCTAACACTGCTGTACAGACACTTTTAGTAGAACTCCATATCTCTTCCGGATCGTGTTCTACCCATCCGTCCGCTGGAAAATATTGTGTGAACTCTTTTTGTGCCATTCCTACTGGCTTGCAGTCAGCCGAGAAAAGAATAGCTCTAGAACTAGTGGTGCCCTGATCAATTGCCAGCACGTACTTGTTAGACATCTTCAACCTCTCTTTTTCCATCACTATCAGTGAAATTTTTTTTAATTACAATAAGGAAATTAACCCACTTTAAAATTGATTTTACCTAAGAGACTTGAGATAAAGCGTGGTTAACTGCAAAATCAGAATTTTAAAAGGGGAAAAATTATGCGCGACGTCGTAATCGTAGATAGTGTTCGTACCGGCCTAGCTAAATCATTTAGGGGATCTTTTAACCTTACCCGACCAGACGATCAGGTCGCGCATTGCATAGATGCTTTACTTTCAAGAAATGAATCAATTGACCCAGTTGAGATTGAAGATGTTATTGTCGGTGCAGCAAGTCAAATTGGTGAACAAGGCGGAAATATTGCTAGATTGGCAGTCATTCTATCCAATTTACCAACTAGCGTGGCTGGCACGACTATTAGTCGAGCCTGTTCCTCCGGCTTGAACTCTATAGCGATGGCCGCGACGCAGATCTCTAGCGGCTACTCAGATATAATGATTGCCGGAGGTGTCGAGTCTATATCAGCAGGACAAAGACAAACTTCTGGGACATCTGATATACACCCGTCCATTTTGGAAAAATCACCTGACATATTTATGGCAATGGGAAATACCGCCGAAGTGGTAGCTCGAAGATATAATGTGACCAGAGAAGCACAAGATGCCTTCGCGTTGGAAAGCCAAAAAAGAATTGCGGCAGCCCAAAATGCGAATCTGTTTGAAGACGAAATCGTTCCCATGAAAGTTAAATGGAAAAAGATCATTGATAAAGCAACGGGGGAAAGTGAAATAGTTGCTGGCGAATGCATCGGCGACGAATGTAACCGACCAGAAACCACGATTGAGGGACTTTCTAAATTACCCACAGTATTCGAAGAGGACGGCACAGTGACCGCAGGAAATGCTTCACAACTATCTGATGGAGCTTCAATGACCCTAGTTATGAGCGAAAAAGAGCCAAAGAACTTGGTTGCACGCCTATGGCCTATTTTAGAGGATGGACCGTCGCCGGATGCGAGCCAGATGAAATGGGAATCGGCCCGGTTTTCGCGATACCGAAACTGCTTTCAGCTGCAGGGCTGAAATTATCTGATATTGACCTTGTAGAACTAAACGAAGCATTTGCGTCCCAGTGCCTCTACTGTAGAGAGGAGTTAAAAATTGATCCTGAGATATATAATGTCAATGGAGGATCGATTGCGATAGGACATCCTTTCGGTATGACAGGATCGAGACTTACAGGTCACATAATTCGGGAATTGAAGAGACGGGAGAAGAAATTTGGTATCGTCTCGATGTGCATTGGCGGAGGTATGGGAGCCGCCGGACTTGTCGAGGCCTGCTAGCGGTATATAGACAGTAGCTCTATCGCCATGCAGACAGTTGATCCTTCAATTTTTCTACAAACGAAATTGGCTGGTCTAGAAACAGATGATGCTGGGCTCCTTCAAGCTTGATCACTTCAAGGTGGGGAAGAAGATCTTTCATGTGCCCAGCACTCTTTTCTGAGAAAGACTGACTCTTCTCACCATAAATTAGAGAACATTTCGTTTTAATACCTCTGAAATCTTCTTCGAGATTGTCAATGGACTTCATTCTTTCGAGGTGCTCATCATCAAATTTCCAAGTAAATCCACCATCCACATACTCCACAGAATTTCTTGCTATATGATCCAAAATATATTGATTTTCGCATTGCTGGGGAGGTTGAAGACGAAATCTAGATGCCGCTATTTCAGCATTTGGATATATTTTCTGGCGCCCTGATCTAGGAGGTTCGAAAGATTTCTGATCATCAGGATGTTTTACTCCAGAATCCAATAGTACTAACCCTTTAAATCTGTCCGGAAAAGCGGCGAAAGCTTTTACAGCTATTATCCCACCGAAACTATGAGCGACTATAATTGTATCTTTTCCCAATTCATTAAATTCGACAACTCTTATCAATTCTTCTATATATGTGTCACAATCGTAAGAATCTCTGTGGTCACTGTCACCCATGCCAGAAAGATCATTCGCCACTACCCTGTACTGATCTTTAAAGAAAGGTGCTATAAAATCCCACCATCCGGCATGAGCATTGTGTCCATGAACAAATAACAAACCTGGCCCTTGTCTACTCCAGGAAGAAAAATTGATCTTTGCCTCACGCACCTCTATCGCATTCTTTTCCGGTTCTGTTTCTATGGCACGCCAGAACCAATCAGGTGTTTTTTGTGTTTCGGAGGTCATGCCTCAGTTGCATACTTCTTAAGATGATGGTCTACGTTTCCGAACAACGTTTCAATAGCTGTGAGGCGCTTAAAATAATGGCCAACTTTAAGCTCGTCGGTCATTCCCATTCCTCCGTGCAATTGAATTGCGTTCTGTCCTACAAATCGTCCACTCTTGCCTATCTGTACCTTTAAAGCAGAAATTGCTTTCCTTTTTTCAGTTTCCTTCCCTGAATTCATTTGCATAGCGGCCATGTATAGAAGAGATTTGGATTGTTCATACTCCATAAACATATCTACCATTCGGTGTTGCAGAACCTGGAATTTTCCAATGGGCTGACCGAATTGCTCCCTGGTTTTACAATAATCGACAGTGGTCTTATAGAGCACTTCCATGGCCCCTACCGCTTCAGCACCCACAGCTAGAATTCCTTTATCTATAGCTGATTCAAGCAACGAAAAGCCAGAGCCAATTTCACCTATAACATCATCAGAACTCAGCATAACATCCTCAAAATCTATCTCGGACGCCTGATGTCCGTCTATCGTAGGATAATTTCGGCGTGTTACCCCATTTGCCATAGCATCGACAAAAAACAAGGTAATTCCACTTTTATCTCTCTGTTCTCCAGACGTTCTAGCTGGCACTATTAAATGATTTGCTGTTGGCCCTCCAATAACCACTCCCTTGAACCCGTTAAGCCTATAACCATTTTCAAACTCCGAAGCGCTTGTATTCACGTCAGCCAGATTAAAACGAGCCTGGGGCTCTACAAAGGCTAAAGCCGCCAAGGTTCCTCCCGCCATCATATCAGTCAAAACTGATGTTTTGATATGTTCTGAACCACCTTCTTCGATTATGGATCCTGCCAAAATAATACTTGAAAGATAGGGCTCAACAACCAGACCCTTTCCAAATTCCTCCATTAGGATCATCGTTTCCACCGCCGTCCCTCCAAGACCTCCAACATCTTCGGAAAACGGCAAAGCTAGCCACCCGAGATCAGCAAAACTCTTCCAGTTTTCTCTGCTAAACCCCTCTTCAGTTATAATCAATCGTTGCCGTTCTTCAAAGGAGTAACTATTTTGGATATAACGCTGAACACTATCTTGGAGAAGTGTCTGTTCTTCAGAAAGTGAAAATTCCATATTTTAACCTCGACGCAGGTATTCTCTTTCAACTCTCTTGATAATAAGGATAACCAAATTGGTTTTCAAGAAACTAGGGAATTTAAAAGCTATGTCTATCTAGATAGCTGCAAAGGAAATCATTCGTTCCTTGAGGCGTCAATAATTTTTTCAATGTTGTGATTTTCATCAAAGATGATTTGGATCTGGGAACGTGTTGGTAAATCTTCATTTATCCAAAGCATAAGCCTTTCAAAGTGTTTCAGAAATTCTTCAACGTCAAAGGAATTTCGTCTTCGTTTTGTCTCGCTCACCTCTTCGTTTTCCGCTTCCTGAGCCCGCCGCCAAGTGATTGAAGCACCAAAAGAAGGAGCTCTAAGAAAAATTAAAACATCTGAAAAAAAGATCTCTTTGTACAGAACAATCTGATCATTGACCCAGCTTCGCCAAATTCCATCTTTATCTTTGATGCGTTCGAATTCGTTAACAGGCTGATCTAAGGCATAAATAGATTGAGGCACCGCGCCCAAAAACCAGCCCTCACAAACGAGCACCGGCGCTGGCTCAATCAAACGATCCTGTTTAACTCTATCATCTAAAACCTTATCGAAAACAGGAGATCTTGCGGGAAAACCAGATCTTAAACTTTCTATCACCTGACTCAACTTTTTTACGTCATGAGTTCCTGGAGGACCCCGAGTAATAAGCAGCGGATGAATAGATCTTGCGAGCTCCATTCTTTCAGCTCTAGGTAAATAAAAATCGTCTAAGGAAACCCTGGAAACCGATATCCCGAATTTTTTTTTTTAGGGCAATTCCCAACGCTTTAGCAAAGGTAGTCTTTCCTGTTCCCGGCGCTCCTGATATAGAAAAAACCAGTGGTCTTTTGTTATCAAAACCTTTTAACCGATCCAAATTTTCTAAAATAGCCGATGCCAGGGGAATATTGTCATATTTACCTAAAGCCGAACTAAAAGATCGGATTCTTTCAAGTTTTTTCCCTCTCTTTTCGTCCCTAGAACTTAATTTCATTTCTGAGCCTTTTAGCTAAACTCTCTTCGTTTTATTCTGGCAAGATGCAGTTTTATGGGATATATCAACACGATCCTTTTCTATGGAAAAAACTCTTAGGAAAAGATCTTTCTTAGAAAACTTTTGCTTAATCGAGATTCACATCGATTCAACTGAGTTCTATAAGTACTACTCCTTTTTGAGACCTTGCTTGAGGTCTGCTTCAACCACTTTTTCTTCTTGTATGTTCTCATGGCGAACCCGCGATGACCCTCGTGGTAAGCAAGATAAAGGCTGTAGGCATCATTCTTTCTTATGTTATTTTTACGTTGGCTCTGATCGTTATACCAACCTACAAAATCGACCGCATCTTCGAATTTATTCCTGTCAGCACCCCGGTTGCCAGTAGATCTTTTGTAAATAGCCCAAGTTGAATCAATTGCTTGTGCATAACCATACGCGCTGGCGGGTCGACGGCCAGGAATTACTCCTAATATCTTTTTTCTAGGCGGTTTTGCTCTAGCTCGGAACGAAGATTCCTGATGAATCATCGCCATCATAACAGCAATATCGGTGCCCCATTTCTGAGATGATTTCTTTGCACTCTTATACCAGCCCTTCTTCTCCGAAAAGATCTCACATATATTACTAATGTTAGTTGGTGGAGCGCTAACGCAACCACTTGTTACCAAGACCATAAGCAGAACAAGCTGTTTCCTATACATTATATTTCTCCAAGAGTTTTAGAAATTCTTCTTCGGAAAAAATCTTGATTTTCAGGTCTATGGCCTTAGAAAGCTTAGTTCCCGCCTTATCTCCAGAGATCAGGCACGTTGTTCTTTTTGTAATCGTTGTCGATACTTTTGCTCCCAAAAATTCCAGTTTTTCTTTAGCCACGACACGCGAGAAAGACACCAACGTCCCAGTAATTACAAAAATTTCTTCCTTCAATGGCAAGCTTTCATTCGAGCTCATTTCAGGCCAAGTAACTCCAAGTTCAACTAACTCCCTAACTATGAGGTAGTTTTCATTTTTGCTGAAAAATTGACGGATATTTCTCGCTATTATCTCCCCCACATCTGGGACTTCCTGCAATGATTGTTCTGAAGCCATTCCGATTTCTTCAATACCACCGAAAAAATTGGCCAGTTCTTTAGCTGTTGCCTCTCCTATATCAGGTATCCCCAGAGAATATATAAATCTGGGAAGAGTCGTATGTTTACTTCTATTTATGGATTCAATGATATTATCTGCGGATTTAGATCCTATTCTCTCCAGCTCCGTTAACTGTTTTTTTGTCAGACGATATATATCTGACACATTAGAAATCAAATTTTCATCAACTAGCTGGCCAATAATTTTTTCACCCAAACCTTCTATATTAAGAGCCAAGCGAGAAGCAAAATGTCTTATAGTTTCTTTTCTTTGCGCAGAGCAGCTCAAACCAGCGCCACAACGTACGACAACGGTATCAGGATTACGGATTATAATGCTTCCACAAACAGGACAATTGCTTGGTAATTGTATATCGGTGGTAGGCCTCACTCTTTTTTCAATTAACACTTTTTTTATTTTAGGAATCACATCACCAGCTCTTTCAACAACCACAGCATCGCCTATTCGGATCCCTAATCGATCTACTTCGTCCATATTGTGCAATGACGCATTAGTAATAGTAACTCCTCCAACTCTCACGGGTTTTAATCGCGCTACCGGGGTTAGAGCACCAGTTCTGCCGACCTGGAAGCGAACTTCTTCAAGATAACTAACCCCTTCTTCTGCAGGAAATTTTTTTGCAATAGCCCACCTCGGCGACCGACTAAGGAACCCTAGTTTTTCCTGAAGTAAGAATGAGTCGACCTTTAGAACTACTCCATCAATCTCATAATCTAGCTCGGAACGATCACCAAGCACCTTTTCATAATAAGAAATGCATTCCTCTATACCAAAAAGAGTTCTTCTCAAAGGGTTAATCCGCAGTCCCCATTCTCCTAAAGATTCTAGGAGTTTGATCTGGCTAACTGGTAATTGCTTTCCTTCATGAGATCCGATGCTATAAGCGAACATTTTTAGCTGGCGTTTTGCAGTCTTTGCGGGATCCAATTGACGAAGCGAACCCGCTGCGGCATTTCTCGGATTAGCGAATTCCTTTTCACCAACTTTCTTCGCTGCTATGTTCATGGCATGAAAATCTGAGATCGGGATGTAAATCTCTCCCCGAACCTCTAGCTTCTCAGGAAAACCACTTCCCAAAAGGGTAAGCGGAATCGTTCCTATTGTCCGGGCATTTTGAGTAATGTCTTCGCCCGTAAAACCATCTCCTCTCGTTGCTGCTCTTTTTAGTTCACCATATTCATACAAAAGTGAGACTGCCACACCATCTATTTTCGGTTCTCCCGAGTAAATTAACTGCCCCTTATGCTCCAGTCTTTTTCGCACTTTATCATCGAACTCAATCAGATCTTCTGCTTCAAAAGCATTGTCTAGAGATAACATCGGCTTTTCGTGTTTGATTTGGGTGAAGGCTTCAAGCGGAACCGCTCCAACCCGTTGAGTAGGAGAATCAATAGTTACAAGTTCAGGATGGAGCGATTCGATTTCTTTAAGCTGCCTGAATAAACCATCGAACTCACGATCACTAATTTCGGGTGCATCAAGCGAGTGGTATCTATGATTGTGATAGTTGATCTTTTCACGCAAATGAGTGACCAAATCTTTCATTTTTTGCGATGGTTCTCTGACCATACGAACCTAATCAAACTATCTCTTTAAATTTTATATTTCTTATTTTCTGACGAATATGCTCAACCGTTTGCCTAGTAAGAACGCTTCTCGTTTCATCATATATCTGTGCATCAAATTCTGACGAAATTCTTTCAGCAAGATCTAGCATGTCCTCAAAATTTTTTTCAGAATCAGAAATTCCGTCAATACGCATGAACATTGTTATACCGGGAGTAGAAAACTCCGAAATTTGAGAGATATTAAAAGTTCCTGGTTCAACTGCACTAGCAAGGCTATATATAATCTTATCCTGACTATCAAACTTATGGAATATCTCCATATCACCAAAAACCATCCCGTTATCCACGACAGTCTCCAAAAGTTGCTGTCCTTCAAGCTCTCGATCATCTGAGAAAATATTCAAGGCGATGATATTTTCCAAATCCGTATTATGATCCCGTATGACTTCTTCGTTAGAGGTTTTTTTTAAATGATTCTCAAATTCGGAAACCTCACTTTCCTGTTCATCAAAACCTAAGTTGATATTCTCCACAACTCTAGCGCCACCATTAGGGAACTCAGTATCAAACCGTTCTCCTTCACTGAGTTTTTCTTTATTTAAAAAAGATTTATCGAGATCCATTTTTATTTTTTCATTACCGGACCGCATTCGAAAATAACCGTGCAAAATCACTCCGAAAACGATTAATGGACCTATAATTAACAGCCAATGTCGTAAATCAGACTCCACAGTTTCCCTCCTGAATTAATGTGCAAATCAACTCGCTACCATTGCAACCGCTTCATTAACATCTACTGATACTAATCTTGAAACCCCGGACTCCTGCATCGTGACGCCCATAAGATGGTCACCCATCTCCATCGCTATTTTATTATGTGTAATAAAAACAAACTGAACTGTTTTCGACATTTCTTTTACCAGATCCACGTAACGCGCAACATTAACATCATCTAAAGGAGCATCCACTTCGTCCAGCAAACAGAATGGTGATGGGTTCAAGTCAAATATGGAAAAAACTAAGGCAATCGCCGCGAGAGCTTTTTCTCCTCCTGAAAGTTGATGGACATTCACATTTCTTTTCCCTGGTGGTCGAGCCATAATTCCTACTCCGGAATCCAACAAATCATCACTCGTCATCTCTAGATAGGCTCGACCGCCACCAAATAATTTTGGAAACAAAACATGCAACTTGTCATTTACTTTATCGAATGTTTCTTTAAATCTCTCCTTGGTTTCAGTATCTATCCTCTTAATAGCGCTCTCCAATGTCGAAAGGGCATTTTCCAAATCTTCGTTCTGAGAATCCAGATACTGCTTTCTTTCTGATTGAACTTCATGCTCATCCAATGCAGCCAGATTGATAGGGCCAAGACGATCCAAACGCTTAATAAGCTTTTCCAATTGATCTTCATATGAAACCGAGTCGTAACCTTCTTTATTCTGCAAATCAAGATTTCTTAAAACCTCTTCCAACGTATTACCATTTTCCTCTAATTGCTCCTTTAAAGCAGACTGCCTTACCTCAACGGTTTGACGTTGCAATCGAACCTCCTCCATATTTCCACGAGACTTTTCCAATTCGGCTTCACACTGACGGCGTTGACTCTCAAGATCTCGCGTTCTTAATTCTTTATCCTGTATCGCGGATCTTGCCGTTGCTAAAGAAGTCTCCGAGGTCGCTTTTTTTGATATTTCTTCTTTTAGCTTAATGCTCAAATCGTTAATAGGCTCTTCGGAAGCTCTAATATTTTCTAGAAGCGATCTTCTTCTCGTAGAAAGTTCCTGATATTGGTTCCTTAATCTTTTTACCGCATCTCTAGTTGATTCAATCTGTGATTCAATTGACTGAATCATCAATTCATACTGATGCACAGAGGCCCTCTCATTTTCTGCCTTCTCTCTAGTTTGTTTTAGTTCCAGCTCTAGATCTTTTCGAACTTCTAGAAGTTCCTCTCTCTGGTTGTTATCTGCCTCAGACAGCTTCTCAACCTCAGTGAGCATCCTTTTTTCGGTCTCAAGATTAATCTCATCTTGTTTTATTCTAACATTAAGACCCTGCATCTCATCAGAGAGCTTAACCAAGTCGCTCTGGATCTGACGAACCTGAAATGTTTTCTCTCCTAGTTTCTCTCTGGAAATGCCCAGAGCTGTCTGCTTATTTTTTAATTCCTTATTAAGAGTTTCTCTATCATCTTCTGCCCCCCGAATCTTCTCTCTAGCTTCTTCGAAAACTCCTTCAAATGATTTTATCTCCGCCTCTAATCTTTCAATATCTGCCTTAATCGAAACCAATTCTTTTTGACGTTGAATAACAGTACCAGAGGTCTTTTTATCCTTTGCTATTCTGATCCAATTAGAGCCTAGCCAAAAACCATCTCTGGTTATTACCGTTTCTTCCTCCTTCAGACTACCTCTAATAATCAAAGCTTTCGATAAATCTGGTGCCACCCTTATACCTCGCAGTAAGGCATGGACTGATGAATTTCCTCGGACTTTAGAACTCAAAAAATCATCGTCGACTATGATTTGATTGTTTTTTGAGGGAAACATAAATGCCAAACGACCCTTTGAAAACGATCTAAAAAAAACCTCTGGAGACTCGATCTCGTCCACACACAACGCCTGAACAAAATCTCCTAACACCATCTCTACGGCCAGGTCCCAACCATCGTCCACCAGAATCTCTGCGCCTAGTCGCTGATGTTTTTCCATGCTTTTTGTTTTTAGCCACTGGACCTCTAGATCATCTTCCTCGCCTAACGCCTGATGCTGAAGTGCTTCAAGCGACGAGCTTCTTCCTGAAAGCCGCTGCAACTGATCTTTCTTTTCATCCATAGCGTGCGAAATTGTTTCGCTAGTTTTTCTATATCTAATTAAAGCTTGAGTGAGATATGTTGATTTCTCCAAAATATTATTAACTTCTAGCTCTTGCGATTCAACTTCACGTTTTAGGGGTATTAGTTCTTCCTCATGAGGATGTTGGACCAAACTATCGATCTGTTTCTTCAAAGAATCAACCCTATCTCTGGACCTTTTTATAGCCTCCTCTAGACTAATTATTTTTGTTCGATGAACTTCCTCTTTTCTAAGAAGCTCAGACGATTTCTCGACGAATTCATTCCAGTCATATTGGAACTGGTGGCGCTTTTCTTCCAATTGACCAAGATGCCTACTTGATTTTTCTTCAAGCAACTTGTTTTCCATGCTTCTTGGGTTACTCTCAGACAAGTCCAACTCCAGTTCTTGCAATTTTTCTTCATCTGTTCCAAGATTTTTCTCCAACTGTTTTAAGGTATCATCTACTTCCGCTAGGTCTGCCGAATGCTGACGATTTCTTTCACTATAAAATTGAATGCCCTCTTCGATACGTGCAATTTCAGTTCCCTGGTCATAAAAAACTTTCTGGCGATCGCTCAAATCATTGGTTAATCGGACTAAGTCGGTCCTGCAAACTTCTATGTCGGAATCAAGTCTTCTTTGCTCTGACACATATCTGTCCCTATCAATCTGGATTTGATCTATTTCTTTCTCTCTCTCCACTATCTCCTGAGCGAGTTTTTGCCAACGAAAACCCAACAACAAACCTCGAGTACTACGTATTTGCTTTCTAAGTTCATTGTATTTCTCCGCTGCCTTGGATTGACGCTCTAGACGAATTAACTGATTCGCCAATTCTTCTCTTATATCATTTAATCTATCCAGATTTTCTCTGGTATGAATTATTTTTCTTTCCGTTTCTTTCCTTCGTTCCTTGTACTTGGATATTCCCGCTGCTTCCTCCAAGTAACTTCGCAGTTCCTCTGGTTTGGAATCTATTAGCTGGCTGATCATTCCTTGTTCTATTATGGAGTAACTTCTAGGACCTAAACCCGTACCTAGAAATAAGTCCATAATGTCTTTTCTCCGACATCGATTTTTATTGAGGAAATAAGCTGACTGCCCGTCCCTAGTTACTAACCTCTTTACCGAGATCTCGGTGAAAGCAGACAATTCTCCTTGTAAACGGCCTAACGAATTATCAAATAGCAGTTCAATACTAGCTTGGCCCAATGGTGCTCTTTTATTCGATCCATTAAAAATGACGTCGGACATCGACTCACCGCGCAAAGTCTTGGCAGAAGATTCGCCCATAACCCAGCGGACTGCATCAATAATGTTTGATTTTCCACACCCATTCGGTCCTACCACAGCGCAAAGGCTAGACGGAAAATTAATGGTAGTTGGCTCTACAAAGGATTTAAAACCAGCTAGCTTTATTGCTTGCAAACGCATGTTATGATCATTCTCCGACTTCAGCCAAGCCTATTCAAATTAGGGTTGAGATACAGCGCTATCTTAATAAAAATAGAGCGCAGACAATAGTAATTCTTCGATTTTTTAGGGACAGGTCTTGAAAAAATGTTTGTAGATTTGAGTATGGAAAGCTTAGCTGCAATTGGTCTATTGATTACATTGTTTTTTTTCTTTAACGGCCCAAGGCCGAGGATAGATCTTTTCGAGATAGCCTCTAGTGTACCCAAAAACCTCTCACACGAAGAACTGGTCACATGGCTTTCCACCAAAGAGGGCAAACTAAACGTCATTCCTGGAGCAGAATCAGTAATAGAGTGGGCAGGAGAACCGAAGCAGACAACCAAGCTCTGCATTCTCTACATCCATGGTTTTTCGGCAACTCGTCAAGAAATCGCTCCTACTGTTTCAGAAGTTGCTAAAAAATTTAAGGCCAACGTTGTCTACGCAAGGTTAGCGGGACATGGGCTTAACGAGAACCAAATGGAGGCAACTGCTGAAGATTGGATGCAAACCGCTCTTGAAAGTTGGGATCTGGCGACCAGAGTTGGCCACGAGGTAATCATCATTGCAACATCAACAGGTGCACCTATCAGTATCTGGTTACAATCTGATAACAAAAGAGCAAAAACACTCAAATCCCTGATTTTTGTGTCCCCTAATTTTAGGATTCGGATACCGATCGGGTTTCTTTTGACGATGCCGCACTCTTACAAATGGATACCTTGGCTAATCGGAAAAAAGCGGCGCTGGGAGCCCGAGAACGAATTGGTCAAAAAATACTGGTCCAGTAGTTATGATACCCGGGCAATAATCGAAATGCAGAAAGTAGTCGACTGGGCAGAAAAATATACCCCTAAACGAAATATCCCGTTAGCCACTTTCTACGTGGAGAATGACCCTACTATAAATCATAAATCCGCCATTGATTATCATAATCGCTGGCCCTCGAAACAGAAAGAGTTGATAAAAGTTGATAGTGGTCATCTAGCTCCCAAGCACATTTTTGTAGGAAACATTTCTAATCCCGAAAAAAATGACTGGTTCGTTCAAAAATGTTGCGAATTCATAGAAAATAAAAGATAAGGTCATTTTTGGAGACTTACCATCAAACACAAGGCTAACCAGGATTAATGAAAAAAACTGAAATTAATATCTTTGAAGCTAATCTGTTCTTGCATAAGATAATTTTAGACAAGCTCAATAACTCGAGGCAATCCATTGATACTTGACCTTCATACACATTCCGTAAAATCAGACGATGGGAGAGCTAAAGTCGAAAACTACTGTCAATGGATAAAAGCAAAAGAGATCCCCATTGATGGTTTTGTTTTGACTGAGCACCGTCAATATGACTTTGAATCAGACTACTCTTCTCTGGAGAAAAAATATAACCTGCTTATACTAAAAGGAAGCGAAGTCGAAACCGAATATGGGCATGTCCTGATTTTCGGAGTAACGAAAATGCTCACTACCAAACTTGATTTTTCAAGAATAGATTTAACTCTTAGAGATGTTATCCATTGGTCCAAGGCGTGCAGCGCTGTAGCCGTGCCATGCCATCCCGGGAGACCAAAAGTAGGCATGTTCGCTCATACGGACCGACTTGGGATACCTGAAGGAGTCGAGATTGTAGAAACACTTAATGGAGGCAGCAGGGATGAAGAAGATAAAGTTGCAATCGAAAACGCTCGGTCACTTGAATATAAAGGGATTGGCGGAAGTGATTCCCATATCGTTAGCCATATAGGTCGTTGTGCGACAATATTTACTGAAGAAATAAGATCTATGGAAGTTCTCGTAAAGGAACTAAAAAAAGGAAACTTTGAACCGATATCCCTAAGAAATAGGCTCAAATAGAGAAGTAGATGGAAACAGATATAGAGGAACTAAGAGCTAAGTACCTGAAAAAAGATTTCGATGTAAAGGAATTTCCTATTATTGCTGAAAAAACCATCCGGTTCGCTGAATTATGTGGAGAAACAGCCGATAGATTTCTCGATCCTAACCATAAGGATTTTCAAGCATCACCTACATTTGTAGGATCTTTAGCGGGGTCTAGGTTACTTCCCAGTGATTTCCCTCGATTCGGAATAGGAATGGATGCAGGAAAAGGGATCGAATGTTTTTCACCCGTGATACCAGGCAGTGTGCTAACAGGAAAAACTCACTTACATGACATCTATGCAAAGACGGGCCGATCGGGACGGATGATATTCATCATCACCAGAATTGAATTCTACAATTCGGAGCGCCATCTCGCCAACTCCGACAGCCGCATAGTGATCGCGGAGAAACAGAATGGCCGATAAAACCATAAAGGACGTCGAATTTGGGGAAGAGCTACCCGTCTTTGTTCCGGATACATCGCTAAAAAGAGCTTCGGTATTTGCTTCTTTGGTAGGGTGGGAAGGACCGAGATTTTCAGATCACGAGAAGGCTAGAGAAGAAGGCCTTCCAGGTGCCATGGTTCCGGGCATTCTGAATCAGGGTTACTTGACGGCGATGATCCATCAATGGGCACCGAACTCGACCCTCATCTCGATTGATACAATTTTCCGAGCTCCCGTCATGGCGGATGAAGAACACACTATGAAAGCAATAGTGACCGATATCGACGAAGAAGCTCAAATTGTAGAATTAGATCTAACTTTAGCCAACGAAAAAAATGAAACCCGTGTTTTAGGAACAGCAAGAATAAAAATAGCCAGCTAAATCAATCTGAAGAGAGGAATACAAAGTTGCTCGTGTTCCTCCCATTCCAATTCGACTCGACTTCCGATTTTTACATCAGCCAGAGAAATATCCGAACAAATAACATTGCTAAGAACACGAAAACCCTCATCAATATCAATCCATGCAACGACATATGGAATTAACCCTCTAAAAAAAGGGTGATAAGATTGCCTTACTATACTGAAAGAATAAATTTCTCCTCTTCCTGAAGAGGCTTGCCAACTCAACCTGCCCTCTAGACAACCGGGGCAGTGAGCACGAGGATGGAAGACCACTTTAGAGCAATTTTCACATATCTGATACGAAAGCCTCTTGTTCCTAGTCTCTTGCCAGAAATATTTTGTATCCATTTCTTCTAAACGTGGCAAGGGTCGAGAAGCTAGCTCATTACTTTCATCTTCCATCTTAATCAACACCCATAATAATTGTGCCCGCAGAATGACGACTTCCTAACATTCCTCCATTACCATGAGCAACAGCCAATTTTGCTTCTTTAACTTGAGATGTTGACTCGCCCCGCAACTGTCTCACGGACTCGATCAAGAGAAATATCCCTCTCATTCCGGGGTGATTAGATGACAGGCCACCGCCATCAGTGTTTAATGCTGGGCCATCTGATACTTTTTCGTATCTCAGTCGCCCTCCTGCGACCCAGTCGCCCCCTTCTCCTTTTTTGCAAAAACCTAAATCTTCCAGGATAGTTAGCACGGTAATGCTGAAAGAATCGTAAATCATTGCGACATCTATCTCTTCAGGGGAGATGCCGGCCTCATCAAATGCCTCTGGTCCGGTTTGGACAGCTGCGGTGCAAGTAATATCAGTATCACGAACTGGGTACCTGGTCGCTTCTCCAGACCCTAGAATCCATATCGGTTTCTTTCTGCAATCTCTCGCCACCTCTGGCGAAGCGATCACTACGGCTCCGCCACCATCAGAGATCATGCAACATTCCAGCAAACGCAACGGATCAGCGATAAGTCTTGAATTCAGCACATCATCAATAGTCGTTTCTCTGATATCGAGAAATTCCAGATCTTTCATGGCCTGGACTGCCTGAGGATTTCTCATTGCATGATATCGAGTAACCACCGAGATTTCTGCCATCGCTTCTCTTTTGGTTCCATAATCATACATATGCCTATTCGCGACCATTGCATAATTGGAGACCAAAGTCATTCCAGAAAAAGATTCGATATTACTAACGGGATCAAGCGCATTACCTCCCCGAGAACCTGTTCCTATAGAAAAAGCGCTGCTATGCGCTGTTGAACCGTAAGTCAAGAGCGCTACATTACCCTTCCCAGCCATAATATCCCGTCTTGCCTGAGCAGAATGAAACTCATATGAACTCCCTCCAACATTCGTAGTATTTATAACAGACGGATTAACAGAAAAATATTCTGATATTGTCAAGCCGCTCATCGGACCACTCTCGCCAGCATCGTAAATCCCATCAACATCGGACCAAGCTAAGCCTGCATCCTTAAGTGCTTCCACAGCGCATGCTGCCTTTATTTGCAATGGACTAAGTTTCCCACCAACTTTTCTTAAAGGGTATTCATACACCCCTACAATCGCTGCCTCTTTTTTCTGATTCATAATCCCTGACTCACAAACCAACAAATATAACGCCTTTAAGGAGAAACGATAACAGAGATTATAGATAATTTCGTCAACAGGTTTATCTTTCTTCTAACAAAAGAGTAGTAATTTAAAATCTGGTATGGCAGATTCCGATCAAGTTCTTTTCTTGGAAACCTGAGTTGAAAACCATTTGTCTTACTGGCGGAATTGCAAGCGGAAAATCCACTGCATCGTCGATTTTCAAAAAGCTGGGAGCAAAGATTATCGACGCTGATAAACTTGGACACCAAACCTACGAAAAAGGAAGAACTGCCCACTCAGCATTAATCAGAGTCTTTGGAAAAGAAATCTGTGCGGCTGACGGAGAGATAAATCGAAAGAAACTGGGCGAAATAGTCTTTGGAGACAGGCACGCCTTAAAACGACTAACCGATATCGTATGGCCAAACATTAGGACTTTGGCCGAAAAAAAAATAAAAGAAATAAGATCTATTGACCAAGATCAGATAATTATCCTTGAAGCGGCGGTATTATTCGAGGCAGGCTGGGAAACAATGGGTGATGAAACCTGGGTGATCGAAGTCGATCCGGAAATCGCTATTGAAAGGATAATGAACCGAAATGGAATTACTGGCGACCAGGCTAAATCCAGACTAAGTGCACAATTGTCGAACAGAGTCAGAGCAAACAAAGCAGATGTTGTAATAAAGAATAATGGCTCACCCCAATCGTTTTCAAAAAAAATTCTGGCTATATGGAAGTCACGTGTGTGAGGAGAGGCGCCAGAAGAGTGCACCCCCAAAAACAACAGTAAGGCCATATATTGCAACTAGCTTGATCAGTTCTAACGAGGGAGTTAGAGGGGCGACAAACATCAAAATATGAATACTTAAAAATATGATAAGGACATTAAAATAGGCTAGCTCTCTGGATACGGAGGTCGACAAATCCGGATCAACGACACGCAAAAGCAACAATCCGCTTCCAGTCGAACCCGTGCAACATCCAAATAAAGCTATCGAGCGCTCAATTCCCAGACGAGGAAGCATTCTACCAAAACCAAAACACAAAATCGCGGTCGCCACCACAACCGAGCTACATATCAGCATAATTGGTAACATGAAATTCCATAAAAAAGTGATCTGGATGCTCATCAGAGTAGCTACAATCATAAGATCTACCGAAGAGCTAGTAATATGTTTCTGGGTATCTTCGTCGACAAGATAATCAAGCTTAAAATAGTTAATTAGAGTTCGTATAAGCAAACAGACAATTAACCCGTGAACAAAAAATAGGTTGTGAGAAAAAAGTACCTCTACCGGCAAACCGAGCAATATATATCCAGCCACTGCTTCCTGTACTTGCACGAGCATCATATTGGTTGCTAAGTAGGCAAACCCTAACAAACCTAGATGATATACTAGGTTATCTACGTTGGAGGAATGAGTAATCTGAAATCCTGAAATCGGGCGATTATCTCTCTCATAAAACCCTGTTAAGAAGTTTTTGCTTAACCTCGCATTCTTATTCTCGTTGATTCCTTTGCGAAGAGCCCATTTGGCAACTGGAATACCTACAATAAACGCTACAATAAATCCGATAGATGCATAAACCAACCCGAAACTGATCGCGTTATTGATGTAGAACTGACTCTCCCAAATGGATGCCATAGCAATTGCCTGACCGGGGCCTTGAGTAAAACCATGAGTAACCAGAACTCCCAAGCTCGGAGATAAAGTCTGTTGGGCAAAAAAATTGTAAAGAGATACACAAAGCAGTCCCACCAAACCTTGCATGGCAAGACTAACCGTCCACCCAACCGAAAGCCAAAGCGCTCCTGTTCCCTTTCTTGTTCCATTATTATTATGAGCTTCTTTTTGACGACTTCCTGTAAGGGCAAGAGACATGAAACTCAGAGTGAAAAAATGGAAAGCAAATCCAACAAAATTCTCGCCGGTTTGAGAAAAAGAGAAATCGAGACTGATCAGAAAAAACCCAATTATTCCACCAATAATACTTGCTCGAAGCAGACTCTCCTGAAGAAAAGAAACATTCTTCCTTAATATGGCTCCAATCCATATCATCAAGGCCATGAAAGAAAAAGCCATTACTCCAGAAAAGGTCTCCGCCATGGCGTTGATACCTGAGAAAAGAACATTATTTCAAGAATAGGTATAAAATAGCTACCATTTTTGAGAATAATTCATTTCAAAGCCCTCGAACCTCTATAAGATTGTACTGGTGGAAAGCTAGAGAAATTCTGAATGAAAGGACAAATCCTTCTAACCGGAGCATCAGGTTTTATTGGTGAGCACTGCGTTCTCGATCTTCTCGCAAATGACTACGATGTCGTGGGGACCTTGAGAAACCCTTCTAGAGAAAAAATCCTTAGAACTAATATTTCAAAATATGGGTTCGATAATAGAAGGATAAAATACAAACATGCCGACCTTCGACAGCCTGATGAAATCTATGCCTCCATGGAAGGTTGTGATGCCGTTTTTCACGTTGCCTCTCCTGTTCCAATTGCTCAACCCAAAGACAGCTCTGAGATAATTGAAGTTGCAAGACAAGGAACCTTGAATGTGCTTGAAGCTGCTGTAATTCGCGGCATAAAAAGAGTCATACTAACATCATCGGTCGCCACCATATTTGGAAAAGGCGGAAAACGAAAGATTTATAACTCGTCTGACTGGACAAACCCGGAAGAAAAAGACCTCACACCTTATACCCTAAGCAAGACATTAGCAGAAAAGTCTGCTTGGAGTTTTTCAAGAGAAAACAAAATTGATCTGACTACAATTCACCCATCCCTGGTCCTAGGTCCCGCGCTAGGGAAAGACTATGGTTCAAGTCTGGAGGCGCTGGTTAAAATCCTTAAAAAAGAAATCCTCCTGATCCCTCGTTTTGGTTTCGAGATTGTAGACGTAAGAGATGTTGCGGCTTTGCATAGAATAGCTCTTGAAAATACACAATCTGTAAACAAAAGGCTAATCGCTTCGAATCGTTTTATGTGGTTTCAAGAAATTGCAGAAATTATCGACGAAACCTTTCCAGAAAGAAACATCCCGACAAAACTAATGCCCGATATTGGCACCTGGATTTTGAGTCTTTTTATCACAGAACTACGACAAATAACAAAAGATCTCGGCAAAGAAAAAAAAATAGACAATACCGAATCTTTGCGGCTTGATTGGAACCCAAAAGAAATAAAGAACACTGTCATAGACTCCGTAAACAGTTTAATAGACTTAGACATCATTTAGAAATAACTGATACCTTCGATAGTCTTCGGGAGTGTCAACATCTAGGATTCTTGACAAAAGAAAATAGTTCGAACCTATGCTCGCAATATTTCGTAAGATTTTCTCTAAAACATCTTCTCTTCCCCATAATACTTCTTCAAAAATCGAGGGTGATAAGTGACGAACAGAAATTAACCCAAAACCTCCATCATAAGTGGGGCCTAAAACAACCGGATATTTATCGAGCTGTTTAAAAGCCAAACGAACATAAGCACTGCTCATTTGGGGCAAATCTGTTCCAATCAAAGCAACCTTCTCATTGGAAACCAGACCTAGATTAAGTGCATTTATCATCTTTTCCCCTAGATCTTTTCCTATTTGTTCAACCACAGGAAAGCCAAAACCATTTAGAAAATGATCTCCTGTATCGAAGTCAGTCCATATCTCAATTTTTGAATAGGATTCAGAGAGATTATTGACAAGCTTTGTGATCATTCGTTTATGAAAATCACAAGCTCCCTTATCCCCGAGCAACGGAATCAAGCGCGTTTTAACTCTCCCAGGAATAGGGGTTTTTGCAAATATCTGGATAATATCTGATTCATGATACATACAAATTTCTGCTAAGATAATTAAGACACCCTGGTAGCTCAGCTGCATAGAGCATCCGCCAACTTAGCGGGTGCGACAAATGCGGTTCCTGCTCAGGGTTCTAGGCATCATTATTATTTAAATTGTCTGAAAAGCAAAACATTTCATTTCTTGTTTAGTGGGTGATCTGCACGTGAAATTAGAGAAATCTCTCCGAAAAGGAATCAACGCCCATAAAGCAGGGGATTTGAGAAAAGCTGATATCTATTACTCGGCTGTTCTAAAGGCAGCTCCAGACCATCCAGAAGCAAACCATAATATGGGAATTCTGGCGACGACTGCCGGCCGCGCAAAAGAAGCAATGCTATTCTTTAAAAAGGCAATCGAGACAAAACCTAATATCGATCAGTATTGGATAAGTTATATCCTAATTCTCATCGAACTTAAAAATCCTGATGAAGCAAAAAACGCACTCCAAGAAGCAAGAAACAATGGATTGGACGAGCCACGCTATATAGAATTAAACACCAGAATACTTCAGCTAAGCGAGTCAAAAAAAGAGCTCGCACCAGCCAGCAGACTAGAACCTGCCATAGAACATGTGATAAAACTCTATAACGAAGGAAAGCTCGAACAAAGCCTACAGGAAGCAGAGAGAATACTCCCTGAGAATAATGGCTCCTTTGACCTGTATAATATTATGGGTGTGGTTAACGCTCAATTAAACAGGCCAGAAAGTGCCATAGAAAATATTCAGAAAGCCCTTTCCTTAAAACCGGACTTTTCGGACGGATACAATAATCTTGGAAATATATATCAGCAAAGCCGGAAATTCGATCTAGCGATAGAAAGCTATAAAAAGGCTATCGACTTTAATCCGCTTTCTTCAAGTCTCTACAATAACTTAGGATGCGCTCTGCAGGAATTCGGCAGGATCGGTCCGGCAATACAAGCCTTTAGAAAAGCGATCGAAATAAACCCTGAGTACGCTGAGGCTTTTAACAACCTGGGAAGAGCCAATAAAATAAAAGGAGATTCAGAAGCCGCTATCAAAAACTATTTAGAAGCAATTAGAATCAGGAATGACCTTCCGGAGCCTCATAACAATTTGGGAGGCGTTTATCAGGAAAGAGGAGAAATATCCTCTGCAATAGATTGCTACCAAAAAGCAATCAAACTAAACCCAGAATATTCTCAAGCGCTCGTCAATATGGGGCTCGCCCTCCAAAGTATCGACAAACACAGCGAATCAATTTTATTTTTCGACAAAGTGATGGCAAAGAAAGACCAAGACCCCTTAACTATAGACAAAACAAAGAGCTTTCTTTTACAGAGCCTATTTGCATTAGATAAGAGAGAACGTTTTCTAAGCGAGTTAAATGACCTAATAGGTTCTGGAAAAAAAAACGCATTGATTGGATCTTTTTGTTCCAGAGCAAAAATCAGATATGGATTACATACCAAAAATCCATTTTGCAATGAACCTCTTAATTACGTAGTAAAGACCACATTAAGTAGAAATTATGATTTCGAAAACTTATTTCGGAAACCAGCGCTATCTATTCTAGAGAACAGAAAAGTCTCTATTAGATATCAAAGCCTGTTGAACAACGCAGAACAGACGTCCGGTAATATCCTAACTGGGGGATCTTATTTTTCAGATCAAGCAAGCAACGCTATCCGACTAGAAATTGATAAGTATCGACGGAAGTTTGAATCGAGAAATGAAGGACTTATCCTGAATTGGCCTGACGAGTACAATATTTCAGGCTGGCTGGTACGATATAAAAATGGTGGATCGGTAAGCCCTCATATCCATGAAACCGGTTGGCTGAGCGGGAGCATTTACATCAACGTTCCAAAATCGACGGGACCAAATGACGGCAACCTTTTTGTTAGCCTGGATGACAAGGAATACGAACAAAGAGGAAATCTAACCAACGGTAAAATAATTGAGGTACAAACTGGAACATTATGCCTTTTCCCAGCGTCACTTCACCACTGCACTATACCATTCAACTCTCCTGAAGAAAGAATTGTTCTAGCGTTCGATATTATTCCGAATTAACAGAGAAACTAAACCTCTCAAAAGTTCTTAGGAAAAACATGTCGACACCTAATCCCCTGATGTTGTCAACCAAACCACCAGAGAAATAATCTTTCTAAAGGTCATATGCTCCTCTGCACCCTGGAAGAGAGATAAAGCGTGTTTAATCCTAGCCAATTACAGAGGAGTCTCGGAAACACTTGGCCAAAGTGTTTCACTTGAATTACATAAAAGTCTGTTAGAATAAATTGACGCCCTGGTAGCTCAGTTGGATAGAGCATCCGCCTCCTAAGCGGGGGGTCGCAGGTTCGACTCCTGCTCAGGGCGCCACTAACTCATTGTTTAAATTCATTTTATCTTACCGCAGAAGAAGAAAAAAATTTCGTATTTTCTGCTGGTGCAACCCTGGTGCAACCTTTTTGCTTAAACACCCATCATCCGCTCTTCGTTCACTCACTCCCCGCCCATAAAAGGGTTAGTCATCTTTCGTAATCTCATCAATCAAAAAAACGGAGGGAACCCCTATCGACCAGCCACCGACCCAAAAGTCGTCCACTTCTAAAATAGTTTACCTATAGCAACTCTCTGGTTAATTTGTGGGGAACTCTGGCACTAGATCAAAAGCAATTACACAACGCTCTGCGTCCCTAGTAATCGGGAAAGTCCTATGAAAAAGAGATGAAGGAAATAGCGCAATATCACCTTCTTGAGGACGATGTAAAAATCGAGGGAAATTATCGTTAATAATCGGATAATCGTAACCATGCAGACCAAACTCTATCGCTCCCTCTTCTTTGTCTGAAGATTCAATCGTTTTTAAATATACCACACCACTTAGCCATCCGGTCGGATGGATATGATAATCCTGATAACCTGACTGGATAAGCTTGACGAACCAGCCTTGAAGTTGATTTTTTTCTGGCCATTCCGAAATAAACGCGCAATCGTTGTCTCTAAATTTCGCATAATAGGTATCAATTTCTTTATCAATAAGAGCCTTAAATTCCGTGATTATTTTACTGGGAGAATCAAACAGATTGCCTAATGTCTGGAAACCGGATTTGGTGCTTTTATTTATCGGTTCCCAAATGCTTCTCCTAGTTTCGGCTTCGTGCAGCACTTCTTTTAGAAAATCATCTTCACACAAACCATCATCTAGTAAATTAGTGATTGAGACTAAATCCATTGGTTTTGGACAAAATGGGTAAAGATTTTTTTCCCCCAATTGTTGTGCTACAAAAACACTTAATGAAGAAAGCCTTATGTTACATTTGTCTTTATTAGCTATTTTAGCGATATAAGTATTTAGGTCAGTGTACTTTCCCGAATGAAAAAGGCATTCTGCTGCTCGAGCTATAGAGAACTGCGGCGTAAAAGAAGCATCTGCACTCGATTCAAAATAATTCTTGGCCGCCTCATAATCACCTAGGTCAAAGAATGCCTTTCCCATAAGATGATGTGTTTCTCCAATTTCAGGGTTGAGCCTAAGAGCTTTTTCGCAAACCTCTATAGCTCCACTATAATCCTTATTTGCTACTAACACGGTAGCTAAATTGACATGGGCCTCGGCAAAGTCAGGATTTATTCTTATAGCCTGATTGAAGCTATCTATCGCATCATCGTTGTCTTTATTTGCCAGAAAAGCAGAGCCTAGATTGAGATAGGCTTCCGCATATTCAGGCCTCAGCCTGATTGCTCGTTTAAAACTTTCTATTGCCGCTTCGAGATCACCTTGCAACTCCAAGACGATTCCAATATTGAAAAAAAACTCTGAAGAATCAGGATTGATTTCAAGGGCTTTCTCAAAACTTACTAGAGCGCCGTCAAGGTCTCCTCTATCCTTTAAAAGAAGGCCCAGATTATTATGTGCCTCAGCATAATTAGGTTTTACTCTTAAAGCCTTCTGATAATTTTCAGCAGCTTCCTCAATATGCCCCTGTTCCTTTAGAATAGAACCCATGCTGTTAAGTGCTTCAGCATAATCAGGATTTACCCTTAAGGCCTGCCGGAAACTATCCAAAGCACTACCTAGGTCCCGGCCTTTGGAAAATGCATATCCGAGATTATAATGAACTTTGGCATCATCCGACTTAAGTCGGATCGCTTGTTTAAAACTTTCTACAGCCCCATCAAAATCTCCACTCTGAGTTAAGGTAATCCCCAGATTGTTGTAACCATCCCCATAGTTCGGGTTAAGTTCAATTGCCTTGTTCAAAAATCTAACAGAAGCCTGGTATTTTCCTAGACCAGCGCTCGAAACTCCCAACAAGTTAAATAGAACAAATTCATCAGGAAACTGTATTGCTAGAGACTCTCCTTTTTGAAGAACGTCTGCTAAATTTCCCTGGTTATATAAATTAGCTAATTCTTGGATCTTATGCTGAAAATGGACTTGTTGTTTTTCCCCATCCAAATCCGTCTTTAAATAATTTATACGTACTGCTATTTTTTCAAAGACATCTCCCTTGATTCCTTTTTTCGTCGCTTCGTCGTATATTTTTCTAGCTTCTTCTAAATTCCCCAAACCAATAAAGGTATTTATATAACTAACCCAGAACTGTACAACCTTCGAATTTGCTTCTATCGCTGTCTTAAAAAAGGGAATGGCCTCTTCGGCTTTACCTAACGATATAGCTATAACTCCCATATTATGGTTCGCGTCAGCATGTCTAGGCTGAATCTCAAGGACCGATCTGTAAAATTTTTCGGCCTCTTGAATATTACCCAATCTGTGAGCTTCTATAGCCTTTCCAAAAGCTTCACCTAGAGTCACTTCCATATATGAACCACTTAACTTTTATGGTAACTGTCGTCGAAATTAATCTTAAAGCAAAACTTACTATCAACCATTTTGTTTCTCTAACCATTTCTTCCACATATCCCGTACTGCGGTCTCAAAATATCTGGCAAATCGTTTTGTATCGTACAAAGGTGAAGTTAGGAGCTTCGCTCGAAGTCCGGACCGAAGGGAAGACAAAGCATCCAGATCAGAAGCAAAATCTATCGCCTTGCGCACGTAATCTTCCTCATCAATAGCTACCCAGTCGGGCAGCCCTGCATTTGTAATAATTGATTCGCCAACATGCGATAGAAAATTTTTACCCCTTAATGTCACCACAGGCACTCCCATCCATACTGATTCCGCACTCGTTGTCCCGCCAGGGTAAGGAAATGGATCAAGTGCTATATCAACTCGCTGATACGCAGCCAGCAACCCGGATCTAGGAGACTCTCCTTCCAGAATCAAACGGCCAGACTCAACACCGTGATTCAAAAAACGCTCCTTTATCTTTCTACACTCCTCTTCAGAGTTTAACGTCTTCGTCTTGAGAAACATCCGAGACCCCGGCAATGCCTTTAATATCCGAGACCAAACTGAAACAACTTCGTCATTAATCTTGATAAGATTGTTAAAACAACCAAAAGTAATCGATTCCGAAGAAATAGCTGGCAACTCATTAACTTCAATATCAACATCCGGCGGTGTAAAACAGACATAACTTTCTGGCATTGGCCAGATATTCTCAACGAAGTGACCTTCCTCGGATTTCGGTGTTACGTAAGGGTCCCCCAGGATATAGTCCATTTCATTTAATCCTGTCGTTGCAAAATATCCTAACCAACTTACCTGAACAGGTGCCGGCTTCCACGCAAATACCGGCAACCGATTATATTGAGTATGCCCTGACATATCGAACAACACATGGATATGGTCATCATGAATCATCTTTGCCACCGCTTCATCATCCTGACCATAAACAGGTTGCCATTTCGAAAAAAAAGACCGTAAGCGTCGGGTTAATTCGTCCTCATTTGGTAAAGTGGGATATGCGATCAATTCTATCTTCGAATTGTCGATTTCAGCTAGAAAGCCTTCCGTCCAGTAACCTACCGGATGATTCCGCAAATCCCCCGATACAAAACCGACACGCAATCGATCGGCTTCTTTTGGACAGTTAAAACTTGTGAAGGTTCT
>PAPD01000042.1 GCA_002708765.1 Gammaproteobacteria bacterium | reverse complement strand
TAAGAGATATTTTCCAGACAGTAAGACCGGAATTCTCTGATTCATGGTCACTTTCGGACGCAATGCAATTTATTTCGAAGGAAGAACAAGGCGTCATAGTTTTGGTTGGACAGGAGTTTAATCAGTTAGAAGAGCTTGAGAATATTGCTCTTTTTCCCAAAGTGTCCTCAAAACCCAGAAAAACATCGGACACCGGAAATTATAGAGTAGTGGGAACCGGCTCTCAGATTTTGCGAGATGTTGGAGTAGGGAAAATGCGATTACTTAGCTCCCCAACCCGGTTTAATGCCATTTCAGGATTTAATCTCGAGGTCATAGAGTTCATTGAAAAACATTAAGTTCGTAGTGAAAATAGTTTTACTTCTCTGCTTTATGCTTAATAGCGCAAAGGCAGAAGTTTCTTCTAATCCTGAGGAAACAGTTCTTGAGTTTCATGATTTGCTTATAGAAATAATGAAAGAAGAAAATTATCTATCAAGATTTAGTAAAGTGAATCCTGCCATCGATAAACTCTTTGCTGTTGACACTATTTCCCGAATTTCTCTGGGTCGAAGAGCATGGAAAGCTTTGGGAGCTGAAGATAAGGACCGGTTTCAGAATATAATGCAAAAACTGATAGCCTCTACCTATGGAAGTAGATTCAAAAGCTTCAACCAACAAAAATTTGAAATTCTTGATACAAGAGACTTGAGGAAAGGTCGCGTCGCAATAAGAACCCAGCTTTTTACTCGGTCGGAAACGGTTTCATTGGAATATCATCTTCAACCAGTTGAATCTAAATGGAAAATTTATGACATTATCGCTAATGGTGTCAGCGATCTTTCCCTGAAAAGAGCCGCGTATTCAAAGAATTATGCAGAGGGAGGTCTAGAGAACGTCGTGCAAGAAATCCTCCAAAATATCAAAAAAAATGAAACGACGAGCGATTGACGAGTGTCTGATAGACTGCTCAGATTTTGGACCGAGTTTGTAATAAAAAACGCTAGTGCCACCCTTATTATCTTTTTTTCGATAACGGTAATCGCTGGGATATTCGCAGCAAGAAATTTCCAGATTGACTCAGACACCTCAAAATTGATTGTGCAGGACACACCCTGGCGAAAAACCCACGACAAATTTCTCGAAGAATTTCCTCAATATGATAAGACTACTTTCATAGTAGTAAGCGGAACCGAACCCAACAAATTGAGGCTGGTAGCTCGGGAACTCGTTGAAGCACTTGCAAGAGAAAAAAATTTCAAGTCAGTTTTTAGTCCGACCTCCAGCCCCCATTTTGATGAAAACATTTTGCTATACATGCCGTCCCAGAACCTTGAAAAAGTAGTAGAAAAGTTAGCTGAAGCTCAGCCCTTCTTAACCGCCATCGCTTCCGATAACTCCGTCAGGTCTTTATTAACACTACTAACAGATGCCCTTAAGGTAGAAGGCGACCTAGAGTCAGGGCTATCGCAGATCGCCAACTCGCTAGAATTAGCAACAAATCGATCTCTAAACCCCTACGGAAAACCTGTTTCATGGCGGGACCTTCTGTTAAAACCCGAAGGCGATCAGGTGTTTTATCAACTAATCTTCGTTCAAGGGAACCAAAACTTTGCGTCCGACCTTCCCAACTCCGTAATCATAGATAATATCCAAAAAGTTATTGCGAATAACAATTCTCCTTTCAAGAACGATGTAAACATTCGCTTAACCGGGCAGATTCCTTTAGAGCACGGAGAAATATCAAACGCCATGGCTAGTGCCAAACTCTCAGGATCAATCGCCGTTGTCATTCTTTTGCTCGTTCTTTTCTGGGGTATTCGATCACCGCGCCTTATCGCGGCGATATATCTTTCAATGTCAATAGGGCTAATCTGGACAGCAGCATTCGCCATGTTAACCGTGGGAGAGTACAACACCATTTCGATTATATTTTTAGTTATGTTCATTGGCCTCGGTGTCGACTTTGCGGTGCATCTATCCCTTAAATACCAGGAAATGAACGAGACCAATGGCCAGAAAATCTCGTTGTTAGAATCTTCCAGAGCTATGGGGCCCGCACTATTTCTTTGCGGCATTTCATCAGCTATCGGTTTCCTTGCCTTTTTGCCGACCCCCTATACTGGTCTGGCAGAAATGGGAATTATTTCAGCTGGCGGCATGTTCATCGCGGTCTTTGTGACACTTACTGTTATACCGGCATTCTTTGCAGTAACAGCAGAGCCGGAAGGACCTAGTCCCATGATTTTTTCGAAAGCCCTCGGCCGTTTACATAAAGAACGATCAAAGGAAACCTCTTACGCAACTATCGCGACATTGTTTATACTAGGCTTGCTGGCAACTCGCGCAGAATTCGATTACAGCACACTATCCTTGAAGAACCCCCACTCAGAAGCAATGATAACTCTCAAGGAACTTCACGAAACCGGACTAGTAACCGATTATACCCTGTTTTACGCCGCTGAAAATTTATCTGAAGCAAAGCAATTAAAAGAAAAACTCCTTGCTCTTGATGTCGTAGCAGACGTATTAATTCCCGAGGACTATCTTCCCGAAACACAAGAAGAGAACCTCGAGATTATCGAGGAAGCCAATTTTCTACTATCTTCGATTTTCGAATCAGAAACCAAAAAAGACGAATTAGCTGATAAGGATTTCAGAATTCTCCTTGAGAAGCTAGCCACGGCCGCAAGCTTGCGTCTCGAAAAAACACCGCGGGCTTCTGAAGAGTATGCTTACATTGAAAAAATAAGAGACGTAGTGATCATCTTGAACACCGCTAGCCCGGAAATTCGTTCGAGGTTTTCAGATAATATTACAGTTCCGCTGAAGAACGAAATCCTTTGGTTAAAAACGGCATTTAGTGCGACTGAACTGGAATTCAAAGATCTACCACTAGAGCAACGCAATAGATTAATATCCGAAACAAAAAAGGTGATGGTATCAATAACTCCTGCTATCAATGTAATTCCGGTTGAATCTCTTCGACTATTTACCGAAGATGTTCTTTCAATAGCACCCAACGTGACGGGACGACCAGTTTTGGATCTAGGGATCGGAGACATAGTGATCAATTCCTTCTGGTTAGCTATAACGGTAGCATGCAGTGGTATTTTTCTGGTCCTTTTATTTACACTCAGAAGTGCCGTCGAATCAGTGTTGACTTTTATTCCTCTAATGATGACCGCCTTTTTTACGTTATCGATATCTTGGTTAATTGACTTACCCTTAAATATGGCGAACGTAGTGGTAATTCCCCTGATTTTCGGGCTCGGGGTTGCGAACGGCATTCACATCGTCAACCGATTTCATCAGACAGAAAATCTCACAGAATTGATTCATTCAAGCACTCCAAAGGCGGTTTTTCTCAGCAATCTGACCACTCTCGCTTCGTTTGGCGCTCTATGTTTTTCTACCCACCAAGGCATCTATTCGATTGGCGTATTATTAACTGTAGGTATTATTGCTCTAATGATACTGACCATAGTCTGTCTTCCAGCGCTGCTGACTACTTTTTCGGGACCAAGAAATACCTAACGTCCCGAAACAATTATAAAAAAAATGGAATGAAGGCTTTCCTATTCTTCGGATAGGCACCAAATTTTTTTCGGTACCAAGCATGATGCGAAACGGCTCTGGGAAAAAGATTAGCGACAGTCCATAGAAAAAAAACCCAGGCGGGAGGAGCCATCGTCATAATAGCCCAACCTAGCCACTGAATAGATTCCGAGAAATAATTAGGACAACTTATATAACGATAGAGAAACTGGTCAGGAACTCCATAGTTTTCATGGCCTTTTCCTTTTTTCAAATGGTAAAGTATTTGATCACTTCGCTTGTTCGCCCAGAAACCCCAAAGGAAAAACGCTAGACCAACGATAAAATTCGAACTATAGATCCAGCTATAGTCATAATAAGCAGAATATTGCGATAGGTAAAAGCCATTAATGAACGCGTTAAAAATGTTGAAAGTAAAGGCCATCACCACAACAATAATCGGGATCTTAGGTTCTTTTTTTAGACCGAACGGATAGACAAAGGACCGGTGCACGTAATGAAATTGCCACAGAAAAAGAAAAAACAAAACCAGAGAGCTCTCTTCAATAAATAGAAATGGAACCAGCATCAGCAAGCAGGCAGGACTTTCCATAACCAGCCATCCAAGCCTATTGTCCATTAAAGGCCCCCAGCCAGGTCTAGCATATCTGCCATAGGGAGCCGGAACATAGAGCAGAACAACGAAGACTACTGGCGCCGAAAAGATCATTCCCCAAAACAAAAACTGGTAGAGCTCATCTAGGAAAATCATCGTGTGCTCCTAAAAAGATTGAGCATCATACCCTAGTGATTTTGAACTGCGAAACTATTTCGAGTTCTCGAAATTTAAAAGTTAAATAGGCCGCCACAATTTTTTTTGTTATTCTCCTTCTTTTATTTTCTAGTCTTAAAAAGATGAGTGGAAAAATCCCCTTCAAACAAGAACATAAGTTCGAATACGCTACTCTGGAAGAAATTACTCCTTTAATCAGAAGAGTAACGGCGAGAAATCCGAGCGGTTTTACCTTTTACGGTACCGGCACTTATATTATAGGGAAAAAAGATGTCGCCGTAATTGATCCTGGTCCAATCATCGAAGAACATGTGGAAGCGTTAAAAAAATTACTGCAGGGTGAAAACATCACCCACATTCTTATCACACACACTCATATAGATCACTCACCAGCCGCTGCACCACTCAAAAAATTTTGGGGTAGTAAAACTTATGGATACGGGCCTCATGGAGGAGCACTCCAAAAAGGCGAGAACCTAGAAGCAGGCGGGGATATGGAGTTTGTTCCTGATGTATTTTGTAATGACGGTGACTTGATATCAGCAGCAGACTGGAATATTGAGTGCATACACACGCCCGGCCACACCTCTAATCACCTTTGTTTTGCATTAATGGAAGAAAATTCTATCTTCACCGGAGACCATGTAATGGGTTGGTCTACAAGCGTAATAGGGCCACCTGACGGAAACATGACCGACTACATAAAAAGTCTGGAAAAACTGCTTACTAGGGAAGAATCTGTATATTGGCCCACACACGGACCAAAAGTTACAGATACACACAATTATGTAAAAGCCTTTATAAGGCACAGAATCGAAAGAGAAGAACAGATTATTCATTGCCTTGAGACTGGGCAGCACTTAATTGCAGACATGGTTCCAATAATGTACGCGGAAACTGATCCATCTCTTTATAGCGCTGCAGGAAGATCGGCCTTCGCCGCTATGATCCGCCTAGTAGAAACCGGGAAAGTTAGATGCAGCACAAAATCACCAGAAATCTATTCGGAATATTATCTAGTTTAAAAAAGTAACCTGATCCCAAAGTTTTTCTGAGGCGTTACCGGAAAAAAACTGCCCTATCGCTATTTCCCATTCCTGTTCAGATCCGTATTCCTCTCTCCACGCCCACAACCTTCTGGTTCTTTGATTCAAGCTGTGTTCCATCGTGTAACCCATTGCTCCATGCACTTGATGGGCAATATCGGTACATATGCCTACCGCTTCCCCTACTCTTGATTTTCCAATCGCCACCTCAAGTTCAGTCATCGATTCAAATTTCGTTTCTAACGACTGGGCCGCTCTAAGACTAGCCGCCACTTCACCAGCCATCGTCGCCAACTGTTGCTGGATCGCCTGGAACTTTGCGATTGGTTTCCCAAATTGAACACGCTCCGTCGAATAGACAACAGACATTTCCAATATTGATTCCAGTGCTCCAGCCATCAGCGCTACCCTTGTAGCGGCTCCAATTAGATAGGCCTTTCGCTTGATTGGTTCCCCTCCCAAATACTGAGATTTGTTTAAAACCAAGTTTATACTTAATGCATCCCTAGGCTCTCCGGCAATATTATTTGCTTCTTCTACCCTGAATTCAGAGATCGGGACGCCACAAAGAAAGTCCTCATTATTTCGGGTGGCGATAAGAGTCACTGTATCACTCCACCTTCCAAATGCGACAGCAGGTGCTGTTCCCGAAAGCTGGTCATTATCACTAAGCCTAAAATCACCTTCAGCGAAAGTCATGATGCCTTCGCGAACCGTTTCGCCTCTGCCTGACCAAAGGACTGCCGCTAGAAAGTGCTCAGCTAATGGCACAGGCGCCGCGAACTTTGCGGCCTCTCTAACAACAAACAAAGAGTCAGCCAAATCTCCGCCTGCTCCACCCAGATCCTCTGGCAAACCTGCCAGCACAAGGCCTGTATCGGCAAGTGCGTGCCAAAGTTCTCCTGGAAACTCTCCTTTCTCAGCTTTATCAATCGTTGTTTTTGAACAAAGATCGGAAAGCAAACGATCCAGACTTTCTTTTATTAGTCGCTGTTGCTCGTTCATGCCAATTATCTCAAACCAAGGCCTCTGGCTATTACTCCTTTCAATATTTCTCTAGTGCCTCCTCGCAAAGTAAAAGAAGGTGCGTGCAAAATACACTGATTAAGTGTATCGATGAACCTCGAGCTGGGGTTTTTCAAATTTGCTAATCTAACAACCTCCGGAACTAATCTCTCATAGGTATTACCTAAATCCTTAATCAGAGCAGCTTCCGTTATAGGCATATCACCTTGCTCAAGCATTCCCGCAACAGAGATTGACATTCTGCGCAACGTTACCAAGTGCGCCATCAAGCGACCCAAAAGGGCTAACTGATAAGCGTCCGCATCCTCGGAAATCTCCCTGGAAAATTCAACCAACACCCTGAAAGCACTCAAAAACCTTTCTGGTCCGCTCCGTTCGTAGCCCAACTCGCTTATTACCTGCTCCCACCCATTGCCCGGTTTTCCAACCACCATATCATCAGGGATAAAAACATCATCGAAGAAGACTTGGTTAAAATCCTCTTCGCCAGAAAGGTTTTTAATGCCTGTGACAGAGACATTCTCATTTCCAAGATCAACAATAAACTGACTCATTCCCGCATGACGATTTTCTGAAGCGGGCTCGGTTCTAACCAGCGCAACCATGTAGTGATTCGTATGCGCATAACTTGTCCAGATTTTGCTTCCGTTAAGAACCCAGCCCCCCTCTGTTTTCATTGCAGTACTCTTAATAGAAGCTAAGTCAGAGCCAGTATCAGGTTCGCTCATACCTATCGAAAAAAAACACTCTCCTCTAATGATTTGAGGCAAAAATTCCTGTCTTTGTTTTTCTGTTCCGAATTTCAAGAAGAGAGGTCCGGTCTGACGATCAGCAATCCAGTGACACCCTACCGGCGCTCCAGCAGCCAAAAGTTCTTCGGTTATCACATATCTCTCAAAAAATGACTTTTCTAGGCCTCCATAGATTTTTGGCCAGGTAATCCCTATCCAGCCTTTTTTTCCTAAAGCTCTGCTGAATTCGGCTGAATCACCTGCATTAAAATCAGAATTGGGTAGAACCGAAGCGTCAAGTGAGTCCGCCAGAAATTCTCTCACTTCGGACCTAAGCGCTTCAGCCTCCGGCGGCAGAGCGAAAGGCTCAAATGTAAGCCCCTGAAACATAAACTTTAATTCTCCTATATCAGCAACGAGGCGGAAAAAATTCCAAGCCAGTTAACTCGGGATCAGAACCCATCGGTAAACGCAATCTTTTATAAGTCTATTCTTTTTCCCAGTCGATATCTGGCAACTCGAAGCTTGAACTCCTAGCGATTTTTGAGACATAAACAATACCACCATGAGGCTCATTAATTTTGGCTTTATAGTAGATGAAATCAAATATCTCATCGGCAATAGGGAAAGGCACAACCACCTCAAGAATTTCTCTTTCTTGCTGATCACCTACGCTTCGTTCGTTAAGATGAAATCCTTTCCCAACGCCTCGCCCATGATGAAGGTTAGCACTAAATATTTCTTTTTCTTCCGCCAGTGCTTTTTGCAAAGGCATTCCCTGGCCTTTAGGGAGGATACAAGATATCAAGCGACTTTCTGTCTGCAAAGGGAGATCATTCATAGCCAGCCCCTCTCCGATTGACTCTGTCTATCACCTCTTTGGGAACAAAAGTGGCCGCTTTTTCTAGACGAGTAACGAAGATTATTCCTCCTCCCGGGACATCCAGCTCGCCAGCAAAGTACATCTTTTCAAAAACCCGATCAAGCTGGTCATCACCACACAATATAGTTATGATCTCTTTCTCTACATCGACAGCTAGACCTAGTAAACCAAGCCTCTCCCGCAAACCAGTGCCATTTCCATAGTGAATAGTGGCCCCCTGGGCTCCTGATTCCTGAGCTGCAGCTACGACTTTATCCGCCTTACCCCGCTGGACCACACAAGTAATCATTGACACATCAGTTAATACTGTAAATTCTCTAGTGCTCATATTAGTGCCCTCCCTTCCAACTCTTTAGGTTCAAAACTTTCGTTAGCATGGCGTCGATCGATTTTCCATCTAACGTAGATTCCTGTTCCCAGCACTGCGACGATAGGTCCAATCGAAGCCATCGAAAGAATGCCGAATCCTTCAATAGCGCCCAAGGCATTGCCAAACCCGAGCCCCATCGCCAAAACCAATGGAACCGTCACCGGACCAGTTGTAACACCAGCGCTATCCCACGCAATATTTACAAACTCCTCACTTGAAATAACAGTGAGGAATATCGCTATCAGATATCCCGGGACCAACAAAAAAGCTATAGGTATATCAAAGATTATCTTTGCAACTCCTACACTTATTCCAAAAGCAACCCCTAGCGAAACAGCGTACATCAGAGTATTCTTCTTGAATGATCCATTGGTGAGATTCTCAACTGTTATCCCTAGCGCGTTTAGCGCCGGCTCCGCAAGTGTAGCACCGAATCCCAATAACCACGCAAACGCCAGCGCGATAAACAAACCAAGACTCAGCATATAAAGCGGAGATGAGGCAACACCATCAATTTGAGTAAACGCAGCCGGAACAAGGCCGCCGCTTTGACCTCCGAGCTTTGACAAACCATAGGACAGACCTAAGTTAAAAACAACCATTCCCAGGACACAAAGAAATATGCCGAAAAATATTGTGTTAGGACTGGGAACTCTTTCTCTTAATACAATCATCATGACAATCAATAGAAATATGACCAAAGGAACTATCGCCCTAATCCCTCCTACTACTTCAAGGCCCGGCGTAATTTCGTGCCAGCGGGCATCACTCGCAGAAGCAGCTGCCAAGGCACTAGCTTCAATAATCATCTGTGGGGTGAATTGACTAGAAACATATAAAGCAAGACACATAACCGCAATAATAGGAAAAAGTGATGCTAAGGTTACTATCCCGAATCCAGACAACGAATCTCCTCCCTTTCCTGCGGCATTGGCAATACCAATGCCTAGAGATAGTACTAACGGAACCGTCACTGGGCCGGTCGTTACGGCACCGCAATCAAACGCCAAACCGAGCACTTTCATGAGCTCGGCATCTCTCGCCATATAAACTGTCAAGAGCAACACAGGAACCAGAGTCATGTATATAAGAGGCTTCAAACTCCATCCGTAAATAAACCTCAAGGTTCCTATAGCTGCGGCCAACCCAACCCCCGCCCCTACAGCCAGAACAAGGGTCCCTGCCCATTCATTCAGAAGAGCGAAAAGGTAGGGCGCCTTCGTAACATCCACTAACGATCCAGCGGTTTGAAGAGCTCCAATTGCGGGTTCAGCAAAAGTAACCCCTATGCCCAGCAAAAAAGCGACGAGCAAAACCACTCCCAGACTGGCTTTTGCTGGCAAAGACGTTCCCAACGCTTCACCAAAGGGCATAAGGCCAACCTTTAAACCTTCCATGAAGATCATTAATCCAATAATGACGGCAACTAGACCTCCCGAGATTATCGCAGCGTCCGATACTGTCTCTCTTAGTATTAAAAGCTGGAAAAGACTCAGATATATGGCAAGAGGCAAAACTGCCTTTACCTGTTCCAGAACTCGCACAGAAATGTATGGTTTGACAAGCCTATATATTTCATTCCAGCTAAGCTTAATACTGGACGAGTTAGGCACGTCAGAATCCTGGGGACGAGCCAACTCGTTAAAACTGATCTGGTCAAGATTCACGTTACTTTCTTGAATATAACGACTAAAAGGAATTTTTTCTGCAGAAGACACTGTTACCCTCCTATAGAGATTTCCTACATTCTATTCCTTCTAGCAAGACTTTTAAACATTCACCGAAAAAACATGGAGCGACCGATTTTCTTGATAATTCCAAAAAAGTCACATAGCCTGATCCGGTAAAATTCTTGGAGAAATAGGCTTGAAACTGAAAGTCGGTTACAAAGAACTGATTGAACAAGCAGAAACAGAGATAAGATGCCTAACTGCCGCTGATGCCGCAGAATTAGCTCAAAAAGAAAAAGTAGAGTTCATAGACATCAGAGATACTCGCGAAATCGAGAAGGAAGGAGAAATACCTGGCGCTGTCCACGCTCCTAGAGGAATGCTTGAATTCTGGGTAGATCCAGAAAGCCCTTATCACCGAAAGCTGTTTTCAGCAGAAAAGATCTTTATTTTCTATTGCACTTTAGGTTGGCGTTCAGCCCTAGCCACAAAAACTGTTCAGGACATGGGAATGCAGAAGGTATGCCACCTGGCAGGAGGATTCAAAGAATGGAAACGCTCTGGGCATCCAATCGAAAAGCGCTCGAAATAATACCCATTCAAACAACTAGCGATCAAGCATAAAGAGAGAAAGTTCGGGTAAATAGGTGATTAAAATCAACACAAATAGCAAAACAAACATAAAAGGTATCGTTGCTCGATATATTTCGGAGATCGGTTTTCTAAAACGGTAACTGGCAATAAACAGGTTCATGCCTATTGGCGGTGTAAAATACCCTATTTGCATATTAGCTAAAAAGATAATTCCTAGATGGACTGGATCAACCCCAAAATTTAGAGCTAGCGGAAGTATTAGAGGTGTCATAATTACCAATGCACTGAAGATATCAAGAATAGCGCCGAGGATTAATAAAACAATGTTTAACAGAAACAAGAAAGCGAACTTGTTTTCAACAAAATTGCTTATCCAGCTGAATAGATGCTGAGGTATTTCGGCGTCAATCAGAAAATTTGTAAAAGCCAGCGACACTCCAAGGATAAGTAAAATTCCGCCAACCATAACCATGCTTTCCTTAACAATGTTGGGTACAAGTTGCAGAGAGATTTCTTTTCTGACAAATATGTAGACGACTAACACATAAAAAGCGGTAACAGCTGCGGCCTCGGAAACTGCAAAAAAACCGGAATAAATTCCTCCAAGCACAATAAAGGGTAAAGGGATATCCCACCTCAGATCTTTTAGGCTCTGTATCGCGAGACCAGTATCATATTTCTCTTTAACGAAATTCTGCCCGCGAGTTTCCCAGATACTATATATAGCAAGTGCCAGAATCATCAGAAAAGCAGGGAATACACCCGCTACGAACAAATCCCGAATAGTGAAAGAAACCGGCAAATCCATTTGCTGTGCAATAACACCATACAGAATGAGCGGAAGAGAAGGAGCCAACAACAACCCCAGACTACCCGAAGTAGTAACAAGTCCTAAGGAAAATCTTTCCGAGTATCCACCTGATAGAAGAGCTGGGAACAATAACGCACCGACAGCAACAATAGTCACTCCCGACGCCCCGGTAAATGCAGTAAAAAACGCACAAACAAGAAAAGAAACTATCGAGAGCCCAGCTGGCAACCAGCCCATCAGGTGAGAGGTAAACCTGACCAAGCGAACCGACAACTTGGTCTCAGCAAGAATATATCCGGCAAAAGTAAAAAGTGGCAACGCGATCAGCATCGGAGTATCGATTAGACGATAAAGTTCTATCGCCGCCACTGCTAAAGGAACTTCGGTAAAGTAAAATCCCATCATAGCAGCGGACAAAATAGCAATGAACAAGGGGAGCCCAAAAGCTGACAAAACTGCTAAAATAATCGAACCGAGCCAAGAGAGCATTGCCTATGACTTCCAAACATTTCTAAGAAAGCGTAACCCCATAACAAAGAAAGCTATAGGCATAATAATCTGGCATAGCCATACGGGTACTTCCGAAAATGCCTTCGTTCCATCCATATATTCGTAATAAACCAGCTCACTGCAACTATAAGCAGCCAAACCACAAACATATGCTGAAAAAAATGAAACTACCTTGCTAAGAAACGAGAAACGACTTTCACTAAGAAATCGATCGAACAAATCGATCTTGATGTGTTGGCCCTCGCGAGTAGCGATCATGGCCCCTAAAAGAGCGACCCATAAGACCATTATTTTCAGAAGTGATTCGGCCCACATCAGACCGACGTCGAAAAAATTTCGAAGCACTATCTGCATCAAGGTCAACAAAAGCATCAGGAAAAATGCCAAAACGAGCGCTGAATCTTCTAAACTCTTAACCAAACATGAAAGTCGTTTTATAATGGTCATTCAACTAACGGCCGCTTCACCTGATTTCCTAATCGATTTTATCTGCACGAAATTCTCTCAGGAAACCAAGGTACTTCTCGACCATTTCTTTACTTATTTCTCCAGAATTCATCAACTGGCTCACGGAGACATCTGACACACTTTTCCATTCCTCGACATTTCGAGGTTCAACAAATTCTATGCCTATTTTACTCAGAGCGGCCAGTGCTTTTTTATTATCGGATCTCGCGTCTAACCCGATTGAATCAAACACATCATTCATAACAGAGCTAACCACTTGTTGATCCTCTCGGCTTATTTTTGAATGAGCCTTCGCATCCATTGCCAACATCGAGTATATGTAAACCAAAGGGAGATTCATTAAATAACCTAGATGATTATGCCACTGAAGAGCCAAAACCACTGCTGGCGGCGCGACCACCGAATTTATCATTCCTGTCTGCAAAGCTGGTAAAACATCAGTAATGTTTAATGGAATAGGGCTCACATCAAAGGATTTGATTAGCTCTGCTGCAATGGGATCATTATCGGGAATCCACGCCTTTAACTTCCTTAAATCTCTTACGGAAGAAACAGATTCCTTGGCCAACAGATATGCAAACCCGGTTTCCGTAAAAGCGAAGGTCTTAATCCCTGCTTCTTCTAGCCCCGCCGCTATAACAGAATCCATTTTTTTTCTTACGGCATCGACTTCTTCATATGAACGGAACTGCAAAGGTAGGTTATAAACCTGAAGGTCGGGGAAAAACCTTGTTAAAGATCCGGCGGCAAAAACACCTCCGTGTATCTGACGAATTCTCATCTTACGCAAAACCGTTGCGTCATCTCCCTGAACTCCTCCAGGGTAAACCTTAAACTCAACCCGACCTTCGGTCTCATAACTGATTCTTTGCAATCCTGACCTGAATTCAACCATCCATCCCAAGCCATCTGGCGAAATGGTAGCCAATTTAAACGTCTCCGCAGAAACAACTGATGCAGAGCAGAACATAATTGCCAATAAAAAAAGATACGGTTTTTTCACATTTTTTCCTAAAAGTAATCTGACGATGTCTCAAGAAGAAAACGGGCTTTTTCCTGAGCAATCTGGTTGGACAGAGTAATTCCCTCTTCAATTGGATCAGCCGAAAGAACCTGGTTCAGGAGACGATCATGCAATTCCTGATCGAAGACCAGCCTCGCATATTCTTCCGCATAAATGACTTTTGACAAAAGAAAACGATTGTCAATTTCAATAGCACGCTCAAAATGTAGTCTTCCTTTTTCAGGTCGACCACCTAGAAGCGCAGGCAGCAAGGTTTCTATTCCACCTAGATAAAGGTGAGCACGCCCATTCTGATAATTTTCATCAATTTCTATTACTCGCTCCATAAGTAATTTGGCCCGATTAAGCTCAGCGATTACAGTCCAGTCATCGCTATTTGCCTGCAGTCGTCCAACCCATGAGACACCAAGAGAATAAGCAGAGCTAATATCTTTTTCAGATAACCCGGATACAACTTTTTCGAATTCAGAAAAATCCAGCAATCGGGCATTGCATAAGGCAGACTTACTCATGCAGGCCGCTTGCTCTGAATAATTCATTGCTTTTGAACTAAGAATCTTGAGTCTTTCTCTGTCTTCAATTAGCACACTAAAAGAACCATTTAGATCTGCCGCAGAAATCAAAATCTCTGGCGTTTGCACACCACTTTTAATTAACCCATCGATCATTAGCAAAAAGGCGGGTACTCCTTCCCTGACCGTGGCGACATCTCGACTATTCAAAATCGAATGGCTTAATCCGTCAGCCAATTGGGAAGCTACCCCCGAAAAAAGATTCGAGCATCCAGACACAAAAAATGTGAAGAAAATCAGGCTATGCTTCCAACACGAGGTTTTTTTCATCAATTTTTCCAAGAAAAAACGCAGCTATCCATTAGTTCAAAAAAAGATTATACCCCACCAAAAAAGGGATTAGCCTGTTTCTCGAAAGCCAGTGAAGTCGAAGGCCCATGACCAGTGATAACAAGAGCGTCTTCAGCAAGACCGAAAAGACGCTCCTTGATAGATCTCTCAATTTGTTCAAAACTGCCGCCAGGAAGGTCAGTTCTGCCAATACCTAATTGAAATAGCGTATCTCCCGCAATAAGTAATGAATGGTTTTCAAACCAGAATGACACCGATCCCGGCGTATGGCCAGGAGTGTGAAGAGCCACGCCACCACAACAATCGAGAGCGGTTTCATCACTCAACCAGCTATCAAGTTCAGAAGTTTCGCCACAATTAATGCCAAACCGCTGACATTGGCTCTCAAGAGCATCCCACAGATATTGATCGCCTTTATGAAGAAGCAGAGGGGCACCTGTTTTACTCTTAATTTCCGCTGAAGCCAGAATGTGATCCAGATGCGCATGAGTATGAACGATCTGTCTTACGGTCAGCCTGTTCTCTTCGACTATTGACATTATTTTTTCGGGATCACCTCCCGGGTCAACGATGACACAGGACTTCGAGACTGGGTCACCAATTATGGAACAGTTGCATTGGAGCGGACCAACAGGAAATGTGTCAAAGAAAACGTTTCCGGAAACTTTCGGTGATTCAAATGCCATTTTTTGATCCCCCTCCGAGGTCCTCTTACAATATTTTACTATATCTTCTGGATCATTGCCTTCATAGTCATCAATAACTAGATCTTCGGTCCAAACTCTCGAACGTCCTTAGCCAATCGTCAACGGCCTGGTACTTTTGATTCAACACAATCCGTGTTATTCCTGCGTCTCGATATTCATCAATAATTTTGTCCAGCTCATTATCAGTTTTTTCTGATATATTCACGTATGTGACCACTTCCGGTATTCTCCCAGAATGGGCTAAAGCCCGTTGACGAAAATCGGCTATCCTGCCTCTTATATTCTCCAAACGACCCATTGGAAACCATCCTGCGTTGAATTCGACTGCACGCCGGATCGCTTTGCTAGACATCCCTCCCACAAAAATAGTTGGCTTTTTTGGCTTAGGTTCAAATATGAACGGTTGGCCATTCGACTCCATCACGTCTCTATCGAAACAGTCATTAATAAACGAAAGAGTATCTTCAGCGATTTCAGCCCTGCGGTCTATCGGGACCCCGAGCGCTTTAAACTCGGGTTCCATCCACCCTATCCCAACGCCTAGTATTAATCGTCCGCCCGACAACTCCTGGATACTAGCTATGGCCTTTGCGGTCGGCAATCTGGACCGATATGGCAAAACAAGAATACCCGTCGCAAGTTTTATTTTTTTACTCTGGGCTGACATCCAAGCTAAAACAGTCAAAGGGTCAAAATACCTGCCACCTGAGCCTTCAATATCATCAGGTGGAATAGCTATATGATCGACTACCCAGACCGATTCGACACCGACATCTTCTGCAGATCGCATAAGAGAGGACATTACTTCTGGCGCAGACTGCTGGCCCATGATTCGGATATTGATTCCGATATCCACGATACAAAAAAGGTTTAGGTAGAGGCTATCGAGACGTTATAAACGCCAGCTTGACGAGCGGAATCCATAACGTGGATCATTATCTCTGTTTTACTTTCTGGGTGGGGTTGAATCACAACAGGAGCCTCGGGATTTTCCGCGTGCAACCTTTCAATATTGGCTCTAACCGCACGAAAATCAATATCTCTGCCCCTTATCCGAATTCTATCTCGACTGGTTACCTGGACCACTATACTTTGCTTGTCAGCATCTTTTACATTTTGATTCTTATCAGGGGTGTTTACATCAAGCCCAATTTCTTTTACAAAAGTGGCCGTTACAATAAAAAATATCAACATGATGAATACCACATCAAGCATCGGAGTAAGGTCTATCTCACCCTCCTCCTTTTGCTGCAGTCCAAGAATCCTTCTCATACCATCTCCGAACCAATCTTAGATATCGTCAGCTAACCAGCATACTATGATGCCACAATATTGCAATTACTCGATTAGGGGCGATTATTTATTGATAACCTTGCTGACAGTTGTGTAATGAAGTCCCAACTCATCACCGATTTCCATCAAAGTATAACCGTGGTCTATGTGTGCCTCACTTATTAGCTGATTTCTCATTTCCCGAGTTTTGCCATCAATTTTTTTAAAAAGCACCTTTAAACTTTTTCTCCTTCGCACTAATTTGGGTCCCTTTTTAGCCAATCGTTGGCCTTCCAAAATGGGTTTCATCTCATTCAGAAACTTAGGTCTCCCTAACAAAACCTGGCTTTTCCTATCTGACAACGGCGAACCTCCAACAATCTTCTTTCGCATATACTCTCTATATTTCCGCCGAGCAGTTTCTTCGCGCTTACCAAAAAAAGAAAGGACATCCTTAACGTAGAGAAATTGAGGCGCCTTTTCCTGTCCCGCTATAGCTTTATAGCTGCTCCAGGAATTAGCTGTAGAGCCCTGATTTTTTTTTGATTCCCTAGAACCTAAGACAACATCTCTGCACACCGGCAACAAAAAACTTTTCTTTTCGAACAGGACGCTTTTAAATCTTCCTTGAAACACCGGGCCACGAACATCGTGACGCTTATTAAAAAGCTGTGTGTAGACCCCATTTAACTGACGCATTCCCTTCGATAGGTTCCCCTCAGGAATCTCTAAAACAAACCGATAACCTGAGTCCATCAAAATATAGGAATGAATAAGCCATCCGAATCTATCTACAACGTTTGACAAAACATTCAGAAATCTCTTTCTATCTTCCTCATCTTTGTAGACCGCCATTCCTGGGCGCCCTTTACTTTCCACGTGATAAATCGCACCAGGAAATTCTATTCTCAAGGGTCTAGACATAACTATATTATTTTTCGTTATTTAAAAAATTATCGGCTAAAAATGAACTTTCTTAATACTCAGGGTGGAAAATAGTAACGCCACTATTTTCTGGTCACAAGGGATTTTTTTTATTTTTAGTTTAATAATGAGTTGACCTCCAAGCAAAACCGTGCATAAGTTCACTAGAGACCGTAATTTAAAACAAAAGGAAGAAAACAATGGCAATAGGAAAATTCCCTATCGAAAAAAGCCACGTAATGATGTTTGCCAGATCAATCGGGGATTCCAACAAAATATACTACGATTCTGAATATGCAAAGCAAACAGAATGTGGCGAAATCATCGCTCCACCCACATTTGTTCAGTCTAGCGCACAATTTGATCCGGATTATTTCCTTAGACCAAAAATTGGTGAAGAATGGTTCGGATCTGCGAAGGGACCTACGGGAATAACAAAAAAGGACTCTTCCGGTTCAGGGAGTGGCGCTGGGGGAGGACTCCACGCTGAACAGCATTATGTGTTTCACAAAACACTTAAGGTTGGAGCGGTCCTGACCGCGGAAGTAAAACCAGGAAAAACATGGGAGAAAGAAGGTCGGAAAGGCGGCAAGTTAAAATTCTCCGAAACTGTTACTGAATATCGAGATCAAGATGGCGAGCTAGTCGTAACGGCGACCGGGGTTGGAGTAAGAACAGAACGACCAGCCACTTCAAATTAATAAGAAGGTAATAAAATGACATTGCACGCAAATGATATAAAAATAGGTGATTCCTACGAAGAAGAAATATGCGACAACCTCTCTCGAACCCAAATAGTTATGTATGCTGGAGCATCCGGAGACTACAACCCACTACATTCAGATGAAATTTTTACAAAAGAAGTAGCTGGATATCCCTCGGTTTTTGCGCATGGCATGTTGTCCATGGGTATGACCGGTCGAATGCTAACCAACTTCGTGGGAGACGGGCGCCTCAAGTACTACGGTGTCCGGTTCACAGCCCAGGTTTTCCCAGGGGCAACCCTCAGAGCCAAAGCAACGATTACCGATATTCGAGATGAAAACGGAGAAAAAATCGCTGACCTTGAAGTCTCGACTACGAATCAAGAGGGAATAGAAGTCATCAAAGGAAAAGCCTCTGCCAGATTAGATCAATAAGCAAATAAAGTTAGATCTTATCTAGCGCAGATAGCAAAATATCGATGGTCAAAATTTGAGGCAACACGAAAGGGCTTAAAGAATTCTTTGCAAAAAGCAAATAGAGCGGCACACCGGCTCTTCCATACCTCTGGAGAGCTTCTGTGATCTGAGGGTCTTCGTTTGTCCAGTCGGCTACCATGTACGTTAACTCCTTCTCGTTAAATGCGTCTGCAATTCTTTTAGAATTTAAAGCACCTATTTCATTAACCTTACAGGTTACGCACCAGGCCGCAGTAAAATTAACAAAGACCGGACCTTGCTTTATTGCTCTTTCAAGCTGGCCCTTACTGTACCGGCTATGTTCCGGGATCCCTGAAGTCAGTTTCCCATCGTTGACCTGGTCCTTGAATAAGAGGGGACTAAAGGCCAGAGCTAGAGCTAGACCGAAAAAAAATACGACCATAGTCTTTTTTAATCGAGTCTGTCCAAGCCGAGAAATCCACAGCGCCATGCTAATAAAAAGAATCCCCAGTAATACAGGAATAAAAAAATCCTTTTCCTGGAACTGAAGAACCCATATCAACCAAATTGCCGAAGCAAACATTGGGAAAGCTAGAAATTGTTTCAAATTGATCATCCAGGGACCTGGTTTTGGCATCCTTGCTACCCAACCCGGGAAGTAACAAAGCAACACGAAAGGTAACGCCATCCCGAGCCCCAAGCTCGCAAATACGACAACACCTATACTTGGAGCCTGAAGAATCGCGTAACCAAGAGCCGCGCCCATAAAAGGCGCCGTGCAAGGTGACGCAACAGCGGTTGCTAGAACTCCTGATAAAAAAGCGCCCGACAAACCGTCATTTTTCTTTCTCAGACTAAAAGAAAAATTAATCTCAAAAAACCCAAGCAGATTAAAACCTACTAGCATGAACACATAGACCAACATCGAAACTATTATTGGTGATTGAAGCTGGAAACCCCAACCAACTGATTCTCCACCAGCGCGGAAAAAAGAAACTAATAACCCTAAAACTATAAAGGAAAACACGACACCCAGGCCATAGGCCCACCCATGTGCAACCAACCCTCGGCTTCCTGACTCGCTTCGATCCAAGAACGAAAGTATCTTTATTGAAAGAACAGGAAAAACACAGGGCATCAGATTAAGAATGATGCCGCCAGCTAGAGCTAGAAGAATCGCGAAGAGCAGCCCAAGCTCTTCCTGTTCTTTTTTGCCGTCACCCATCGATGGTTTTTCGATATCAATCTGGTAAGTATTTTCGTTGACCACCAACAACCCTTTAATCGGATTTTCCATCTGGAATTGATCTGCTCTCTTCATTTTCAAAGAGACCATGTTTCCCTTGAAGGAAAAGCTCTGCGAATCAGTATTTTCTATCAAACCCGACTTCAAAGGATAAAAATAGACATCCTCCAGACGAGACATCTGAGTATTCGAATAACCAAACCGAAGATCTAATGAGTCATCGAGAACCCTTAATACTGGCCTGACGTTTAACGGCAGTGGCAGATCAGCGAAGCTTCTATCTAGGAGATCATATACCTTCTCATTTTTCTTCGTTTTTCCGACAGGGACGACCAAATCAATAAATAATGCCTTGGGGATACATATATCCGAGCATATTAGAATTTCCAACCGCCCCGACAACCGGACAAAATCGCTCAAAAACGATTCATCAAGATTAACTTTAAACGGCCATATAACCTCGTTGCTATATCCGAAATTGACCAGCTCTCCATATGGAATACGGTCAGGAACCGGGAACTGGATCTCTCCAATCCTCACACCATCTTGCATATTCCAACTAAATTCAGGGGAAGCTCCTGAATCTCCCGGGTTTAGCCAATAGGTATGCCAACCCGCTTCCATTTCTATTCGTATTCCTGCAGAAAAAGATTCGCCCCGAGAAACCCTTTCCATTGACGATAACAATTCCGCACTGGCAGGATCTTTTTCGGAAGCCGAAGCAGGGCCCAGAAAAAGCACCAGAAAAATGAGGCTCTGGACGCACCTCTCAAAATAAATCAAGGTCGGTAACCCCAGCTTACCGGACCTTTCAAATTTTCAAGAGATGGTTCTATCCAATCGATCCAGTCACACAATTTCTCACGAGTATGCCGAGGGTCAATTAACTCATGCAATGCAAAACTCTCCATGAGAGGCAAAGGAGACCGATTATCTAGCAACTTGGTCTCTAGTTCGCGCCTTTTCTCCTCCGGATTATCTGCTTCCGATATTTCACGATGAAAAGCGACCGCTACTCCCCCTTCAACGGGAAGGGCTCCCATTTCGTATGAAGGCCAAGCAAGCTTGTAAGTATTAGGAGCAAAGTGAGCCGCGGAAGCCACCCCAAAAGACTTGTGAATGGCGATAGTAGCCCATGGAACGACGGACTGAGTAGCTGCAGAAACTGCCGCCATTCCGTAACGTATACAAGCCGTGCTTTCAGCCACAGGTCCTATCATAAATCCCGGCTCATCTAGAAAATTAACAATGGGTAGGTGAAAAGTATCGCAAAGCTCTATCATTTTTCTCGTTTTTTGCGCGCCTTCCGCTGTCATCGATCCCGCGTAATATCGACAATCATTTCCAATCACTCCGACTGGTCTTCCTAATAAACGTGCGAAACCGGTTATCGAACCGCGCCCATAGAGAGGCTGGATTTCAAAAAAGGAATCCCTGTCTAATACCAGATTTATAACCTTTCTCATATCAAATGGTCGCCGATTATCTCTAGGAACAATGTTGAGGAGTTCTTCATCAGCTCGGTGACGACTATCGTTAGCCGGACCACGTGAACTGATACTCCATACATTATCTGGAAGATAAGCGAGAAATCTTTGCATCATTTCCATTGCGTCACCTTCTGACTCCGCGACGTTATCCACCAACCCGCTCTTTGAATGTACCTTCCATCCCCCAAGTTCTTCTTTGGTAACAGTATGGCTCAGAGCTCTCTCTACCAGAGCAGGCCCTCCAACCATCACTTGCGAAATTCCTTTGACCATTACAGAAAAATGAGAAGAAACCAGGCGACCTGCGGGAAACCCGGCCACTGGTCCAAGGGCAGCCGAAACAACTGGAATCTGACTTAACGCATCAGCGATGATTTTGAATCTCGGTTCAGCAAAAACTGGGGAACCAACTGTCGACGGTTTGGCTCCATCAGGATTTGATACACTGCCACCCCCGCCTTCCAGAAACCTGCACAATGGAACTCTTAGATAGATGGCCAGTTCCTCGGCGTACACACTTTTTCGTAGGCCTGCAGCATTCGGAGACCCCCCTTTTAAAGTAAAATCTTCTCCACCTACAACGAGCAATCTATCTTCCACTTTTCCGACACCAACAACATAATTCGCGGGAGAAAAGTCTTCGATCTCACCATGGATATCTAATTTAGCGAAACCAGCACCTTCTCCGTGTTCCTTGAAAGAACCGTCATCGAGAAAACGCGATATCCTTTCTCTAATAGTAAGCCTGCCCTTGGAGTGCTGTTTAGCGATAGCAGCCGGCCCACCTTGCTGTTTTGAAAGTTCTTTTCTTCGATCTATTTCTTCTGCTTCTTT
>PAPD01000041.1 GCA_002708765.1 Gammaproteobacteria bacterium | reverse complement strand
TCCATTATCAGAAGTTGCTGCCCGGCACCGTTCGCTAGTTCGGCTTCACGGGAATTTTTCAACCTTTCCTCTAGCAGGTCAAGCATGTCTTCTGCACTTTTTCCAGGAGCGTAAACAATAAAGATAAAACCAAATTTCTCAAGATATCGCTCATTCTGGACTTTCAGAAGGTCGAGCACACGGACATCCGCGCCTCTAACACCAGACTGTTCTTCGGCCGGGGATGCACCATATTTTTTTTGCAGTGCGCCCAGATCACCGATCCGGGGATGCCCCCGCGAGGCTTCAAGAAAATCTTCTTCTCCCATGCTATTCCAGATATCTGCAGCCGCAATTAACAAAGACCCGGAGGAGTCAAAGGGAGCCGCGCCTGAAAGAAGGCCCGCCCAGTTCCTGGATTGACAGCAGTTCAGTAATAAACGGATTCTCTCCTCCGGCTTTGCGGTATTAAATGCCTTCAGTTTCATTTAGGCCGCTCAACGGGAGTGGGTGAAGAAAAGGCTGCCCGGACCTCTTTCCAGCTCAGCGCCGGCTTAAGCTCCGATGCTCTAACCGGGTCCAGGGACAGGAGCTGCCCGGCCACTGAAACCGCGATCTCCATGGGCAGTTTTCCTTTTATCTCTTTCAGCCCGACCGGGCAAACACAACGCAACTGATCTACTTTGTTAATCCCGTCTTTTGTCATTCGCGCATAAAACCTTCTGGCCTTGGTTTCCGACCCGATCATGCCAACGTAATCTACTTCGGTGAAAGAGAGGAGACTGTAAACCAGCCGATAGTCCAGGTGATGGTCGTGCGTCATCACGACACAACGATGATCGTTACTTAGACTTTCAATGAAGTCAACCGGATCATCGATGGCCAGAGGTTTCACATTTGCCGGCAGCTCCTCGGGAAAAATTTCAGGGCGTGTATCCACCCAGTCAATCCGGGCATCGCAATGAGCGAGAATCTTGATGAGCGAAGCAGCTACATGGCCCGCTCCAAAAATCGCGACCCTGGTGCTGGTAACAGGAAAAGATTCCAGCAACACGGTGACACTTCCACCACAGCACTGGTTCGCTTTAGTAGCAAGGGGAAAATGCTCGACCTTCTGCTGGGGCACCCTGTTAACAAGCATTTCTCTGGCATGCGCGGTGACCTTAAATTCAAGCTCCCCACCACCAATGGTGTCGTAAATATCGTTTTGTGTTACTACCATTTTTGTCGAACCGCCCCTGGGCGTTGAGCCGGAGGTGCTGATCAGCGTAACAAGGGTAAAGGCATTCCCGTTACCATGGCACCAGTTAACTGCTTCCTGCCAATTCATGATGCTGCCTCCTGGTCTCTGGCCCATTTTATTGCTCTGAGCATTTGCTCGGCAGTGGCCGGTGAGCCCAAAGGCGGGCTTTTGCTGTAGCCTGAAAAACTAGCGGCCGCATCTCTCAGGGCGCACCAGACAGATATGGCTAGCATCAGCGGAGGCTCACCCACGGCCTTGGAACGGTAAACGGTTTCCACCGGGTTGGGCTTGTCGTAGAGCGCGACAGAAAATCTCTCCGGGACGTCATAAGCCGTAGGTATTTTATAGTTCGCCGGGCTATTCGAGATTATTCTGCCCCCGGAGTCCCAGAGAAGCTCCTCCGTTGTAAGCCAACCCATCCCCTGGACGAAGCCACCTTCGATCTGTCCCTTATCAAGAGCAGGATTTAGCGAATTTCCCACGTCGTGAAGAATATCAACTCTCGACACTCTGTATTCGCCGGTTTCAGTATCCACGATAACCTCTGACACAGCGCACCCATTAGCAAAATAGAAGAAAGGTTTTCCTGTGCCTGCCTCCTTGTCATAACCAATATCAGGGGTCTTGTAGAATCCGTTTGCCGAAAGGTTCACCCTGGCCAAGTATGCTCCCCTAATAACTTCGTCAAAGGAGATCCTATCTTTTCCAAACAGAAAAGATTCATCCTCGAGCCGGATAGAATCCATCTCCACACCGTAGGCATCCTGTACGAATTCGAGCAGACGTTTTCTTAGTATTTCAGCCGCATTTTTTGCGGCCATTCCGTTTAGGTCGGTTCCCGCGCTAGTGGCCGTTGGTGAGGTATTTGGCACTTTGTCGGTTCGCGCGGCCGAGACAGTTATCCTCTCGTGAGACACGCAGAGAACGTTCGCTACTATTTGCACGATCTTGGTATACAGTCCCTGACCCATTTCGGTTCCGCCATGGTTCAAGTGAATACTGCCATCCGTATAGATATGGATAAGCGCCCCCGCCTGGTTGAGGTGAGCGGCCGTGAAAGAAATCCCGAACTTGACCGGAGTGAGCGCGAGCCCTTTCCGAAAAAATTTGTTCTGGTGATTAAACTTTTCGATCTCAGTGCGCCTCTTTCGATAATTGCTGTCTTTTTCAAGTTTCTTCATCATATCCATAAGGATATGCTGCTCAACCGTCTGTCCATAGGGGGTCATATCCCTGCCAGCCTGATATAGGTTTTCGTACCTCACATCCAGCGGGTCCCGGCCAACAAATCTCGCGATGTCATCGAGCATTGTCTCCGCTGCCATCATTCCTTTAGGCCCGCCGAATCCGCGAAATGCCGTGTTCGATACCGTGTTGGTTTTACAACGATAGCCTTTTATAGAGACCGCCGGATAAAAATATCCGTTGTCGGCGTGGAACATTGCCCTGTCAACGATTCCTTCCGACAAGTCGGCGGTGCAACCGCACAGCGCTGCCAACTCCAGACTCACTCCTTCAATTCGTCCCGACTTATCAAAGCCTACCCGGTAACGGTTCCAGAAATCGTGACGTTTTCCTGTCTGGACCATGTCATCCTGCCTGGACAAACGATATTTTGCTGGCCTTGAATTTCGGAAAGCAAAAACTGCGGCCATGCATGCAACGGCAGCCGCCTGGGACTCCTTTCCACCGAAACCACCTCCCATCCGGCGGACCTCTGCGTTGACCTGATTAATTCTCAACCCAAGCACAGACGCTACCAGTTTCTGCACTTCAGAGGGATGCTGTGAAGATGAAAAAACATGGACACCGCCTTCTTCGGTCGGACTCGCCATGCTGATCTGGCCTTCAAGATAGAAATGTTCCTGACCCCGAATCATCTGCTCGCCTTCGAGTATGTTCTCTGCCCTAGAGATAGCTGCCGCCGAATCACCTCTGGAGAAAGTTCTGGTCGGAAGAACAAATTGCTTGTTCTCAATAGCATCCTGAGGAGTTAACGTAGCCTGCGTCTCTTCGTAAGAAATTTCCGCAAGCTTGACCGCTCTTTTTGCCAGGACAAAGGAGGTCGCCGCAACCGCAAAAACCGGCTGCCCAACATAATCCACCCTTCCACAGGATAGCAGTTTATCGCCCTGATAAACCGGGCTGACGTCATTGTCCCCCGGGATATCTTCAGCCGTTATAACGTCTTCCACACCTTCGGCGGACCGGACAGATTCAAGATCCATCGATTTGATATGACCGCTGGCTATCCCTGACAACCCGCAGGCTATGTGAAGTAACCCAGGGGGTTCGGGCAGATCATCAACATAAAGCGCCCTGCCGGTAACGTGCTTTATGGCCGAATCATGGGCCATATCTTTTCCCAGAACAACCGAGGACCCTCCTGGAAAAGATTTAAGAGGCTTGTCTGATAATTTACGCATCCAGTTCCAACTCCGTTATATTTATGCGTTCGTTACCCGAAAATTCGTCCAGCGCTCTCATCAGCATCGCTTCTGCTACTTCCAGTCGGTACCCTGACGATGCCCTTACGTCCGAGATCGGTGATAGCTCGCTCGCTATTTCCTCCCTAAGGCGCGCGCGAAGCTCTTTATCCAGGGCTCGGTTCACTACCATCTTTTCAATTTTCTTTAGCCGGACAGGCACTTCAGCCATGCCACCAAATGCAATTCTTGCCTCCGCAATGACACCGCCTTCTCCTGCAAACCTGAAAGCACCCATCACCGACGAAATATCATCTTCCAGGCGCTTCGAAACCTTATAAAATCTGTGAAAATGCTTGACCGTCATCGTCGGAATATGAATGCGCGCTATGTACTCACCCTTCTTGAGCTTTGTCTTTTTGTAGCCCTCATAGAAACTATCTGCCCGGATGAACCTGATTTTTCCTTTCGACGACACCAACTCGATTTCTGCATCCCACACCAGTAGAACCGGCGGAATATCTGCAATGGGAGATGCATTGCCCAGATTTCCTCCGATCGTACCAACATTGCGGATCTGCCTCGAACCCAACCTCCGAAGAAGATCAAGGAAAGGTTTTGAACGGTTCAGAAAGAATTTCTCTAGCCTGGTATAGCTAACCGCCGCTCCTATCTCGATAAATCCAGCATCCTCATCGATCTCTGTCAGTTCGTTCACACCCGTGAGATCAATCAGTGCTGAAAAAGATCTGAACTCCTGAGTTACCTCCAGCATCAGGTCCGACCCCCCGGCAACCAGCCTAGCACCAGGGTTTTCAAGAATATCCTTCTGCAGATCCGGCTCCGATAGAGGGCGTCGGTAAAACTGGCAGAGTCCCGTTTCCTGTCCCAGAGACTCGATAAGACGCCGGCTCCCCAGGCTGGACCGGTACTCTAGTTTCAGTGCACTTAGCCCCGAGGCCAGGATGGGCCCATAACCAGTGCACCTGCAGAGATTTCCTGACAATCCCTCCAGGACCGCCTCCCGGGTAGGTGCTGCGCGAGACTCTACAAGTGCCGCTAAGGAGACAACAAATCCAGGGGTACAGAAACCGCATTGCGACGCGTGATGCGCGATCATTTGCTGCTGCACCGGGTGAAGCTGGCTCTCATCCCCCAACCCCTCCACGGTTATCAGATGGTTCCCAGCTAACTGGTTCATGGGAGTAATGCAGGAATTACGTGTATGGTAGACGATCCGGCCCTCGGTATTGGAACCCACCATGACCGTGCAAGCACCGCAGTCCCCTGAGGCACACCCTTCTTTGGTGCCCACCAATCCATTTTCACGCAAATAGACCAGGACAGTCTGATCGACCGGGCTATCCATCTCCTGAACAGATCTGTTAATTGCAATCTTCAAATCTTGACCATTTGGACAGGTTTGGGTAATAATTTACCCTAAACCAGCAGGAATATCACCCTTTCAGGAATATTATTTTCACAAAGGCATCTAAAACAATGGCCAGAAATCCTTCCAGACCACGAGATAAAAACTTCGCAAAGATAATGAGCGCTGCCCGGGAAGAATTTGCTTTGAGGGGCCTAAACGGGGCAAGGATGCAGGCCATAGCCGACAGAGCTGGGCTGCCCAAAGCCAACGTGCATTATTATTTTCGAAATAAAGTCAGCCTCTATGTCGCCGCACTGAACAGCATCATGGAAAAATGGAACGATTTCTTCGACGGCACCACTGACGAGGACGACCCGACGGAGACACTAGACCTCTTTATCAGGGAAAAAGTACGACTGGCTTTCGAAGACCCTTCGGCCTCCAAACTTTTCGCTACGGAGATCATCCAGGGGGCCCCGTATATATCCAACTATCTGGAAGAAGTAATGCGACCCTGGGTCAACGAGAGGGCAAAAGTGATTCAGTCCTGGATGGATGCGGGAAAGATGCCTCGATCCGACCCGGTTCTCCTTATATTCATGATCTGGGCGTCAACCCAGCACTACGCTGATTTCCAGGTGCAAGTTCTAAGAATTATGGACCGACCTGACTACGACGAAAACCTAGTATCACAAATATCCGATTTCATATCAGAGACAATACTGAGAGGGTGCGGATTAATCAATTAATGATGAAATAAAATTAACATGGGATTATAGGTAATTGTTTTATATAGACTTTATTTGAATTTCTGTCTTCAATTTTCCATATAGCGGTCTATGTAGTTGTGGTAATGCTGGACTCTAGCTTCATCATCGTTTAACCATGCCTCCTCGAAACCTCTCGATTTCATTCCACGCTGAACGTCCCGGATGAGGTGGATGTCCTGATCCAGAGTAATAGTCATGGTTTTCTCTCCAGCTATTATCGCTTCCTGATCAAATTCATCGTGCTCGGGTCGCATCGACCCATCGCTTGTCTGGTCAAGATTGAAAGAAACGTTGGCACGATTCTGCAGCGCAGGAAACGTAACAGAGGAGTTTTTCTGGAGCTCCGCATCGGGAAGCATCCTAAGAGCGAACTTATCCCAGTAGCACTGATTAGGATCGTCTCCCCTGGGACGAGACCGCAGTATCCAGAATTCTTCTGGTTGAAGCACTAATATCGAATTGGGAAAGATGTTGTATTGAACAATATCCGATAACTGGTCATCGCTGAGGAGGTCGTAATTGTAACCAAGAGCTGGGCCCGTCTCCCTTTTTTTAAGTTGAACATCTCTCCGGACATCAAGAACGCGTCCCTTGTAATCCTCCCTGTTCATTCCCAGAGTCTCAAGTTGGGCCCACTGCGTCGGAGGAACCTCCTCCGGAATAGGGAGCCTCGAATTAACTGTAAATCCGTCTATTAGAACCCTAGTGTGGCCGTTCTCGAAGAATTCGGCTGTAGATGTCGGGCAGTCAAAAATCAGTTCGTGCTGGGGGTGAATATGTTCTACGTGATAGAGCTCACAGAAATTGTCGAAAACAGCTTTATAATTGCACTCCAGCCTGCAAGTCTGATCCTCAACCAGGGTCATGTCCTCCGGCCGGAAAGGTTCAATCATCTGGACCACAGGGCCAAGAAACTCTTTCAGTGATGGGGCCTTTTGATCCATGCAAACCCAGATCATTCCGCCCCAGGACTCCACCCGCAGCGGCTTCAAAGAAAGAAGATCTCTGGGCACCCCCCGACTAAACCTGTCTTCATCAGGAACATTGCTCAAACTACCATCATTATTGAAGGCCCAGCCATGATAAGGACAAGTCCATTTTTCCATACAACCTAGATCTGTTGATATCAGCCTGGCTCCCCGATGCTGACAGACATTAAAAAACGCGTGCAGCTCTCCGGACTCCGATCGACTGACAATGATCGACTCGGGATCCAGATCGAAGACGAAAAAATCTCCGGACTCCTTTACATCCTGAGCGGGGCCCGCAACTAACCAGGTCCTGGACCATATTTTTTCTCGTTCCTTGAGCATGTATTCATGCGATATGTACCGGTCTGCCGTAATTTTTCGATAGGTAACCGGTACCTGGACATCAGGCTTACTTAGAGCTTCAGACATTATTTCGCCTCCCTTCAGAATTAGAGTTTAGCCAGTTGGCCACCGTCTAATGGAATATCGTGCCCGTTTATCATACTTGCTCCAGATGAACAGAGAAAGGTTACCGCCGCGGCAATTTCCTGTGTTGGTACTAGCTCTCCTGTCGGATTGAGCAGGCTTATTCTGGCTTCGACCTCATCAGCAGGGCCTTCAAGGCCCGACCTAGTCGCCTCTGTTAGCGTTGGTCCGGGTGAAACCGCGTTGATCCGGACTCCCTGACCAGCGTAATTAATGGCAGCCTGCTTCGTCAAACCCAGAACACCATGCTTGGCTGCCGTGTAGGCTAGGCCCGACGCCCGGGAACCGCGGTGCCCAACAATAGAAGCGTTGTTTATTATCACGCCGTCACTCTTTCTCTGTGTCCGGAGCATTGCTGCCAGTTCGTATTTCATGCACAGATACACTCCAGTAAGATTTGACGCGATAACCTTCTCCCAGGTACCAGTTTGGTGGTCATGGAATAAGGGTTCCGGGACAAAGATACCCGCATTATTAAATGCATAATCCAGCGACCCAAAGCTGTCTATCGCGAACTCGACCATACCCTTCACACTGGACTCGCTCGTTACATCTGCCGGCACGAACCTGACATCTGAGCCAAGGCGACCTAACTCTTCTAGAGCCTTGTCACCCTTTTCTCTGGTGCGCCCACATATAACTACCCTAGCGCCCTCCCCGGCAAAAGCCTTTGCAGTGGCGTACCCTATCCCGGTAGTTCCTCCCGTAACCAGAACAACCTTGTCCACAAATTCTCTCACAGCCACCCCCTCTATACCCGGCTGGAACTGACTAGATAGAAAGAGGAGCCCAATTTCCATGAAACCCAAAGGGTACCCGATGATCAAGATAAGCCTTTGCCAGGGGCGATCCGGAAACATTCTGCGCGTCCAGGACGAGCAGATGACTCGCCTTCCGGTTCGCGTCATAGACATTCGCTAAAACAAAACCTTCACCCTCAGGTGAGTCATCGGATTTAGGAACAAATATGGGTTCATTAGTTGCGCAGGCCTCACCAACATCATGTATATCGGTCTTGCCAGTCTGATGATCAACCCGACCGATTGCGTTGAAACCACCAACTTTAAACTCAGGATTATTATCGGCCGCAAAAAATCCATACCGGTAATTAGTAGCGGTAAAACGTTCATCAAGCCGAGGGAACTCACAAGGAATGTCGTCCAGCCTTTCTGACTTGAACTCGTCGCTATTGGCGGCGAGGTCGAATTTCCATCTGGTCAGTCTAGGAATAGCCTTGGACGGATCACCAGGGGTTCCGTCCACCCAGGGGAATAATGGCGCCTGTTCAAATTCGCAAACATCGCAGGTCACGACGTTATCATCCGTATGGGCGTTCATCGGATGAAACACAAATGATGGATCTCCTTTAAACCAGCGAAGGTCATCAACGCTCCCGCTTCTTGGCATAATCCCGATGTGAACTCCTTTCTCGGGTTCCCAGGCGTAGACGGGCCCGCCAGTCATCGCTCTTTCAAGTGATCCGGTTAACGGCATAATAGGGAATATTACGTGCTCCCGGGTGACCATGAAATCGTGAACCATCGAAGCATAGGGCGCCTTGAAGGTTTCTGATTTGATAAGCTGTCCCTCTTTATTAACCACATGGAAGGACATATGCTCAGAAATAAGCCCATCAGCGTTGTATCCGAAGAAAAGCATTTCTCCATTCTCTGGATCAATTTTGGGGTGGGCCGTCATCGGACCACTCAATTTCCCTCCAAAGTCATGTGAGCCAACCGATTCCAGGGATACCGGGTCTAGCTCAAAGGGAGCGTGAGCTTCCTCGAGAGCTAGTAACCTTCCAGCGTGGTAAACCACATTTGTATTTGCGAGACCATCAGTTTCCATTCCCATAACGCTTTCGTCTGAATCCATCGGATTGAACGCCGCAAAAAGAGAGCGCCCTTCCTCGTTTTCTTTTTTCCATTTTACCGTTCTGACATACCGGTTCCTATATGAAACCTGGCCCTCGGAAAAATAGAAACCATGAATCATCCCGTCTCCACCAAACCAATGATAATCTCCTCGAGGAGAAAATTGGGGATTAGGTCCATTTCTAAAAAATGCACCCCTAAGCTCGCGAGGTATCTCACCATCGACGACAAGATCCGGCGCATCTACCTCCATATGAATGGGAGCAAAACCACCATCCAGGTTGGGATGACTGGGAAACATCTTCGCCATTTCTTTTCTCCTATTGCATTATCGAATAGAAAATATCATAGCATCAAAAACAGAAACTAAGATATCGATGGTTTAACAACTGAAGGCATCTAAAAAAATTGATTAACAGGGATCGAACATGAAAGAATCTGTCGCACTGTCCTGCCGAGATCCGTTTTCAGGATTCGCAGGCATAAAACTGGTCAGCAAAACAACAAGGAAAATAAATGGCTTTTAAAAAAAGACAGATAGGCGAAATGAAGGTTCACCCGGTAGGACTGGGCTGCATGAATCTGACTCCGTCCTACGGACCCGGGCTCGAAAGATCCGAGGCAATAGACTTCCTGAAAAAAGCAACAGATATTGGCTATGATTTCTTTGATACTGCAACGATCTATGGGCTGGGGGAAAACGAAAAACTGATTGGCGAAGCACTGAAGCCAAACAGAGAAAATTTCCTTATCGCGAGCAAGTGTGTGCTTGGTTTCAAGGATGGGAAGAGGGTTCTTGATGGGCGACCATCCACCATAAAAGCAGCATGCGAATCCAGCCTGAAGCGCCTTCAGACAGACGTTATTGATCTTTACTACATGCACCGCCCAGATCCGGATGTTCCGGTAGAGGAGTCGGTGGGCGCACTAGCAGAGCTTAAGGAAGAAGGAAAAATCCGCATGCTTGGTCTCTCGGAAATGTCTGCAGAGACTCTCCGGAGAGCTCACTCTGAACATCCGATTTCCGCCATGCAATCCGAGTATTCGCTGATGACGAGAAACCCCGAGATCGCGGTTATTGAAACCTGCTCGGATCTAGGGGTTACCTTTGTGCCGTTTTCGCCTGTAGGGAGAGGATATCTATCTGACGAAACAATCGTTCACGATGAGCTCCACAAAAATGATCTCAGAAAAACTTTTCCCAGATTTTCCGAGCCCCATCTTTCCGCAAATCTTTCCCTCCTGGAGAAAGCGAGAAAGATCTCGTCCGAACTTTGTTGCAGTTTAGCGCAGCTCTCTCTGGCCTGGACACTTGCTCAGGATGAATCAGCCATTCCTATCCCTGGCACAACCAGCCTGGAGCACCTGTCCGATAATTTCGAATCCCAAAAAGTGGAGTTAACAAAAGAACTTCTGCATGAACTCAACGAGATATTTCTACCCGAAATCATTTCGGGACCTCGTTACTCGGAGCAGGCGCAGGCCACCGTGACCACCGAACGATTCGAGTTCGAATAACCTGGGGATCAAAAAGGATACCTCGGCAGAACGAAAATCGTCCTGCTGAGGTATATCGAGACAACTCTAGAATGCGTAAGTCAGGCTAGCAGACACAATCCTCGGGTGACCAAAGGTTCCGATAACGATTGTTGCAGGGCCTTCACCGGACAACCCATCCAACCCGAAGTTCGGAAAGTTTTCAAGGTCGGTATAGTACTCTTCGTCGGTGACATTATCGACGTTAACCATAAATTCCCAAGGGCCCTTCTGCACACCGACCTGAATGTTCAGGACCGAATAAGGCTCATTTGTTATCGGGTCGAAAGGCGGCATGCTCTCGCCCTGCCCCTGGTGACTGAATTGCAAACTGGCTAACAGGTTCGCGTCATTCGATAGAGGTTTATTGAAATCGGCGGTCACAGAAAACCCATCATCAATGACATTCGATGGAGTTTTGCCACTGAGATCGGTTCCGTCAGGCATTACCGTCCCGGCGTCCCACTCGGCGTCGATGAAACCAGCTGCTGCGCTCAGTGTGAGGTATTCATTTATCATAATAGCGAACTCTAGCTCGAGTCCTTTCTGATCTGTGTCACCCACATTTGTAATGCCTTCAATCAAACCCGGACCGTTGGGGTTTGGAGTCAGAATCTGATAAGCCCTGTCTTCATAATCAATGAAGAAAGCTGCTACCGCCGCCGTTGCCCTACCTTCCATCAGAGAACCTTTCCAGCCTATCTCGTACTGGACAGCCTTTTCTGGCTCAAACGACAGGAGAGACGGAGAACCATCCGACGTGAAGACCGGGGTAGTTCCGTTTAGCCCACCCGGCTCATAGCCCTGGGAAGCAGTGAAATAAAACATGGAATCATCAGTAACGTGCCTGGTAACAGATAACCTGGGAAGAAACTCGGTGGCGTCAATCTTCGCTGAGTGGATAGCTCCATTGGTCTCCGCATCGAGGTTATCTTCATCTTCTTCCCACCTGTCAATTCTCACACCTAACCCTATTTCCCAGTCATCCATGGTATAGGTCATGTTCCCAAATACTGCGAAATGAGTATTGTCTTCCTCCCTCAACTCGAAAGGCGCCGCGATCGGCCCTACCGAAGCGTCTGCAAGAACACCAGGACCGAAAACAAACTCTGAGTTCATTTCATTTTTATAAGACGAATAATAAATACCACCCAACCACTGGAGGGCACCGTCGCCGGTCGAGGTAAATCTTAGCTCTTGCGTAGTGATCTCGAATTCCTCAGGACGGTTAGTATTGATAAACCAGAACTGGGTCAGATCAACGTCGGTTTTTCTGGTGCTTTCTGCGTCGGTATAAGATGTGATAGAAGTGATATCAAAACCGTCAAGCTCCCAAGTCAGTTCTACGTGGGCCCCAAAAACCTCTCGCTCGTGGGTAGGATTCAAGTTTGTATCAAGAACGGTCGGATATTGGAAATTATCCGGGGTGCCCCCGAGCTCACGAGCCCAGTTATTTACTGGTCCGTCATATTCGTTGAATCGCACAGAAGCGTAGAGCGATAAATTGTCACTAAGAGGCCCTGCCAAAGAAATTCTGCCACCACTTTCCTCATATGCACCAACATCCTCTGGTTGAGTGACAAAAGGTCCCTGGCTCGGATCCGGGGCGGGTGAGTTCGGGTTTGTCATAAAACCGTCATCCTCTCTGCTAAAACCAAACGCTCGCATTGCCCAGCCGTTTTCACCGAGAGGTATGTTAATCGATCCCTCGAAATCTATTACTCCCTGATCACCGCCAAGGACTTTGATTTTTCCAGACACATCATCGGCAGAAGGTCTTACGCTAACAAACTTGACCGCTCCCCCGATATTGCTACCACCATACAAAGTTCCCTGGGGACCTTTCAATACCTCTATTCTTTCAAGGTCTCCGAAACGAGAAGAGGCATCACTAAACAGCTGGATATCATCGAGATAAAACCCGACACCCTGGGTGAGACCAAAGGCCCCGATACCTCTGATCGAAACATTCGGGTAACCGTCCGTTCTCATGGCCAGATTCAGATTCGGAATTGCGAGCCCGATTTTATCAAGCCCTTTGATATTCTGCCGCTCTATCGCTTCGCCGGACAACGAAACAACCGACTCCGGAATATCGATAAGGTTTTCACCTCTCTTCCTAGCGGTAACCACAACCTCTTCAAGGGTCATGCTTTCACCATCAGCCGACACCGCGGAAAAGAAAAAAGAATTAGCGAAAAAAACTGTTGCCGCCAGAAACGACAAACTCCGCTTGGATTTAGAAACAATCATTATTAACTCCCCCTTGATCTGCAATCAAAAAACAACAATCTAGTTCGTCTCCAAGCAGATGCATTTTTAATTTTATTCTTATACTCTGGTCGCAGGTGACCAACGTTCGCAAGTATACTAAACTACGTTGGATAGAAAACAAAAGATTTGACCATAAGAAGAATATTTTAGGAGGAACTGGGCGATGAGCGAAGCGGCAGAGGGATTCAACCCGGAATACGATCCGACCGGGATTGAAGGCGGTCTTGACACCAATCTACTACCCTGGATAGAAGTACCGGGTACTGATGGAATTCATATGAAAACGGTCCGTGCCAGCATGGAAAGTGGTATGTTTTCGATAATTCTGAAATTTGAAGAAGGGAAAGCTCTTCCACCTTCGGTATTCCTGGGTGGCCTGGATATACTGATACTGTCTGGCCAAGTAACCTACGAAGAAGGAGGAAAAACAAGCACCCTGACTCCCGGGACCTGGGGCTATATCTCCGCCAACACCAAAGTTTCAGAGATCGCCGCTACACAAGAGACCGAAATCCTGGCCAATGTCTTCAATGCTGTGACATTTCTTAACGCTGATAACTCCGTAGCTTCTATTTTAACGGCCATGGACGTTAACCAGCTCGCAAAACAACATGGAGTGAGCATGGTGCCGAGCAGCCTGGCGGACTGCGCCAAGCAAAGACCAGAAGCCTACCAAGGTGAGCCGGCTCCGCTCGCAATAGCGACAAGAAACGCAAAAGATCTGGTTGACGGAGAACCCTCTGGGGAATCATCAGCTTTTGCTCACCCTAACTTTATTGACTCTAGACAAGTGCCCTGGATCATAAATCCTGACCTCCCTGAAATAGGCCTTAAAATCCTAAGAGTAAGTGAAGAAACCGGTGTTATCTCTTTGATTGTCAAACATAAAGGGGTGGCTAACCCCCACACACATATCGGCGCGGCTGATTTCCTCGTGCTTAGCGGTTCGATCGGATACAGGGCAGGTCCACCGGAGGGATATGGAGCGGGGATGTGGTTTTATGAACCAGCGGGAGCTCGTCATGAGTCAACCCAGAGTCTAACCGATGAACCACTGATATATACGGCGAACGTTTATGGTCCCCTGGTCTTTGATTCAGGTCGGGGAACCCCGGTCGAAGCCGTTCTGTCCTGGGTTGAATATACCGCCCTTGCAGAAGGAGGAGGAGCCAAGCTTGTTCCCAATACCAGCCCCGAAGAAACCAGCCTCCTGGCCTGGGCGCCGTTAAAAGGCTGACCTATTATCCGGCTCTCGAAGAACCATGATAGAGCCTCAAAAAAGGGAGTCTGAATGGGACAGAAAACGGACGCAGAGGTTTCATCCGAACTGAACAGGAAAGGTCATCTGGCATTCAGCTGGGACGATCTTGATGCAATAGAACTGCCCTCGGGCATTGTGACTAATATGTACCGGGTTGGCGATCCTAAAGGGAGCGACTCACCAACCGTCTTCAGAGCCTATTACCCTCCGGGTTGCTTCGTCGAGGCGCATACTCATGAGTGTGATTACACGGAAATTATTCTGGAGGGCTCTCAGAAAGTGGGGGCTAAATGGTTTCACGCAGGAGATGTTAGGGTAGGGCTCGCCAACCGCGGCTACGGGCCACTGGTCGCGGGGGAACAGGGTGCAACAGTGCTTTTCTTCTTTAAAGACCACCGATGGCCAGCGATCGCGATCGGAAAAAACGATGGTTCGACGCTTAGGAGCGATGTCATATCATCTCACTTTGAAGATAAGAACAGGGATATCTAATGTCTGAAACAGCTAACAGAGATGATCTTATGAATCTAGCCAGGCGAGCTCTAAGCCACTGCGTAAACCAGTCAACAGACCTCACCGATTCGATCATGACTATGCCAATAGAAGCCTACACCGATGAAGAGAGATACCGGGCCGAAAGAAACAGGATTTTTTCATCGTTACCGATTGCGGCCGCGCTATCGATAGAAATACCCGAGCCTGGCAACTATAAGACAATGACAATTCTTGAAAAGCCACTTTTAATTGTCAGGGGTGACGACGGCAAAGCACGTGTTTTCCTGAATGTTTGCAGGCACCGAGGAGCAATGATTTGCGAGAATGAAGAAGGATCAGTATCCAGATTTTCGTGCCCCTACCACTCGTGGGTCTATGACTTGCAAGGAAATCTGGTAAGCCGTTACGCGGCGAAAACCTTCGGAGATCTCGATCACTCTCCCCTAGGACTAACTCAACTAGGTTGTGAAGAAGCTGCCGGGATAATATGGGTTACTCTTGGCTCGAATGAAGATTTTGATATATCCAGGTGGCTAGGAGGCATGGAATCAAAATTAGCTTCACTGGACCTCGGAAACTGGCATCTCTTTCAGAAGCGCGAACTGGTTGGTCCGGGGTGGAAAGTAACAATGGACGGATACCTGGAAATATACCACCACAACACCGTTCACGGACGAACAGTTGGCCAACACACCATCGGAAATTTGCTTGTTCTTGATACCCATGGTCCTCACCAGAGATTAACTCTGGGAAGGAAGTCTCTGAAAACTCTTCAACACGAGCCCGAAAAAAACTGGGAACCACTAGAGCATATCAGGCTCGTGCACAGTTGCTTCCCCAATCTTTCCATTTCAGGAATTCTTGGCGATCATTGCCTTGTAAGCATGATCTTTCCAGGAAAAACCGCTGATACGACCCGAACACTGCAGATAATTCTCGCTGCTGAAGAACCTGTTACAAAAGAGGCTCTGGACGCAACGACCAACTTTAGCGAGATGGTTCTTCAAGCAGTTCAGGATGAGGACTATCGTCTTGGCATGCTAATTCAATCGGGCATAAAAAGCGGCGCCAATCACGAATTCTTATATGGAAAAAACGAGCCAGCGGTCCAGAATTACCATAAATGGATTGACCACTTTATGCGACAGGAAACGGATCTGGACTGGGCAACGAGCAATCCGGATAAAACAGTCTAGGGAGCCATCGCTAAATCAAATCAAGACAACGATGATCCATAATTGCATCCGCGTGACGCTGGACCTGCTTCTCCACCCAGTCGTAATCTCTCTGGCTAGCAGACGCAAGCCCTCCATTATTTACCACATAGGTCCAGAGAAACATGATAGCTTTTCGGTAGTCTAAAAACGCTTCTTCTTCGCCATAATCTTCCACTCCTCTCTTGCTCAAACCCGCGACCCAGCGCTCAATGAGTTCATGCTCTGAATCACGACGGATCTCTGTTTCGAGGCTACCTGCTAGGAAATAGGCGAGGTCATGCACTCCCTTCCCTCGCAAGCAAGCCTGCCAGTCGCAACATGCCACCTCAGAGGAATCATCCATAGACCTGAACAGGAGATTATCCAGCCGGAAGTCTCCATGAATGACTGTTCTGGGAGTCTGGTTTATCCATTCCTGCATGCCAGTCAGGCCATTTAAAAATTTTTCTTTCGAACCTGCCAATTCCGGGGAAAGGATTTTTGAAAACAGATCCACAAAATTATCGTAACCTGCGGCCACTCCTTCATAAAGCCCTCTGGACATTATCGATCGGAAGCTGTCGGGGATCCAGTCGAAACTATCGTGATCGACCGAGTTCCAGAAGGTCGCATGGAGATCTGCCAGAGAATCAATCGCAGCTTTCGCATCCGCGATTGAACACCCAGCCACCTGATCTCCGGGAGCCCAACTCAAAAGATCTTCCATCACAATTACAAATGAATCAGAACTCGAACATTCGGACAGCAACGTTTGTGGAACCCGCATCGGAGTTTTTTCTGCCAACCGGCTATAGAAATTTACTTCCCGTTTATAGATTTCAAAACTAACCGCGACTTCTCTATTCTGTTGGTTCTCTGCTGGAAGTTTGATGACCAGGCTAGCTGGACCAGCTCCTGACCTGTAAGAGAGATTCACCCGGTAAAGGTTACTCATCATGCCATGACCAATCGCCTCGATTTGCTTTTCCGACACTTCCAGAACAGTGCCCCCAGATGACAATATCTCGCTAAGCCATTCTGCTGAAATCTCGTTGACATTAGCCGGTATCATTGCATGCCTCCTAATACTTGGCCTCTTTCTATGACTAATTAGTCCTCAAGAGTCGAATCCCGCAATCTGATCCTAGAGGCTTCGCTTCCAACATATGCTCTTATGGCCTCAGATTGCTTTTCACTCAACTCGCCACTGAACCCTACCATACCCCGGTCCTCAAGCGCTCCATCAATGACCACCGCATTCCAGGTCTCAGAATTGGTTGTCACCGCCGAGCGCTTTAAATCAGGCAAAACACCACTCGAAAGAGTAGCCTCACCATGACAACCCGCACAGTTGTATCCATAGAGATCACTACCAGCAGAAACCACCTCTTCAGGCCAGGTTTGAGCTATTACCTGCAGCGGCTTCGGAGTAAAGTCATCAGATGGCATTTCTCCGGAACCACCAAGCCTGAAAACCATAAGCCGGCCATTGGGATATTGGCTTGGACCCTGGAAAACAGGGATCGACAATGGGACGGCACCTCCATTTCCTAGCATTAAGGCTACATATTGCACTCCGTCTATGCCATATGTAATAGGCGGAGCGAGTATGGGAAGACCAGTCTGGATAGATTTCAGCAAATCGCCCGTCTCCGCATCGTAGGCGTTGAAATCTCCGGTAGCAGTTCCCTGAAATACGAGTTGGCCGGCGCTCGTCATGGTTCCACCGTTGTAAGGCCTCGGAAGATCGATACTCCAGACGGGGTTCTGTGCGAGAGGATCCCAGGCAAGCAAACTACCCGTAAGAATAGACTCCAGCTCGGCAATACCCTCAGGAGATTCTGGCAAAGGACCTTTAAATAATTCATAACCCAGATTAAGCGCACCCTGGGCGAAAGCTGACGGCTTTTCGCGAACATATAGAAAAGGCAGAACCTGAATAGGAATGTAAACCAAACCAGTTAAAGGGCTATAGGACATAGGTTGCCAGTTGTGAACTCCGGCTCCGCCCGTTCCGGACATGAAAGGGTCTTCTACATAACGCGCGCCTGGTGTTTCTTGCGGGCGACCCGTATCAAGATCAATATGACTAGCCCAGTTCACCGGGGCAAATTTTTCTGCGGATAAAAGCTTTCCGGTAACACGATCAATTACATAAAAAAATCCGTTTTTGGGGGCATGGAGAATCACTTTGTGATTAACATTATCCAGCATCAGGTCAGTCAGGGTAATCTGCTGAGTGGCCGTATAATCCCACGTTTCCCCTGGAACTTCCTGATAGTGCCAGATATAGGACCCTGTATCGGGATTCAACGCTATAATCGAGGAGAGAAACAGATTATCACCCTTCCCCTCTGATCGATATACATGATTAAGAGGAGATCCATTACCGACTCCTACATAAAGCTGGTCCAGTTCTTCATCATAAACAATGGAATCCCAGACTGTACCGCCCCCTCCGTATTTCAGGTATTCCTCCCCATACCAGGTCTCTGACGCAAGACTTTCGAGAACATCATCTGACGCTTCGCCATCAGGACCATCCACCGGGTCACCCGGAACAGTGTAAAATCGCCAGACACGATCACCAGTTATCACGTCATAGGCAGAGACGTAACCCCTTACACCTAGGTCTGCTCCACCATTCCCAATATAAACCTTTCCTTTCGCCACCCTGGGAGCACCGGTTATCGAATAAGGTTTACTTTGATCTACCGTCAATGTGCTCCAGATAAGGTCTCCGGTCCTCGCATCAAGTGAAATCAACCTACCGTCAAAGGTTCCCAGGAAAAGGCGTCCCTCTGAAAAGGCCAGACCTCTATTAACAACGTCACAACAAGCATTTGCTGCTGCCTTGCCTGGCACCTCCGGATCAAATTTCCATATAAGTCTCCCGGTTTTTCCATCGAGCGCGTAAACTTTACTCCAGGAAGTTGTAGTATATATGATGCCATCGATTACCAACGGTGTAGATTCCTGCCCTCGAGACGTGTCAAACTCGTAATACCAGTCCAGTCCAAGCTGGGAAACATTGCTTCGATTTATCTGCTTCAGACCAGAGAATCTTTGCTCCGTTGAGGTATTTCCATGAAACTTCCAGTCTGAATCTGTTTTAAAAGAAAGGTCTGACTCGTTAACAGACCCATTGCACCCAAGGAGGGCCAATGAAAGAATACACACGGTGGTTAGGATACGCTTCATCTATCTCTCCACTCTTTTTCTCAGATCTTCTCACACCGGCTGATCTCATATCAATCTCAGCCGGTCGAACGGAACATGATTATCGTATCTTAGTTTCCAACCCCTACTCCTGAGCACATCTGATGAAAGTTATCTCTAGCCAATTGGATATAGATAGAAGAAGAAGTTTAAAAGAAGACGGCTTTGTTGTTCTAAGGAACGCCGTGCCCCCCAATATTCTGAGAAAAGCCAGAAAACTCATTAGCGAGCTGATGCCAACCAGAGAACGCCGGCTCCTGGCACCTCCGGAGCTTGCTACCGATCCTAGAATTTTAAACCTGTTTTACGGCGGCAATGTTGACAAAGTTCTTAGTGATCTGATGGGACCGTACCCTCCGGTAATCAGCTGTCAGGTAGCTGTGACGCCTGCCCACGACAATCTCGCCGACACAGTAGGGGTTCATATAGATGGGGGTTGGAGCGGCGAACTCCCTCGATCGACAAAGGAAATAAATCCGAAAACCCACAGACCAAAAGATCCCGTAAAATACTTCGGAATAGATGACCAAAAACGGGGTTCGAATGACGGACTACTCTGGATGGATCCAGACCGAAGGATCTCGACAGGCAGTTATACGGCACTTGTGGGGGTATGCCTTAGCGATCAATCCGTCCCCGGTAATGGTCAATTCGGCGTCATGAAAGGGTTGCACGAAGATGTGGAAGCATTCTTTCAACGCCAGAGAGATGCCGAAAGTATTATCGGACCTGAAGGTCAAGGCTGGCCGCGCATCCAGATAGATTCTAGCGGAAGACCATTTGCTAACGGTTTACCCGACGACATCCGCTTAATAGGGGCTCAGTTAAAAGAGAGCAACCCTGTCATACCTAACTGGGTATGGAGAGAATTAACGCCAGTTTTGATGGAGCCCGGTGATGCGGTAATCGCATTACACAGCCTCCCCCATACAGCGACGCCAAATATGGGGCCGGATCCAAGAATTAACGTATATTTCAGGGTTCGCCGCCTAAGGGAGGCTAACCCGCATGAAGGTAGCCGCCGAATCGGTCACGGGGTTAGTGATCACCCTGACAGAGGGTACTTCGGGCAATTTCTCGATTATCCTGACTCTTACGATCCGTGGCAAACATCGATCGAAAAACTTTGCGATCACTGGAGTGAATGGGATGGAATGGCCGGCGAAATCTAGTGCCTTGCCCAAAAGAAAATTTTTTCATGTCGATCAAGACGTCTGTTCACGCCCACGAGATTGAACCTTCAATCGATTGTTTTCCAAGAACTCTGCCGACAACCCGGTATTAACCTTACCGCTCGACAACTTTTCTTCAGCGACCCCCTCCGAGAGAGAGGTTTCCCAACCAAAGTCAATAAGACGATGCACCTCTTCAAGGGTTTCGTGATCTCCTGATAAGATGTCTTTAGCCATGGCAAGGCAATAGGGCATCAACTCGTCTGGTTGAAGAACAAAATTCACCAGACCCCACCTCTCAGCCGTCTCCGCACTCAGGTAGTTCCCAGTGAAACTCAGCTGCTTCGCCCTTGAAATTCCTATCAGCCTGGGCAAACGCTGTGAAAGACCCCAGCCTGGCACCACCCCCATCCGCACATGGGTGTCAGCAAAACTTGCTTCGGAAGAAGCCACTAGAATATCGCACGCCAGAGCTAATTCGAATCCTCCGGTTACAGCAAAACCATTCACCGCTGCAATCACTGGTTTTCCTACTGAACGAATTGCCTGCAGCAGATCAGGACTACCTTCTTCTCTTTGTTCCTCTTCCAATCCTTTCTTGCCAAGCTCTTTGAGATCCAGTCCCGCCGAGAAAGCCCGACCTTTGCCTGTAAGAACAATCACCCTGGTCTCTTCATCGGTCCTAAGAAAATTAAACGCCTCGGCTAGTTCGATCCTAAGAGCTATCGAGAGAGCATTGAGCTGCTCGGGCCGATTAAGACTGACCGTTGCTATTCCGTCAGCCTTGTCAATCAACACCAGATTTTCCATTTCTCCTCCCCTTCTTTGCCAGACCGAACTCCTGAAAATCGACTTATCCCGCGTCTGTTATAACCTAAAGATATTGCTCCGCTTCCTGACACACAGATTCAATCAGAGCTCTAACTACGTCTCCGTTTTCGAGTTCTGGTCGATCCGTCGCCCAACCTATAATAGCTCTTGCCCGGACATGCATAAACATGGGAACCATAGCCCAACAGCAATCGGAAAATGGCCTAGCCTCTCTATATCCTTGCAGGAAAGCATCGGATATAACATCGAAAGCCAGATGCTCCTTGTATTCATATAAAGCAGCTGCTATATCATACAAATACCAGCCAAAACAGGCATCATCAAAGTCAATGATATGCATATCATTGCAGTTATCGAAAAAAATATTGCCGTGATGCATGTCGGCATGAATCAGACCAAAAGCATCTCTACCAGTTCCCAATGATTCCATTTCAGAGCTTAAAAATGGGTGAGAAGCTACCAACAAATCTGATTGTTTTTTAGTCAAATAGGGAGACTCCCAGTACCTTCCCCAGAAAGGTGATTCTCCGAAAAACCCCTTTACATCTAGACGATGTCTGACAAATTCAGGGCCCGGATTCCAGCTTGCCGTATGGCCGTGGAAAAGAGCCATGGTCTTTCCTACTTGCCTGAGCGCAGAGACCAGAAACTCGCTGGTTACGCCCCCTGATTCAATTTCTAACAGAGACTTGCCATCCAGCCACTCTACTAGACTCAAGTTGACTTCATCCCCTCCAATATTGACTTGAACATAGAAATTCCCTTGATCGGCAATGACAAAACGGGGCACACGGAAACCAGAACACGCAAGCGAATGCACCCATTTTTGTTCAGACACCAACACCTTGCGTTCGTGATATCCAGACCGGTGAACCCGCAGCGCATAATTTTCACCTGAAGGAGACTCTACTTTATAGACTATATTTTCGGATCGGGAGATGAGAGAAAGTTCGCTCTCTTCCATAGACCAGGAACCGAGGCAGACCCTTAGCTCATCCAGCAAATTATCCAATCCCGTCTCGATTCTTCTCAATTGACACTAATAGGTTCTCCTCAAACGTAAAGTATTGTTGAGTATTCAAGGAGCACGAATCTATTTAACAAATTCTTCATAAACAGGTCCTTCGAAAAACTTTCCGATCCTCTTTTCTTGTTCTTTAATGTTAAAGTTCTGCTACAGGATTCTACTAAATAAAGCTTTTATAGAAACAAAAAAACAATCAAAAGCTGGAGGGCTATGAAATTGGGCGATATCAGGGCAAATCATGTTCTAGGAATTGTTTTTCTTTTTTTTCTGTCAGGGTGTAATGAAAGACCGCAGCTGGAAAAAAAAGGAGAAACCTTACAATCAACCGACGAATTCCAAACCGGGGCTGCTGAATTCGATCGAAACAGCCACCCTGGGAAGAAATTATATAAAGCAAACTGTGAAAACTGTCACAACGGCAAGGTTCCGAAAGCGCCCCACTTTCAATGGCTTGAAATGATGTCACCGACCGCTATCTACAAGTCCCTCGATGAAGGAATAATGAAAACTCAAGCAGAAAATCTCTCGACAGAAGGGAAACGCTACGTAACCGAGTATATAACCCGAGCAATCATAGATGAAAGTGCTGATCTCTCTCTTTCCCAACCAAATTTTTGCGACAACACCGCTCTAAATCCAGAAAGACCGGTTTACGGCGTTAATTGGGGTCACAATACAAACCGGTTTTCTAGTGCAAAGATCGCAAAGCTAAGCAAAGAAGAGATAGGGAATCTCGAACTAAAGTGGTCGTTCGCCTTCCCGAACGCTCTTCGAGCTCGATCACAACCGACAATCGGTATGGGAGCAGTTTTTGTAGGAAGTCAGGACGGACGAGTTTACGCCCTCGATCTTGACACTGGCTGCACAAAGTGGATTTTTTCGGCGACGGCAGAAGTCAGGACCGGAGTAGTGTTGTCTTGGTCTGGGCAGCCTTCTCAGGAAACAGACCCTATGGTTTTCTTTGGAGACCTGCTTGGACGAACCTACGCCGTTAATGCTTTAAACGGACAACTAGTCTGGTCTTTGAGAACAGATGATCACCCAAGCACGACATTGACCGGGACACCCGCTTTTTTTGAAGGGAAACTCTTTATTCCAGTCTCCTCTCTCGAAGTCGTTCCTGCTGCAGATCCCGAATATGATTGTTGTACTTTCCGGGGTAGTATTCTCGCCGTCGACGCAAAATCGGGTTCTTTCATCTGGCGTCATTATGCTATACCCGAGGAACCCAAGATCACGGGGGAAACGATTTTCGGAACGAAAGTTCTCGCACCGTCTGGTGCACCAATATGGACTAGCCCGACAATAGACCGGAAAAGAAATCTGATATATGTGGGAACAGGTGAGAATTATTCATCGCCTGCCGGAGAAAACTCAGATGCAATACTGGCGATAGATATCGAAAGCGGATCTCGCGCGTGGACTAAACAGACTACCAGTGGAGATGCCTGGAACGTAGCATGCATGATGGCAGACAACCCTAATTGCCCTGCGGAAGATGGACCAGATTTTGACCACGGCTCTAGCATTCTTCTTGTGAATCAGAGCAACGGAAAAGATCTTCTTTTAGCAGGACTCAAGAACGGCGAGGTTCTAGGGCTCGATCCTGATAACGAAGGTGCCACACTGTGGACGACAAAAGTTGGACGCGGGAGCATCCAGGGAGGAGTTCACTTTGGAATGGCTGCTAACGACGAACAGGTATTCGTGCCGATTAACGATATGAATAATACCCGTAATGGTGACTACCTGGATCCGGAAAGCGCCAGGCCGGGAATACATAGCCTGTGGCATCGAGATGGAAAACCGTTGTGGAGTAAGATTCAGAAAAATATCTGCGAACCGGATGCAAAATTCTGTGATCCGGGAATCAGCGCACCGGTTACCGCCATAGAGGGAGCGGTGTTCGCGGGACACCTCGATGGGTTTTTTAGAGCCTACGACGACAAAACTGGTGAGCTTTTATGGGAGTATGATACCCGACCTGAGAGAAAGGGGGTGAACGGGGTAGTCGGGAAAGGAGGTGGAATGAGTGGTTCCGGACCCTTCATTGCAGAAGGTCATGTGGTCGTGAATTCGGGATACGGACTCTATTATCACGAACCAGGGAACCTGTTACTGGTGTTTCATGCAAAAAAATAACAGCCCTCTTGAAGTTGAGATAAACGGCTAACATCCAGAAAGATGTCAGAACAACTGTGCACGGCAATAACTAATTGATGGTCAATCTAATGCTAAAAAAACATTTCAAATTTATTGCGTCAATCTTTTTGCTTGTAAACACTTCGATTGTGGAGGCGAAGTCAATGTCAAAGGATCCTATTCTGAAGCACCACCAGAAAACATCAGCTAGCGAGATCGTTGACCAAGCCCTTAAACAAATCGCAAAAGAAAACAACAGATACCGAGCTGTCATCGTTTCGGGTGGCGAGAGGGTTGCTAAAGCAGCAGATGAGATAGACAGACTGGATCCTGAAGAACGTAAGAAACTCGTTCTTGGTGGAGTGCCGGTATTAGTGAAAGACAATATCGAGACCAGCGAATGGCCAACTACAGCTGGATCCCTGATATTGGCGAGAAATTACACCCGCCGAGACGCAGAAATCGTATCGAACCTCAGACAAAACGGAGCTATTATTATCGGAAAAACAAATTTAAGTGAATGGGCAAATTTCAGGTCCGAAGGTTCAATATCAGGATGGAGTGCTATTGGAGGCCAGACCAGGAATGCTCATGATCCTAACAGAACAGCCTGCGGTTCAAGTTCCGGAAGCGCTGTCTCGGTTGCACGAGGTTACGTCTCTATAGCAATAGGAACTGAAACCGACGGTTCTATCGTTTGCCCGGCGGCAATGAACGGTGTGGTCGGATTCAAGCCTACCCATGGCATCCTGTCGAGTTCAGGAATAATTCCTATTGCCTCGTCGCAGGATACAGCCGGTCCTATCGCTTCAGATGTCACTAGCGCAGCGCTGGCGCTTGGAGGTATGCTTGGGAGCAACGATTCTAGTGATACCTTGCGATCCGCCCTGATTAACCTCGAAAAGCCAGATGACCTTTACGGAATCCGAGTTGGCGCCATCGCGAATCCGCTGCTGCAACACAAGCAACTAGACATACTCCTGTCGTCTGCCCTTTCGGATTTCAGAAAAATCGGTGCCGAAGTAATCGGAAATCTATCGCTTGATAAACCGGAGAATATCCAGAAGGAAGAATTCTCGGTTCTGATGCATGAATTCAGGCTGGAGATCGATCATTACCTTGGGAACCTTCCTAATGACCTCAACCATTTAACGTTAAAAAAGATAGTCGAGTTAAATAGAGAGGATCCGGTGGAGCTATCATTCTTCGGCCAAACCATCTTTGAGGCGGCACTGACTCAGAACCTAACTCCGGAGCAATATCGCAGTAAGCTTGAATCGATAAAGCGGGTAGCGCGAGCTGATGGGCTTGACCACCTATTCGATGAAAACAGGCTCGATCTGATTGTTGGAATTAGTAATGGCCCGGCCTGGATCATAGACCAGAATAAAGGGGACACTTTTAGCGGGCCATCGCTGTCGCAATACCCGGCGATAGGAGGACATCCCCATATAACTGTTCCGCTCGGAACCGCAGATGAATTGCCTATAGGTCTGTCATTCATAGGACGACGAATGGATGACGCAAAGATTGCGGCAATAGCATTGGCGTTCGAAGCACTGCTAAAACAAAAATAATACTTACAAACTATTCGTCACCTGTTCGATGGGGAGACACATCTATAATGGTTGCCAAAGCAGAAATACATCAATCTGAAATTACAACGTCCAGTGGTCTGCAGGTAGAATTAATCAATCTGGGGGCAACGATCACGTCAATCAAACTTCCGATGAAAAGCGGCACACGCAATGTCGTTCTGAGCTATCCCGAACCCAAAATGTACCAAAAAGACAATTACTTCCTAGGCTCCACCTGCGGGCGGTATGCCGGCAGAATCGGGCACGGTCGATTCAATCTTGCTGGTAAGTTGGTGAACCTTGAAACACTATCAGGATCAGGACCTCACACTCTCCACGGCGGTCCCATAGGTTTTAGCCGAAGAAAATGGAAACTCGATCCGCAGATGTCCTTGCAAAGAGCAGAGTTCAGGCTCTCTTCTAAGCATGGCGAACAGGGATTTCCGGGGAACCTCAAGGTAAAAGTTCGGTACGAGGTATTTGATTCAATGAAGCTTGTGATAGATTTTTTTGCAAAAACGGATATGCCAACAATAGTTAATCTTGCCAACCATTCCTATTTCAATCTCGATGGAGATGCTAAAGATATAAGAAACCATTATCTGTGCTTGAACGCAGATGAGTACACCATACAGGATGCGTCACTTCTCCCAACGGGAGAAATCAGAAGCGTCGAGAACTCTCCCTTTGATTTAAGAGAACCCGACTTACTTAGAAATCAGATTTCGGAGCTCAAGACTTCTTCAGGAAGTTCAGGTTTTGATCACAATTTTGTTCTTCGAAACGGATCCGATAATCTTAGAGAAGCCGCCGAGCTAACTTCTTCTAAAAAGGACCTGACTATGAGAATCTTTACAAATCAACCTGGACTCCAGTTGTATACAGGACAGTACCTGAAGGAACCTTTTGGAGAGTGGTCAGGTTTATGTCTGGAAACTCAGGCCTTTCCTGATTCTCCAAACCAACCCGATTTCCCTTTCAGCATTCTGGAGCCAGGACAGATCTACAGGAAAAAGACGGTGTTTTCCTTCGAATTCTGATTAAACCAAACCTACAGTCTCAGCTAAATCGTTATTTTTCCGACCATATAGGTTACCGCTCTTCCCGAGATAAGAACTCTATCTTTCTCGAGTTCGCACAAGAGACGACCCTCTCTCTCAGAAATCTGACGAGCTTTCATGATTTTCTTATCAAGGATTTCACCCCAATAGGGCGCCAGTAAGGTATGCGCCGACCCGGTTACCGGATCTTCAATAACACCTAAACCGGGGTAGAAACATCTGGAAACAAAGTCATCTTCGGTACCCGGAGCCGTCGCGATAATCCCTCTGCAATCGAGCAACGAAATTTCAGTGCGGTCTGGCACTAAAGATCTTATTTCTTTTTCTGAATTAAAGACGGCAAGCAAATCATCTTTGCCTGTGTACAAAAAACTCGGGGGAACACCCAGCGCACGGGCAACTTTTTTATCGGAGTCAATTTCTAGGGCGCGATCGGAAGGGAAATTCAGAGCAATGAGATCACCTCTTTTTATTGCTGCCAGTCGCCCCCTATTTGAATTGAAAACTATTTCAGTCTCATTTTCGGAAAGATAATGATCGAACAGCACCTTTGCGGAAGCCAGCGTGGCGTGGCCACATAGGTCTACCTCTGATCGGGGTGTAAACCATCGAATCCCGTATGGATCAGAATCGAGATTAACAAACGCCGTTTCGGAAAGATTATTCTCCTCAGCGATAGACAACATCGTCAGCTCAGGCAACCACCCATTAACCGGACAAACTGCCGCCGGATTTCCCCGAAAAACTTGGTCCGTAAAAGCATCGACCTGATAAATATCAAATTTTCTTGAGTTCATAATTAAATCTCGGAATGCGTGTAATTTTTAAACCCGCGGATCAATTTAACCTGCATAACACTCCGAGGTAAATTATACTAGCAATGGTGTATGAGACAGCAATCATTTTAGTGGAGACGAAAACATGAAAAACTTCATCGCGTTAACTTTATTTCTTGTCCTATCAAATCTGAGCTACGGGGAACAACCCAGCAACGAGTTTTTACAAATGCAGAAAATACTGGGAAAGTGGGAAGGCACCCTTATCAGATCGGCTGAGAACGACATCCCTATCACTCTAGAATACAAACTGATTTCCAATGGAAGCGCCATTGTCGAGCATAGCAACGAAGACGGCGTAGAAATGATGACTACCTTCGTCGACGATAAAGGGAAACTTTTCGCAACCCATTATTGCGGCCTAGGAAATCAACCCAGAATGAGCGTTTCCGGAAAAACAAAATCATCCATATCTTTTACGACGAACCTTGAAAAAAGCGGGCTGGTTGCATTTGAAGATCAATTCGTGAACACCTGGAACTTCGGAGACATGGAAACAGGAACTGAGACGTTCACATATACTTACACGGTCTCAAACCCTGACAAGACTACGGATACAAATCAGGCGGTAATGCGCCGAGTAAACTAAAAGCAACGAAGTATAAGTTTATCCATAAGTTATTCTCGGCAGGCGGATGGACAGCCCGTTTAAGATTGACGGGCTAATTTCGATTCTGCGGACTGCTGTCCTTCCCTCCTCAATAAAAAGATCCCGAGTTCCTCAACCCCATTAGATATAAAGCTCCAAATCTTTTTCAAAAAAGGATAGGCTACTGTTACTAAAAACCAAAACAGGAGCGCTTTTTCGTGGAGATTCTTCATCCAATGCTTGCAATGATGGCCTTATCTGCAACCATGATTCTGGTATTGTTAAGCTCAAGGCTTCCAGCAATCATAAAGAACTTCCCGAACCTCCAGGGAGCAAAACACTCAGACGAACTTAGAGCTCATTACGCCAACACAAACTTCAGATATATCACTGACAATTATAATCATATCTTCGAGCAACCTACCCTTTTTTATGCCATCTGCTTATATATTTACATTGCAGAAAGTGCAGATGATCTCCATATTCAGCTTGCGTGGGGTTACGTATTACTCAGACTCGTGCACTCGATAATACACATCTCTGTAAACAACGTAGCAGCTAGAGCTAGCTCGTTTATTCTTTCATCTGTTTGTCTGATAGGTTTAGTAGGAAGGGAGGCTATCTCCCTCTTATTCTCGATATGAAAAATACTCAACATATTCTTGAGACGCAATACGAGAATCAGATTATGCCTTATCTTTCATGGAGCCTCCAAAGCACGCCACATATCTTGACGGATTCCTCGTCGACATAACAGCCTCTTGAGCGACCTCTATCTATAATTTCTCTGCGGTTGTGGACAAGAACATCGATGCAGCTTATCCCAGGGCCTCGATCGTCCTTTAATTCAACGAATCGAAGGGCTGCATTATTAAGCTGCAAAGTTGTAGCTCCCTCTATCAGAGAAATCTCTTTCCCCATTACCCGAGACCAGCGTCCAGCGAGGTTGTCGGGAGATTGGCTCTGAAGTTCAACCACTAGAAAATCAATAGTTATATCCTGCCTGACTTTATCCTGCCATCCATTACCGCCAGCAGGGTGCCAGTACCCCTCAAATTCATTGAAGTCGTCCGCTTCTATTTCCAGAAAAGCAGCCTCCATATCTCTAGGGTGCAACTGACAATTCCTCCAATAACCGATATTAGTTTCCCAAGCAATTCTGACACCATCATCAAGTGCATTTTGCCTTACCCGATCAAAGGAATTATATGAATCAGCCTGCGTAATAACCATGTATCCACCATCGCCACCACGTCGCTGAAGGTAGCGACCTGCGGTGGTTTCTTCCTCGACCGGGGCAACGACTTCTAGGAAGTTTGGGCCAACAGCCATTAGGTTGTTCTCCAATCCAAACTTGCCTACCCCTGAATCGATATAACAACTATTTATCCCCAGTATTTCCGTAAGATCTTCGATCACCGGTTCCAGTTTTTCTGCAACCATACAAATTTGTCTTAACTGAATTTCCATAATTTTCACCGGTCTTTTTTTAGAAAGAGGCTCTAATGGCTATCCCTCAATCCGCCTGAATTTGGGAGCACGGCGCTCTATAAAAGAGCTAACACCTTCCTTGAAATCTTCTCTTTTCAGAGACTCGTCCATCCACTGGTTTGATTCCTTCATCGCTTCACCGAGCTCCATATTCAGATGCCTGTAAACCTGAGCTTTCATTACCCTTAACGACGTAGGCGAGACACTCTTCGCGAGCTCCTGGACATACTGAATAGCAGCATCAACCGACTCTCCTTCTTGAAAAACACGCTCGACAACACCTAGCTCTTTGGCTTCATCTCCCGTAAATTTCCTGCCACTCCATAGCAGATCAAGCGCTCTCCCTGCACCAATCAATCTAGGTAGCAACCAGCTCGAAGCATGCTCGGCTATCAGACCACGCTGACCAAACGCGGTGGTAAATTTAGCCTGCACTTCCGCAAAACGCATGTCACACAGCAAGGCATAACAAAAACCGAGACCAGCACAAGGTCCATTGATTGCAGCAATAATTGGCTTCCTGATCGAAAGAAAGTAACCATATGTAACAGTGAAATTTTTTCCCATTTCCGCATCTCCTGGCGATGCATCCAGGCTCGAGAGATCTTCAACCACCCGTTTCTCGCCATCAGCTGCAGATTGCAATCCACCGATGTCGGCTCCAGCACAAAAACCGCGACCGGCCCCTGTTAACACGATACCGACCACCGCGGGATCACTTTCGGCGGACGCCAACGCGTGCTTAACTTCTTTCTGCATGCGTCCCGTTAATGCATTAAGTGCATGAGGGCGATTTAAAGTAATAACCGCTACAGGGTCTTTAATTTCATAGAGTATTTGTTCATACATATTATTGGCCTTATAAAACTGAAAAGTAAGTTGCGGTCTTACAATCTACCAGACATGGCAGAAAAAGGTAGCCATGTTTGAGGTGCAATTCTTGCTCGGACCGTGTATTTTTAAAACATTTCGTGGGACGGTGTAGATCATTGTAAGTTGCTAATTGTTGTCCGGTTTGCAAAAAACCAGACCTAGTAAAAAAAGAGCCTTTATTTATGGACACAAATATCTTTAGTCAAGAAACCGCTGTGTTAAACGCCGCAAAAAAAAAGAGTGAAGCTGGAGACGCAGGAAAAGATGAATACAAAGCACTTGTAGAAAACTACAGCAAGTTGCTACGCACAACAAAACGAATTATAAAACTCAGCGACAAAAACGAGCAGCGCCTCAACGAATTAAAGCAAGAGGCTCAGGAAACCAATCAGCAATTAGAGGGAATGTCCTCACAGTTATCAAAGTTTCTTTCTCCACAACTATACCAGTCAATATTTACTGGCTCGAGGCAAGGAAGTAGGGTAAGCCGAAGAAAAAAACTCACCGTCTTTTTTTCTGACTTGTGTGGTTTCACGAATTTCGTGGAAAGCATGGAATCAGAGGACGTGACTGACCTGCTTAACCTTTATCTTGAAACCATGACAAAGATAGCACTTGATTACGGTGCAACAATAGATAAGTACATTGGAGACGGAATCATGCTCTTCTTCGGAGATCCTGAAACAGAAGGTGTTCGGGAAGACGCACTCAAGTGCGTCAATATGGCCCTGGAAATGTTAAAAGAATTGGACAATCTTTCGGACCAATGGGTTCGTTATGGACTAAAAGAACAACTCCAAATGAGGATAGGAATTGACACGGGTTTTGCTACGGTAGGAAATTTTGGCTGTGAATCAAGACTCGACTACACAGCGATTGGTTCAGCAGTCAACAAGGCATCGAGACTAGAAGAGGCAGCCGAAAACGGGTCTATATATATTTCGGAGGACACCTATAACCTGGTAAAAGAATCAATAGAGGCGGCGGAGCTAGACCCCATTTATCTAAAAGGTCTAGGGAACTTCAAACCATTCAAGGTTCTCAAGTCCGTAAGCTCTTCTGCTGTTACACTCGAATTAGGCGAAAGAAGCCTCTCATTGATATTAAACAGGCTTTCAGACCAGGAACTGGACAATGCCAGGACGAGTCTCGAGGACACGATCACCGCTATAGAACAGTTCAGAAGACAGAAATCTCTCGATTTCTTTTATGACTCCGGCTTTGCCGAAAAAGAAAAGAAAGAGGACTAACTAACCCAACCACGATAAACAAATAGTGCACCTTCTTGTCCTTCTACAAAATTAAACTCGAAGCGTTTAACTCTCCTGGCCATTTCTATGAACCCTAGCCCAGCTCCTTCTGAATCATTAGGGGGGCCGTCCCTAAGTCTTTGCTTGTACATCTGACGCAGGGCTTTCTGATCTGCAACGCTGAGCTCCACAAGGGTTGCCTCGAGAACATCTTTTTTGGTCTCGTCAATTAAATTCACCGCTTCAATAAGAAACCCGTCTTCAGCCACACTAATCGCTATAGTGCCGATGCTGTCGCCTGTAGATTTGGTCTTTTGGGTAGAGTACCTGATTATATTCTGCGCTTGTTCTATGAAAACACCGAAGACTCGCTTCGAAACTGTTTCCTGAGTCTCCCCATCCGTAAGCTGATGCCTTACGGGATTAGATATAGTCGTCAAAAGATCTTCGGTCAGTGGACCCGAATAGCAAAACAGCGTTTTTCTGTCCTGCATGAAGGTATGCAATCCTAATGTATCTTTACGTCTTTCCATCTGGACCTCAACTCTAACAACTTCATTTTAGTATCATCGGGTTGTCTGGCTTTTCCGAAATCAACCCTGCTCTTCGCTAGGATACTCCACAATGACAAGATTAAACTCACATGCCGTTATGTCCTCTTGAAAATCCTCTCCGGCTTCCTGCATGGTGTCGTCTTCTGCCCGATATCTCCAGTTGATTCTAATCTTCTTCCCTTCCTCCGAACTTCCTTCAAGAAACTCAAAAAAATCAAACAGAAACTTCGCAGACGAACTATTAAAATAATACAATTCAATGTCTACTTTAAATTCAGAATCAGCTTCCACCATCGTCTGTTTTAAAGACTCTAGAACGGGTCCCGACCACTCGGCAATATTCTCCGGATAACACTCGCCCTTAATCAAACACGACTCTGGAGATAGCTCAACTAGCGGAGTCCGTTGTGTTTTTTCGAATTTCATGATTCCTCTCCCACTGCTCCAGCCTCATCGATATCATCATTTTCATCCTTCAGAGAAAACGCTAGCAGGGTAAGATCATCTCTCAAAGGCTCACCACCACGATAAAGATCTACGCTAGTCATAATATTACTAACTATATTACCAGGAGTCTTGTTTACAGATTCCCTAAGGATTTTCAGCACGCGCCTACGACCAAAGGCAATTGGCCTTTCTTCAGGGCTCATAACGTCTGTAATACCGTCCGTCAACATAACAAATGAGCCTTCATGACCGCTTATGACGTGGGTAGTAAATTCGAAGTCGTTGGCCATTCTAGTCGAACCAACCGACTTTCTGTCGCCGACAACTTCGTCAGCATGCCCTGAATCAACATTAAAGATCGAAGCTTTTGCTCCAGCAAATTCGAGACGCTTTTCTTTCCTGAAGTAGATACAGACACCTCCATCGAAGCCTTCCTCACCCATATTACTCTGGTCCGCTCGCGACAAAGTCTCTCTCAGGAGATCATTAACCAACGACAGATACTGTCCAGCGCTCTGATACTGATCCTCCAAAATCGCTTTTTCAAGCTGGCTTCTGGCTATAATAGATAGGAAAGCTCCAGGCACACCGTGGCCAGTACAATCCACTACCGCAATATATACCTTGTCAGGAAGATCCTTGATAAAGTAGATATCCCCACCGACCATATCTCGGGGCCTCCACTCGACATTAATCGTAAAATCTCCGGGAAACGATTTGGGTAACAGAGCATTCTGAAGCCTTGCCGCGTAACGGATCGAACTGCTTATCTCGTCCCTCGCTTCAACCAAATCATGCGTTCTGGCAGCAATAAGAGCATTAACTTCGTCTGACATCTTAGAAAAAGCTCTGGACATCAACTCTATAGAAGCCGTCTCTTTTGTTTCATCGTCTCCAGTCGAAAGAGCCTCTTTCATATCAGAAATTTCGCTCAACAACATGTCTTTAGACTGCCCTTCAAGCTGATCCGACAGAAGAGCCATTTTTTCAAACATTATCTCGTCTCTTTCATCACGACGCTTGGCGCGTTTTATCCTATCTTCCTCAGCATCAATACGGTGCTGCCTATAACTCTCTATGGATTTCTGCAGACGTCCGACTTCATCCCTGTTTGAGCTAAACAAAGACCGGGTCCTCTTAGTCGTAACTGTAAGATCACCATCCGCCATCTTCTCGAGAACCTGAATAGCACCAGTTATTCTATTGAATGAAGCGGATGTCACCATGAAGACGAAAAAAGTAATCAGCAAGGTAAGGAATACGAAAAATATTATGGTTGTATCCTCGGTCTGACTTAAAGTAGTAATTAGTTCTTCCTGATCCGCAAATATAAGAATTCGGAGATCGCTTGCTCTGATGCTTTTGCTAAAAGGAATCGAAGTAATCTGATGAGAAGAAACATCATCAATAAAGCTATACTGATAAAGCTCATTTTCTGTCCCGTGGTCGAGCCCGGTCCGGACCAGCTGTCGCAAAATATCCGGCTTTTCTTCTTCATAGTAGTCATAAACTGTCAACGCACTATCTCCAAGCGCTATCGCAGTTTCGATTTCAAAATTCTCTGAAAATTGCTCGAGGCTATCTATTACGTTTCGCCCGAGAACAATTATTCCTAACGTCTTGTCGTTTTCATCTTTTAATGAAAACGCGAGGGTATCGTTAATTGATACTGGCTTCTGATTTGACAAATCCTTAATCTTTATCACGCTGCGGACGGAGCCGTCCACTAGAGACTCCACAAAAGAACCGAAATTCAGAAAATAATCGGGCTGCGCAGACTGGGAACAAGGATCCACACCAACAACATAAAGGCTTGATTCACAATATAGCTGAAGGCCTCGCTGGTCATATGCAACCGCAAAAGTTAACTGCTCCTCGAATATCGGATCAGAAAAAACACTACCGAAAAACGATTCAGCCGACTCTGCGTCTTTTTCCACCAGAGCTTTAAAAAGAGGGTTGGGTCCATCGGTACCCTCAAACCCGTCAAGGTCTGAATCCCAAAGGTCTGCTTTGGCGGCCGTTCCCTCAAGGGGATCATAAATCAACAGCTTATTTTCAAACTGAATATCCATGTTACTGAACCAGGCAGACGTATACGTCTGGAGGCTATTATCTGAGCTATATTCCTGGTTAGCAGTATTAAGCAAATTCGTAGAATAGAAATTTGCTCCAAACAAAATGCAGAAACCACCTAGTATGATGAGAACTATTGTTGTCTTAATCGTCATCTAATCTATCCTGCTATCAGTTCAGTTGAAACTTGACGGTAAATTCGGCATCTTTTGCCCGAACTGATTGACCATCCTCTTTCGGAACCAAAAACTTCATTCCAGTTATAAACTGCATCGCTGCCTTATCAAACAGAGCTCTGGGCTTTGCGTCGATCACCCGAAGATCTATCAGATCGCCTTTTTCACTTACATCAAATCCCAGCCTGACATATCCTTCCACACCTAAGCGAAGCGCTTTCCTAGGATATTTCAGTGGCGGAACTTTGGAGATATAAACCTTGACATCGCTACCGGAGGGCCCCTTACCATCCGTCAGATAAGTGTCGGCTGCAAATGAAGACGAACCCGCTACCAGTCCGGCTACGAGCAATACATTTGTTACGAGTAACCTTATTCTATACATCATGTTTTCCGTGAAATTAATTTGTGGACTTTTCGTTTTTTCGGTATTGCTCAGGACAACACCGCAAATCGACGGTTTCTTCTGAAGCCGCACTCACGAAGACTAACGATCTCACAATCCTTCGTAGAAGACAATTATGCATTTTTTTTTATGGAGGAAATAAACACTCTTTTTACTATTTGTCCAAGCCAGTTCCACCCTGCAACCAGGCTAGATCTTCCGACACAACTAACTCACCCATACAGCGATAATAGAATTCCAGATCCTCTTCCGATAACTCCAACCACTGCCCGCTGGTACCTTTATGGAAAAACCTGCCTTCGTCTTTCCAGATCTCCATACCCGAAGCGGGCACATACTGTTCAGCTTTCTTTTTCATAGATTCAAATTCGGCTGCTTCGACCAAAGAAGACATTAATTCGGACTCGATACTAACATCCAGAATTTGAGCCAGCCTTTGCATCTGACCGTTCAAGTCTACTTTTAGTTCGCTGTAATGAAAAAAATGAACGTTAGCGAGATCGGAAAATTTCCGGAAGCTTCGATAATGATGCACAAGCTCCGCTAGCGTAAACAATTCAGCAGCACCCACCACATTTGGCTCCGCGGCCCACTTTCTGAAGCTCTCCCCGACATCTTCACTCATCCATGTAGTAGGGACATCCATATTCATATTTTCGATATGATTGCGTAATGAGAAATAGGTGTCTCTAGGATCTCTATAAACCGCTATATAGGTGCAAGAGGGATAATAATCGATTCCGTCAAGCGGAGTATGGGTTTTAAAAAAACGGCGGTGGGTCTGATTGTCGAGCATTTGATTCATGGCCTCGATCGACTTCAGATGAGAATCTACCCATGGAGATATCATTGCAGGCTTTTTTCCGTGGTCAGGGTCACGGAATATAAGAGATGCGCAGATCGCCTGACTCCATGTCGTTCCACATTTGTAAGGAGTACAGATAAATATATCATCATCGCGGGGAATGAAACTTTCCCATCGAATAGAATCGGTTGCAAAGCCCTTGTAATGAACATTCTTGACCGGATAATTTTCTGTCACGATTATTCTCTGTTATAGGATCAACAAGTTTTACGAGTGGACAAGTTATACTGATTTGCCTTTCCAGTAAATTGGCTATCCTGCGCCTTTATGGTGCAAATTTTATTGGCTATGTTCATATCGCACCATTTTGGTTCATAAAAATTAGAGGCTTTCGAAACAAACAGATATAAAAACAATGGTTTATCAGTTCTAATTAATGGCATACAAATTGCTGCTCATACGACAGCACTGGTGAAAAAGTCAACGAGGCAGACTACCTCTATTTTCGCTAAAAGAAATTTTTATAAATAAGAAGTTATTCCGAATCAAGGAGCAGAATAGATCATGAAAGCAAAACTCGAATACATCTGGCTTGACGGCTATGCGCCAACCCAAAGCCTACGAAGCAAAACTCAGGTTAGAGACAACTTCGGTGGCACTCTGGAAGATTGCCCGATGTGGTCTTTTGATGGAAGTTCTACTGAGCAGGCAGATGGCAGCGCTTCCGACTGCTTACTGAAGCCCGTGGCCTTGTACCCAGATCCTGATAGAAGAAATGCTTTCCTGGTAATGACTGAAGTACTCAACGCCGATGGCACTCCTCACGAATCTAATGGCAGGGCCACCATTGACGACGACGACGACGATTTCTGGTTTGGGTTCGAACAGGAGTATTTCCTTTGGGATATAGATACCAATCTTCCTCCGGGGTTTCCACCAGGAGGTTTTCCAGGGCCACAAGGACCTTACTACTGCTCGGTAGGTGCGGCAAACGCGTTTGGCAGAAACTGTGTTGAAGAACATATGGATCTGTGTCTAGAGGCAGGGATAAATCTCGAAGGCATCAATGCCGAGGTAGCGGCAGGTCAATGGGAATTTCAGGTTTTTGCTAAAGGAGCGAAACAGGCTGGTGACGAGACCTGGATTGCTAGGTATATCCTTGAAAGAACCGGAGAGAAATACGGCTACTCCATTAACTGGCACCCGAAACCCTTCGGGAAACTGGACTGGAACGGATCTGGGATGCACGCCAATTTCTCCAACGGACAAATGAGAGAGTCAGGAAAAGAAGATATCTTTACCAGAATATGTGACGAATTCGGAAAAAATATCGACCGGCATATAAGTGTATATGGAGCCGAGAACGACCAGAGATTAACCGGAGAACACGAAACCCAACGCTATGACCAGTTCAGTTACGGTGTCTCAGATCGTGGAGCTTCTATCCGTGTACCTTGGCAAGTTGCACAAGACCAGAAAGGATACATTGAGGATCGTCGGCCTAATGCCAACGCAGATCCCTATGTTGTTGCTGCACTTATGACTGAAACAGTAGGTGCTGCGTTAGCCTAAGTTTGCTTTACTAAGCGGACACTAAGTCAGATAAACCGAAGATCACCATCGGAATCAATGCTGCGATAGTA